>JAXDJO010000015.1:0-149582 GCA_034667525.1 Actinomycetota bacterium
ATGACATTCCTTGCCGCGAGGAGCTTGGCAACATCGGACGCACTTGAGCCTCGCCGTACCACCACCGACACCGCCTTGCCAGGATCACTCGATCCGATCACGCCCAGCGAGCGCAGGTACAGAAACAGGCCGACGGTGGCACCTACGAACAGGGCGATCACCACGCCAGCTGCTGTCACAACCTTGCCCCGGCGCGTCAGTGACACGTGGCGTCTACGTATCCCTGCAACATGATCTGCGCCGCGACCGCATCCCGGTTCTCTTTGCGGATCGATGCCGAGGCCCCCGCCGCGCGCATCGCCCGCTCGGCCAGCACGGTGGTCAGGCGCTCGTCCCATTCGGTGACTTCAACCGTCGTTGCCTCGCGCAGCCCTTCCACGAAGACTTGCTGCGCGGTGACCGCGGGCCCCTTCATTCCGGAGAGACTGGTTGGGCGCCCCACGACTATCCGCTCGACCTCGAGCTCCGTCGCAAGCTGAGCGATCCTGAGGAGGGGGTCGCTCTTGCGTCGGTCCACTACCTCCAGGGGATACGCCATGCGCGTTTCCAGATCAGCAGCGGCGATCCCTACCCGGCGCTCTCCGGGGTCGACGCCAAGGATCATCCGGTCGGCAGCGCTCCCAGCAACCGGCGAGCCTCATCTGCAGCTGCCTCCAACGCCGCACCAAGGTGGTCCGCGGAGGGTCCGCCGGAGATCGACAGGTCGGGTTTCCCTCCCGCACCACCTCCGAGCAGAGCTGCCGCGGGGGCCAGTACGTCACGCGCCGACAGCCCGCGTGCTATCAAGTCGCTTGTCACCGCCCCCACGAGGTTGGCTCGGCCCTCTCCCGCGGTACCGAGAACGATCACCGCGGAGCCCAGCCTGCCCTTCAACATCAGTGCGAGAGCCCGCAGCTGATCGACTCCTTCGTCACGGCGAGCGGCCACGAGCCGCGTCCCATCGACCTCGACCGCTGTCTTCGCGAGCATGGCAGCGTCGGCTTCTGCTGTCTTTCGCTCGACCGCCGCGATCTTTTGCTCCAGCTCCTTCTGCGTCGCCAGCAACTTCTCTATCCGTTCGGCGACCTCATCTGGCGCTGCCTTGAGCGCGTCCGCGGCACGCTGAAGCACTGCTGCCCGGCTTTCGAGGAAGCGCAACCCGTCGCGCCCGACAAGGGCCCCGACGCGGCGAATGTTGGCTCCGATCGATCCTTCGCTCGTGAGGACGACAACCCCGATCTGACTGGTGTGAGGCACGTGCGTGCCCCCGCACAGCTCCTTGGAGTACTCCCCCACCTCCACGACGCGGACGAAATCGCCGTACTTCTCCCCGAAGATAGCCATCGCGCCGATCGAGCGCGCGAAGTCATAGCTCGTTTCATACGCCCTCACGCTGTCATCGGTGAAGACTCGCTCCTGGATCTCGGCGCTCATCTCGGTGGCACGCGCCGCCCCCAGCGGCTCGAAGTGGTGGAAATCGAAGCGGAGACGTCCCGGTTCCACGAGAGAGCCTGCTTGGGTGGCGTGCTCCCCCAGTCGGTCGCGTAGCACCCAGTGAAGGATGTGCGTAGCGGTATGAGCGCGTTCGGAACCGGTACGCCATCGAGGGTCGACCGACAGAGCCACCTCGTCGCCGACAGCGAGCTCGCCCGAGGCCACCCTCACCCGGTGCCCCGTCAGCCCCGGAAGCAGACGGCGGGTATCGGCCACTTCGGCACGCCCTCCGGCGGAACGGATCACCCCTCGATCCCCAACCTGGCCGCCGCCCTCGGCGTAGAAGACGGTCCTGTCGAGGATGAGATCGACCTCCGACCCCTCTTCCGCAACCGCCACAGCAGCGGTCCCGTCGGTGATCGCGAGGATCCTGGCGGTCCCCTCTAGGTGCTCGTAGCCGGCGAAATCGGTGGGCCCGCTCGCTTCCAGCACGGAGCCGGCGACCTCGGCGACCTCGCCCGGCGCGCCGGTGTGGCGAGCGGCGCGCGCCCTGTCCCTCTGGTGGGACATAAGAGTCGCAAAGGAGGCCGCGTCCACTTCGATACCGGCTTCCGATGCGATCTCTCGTGTGAGATCGATCGGGAAGCCAAAGGTGTCATGGAGCTTGAACGCGACCTCTCCACCGAGCGTGTCCGAGCGAGAGCTCCGAAGGTGCGCTATCTCCCCTTCCAACAAGGACAGACCCTGGCGCAAAGTGGCATCGAAGCGCTCTTCCTCGCGGCTCGCGACCTCGACGATGAAATCCCGCCGCGCCGCGGTTTCGGGATAGGCCTCGCCCATGAGTTCCAAAGTCGCATCGACGAGGACGGGAAGTATCGGTTTGTCGTAGCCAAGAAGCCGCGCCTGACGAACGGCCCGGCGCAGAACGCGTCGGAGCACGTATCCACGTTCCTGGTTCGACGGCAGGACACCATCGTCTATCAGGAAAGTCACGGCCCGTCCGTGGTCTGCAAGGATCCGCAACGACGAATCGACACGCGCGCTTGACCCATATTCCCGGCCGGTCACCTCCGCTGCCCTGCGAACTATCCCAAAGATCGTGTCCGTCTCGAAGATCGAAGCAACACCCTGGAGTGCGACTGCCAGCCGCTCTACGCCAGTTCCGGTATCGATGTTCTTCTTTGGAAGGGGCCTTACCGGCTCTATCTGCTCGTTACATTCGTTCTGCATGAAAACGAGGTTCCAGATCTCGATATAGCGTTCGTCATTCGTAACGGGGCCATCGGCGGCGGGTGGGCCGAATCTCTCCCCCCGGTCGAAAAAGATCTCCGAGTCCGGCCCGCATGGGCCGGCCACTCCCATCGACCAGAAATTGTCTTCGTCCCGGCGCACGACTCGCTCCGGGGGCACTCCCACAGCATCGATCCATATCTGTTCGGCCTCGTCGTCGTCCTTGTAAACGCTGACCCAAAGCCGGTCCGCGTCGACCTCGAAAGCTTCGGTGATGAGTTGCCATGCCCACGGACAGGCCTCCTCTTTGAAGTAGTCACCGAAGGAGAAGTTGCCAAGCATCTCGAAAAAGGTGAGATGAGTGGTGTCTTTGCCCACCTCGTCGATGTCCACAGCCCGAAAGACCTTTTGCACGCTCATCATCCGATCGAAAGGCGGGGTCTGCTCCCCCAGGAAGTAGGGCTTGAAGGGGACCATCCCCGCGTTCGTGAGTAGCAAGGATCTGTCGTTCGGGATCAGGGAAGCGGAGGGGACGCGCGCATGCCCGCGCTCTGCGAAGAACGAAAAGAACCGCTGCCTGATCGTGTTCGAATCCACGACCTAGCAGGCTACCGTCAGCGCTCTACAGGCTCGGTTCGCGCGCATCGGCCGGACGCCGGGTCGACCCCGTACGCATGACCGGCTCGCGATTCTCCTCCAGGCGGCGATTGACTTTGTCGAGCAAGGTGCCGGTGACTGCTTGCGGCCGGTAGCGCGCCCACATCTTTTCCAACCATTCGTCCACGGCGAAAGCCAGGAAGGCTCCGAGGACGATGCCGAACAAGGCCTTTATCATCCCGGCACCTTACCGCGGCGCAGTGTCTTTCTTCTTCGCCTCGAGCTCCGCCTCCAGCTCGGTCTCCCGGCCGGTGATCGGCTCGTAGTAACGCCGTTCGGCGAGTTCGTCCGGGAGGTGCTGCTGCTCGGCCCAACCGCCAAACTCGTGCGCGTACTTGTAGCCCTTTCCGGCCCCGATGGAGCGAGACGCGGGCGAGTGGGAATCCCGGAGGTGGGCGGGGACGGGCAGGGGACCGGCGCTGGAGACGTCTTCCTCCGCCCGCCAGAGCGCCACCGCGCTGGCGTTGGACTTGGGTGCTATCGCCAGGTAGGTGGCGGCCTGCGCCAGGTTCAGCTTGGCTTCCGGAAGGCCGACGAATTCGAGCGCATGATGCGCTGCAACCGCCACCTGCAGGGCGACTGGATCGGCGTTGCCAACGTCCTCGGACGCGAAGATCACCATGCGCCGGGCGATGAATCGGGGTTCCTCGCCGGCGTCCAGCATCCGAGCAAGCCAGTAGACCGCAGCATCGGGATCGGACCCGCGCATCGATTTGATAAATCCACTGATCACGTCGTAATGCCAGTCGCCCGCCTTGTCGTAGGGAAGCGGCCGCCGCTGGAGGGCCTCGCCTGCGGCTTCGAGATCTACGACCCCAGATCCCGAGCTCGCTATGAGGGCCGCAGCCTCCAGGACGTTCAGGCCTGCCCGCGCGTCGCCCCCTGCACCTTCGGCGATGTGGTCGAGAGCGTCATCTTCTGCGGTTACCTGCATCCTGCCGAGCCCCCGCTCCTCGTCGTGGAGGGCGCGATCCAAAAGCAGCTTGAGATCGGCGCCATCGAGGGCTTCGAGGCGGAACAAGAGGCTCCGCGACATGAGCGGGGAGTTCACCTCGAAGGATGGATTCTCGGTCGTGGCGCCAACCAGGATCACCCAGCCGTTCTCGACCGCAGGCAAGAGAGCATCCTGCTGCGCCTTATTGAAGCGATGTATCTCGTCCAGGAAGAGGACCGTGCGTCTCCCTTGCTGGGCCAGTCTCTCCTTCGCATCGGCGATCGCCTTGCGAACGTCGGCCACGCCTGCGGTGACCGCAGACATCGCAACGAATTCCGCGTCCGTCGCCGTTGCGATGATTCCCGCGATGGTGGTCTTGCCGGCCCCCGCGGGGCCCCACAGGATGATCGAGGACATCTCGCCCGATTCGACGAGCGCACGCAGCGCCCTTCCCGGACCGAGCAGACGCCGCTGACCGACCATCTCATCCAGGTTCCGCGGCCGCATCCGGGCGGCGAGAGGAGCGTAGTCGGCGAACCGCTCTTCCAGCGCGTTGTCGAAAAGGTCCACGAGCACGCCAGCGTAGGACAGATTTTTTGCGAGCTTAGCCACGCCTGCGGTGGTTCTGCGACCGCTAGATCACTTTTTTCGGAAGGGTCGTTCGCAGGTGCAAGATCTCAAGCTGGTGCTCGTCTACTGGTGCTGGTGCTCCGGTTAGGGGGTCAAACGCACTCTGTGTCTTGGGGAACGCGATCACCTCACGGATATTGAGCTCACCGGCTGCGAGTGCCACGATCCGGTCGATCCCCGGAGCGATGCCTCCATGAGGGGGGGGCCCATAGCGGAAGGCATCGAGGAGGAAGCCGAACCGCTCCTGCGCCTCTGCCGCCGAGATGTTCAATGCCGCCAACACCCGTTCCTGCATCGCCCTGTCGTGGATCCTTATGCTGCCGCTGGCGAGCTCCCACCCGTTCAAGGTGATGTCATAGGACTTGGAGATGACCTTCCTCGGCTCGGACTCCAGATACTGGAGAGTGTCCTCGACGATCCCAGTGAAGGGGTGATGGATCGCGTCCCACCGCCCCTCCTCCTCGCTCCATTCGAACCAAGGAAAGTCCAGGATCCAAACGAACCTCCAGGCGCGCGGGTCAGAACGATCCAGCTTCGGTACCAGCTCGAATCGATCGGCAAGGCGGTTCCGGAGTGCGCCCAGCACCTTCAGCACGATGCCACGCCGCTGGTCGGCAACTATCAAGATGAGATCTCCCACGCCAGCGTCGGTGACCTTGACGAGGGACTCGCGTTCATCATCCGAGAAGAACCTGTCGAGCGGCGACTTCAGGCCCTCGGACGTGACCGCCGCCCACACCAGGCCGCCGGCCCCCAGCGCTTTGGCATCGGCCACAAGGGCATCAAGATCTCTGCGTGCGAGGTCTGCCTTGTCGGGCAGCACGATGGCTTTTATCGCGCCTCCCGCGTCCACCACACTGCGAAAGACGCGGACCTCGGTCTCTGCGAAGACGTCGCCTAGATCGACAAGCTCCATCCCGAACCGGACGTCGGGTTTGTCGACTCCGAATCGCTCCATCGATTCCTCGTAACCCATCCGGGGAAAGGGGCCAAGCTCAACCCCCATCGCTTCGAGCCACACCGATCGGAACATCCTCTCGGTGATCTCGAGCACATCCTCCACGTCGACGAAGGACATCTCCACATCCAGCTGCGTGAATTCATTCTGGCGATCCGCCCGCAGGTCCTCGTCGCGGAAGCACTTCACGATCTGGTAGTAGCGATCCAAACCGGCAACCATGAACAGCTGCTTGAACAATTGAGGAGACTGCGGCAACGCGTAGAAGCTTCCGGGATAGAGCCGCGACGGCACTAGGTAATCGCGCGCTCCCTCCGGAGTCGAACGCGTCAGGGCCGGCGTTTCTATCTCAAGGAACCCTTCGCCATCGAAGAACCGGCGGATGGCCGTGACTATCTTGTGACGCAGCTTGAGATTGTCCTGCATGTGCTCCCGCCTGAGATCCAAATAGCGGAATTGCAGCCGCAGCTGCTCGTCCACGACATGGACGTCGTCGATCTGGAAGGGAAGCGCCTCGGATGCAGAGAAGATGCGCACTGCCTCGGCGGCAACCTCGATCCCACCGGTAGGAAGCTTGTCGTTGATCGTTCCATCGGGGCGCGGACGCACCAAGCCCTCTACATTGACGCAGTACTCGCCCCGCAACGATTGCGCCACATCGTGCGCCTCCGGCGAGATCTCGGGGTTGAAAACGATCTGCACGAGGCCGGTGGTGTCTCTCAGATCCACAAACGTGACCCCGCCGTGATCGCGCCGCGTGTGTACCCATCCACACAGCGAAACCCAGGAGCCGGCGTTCTCGGATCGAAGTTCGCCGCAGAGATGGGTTCTGATCACGCCTGGACCGCGCCGGGAACTTCATCCAGAGGAAGAGCGGTCTGCTCAGAGCTCTCGAGATCCTTCACTGTTGCGGTTCCGGTCGCCATCTCTTGCTCACCGAGGATCACGGCCCACCGGGCTCCGCTCCGCGACGCATCCTTCATCTGCCCCTTCATGCTGCGGCCCATCACGTCGAAGTCTGCGCCGATCCCACGCCGGCGAAGATCGGTGGTGAGCTTGAGGGCGGCCCGCTGAGCGCGCTCGCCCAACGCCACGACATAAACGTGGACCGCGCTCGCAGGCTCGTCGGCGAATGTACCCACGCTCTCCAGCGCCAGCAGGATCCGTTCCACCCCGAGGCCGAAGCCGATGCCGGGAAGGCGCGGCCCCCCCAGGGCCTCCGAAAGCCCGTCGTAGCGACCGCCGCCCCCCACCGCGCTCTGTGCGCCGAGCCCGGTCACTTGATACTCGAACGTTGTCCGGCTGTAGTAGTCGAGGCCCCTCACCAGGCGCGGTTCGATCTCGAAGCTCACTTCCAGATCCTCGAGAGCTCCGCGCACTGCGTCGAAGTGCTCACGGCACGCCGCACAGATGTGGTCGGAGAGCAGCGGTGCGTCTCTCATCACCGCGAGGGTTCGCTCCTCTTTGGAGTCGAACGTGCGCAGCGGATTGGTGTCGATGCGGGCCCGGTCGGCGGACGCGAGCTCGGCGGAATGCTCGTGGAGGAAGCCGGACAGCACCTTGATGTAACCCTGCCGGCAGGAGGGGTCTTCGTGCCCGATCGAGTTGAGGAGCAGGACCGGCTTAAGCCCTGCGGTCGTCAGGAAGCGGGTGCTCAGCTCGATGATCTCCGCGTCCAGCAGCGGGTTCTCCGATCCGATCCCCTCGGCTCCCAGCTGCAGGTGCTGCCGGGTGCGGCCCTTCTGGGGACGCTCGTACCGGAACATCGCCTGGCAATAAGCGAGTTTTACAGGGAGGGCCCCTCGCTCGAGGCCTCGCTCGAGGATGGCCCGCATGACCGGCGCCGTACCTTCCGGGCGCAACGTCAGCGACCGCCCGCCCCGGTCGGCAAAGGTGTACATCTGTTTCGTCACGACTTCGCTCTCGCTGCCGACGCTGCGTTCGAATAGCTCGGTGTGCTCGAAATCGGGCGTGACCACGGGTGCGAACCCGGCCAGAGCGAACGTATCCATCGCGAGACGGGTCAGCCATTGCCATCGCCAGGCTTCTGGAGGCAGCACATCCTTGGTGCCCTTAGGCGCGGCGAACATCCTTGAACTATCTGACATGCACCACATGTTATGGGCTGCACGCCAGCGGCAGACGGTGGCCCCGGCCGTTATCGTCCACGGATGAGCGAGACCGTCGCGGAGATGATCCCCGCGACCGCAGACCTGTCCCAGTTGCGAGAGATCGCCGCCGGCTGCACTGCTTGCGGCCTCTACAAGACCGGCACCCAGACCGTCTTCGGCGAGGGCGCACCCCGGGCCCAGATCCTGTTCGTCGGCGAGCAGCCGGGCGACAAGGAAGACCTCGCCGGGCGCCCCTTCGTGGGGCCTGCCGGGCGCCTCCTGGACGGGGCACTGGAGGAGGCCGGGATCGACAGAACGACCGTGTACGTGACCAATGTCGTGAAACATTTCAAGTGGGAGCCGCGCGGGAAGCGGCGCATCCACAAGAAGCCCAATGCAGCCGAGATCACCGCATGCAAGCCCTGGCTGGAAGCCGAGATCGACAGGGTTGATCCCCAGGTAGTGGTCGCATTGGGAGCGACCGCAGCTCAAGCCCTCCTCGGCCGGAGCTTCCGCGTTAGCAAACAACGCGGTCAGTTCGTCGAATGGCCGGCCCCCGGGGGCCGGCTCGTGACCGCTACGGTGCATCCCTCATCCATACTTCGGGCCCCGGATGATGAGCGCGACGCCCAGCTGACAGAGTTCACCCGCGACCTGACGCTGGTTGCCAAGGAGCTGGAGGGTTAGAAGTTGTCTTGTGATTGGATGGGTTTATCCGGAAGTCGTTTGAGGAGGCCGCAGTGCTAGAGGCGCGCACGGAAGATCCCGCGGAGCTGGAAACCATCACACGCAGGTTGCGGCGAGACATAGTCACGGCAACCACGAAAGCGGGCTCCGGACATCCCTCCACGTCACTTTCGATGGTGGAGCTCGTCACCGTCCTGTACTTCGGCGGCGTGCTGCGGTACGACCCGCAGGACCCGCACAACCGGGAGCGCGACCGCTTCATCCTCTCCAAAGGACATGGCTCGCCCGGTCTCTATGCGGTGCTGGCCGAGGCTGGCTACTTCCCCGTCGAAGAACTGATGACGCTCCGGCAGTTGGGCTCGCCTCTCGAGGGCCATCCCAACATGAATCGTCTGGCAGGCGTCGAGGCATCCACTGGCTCCCTGGGTCAGGGGCTTTCGATCGGGATCGGACACGCTCTGGCCGCCCGGATCGATGGGCTGGGATTCAGGGTGTACGTGATGACCGGCGATGGCGAGACCGAAGAAGGCCAGATCTGGGAAGCCTTGATGTTCGCGGGCAACCGCGGCGTGGACAACCTGACGTGGATCCTCGACCGCAACAGTTACCAACAGACGGACTCCGTCGATCACGTCGAGTCTCTCGATCCCCTCGAAGAAAAGGTCCGAGCCTTTGGATGGGAAGTAAGGGCGATCGACGGCCATTCACTCCAGGAAGTTGCCGGCGCCTTCGAGTGGGCCAGAGGCGTTCGGGGCAAGCCGCAGGCGATCCTCGCCCACACGATCAAGGGCAAGGGCGTGTCTCTGCTAGAGGCAGAGCCCTGGAAGTGGCACGGCAAACCGATCCCACCTGCAGACGAAGCCAAGGCCCTGGAGGAGATAGGAGCGCCATCATGAGCTTTGGACTCACCCGCATCGATCTGGAGGAAGGCGCCCCCACCCGCGAAGCCTTCGGAGAGGCTCTGGCCGAGATGGGCGGCGACGAACGGATCGTGGTCATCGACGGCGACGTCAACAACTCGACCTTCACCATCCACTTCAAGGAGAAATACCCGAACCGGTTCTTCAATGTCGGGATAGCCGAATCGAACATGGTCGGTATCGCTGCGGGCCTTGCCGGCGCGGGCAAGATCCCCGTAGCGTCATCGTTCTCGGTGTTCCTCCTGGCGAATGCATTCGATCAGATACGCATGTCGGTCGCCTTTCCGAATCAGAACGTGAAGCTCGTGGGCACGCACGCGGGCATCTCGATAGGGGAAGACGGGCCCTCGCAGATGGCGATCGAGGACCTCGCGCTGGCATGCTCGCTGCCCGGGTTCACGGTGATCGTGCCCGCAGACGCCCCCAGCACCGCCGCCGCAACCAAAGCCATGATCGAGCGCGACGGGCCCACCTATGTCCGATGCGGACGGCCCAAGGTGCCCCTCATCTACTCCGACGGCGATCCCTTCCACATCGGGCAGGCCAATTGCATCCGAGATGGGGACGACGTGACGATCATCGCCAACGGCATCATGGTCGCGATGGCTCTCGACGCTGCCGAAGGGCTCGCCCAGGAAGGGATCGTCGCCAGGGTTTTGGACATGCATACCGTCAAGCCGATAGACACCGAGGCCATCGAGAGGGCCGCCAACGAGACACGCGCCATCGTTGTCGCCGAAGAACATCTCGCGTACGGGGGCCTTGGTGCCACGGTGGCAGCGGTGGTAAGCGAGAAGAAACCCACGAGGATGGCCTACGTCAACATCGGCGACACTTACGCGACCTCGGGCAAGGCCGACGAAGTGCTGGTCCAGTATGGCCTCACCCCCGGCGCTATCGAGGACGCCGTACAGCGAGCACTGAAGGATTGAGGGAACCGCAGGTACTGGGGCGCCGATGCTGAAGGGTGACAGGGTTCTGCTGCGCGCGATCGAAGATGAGGATCTTGGTGCGATGGCGCGCTGGGCGAACGATCTCGAGGTAGAGATCCTGGGGGGCGGAGATCCCCCCACACCTCAATCGGTGGAGCGGGTCAGAGCCGACCACGAGCGTCGTCAGAAGGAGTCGCCCGACGACGTGAACTTCGCGATCGAGGTGGACGGGAACCTCATCGGGATGGTGGCCTTGTTCCGCACCGACACCACTGCGCGCACCTCAGAGCTCGGCATCGTCATCGGGGAGCGGTCCTACTGGGGGCAGGGCTACGGGCAGGACGCAATAAGTACGGTGGTCGGCTACGGATTCCGCCATCGCAACCTTCAGCGCGTGTGGTTAACGGTCACTGAGACCAACGACCGCGCCCTCAACGCCTACAAGCGATGCGGTTTCACCGAGGAAGGCAGGTTGCGCCAGCACGTTTGGAACGATGGCGCACACCGAGACATCATCTGCATGGGCGTGTTGCGGGAAGAGTGGTCTGCCGAACCTTAGAACGCCTTCTCACTGTCGATCAGGATCGTGCAGGGCCCTGCATTCGTCAACGTCAACTCCATCATCGATCCGAACTCGCCGGTCGCGACGGTTATCCCGAGATTGGCTAAGCCATGGGCGACGGCTTCGAAGATGGGCTTGGCCTCGGGCCCCCGCTCCGCACGGATGAAAGAGGGACGGCGACCCCTGCGCACATCTCCATAGAGAGTGAATTGGGAGATCACCAGGGCCGAGCCTCCAACGTCGAGAAGAGACACTTCCATATCCGCGTCGCCTGCAGGAAAGATGCGCAGATTGGCCACTCTGTTGCCCAGCCAGGCGGCTTGGGTGGGCCCGTCGCCCACGGCGATACCCACAAGCGCGACCAATCCGCCGCCGATCGCTCCGACAAGGCGTCCATCAACTGTCACCTTTGCCTCGGACACCCTCTGCACGACGGCTCTCACGGAACGACCGGGAGCACCCGTTCCAAAATCCGGCGCGCGAGAGGAGCCGCCACTTTTCCTCCGATGCCCCCATACTCAACGACCACAGACACCGCGACCTTCGGATCCTGAGCAGGCGCGAAGCATACGAACCAGGCATGGTCCTTTATCACGCCGTTGAGGTTGACTTCAGCCGTTCCGGTCTTTCCGGCCACGGTCACACCTGGGATGTTTGCCGCCGTGCCGGTGCCGCCCCGGACCACCAGCTCCATCAACTGAGTCATCGTCGCGGCAGTGCTTCTAGAGATCACCTGCTTACCTTTAGGCCGCGTCTTCAGAGTGATGCGGGGATCCATCCTCTTACCGTGATCCGCTACGGTGGCGGCCACTGTTGCCATCTCCAAAGGTGTCGCCAGATCCTGCGCCTGACCCACGGCCCCCCACATCAGATCGGTTTCGTTCGTGGCCAGTGGGAACGACGATCGCGCCACACCGATAGGCAGGGATGGCGTTTGATTGAACCCGAACAGGTCCGCATAGTGATGCAGCCTCTTGGCTCCTAACTTCAGGGCCACCTGCGCAAATGCAGTGTTGACGCTGAATTCCAAAGCCTGGGCAAAGCTCAACGATGTGAAGCTCTCCGATTCGAAGTTCCGGACGCCGCGGAATTCCTTGGGACCCGCCAGCCGCGACGCCGAGGTGACCTTGCCGCTGTCGAGGGCGGCGGACGCAGTGACCACCTTCATCGATGATCCTGGGGGGTAGAGCCCCGACAGCGCGCGATTGAAGGGCTGGACGCCGGAAACGCCCAGGTAGTTGTTCGGGTCGAACGGGGACGAGGAAACGACGGCGAGCAGGTCCCCGGTGCGCGGATCCATGACCACTGCGCCACCCGTTGCAGATCCGTAGCCGGCCTCCGCTGCAGCCTGAACGCTGGTGTCGAGCGTGGTTTTCACATCATGGCCGGGATGGCTCTTCTTGGCACCGAGCGTTGCAATGACGCGGCCGTGCTTGGCCACCAACTGCAACTTCGATGCAGGGCTCCCGGCAAGCTGTTGCTCGAGGCCCTGTTCGAGGCCCGACGCGCCGACGAGGTCGCCGGGCCGGTGCCCGAAGGCGGCAGCGGGGAGAGTGCGCGCAGAAAGAGGAGCGAGGTGTCCGACCGAGGTACCGGCTAAAGCGTGAAAGGGATACTGGCGAGCCATGCCCGATCCTGTGGCAAGGACGCGTCCGTGCCGGTCGAGGATCGCCCCACGCGGCGGCCACCGATAGAGCACGCGGAACCCAACAGCCCTCTTCACGCCGGGCCAGAAGATGCCCGTGCTCCACTGCAGGCCCCACCTCCCCCCTCGGAAGAGAAGGGCGAGCCCGCCGTGAAGGGTGACCGGATGAGTGGACGCCTTCGACCAGTAGGTGATCGCGTAAGGCGCGTGGACGACCGTGGTTTTCGCGGCGCGCACCTGATCGTCCGCTGGCTGCGGAACCGCCCCCGTGCGCTTCATCCGGTAACGAGTGATGTCGCCCCGGTTGAAGGTTCGGTGCATCACCTGCTTAAGGTGCGGGGTCTTCCATCGACGCCCTGCCTCGTGGGCGAAGGTCGCGACCATCCCTCCGGCATCCCCGCCGTTGAAGGCGGTGATGAACGAGTCGATGGTTTTAGCGGCGCGTGGCAGAGGTGGCTGATGAGTGCACGCGACCAGGCTTGCCGAGATGAGCAGAGCGCTGAGGGTGAGACTGGAAACCCGAAAGGGCTTCCGCCGCCACTGGGCCACTCGGGATCAGATCGAGGCGGCTGAGGGTACGACCCGATAAACGTCAAATACCGACGGTATCCCGCGCACCGTTTGGACCACGTGCTCCAGATGGCTGGAATCCGCAAGCTCGAAAGAGAAAGTGAACAGGGCGATGCCGTCGCGTCCGCTGCGGCTCGTCGAGGCAATGATGTGGATGCCGTGATCGGAGATGGCACTCGTAACATCGTGCAGGAGCCGGCGGCGGTCAAGGGCCTCGATCTGTATGGCAACCACGAATGTGCCCTGCTGGCGTTCGTCCCACCACACTTCGATCATCCGGCCCTCTTGATCAGCCGTCAGAACCTTAGCGTTGGGGCAGTCGACGCGGTGGACCGAAACGCCCCGGCCCCGCGTGAGGAAGCCGACGATGGGATCGCCGGGAACCGGTGTACAGCAACGGGCCAGGCGAACCAGCAGATCATCGAAGCCTTCGACGATGACTCCCTTGCTGCGTGGTTTGCGGGAGCGGCGCCGCGGCCGCTCGTCTGCAGGTTCCTCTTGATCGTCGGTTTCGGGCTGCACCAATCGGATGACTCGGGTCGCCACGGATTGCGGAGACGCGTGACCTTCGCCTATGGCGACGTACATCGCGTCCAGATCGATGTACTTGAGCTCGGCCGCCACCTGCTGCAGAAAATCGCCCTTGGCGATCTTGTCGACGGGCAAGCCTTGTTTTCGCATGCCGTGCATGAGCGCTTCCCGGCCCTGAGCAAGAGCATCTTCGCGGCGCTCCTTTGCGAACCACTGCCTGATCTTGTTCCTCGCTCGAGGTGTCTTGACGAGCTGCAACCAATCCCGAGAGGGCGCGGAAGGACCCTTGGCCGTGATGATCTCGACCGAGTCCCCCGAGACCAACTCTTGCCCGAGGGCGACCAATCGTCCATTCACGCGAGCGCCGACGGTCCTGTAACCGACCTCGGTGTGGATCGCAAAGGCAAAGTCGATGGGCGTGGACTCGGGCGCCAGTGAGATCACATCGCCTTTCGGCGTGAAGACGAAGACCTCATCGGAGTAGAGGTCGATCTTCAGCGATTCCATGAATTCTTTCGGATCCGCCGACTCACGCTGCCAATCCATCATCCGTTGCAGCCACTGGATCTCTTCCTCTGACACCTTGCCTCGTCGTTGCTCCTTGTAGAGCCAGTGAGCCGCGATCCCAAACTCGGCTGCGCTGTGCATGGCTGCGGTCCGGATCTGGATCTCGATCGCCCGGCCCCCCTGGCGTATCACCGTCGTGTGCAGTGATTGATACATGTTGAACTTGGGCATGGCGATGTAATCCTTGAAGCGTCCGGGCACCGGCGTATACAAGGTGTGCAACGCGCCGAGTGCGGCGTAGCAGTCCCGCACCGACTCGACGACGACTCGAATACCGGCCAGATCGAAGATCTCATCGAACTGCTTGCCGCCGAGAACGATCTTTTCGTAGATGGAGTAGAGGTGTTTCGGCCGACCGGACACCGTCGCCTTGATCTTCACCTCGCGCAGCTTTCCGTCGATCTCCTCGGTGACTTCCTCGATCAGTCGCTTGCGCTGAGGTTGCCTTTGCTGAACCATCTCCGCGATCTCTTCGAATCGCTTGGGATGGAGAGTCTCGAAGGCGAGGTCTTCCAATTCCCATTTGATCGCGTACATCCCCAGGCGTTCCGCAAGGGGGGCGTAGATCTCAAGGGTTTCGCGAGCGATGAGGAGCCTCTTCTCCGGGGACAGCGGAGCCAAGGTTCGCATGTTGTGCAGCCGATCGGCGATCTTGATAAGCAGCACACGGACGTCGCGCGCAGTTGCGATGATCATCTTGCGCAGGTTCTCGGCCCGGCTCTGTTCCGGGCTCCGGAATCTGATCCTCTCGAGCTTCGTGACGCCGTCGATGAGGGCGGCTACCTCGTAGCCCATCGCTCCCTCTATCTCCGTAAGAGTGAGCTCGGTGTCCTCCACCGCATCGTGGAGGATGGCCGCAGCGACGGTCACCTCGTCCAGCCCCAGTTCGGCCACGATCATCGCCGTCGCCGCGGGGTGGGTGATGAATGCATCGCCCGATTTCCTCAGTTGGCCTTCGTGAGCTCGCTGAGCGAGCTCGTAGGCCCTCTCCAGAAGCTTGGTGTCAACCTTTGGGCGGCGGCGGCGAACTTCCTTGATCAGCCTGTCTATGGCGGGCTCCGCCGCCGGCTGGCGAGGGGGCCTGACCTTCTTCAGTACCCCTTTGACCCCGCGCGCGCCTTGATCGACGGTCTGCTCTTGTATCTCCGGGGTGCTTTGAGGGGTTGAGGCCACAAGTCATTTTACGGCGGCGGATCCCCAAACGAGCGGCGCGAGCCGTTTTGGGGCCTCAGTACGAGATAAGGCTGAAGACTTCTTGATCGTGCAGGCGAGCGCGGCCCTTCAGGAAGGTCAGCTCCATGATCGTGGCAATGCCTGCAACCCGGCCCCCACAGCGAGTGGTCAATCGGGCCGTGGCCTCGGCTGTGCCCCCGGTAGCGAGCACGTCATCGACGATCAAGATCCGCTCGTTGGGAGCGATCGCATCACGGTGCATCTCCAAGAGCTCGGCACCATATTCGAGCTCATACTCCTGGCTTTCTATCTCCCAAGGCAGCTTTCCCTGCTTGCGGACGGGGATGAGGCCGGCGCCGAACCGGTAGGCGATGGGGGCCGCAACGATGAAACCGCGGGCTTCGATCCCGAGAACCTTGTCGATCTCGATGTCCATGAAACGCTTCGCGATGGCGTCGATCGTGTAGGAGAAGGCCTTCTTGTCCCCCAGTAGAGGGGTGATGTCTTTGAAGACCACCCCCGGCTTGGGGAAGTCCGGGATGTCCCGGATGTAGTCCTTGAGCCAGTCGTGCTCCGTCGGCTCCAGAGTCAATACGTCAGCGCTTCTTCCGACGCTTCGCTTTCTTGGAACCGGCTCTCGACTTCGAGGAAGGCCGAGCCGATCCGGAGCGCCGAGGCATCGTCGTTGCAGAGGCAGCAACCGCAGCCGGGGGGGCGTCGGCTCCATCGGCAGTTCCGAGCGCTACGGCTCCCACGGGGGCGACACTCGTGCGCTTGGCATCCCGCAGGACCTTCTCCCGCACGTTCCGGTACCTCGGCTCCCTCTCCTTGAGCATCGAAAGGATCGGAGTCGCCACGAAGATGGATGAGTAGGTACCCGAGAGGATCCCCACGAGCAGGGCGAGGGCCAGATCCTTGAGCGTTCCCGCCCCCAGAAGACCGGCCCCGACGACGAGCAGAGCCGTCACCGGCAGAAGCGTTGCCAAGGAAGTATTGAGCGATCTCATGAAGACCTGGTTCATCGCCAGGTTCGCAGAGTCTTGATAGGTCATCTTTCCCGTTCCCGCGTACATCGAGGTGTTTTCCTCGAGCTTGTCGAACACCACGACGGTGTCGTAGAGCGAGTAACCCAAGATGGTCAAGATCGCCACGATCGTTGAAGGAGTGACCTCGAAACCCGCCAGCGAATACACCCCGGCAGTGACGATGAGATCGTGGAAAAGGGCGATCAGTGCAGCGACCGCCATCTTCCACTCGAACCTCCACGAGATGAAGGCCACGATCACCACTAGGAATATCACCAGAGCGCGGATCGCCTTACTGCTCACGTCACTCCCCCACGATCCTCCGATCGAGGTGAAGCTGACGCTGTCGGGAGCCGCTCCGGTGGCCTTTGCGACCGCCGCCCTTGCGGCATTCTGCTGTGCCGTGGGAAGCACACCGGTTTGCACCAGGGCGCTGCGGATCGTGCCTTGGTGGCCGACTTGCGCCGTGGCGTTCCCGAAGGGAGCCATAGCGTCCTGTAATTTCGTCACGACCTCGAGGTCCGTGGCGTGCCCAAGGGGGCCGGACGGAGTCACCTCCGCTCGAAGCTGCACTCCCCCGTTGAACTCGATCCCACATCGAAGGCCGTGCCCGATCACGGGGAAGCTCGCGCAGTCGGATGGGACGGTTCTAAAGAGGAGGGAGATCAGGCTGACCGCGATGGCGATCCCAGACAGAAGAAACCACAGCTTTCGCTTCCCGACGAAGTCGACCTTCGTCTCGCCGTGGTACATCCGGTGGAAGATGCTGCTCACGATTCGAGCCCCAGGGCCTCTTGCATACCGAGAAAGCCGCGGCTCCCGAACAGACGGGTCCGGGAGAGAAGCACGATCGCGGGGCGGGTAAAGAAGTAGTAGATCAGAACGTCTACCAATGTCGAAAGTCCCAGCGTCAGCGCGAATCCCTTGACTGCACCAACGGCGAGAAAGAACAGGATCACTGCCGCGCTCGCGGTCACCACGTCCGCCACGAGGATGGTCCGAAGGGCGCGGGCGGTTCCCCGCTCGACCGATGCCCGGATGCTCTTGCCTGACCGCGTCTCATCCTTGAGCCGTTCGAACGCGACGATGTACGAATCGGTCGTGATCCCTATCGAAACGATGATTCCGGCGATACCGGCCAGGCTGAGGGCAAGGCCGGCGGTCTGTCCCAACGTCGACAGGATGGTGAAGACAGCGGTCGAAAAGAGGATGAGGCCCCCCCAGATGATGAGGCCGAGGGCCCGGTAGTAAAGCAGCACATAGATCAGCACGAGACCCACCCCGATCAGACCCGCCCGGATCCCGGCGTCGAGGGAATCCCGGCCGAGACTTGGCGATACCCGTTCGGTCGACTGCTGTTGAAGGGTGATCGGCAGGGCACCGGTCTGCAGAACCAGCGCCAGGTTCTTCGCGGCGGCCTCGCCCCCGACGTTGATCTGAGTATTCCCGCCGGTGATCCCGGTGTTGCAAGCCACACCGGAGGTTCCCCCCGACGGCGGCTGCATGCCGGCAGCCGACGCCACCTTGCCGTCGAGCACGATAGCCACTTCGTCTTGCGGCGCTTGTTGCTTGTCGCGCAGGCAGGCGAGCCTGCTCGTGAACGCCGCCCACTTGCTGGAACCTTCGCCGTTCATATTGATGGTGACCGACCAGTTCCCGCTGGTCGGATCCACGACCGCCTCCGCCTTGGTGACAACATCACCGGTGAGCACTGCTGGCGCCAGCTTGTAGAGGTTGGTGTTGCCGGCCACCGCCGACGGATACACGACGGTCTTGTTGTTGGCGGTTTGGCTCGCGTCCTTCGTGACCGCCGGCTTCTTCTTCTTTGGCGTTGCCGCGGGGATGATCTGCTCGACCTGGCGGAAAGTGAGCTGGGCCGTGGTCCCGATGACCTTCAAAGCCCTGTCCGCGTTCTTGACGGCGGGGATCTCAACGATGATGTCGTTGGATCCTGACGGAGTGACCGTCGCCTCGGTCACCCCCGTAGCGTTGACGCGAGCCTCGATGATCGAAGCCGTCTTGGCGAGAACGTCCTTGGAGACGTTCTGACTGCTCTTGGCGTGGAGGATGACGCTGGTGCCACCGGCCAGGTCAAGGCCCAGCTTGGGCCGCACCCCGGTAACCATGACGACCGCGAACCCGCCCAGGCAAACGACCAGAGCCATCACAAGGTACGTCGGGTATCGCTTGTTGCGCATAGACCAAAGATTCCTTCGAAAGGCTCTAGTTGTCTTCTTCTCCGGTCACTTCTTCGAGACCCGGATCCTCTTCCTCTTCCACGGCGTCCACTTCGTCGTCGTCCTCCACTTCGTCGACGTCGTCCACCTTGCGCGCCACCGCGGATTTCAGCAACCGCACGCGGGTGCCGAGGGCTACTTCCAGCTCGAAGGTCTCTTCATCCTCGTCGGTGATGCGGCCGAACAAGCCGCCTATCGTGACGATCTCGTCCCCCAGGCCGATGCTCTCGACGAGCTGGCGATGCTGCTCGACCCTCTTCTTCTGAGGACGGATCAGGAGAAAGTAGAAGATCGCCACCATGACGACCAGAAAGATGAGGCTTGAAGCTCCCTGCACTTGCCACGTCCCTTCGAACTAGAGGTCCTCACGCGTAAAAAGCCGCATCCCGGCGGCTCGTCGGCAATCCTAACGCGGCCGGGCAGCTACGGCTAAGAGCTCACCAGGCGGTAGATGGCGGTGGGGGTCAAGAAGTACAACCACCCGCCGGGTCCCTTCGACACGTCGACGATGCCTTCAGGGGCGTTATAGATCACGCTCTGGGACAGTACGTGGCGTCCTGTGCGGTCCAGGTGGAAGCGATGGAGGCGCCCGCTGCTGTAATCGCCCATGTACACCGACCCCGACAGCGTTTTCAACCGGCCGCGATACCACCACGGGTCCGTGGGGACGATCGTCGGGGTCCAGCGGACCAATGGTCCCTTGGGATTCGGTCCCACACCCCGGGTCCCGCATTGGTAGTTCACCCCCCACCCGTAATTACGGCCCTTCTCGATCCGATTGAGCTCGTCGTCGCACGAGGGACCGTTCTCACTCTCGATCAGCAGCCTGGTGCCGGGCTTGTGCGTCAGACCGAACGGATTCCGATGCCCGAAGGTCCAGATGGGGCTGCGGGCCCCGGGCTTGGAAAAGGGGTTGCCCCGGGGGATTTTTCCTCCTGGACGCACGCGAAGCAGCTTGCCCAAGCGGGTCGACAACGATTGAGCGTTGGCCGGATCGTGGGCTTCACCCGTGGTGACGAACAGTCTTCCGTGCACGAACTCGAGCTGTCCGCCGTTGTGGTAGCCGCTCGAAGACGCGCTGAGGTGCCGAACGATCGCCTTGGCTCTTCTGCACCGGTTGTGGATCACCGTAAACCGCGTCACCCGGTTCTCCAGGGGAGAAGCGTTGGTGTAATAGACGTAGAGCTGGTGATTGCTGCGGAAGTGACTGCGTAGCGCGATGCCCAGAGCACCCCGCTCCCCCGCCGCGTTCACGTCGAGGTTCACACAGGCCCTGCGCAACAACCTGCCTCTGACCATCACGCGCACCTTGCCGGTCGCCTTCTCTGTGAAGAAGAGCTTCTTGCTACCAGGCACCCACGCCATATCGACCGGGAAATCAAGCCTCCCCTGATAGCGAACCACGCGGAAGCTGCCCGCGGCGGTTGCGGATGTCGCAGCATTTGTGGGCGGCGCAGCCCCTCCAGGGTGCCCCGCGGAGCAACCCGCGATCGCGACGCAGGACACCAGCAGCGCGAGGCGACGCAGCATCACGAGCATCTACGGACAGGAGGCGCCGGAACAGGTTCGAGCTTTGTGAAGGAGCGCTGCGGCGCGCCGGATCGCAGCTTTGTTCGTCGGGTGCTTGCTCGCGATGACGTTGTGCAACTCCCCCGGATCCGTGAGCAGGTTGTAGTACTCGCGGAACTCTACTCGCCCTCCACGGTAGTACTCGGTGTATTGGTAGGTATGCGAGCGCAAGGATGCCCACGAGGGCATGCGGAGCTTGTGGCCCTTGAAGTACTCCGTGAGCACGGCTTTCCTGGGTCGGCCTTTGCCCAACAGCGACCGTCCGTCCATCGGACGAGCCGGATCCGCTGAGAGCCCCGCCGCGTCGAGGATCGTCGGAGCCAGATCGACGTTGCTTACCAAGCGATCGACCTCGCCCGCGGGGATCCTGCCCGGCCACCGCGCGAGCAGGGGCACCCGGATCGATTCCGTGTAGGGAACGATCTTGCCTTTCAGGCCGTGCTCTCCCCACATGAACCCGTTGTCGGACGTGAAAAAGATGAGGGTATTGCGAGCCTCATGCAATCGTCTTAATTGATGGAACAGCCTGCCCATCATGTCGTCCACCGACATCAGTGTTCTGAACTGTGCCCGCCGCAGTAACTTTCCCCTTAAGAGGGGGACCGATCTTCGGGCTCCGACAAAGGGGGGCTTATCGGAAAGATTGACCTCCCTCGTTCCGGCATCGCCATTCCACTTGGGGACGGCTGCATGCGCGTACTTGTGGGCAGGCGTGAAGGGGAAGTGCGGCGCGGCCGTAGCAAGATAAAGGAACCAGGGCTGCCCTTGCCTCGACGCTGTCGACCGCAGGAATGAATCTGCCCTGCGCCCGATGAACCCCGTCGAATAGGCGGGGACGTGCACGATGTTGCCGTTCACGTTCCAGATGCCGTTGCGATATCCATACCTGCTCGCCCTGAAGATCGCCCACTTGTCGAAGAAGGGCGGTGGCTTCGGGGTTGGCCACGAGTTGAGGTACTTCCCATAGATGCCCGTGCGGTAGCCAGCTTCCTGCAGGTAGTGCTCGATCGTCGAGGCCTGCACCAGGTTGGTTGCCTCCTTCTCCGTCTTGACCCCATGGTTGTGTGGATAGCGGCCCGTAAAGATGGACGCCCGCGACGGGCAGCACAGCGGATCGCTTACGAACGCATTGGTGTAGCGAGTTCCATCACGAAAGATCCGGCGCGTTTTGGGCATCACCCCGAGCCCCTGTCGCTGATCATCCGTAACCACAATCAGGATGTTGGGAGCGTTAGAGGCCGGATGAAGGGGAGTGCTACGAACCGATGGGCTCGGCGTACCTCCGCTGGTCGCGGGCTTGGTGGTCGAGAGCAATACCGCTCCGGCAACAACGATGACCAGCGCCACCGTGCCCGCGGCAACTCCTGCCCGCGTTCGGGTGTTCATCCTGTAAGCCCCCCCCATGGGCATCCGCGGATCGGCACAACAGGATATTGACACCGTCGCGACCGCAAGAGAGCGTGACGCCTAGGAGCCGAAAAGAGTTGCCGCCGAGGGCGGCGGGGTCACCTGGAGGTGCCGGAACGCGGACTCGGTTGCGACCCGGCCGCGAGGGGTACGGCGAAGGAAACCGACCTGCATGAGGAAGGGCTCGTACACGTCTTCGATCGTGTCGGGTTCCTCCCCTACGGCCACTGCGAGAGTCGACAATCCGACGGGTCCCCCGGCGAAGCGAGAGACGATGGCATCGAGTATGGCGCAATCGACCTTATCGAGTCCCAGAGCGTCCACTCCGAACACTTCGAGAGCGCGGCGAGCGACTTCCCCGTCGACCACTCCCTCGGCGCGCACCTGGGCGAAGTCACGAACCCGTCTGAGCAACCTGTTTGCGATCCGCGGGGTTCCTCGAGAACGTCGCGCCACTTCGAAGGTGCCGCCATCGTCTATCTGCACACCCAAGATTGCGGCGGACCGCCCGATGATGACCTCCAGGTCGGCTGCAGGGTAATAGTCGAGCTTCTCCGCGAGGTCGAATCGGCTCCTTAGAGGACCAGTGATAAGACCGGCTCGCGTCGTCGCCCCGACCAGAGTGAAGCGCGGCAGGTCGAGCCGGATCGTTTGAGCGCTGGGCCCCTTTCCGATCACGAGGTCTAGCTGGAAGTCCTCCATCGCCGGGTAAAGCACCTCTTCCACGACGCGTGGCAGCCGGTGGATCTCGTCGATGAAGAGGACGTCGCCGTTCTCGAGATTCGTCAGGATCGCAGCGAGATCGCCCGCCCGTTCGAGAGCCGGGCCCGAGGTGGGACGGATGCTCGCTCCCATCTCACGGGCGATGACGTGCGAAAGACTGGTCTTGCCCAGCCCGGGGGGGCCGCTCAAGAGCACGTGACCTGCAGCTTCGTTGCGTTCGCGCGCGGCCTCGAGCACGATCCTCAAGTTCTCTTTCAACGGGTGCTGTCCTACGAACTCGTCCAGCGTCCGGGGACGCAGCGTAATCTCGGTCTCCAGATCCACTCCGTCGACCGCGGCGGCGAGCACCTCGTCACTCACGAGAGCACCTGCAGAGCCGACTTGATGACTTCTTCGATGCTGGCGCCGGAGGTCTCTTCGACTCGGCTGAGGGCCACTCTCACCTCACCCGGCGAATAACCGAGATTCTCGAGAGCCGATCGAGCTTTCGTGAGCACGTCTCCGCCTCCGGAAGCAACCTCGAGCTCGGAAGTGCCGAGCTTGTCCTTCAACTCGAGCACGATCCTCTCGGCAGTTTTCTTTCCGATGCCGGGAACCGAGGCAATCGAGACTGCGTCTTGCGCGACGAGGGCCCGGCGGAAAGACTCCGCCGAGAACGCCGAGCACATCTGCACCGCCACCTTGGGTCCCACCCCGCCGACTCCCAGAAGCGCCTCGAACATCACCTGCTCGCTTTCGCTCTCGAATCCGTAGAGAGCGAGCAACTCCTCGCGCACATGGAGGTGCGTCCACAACCGGCACGATTGGCCGTCAGGAGGCAGCGCAGCCATCGTTGTGGTGGAACACGTGAGCTTGTAGCCGACCCCGCCGACATTCAGCAAGCACCCGTCCGCCGTCTTGCCGCCCAGTACCCCTTCGAGAAAGCCGATCACGTTGCCGCCCGATCGATAGCCGCCCGCAGGCGACTACGAGTCAGGTGACAGATGGCCATCGCGCACGCGTCTGCGGCGTCGGCTGGGGCGGGCGGACGAGCGAGTCCCAGAAGGGATGCAACCATCGCGCCCACCTGTTGCTTCGTTGCGTTGCCCACACCGACCACCGCCTGTTTGACCTCGAGGGGGGTGTATTCGAACACCGGAAGGCTGTTGGTCGCAGCCGTGGCGAGGGCGACGCCGGATGCTTGTCCGACCGCCATCGCAGTTCTTACGTTGATGTTGAAGAACAGCCTCTCCACCGACACGGCCTCGGGGTCGTAGCGACGAAGTAGGTCGGCGATCCCAGTCTGGAGGAATGCGAGCCGCTCGGCCTGCGGGGCTCCTGCCGGCGTGCGGAGGGCGCCGTGCGCGACGGCCGTAAGGCGGCCCTCGTTCCTCTCCACCACGCCGTATCCGGTAGTGGCAAAGCCCGGATCGATCCCGATAACCCGCAACTGGCTTCACTCCTAGTCGAACGCCTGTTCGTGGTCACAGTAGCGGAGCAAAGCGACAACTGCCCGGCTTTTCGAGGTCTAGGTCCTGCCTCTCTCACACCTCGCCACCGGTCGTGGTGGTGCGGATCGGGCCGCGCCGACCAGCGACTATCGACGCGGCGGTGGCCGAGATAGCTAGGTAGCCACCGATGCGAGCACCTCGTCGGAGATGTCGAAGTTCGCGTATACCTCCTGGACGTCGTCCAACTCCTCGAGTGCATCGACAAGGTCGAGGACCTTCTTGGCGTCCGCTCCGTCGACCTCCACCGCCGACTTCGGGACCCGCGTCACCTCGTGGGACTCCGGCGTGATGCCGTTCCCCTCCAAAGCTTCAACGACCGCCTGCAGTGACGCCGGGGGGGTCAAGACCTCGATCGACTCCTCCGAAGGGCGGATGTCTTCGGCTCCCGCATCCGCGGCCACCAGGAACACCTTCTCTTCGGAAGTTGCCGCTGCATCGAGAATGATCACACCCTTCTGATCGAACATCCACGAGACGGCTCCCGGCTCTGCCAGCTTTCCACCCTTTCCAACAAAGGTGCTGCGAACGTCTTGTGCGGTGCGGTTGCGGTTGTTGGTCAAGCATTCGACTAACACCGCCACACCTCCAGGCCCGTAGCCCTCGTAGGCGACCTCTTCATAAGCTTCCCCTTGAAGATCGCCGGTGCCTCTCTTGATGGCACGTTGGATGTTGTCGTGGGGAACGGAATTGGACTTCGCTTTCTCGACGGCAGAGGCCAGCGTGGGGTTCCCCTCGATGTTCCCACCGCCCTGTCTTGCTGCCACCTCGACGTAGCGCAGCAACTTTGCCCATAGCTTCGACCGTTGCGCGTCCTGCGCGCCCTTCTTGCGCTTGATCGTCGCCCATTTCGAGTGTCCAGACATCAGCCGCTCACCATGTCCAGGAACATCTGATGGATCCTGTGGTCACCGGTCATTTCGGGATGGAAGCTCGATGCCAGAAGCCTGTCTTGTTTCACCAGCACGGGATGCCCATCGTATGTGGCGATGATGGAGACATCGTCACCGGCGCGTTCGATCAGCGGAGCGCGAATGAAAACCGCTCGGAAGGCGGAGTCGAGTCCTTCAACTTCCAGGTCGGCCTCGAACGATTCGACCTGACGGCCGTACGCGTTGCGTCTAATGTCAACATCGAGCGCTCCCACGCGATGCGGGGCCTCCTCCTTGCCCACCACCGTGTGCGCCATGAGGATGAGGCCCGCACACGTCCCGTATACGGGCATGCCATCTGCAACCTTGTCGTTGAGGGGCTGAAGGAGCTCGAACCTATCGAGCAACTTTCCGATCGTCGTCGATTCCCCGCCGGGAATGATCAGAGCTTGGACCGCATCTAGCTCTTCGGCGCGTTTCACCCGAACTGGAGTCGCGCCCAGAGCATCCAATGCACGTTCGTGCTCGCGCACGTCGCCCTGGAGGGCGAGGACACCGACTTTCATGCCTCCAACTTCGAGGTCGTCACCAGCCGCGTTTCGCGAGGCGTTCGTTGTCCGGGATATCGGCCACGTTGATGCCCACCATGGCTTCGCCAAGCCCATGGGAGACCTTGGAGATGATCTCGGGATCGTTGAAGTAAGTGGTGGCTTCGACTATCGCGCGAGCCCGCTCTGCAGGATCGCCTGATTTGAAGATCCCGGAGCCCACGAAGACTCCATCAGCTCCGAGTTGCATCATCAATGCGGCGTCCGCCGGAGTAGCGATACCCCCTGCCGTGAACAACACCACGGGCAGCATCCCGGTTTGCGCGACCTCTCGCACGAGCTCGTACGGCGCCCCCAGCTCTTTGGCCGCGGCCATGAGCTCCTCGGCCCCCATCCCGGCGAGACGTCTGACCGACGAGGTGATCGAGCGCATGTGCCGGACAGCCTCGACGACATTGCCCGTGCCCGCCTCCCCCTTCGACCGGATCATCGCCGCGCCCTCGCCGATCCTGCGCAGCGCTTCGCCCAGGTTGGTCGCGCCACAGACGAAGGGCACGTTGAACTCCCACTTGTTGACGTGATTCGCCTCGTCGGCGGGCGTGAGAACTTCGGATTCATCGATGTAGTCGACACCGAGCACCTGGAGCACTTGGGCCTCGACAAAGTGGCCGATACGGCACTTCGCCATGACCGGGATCGAGACGGTGTCGATGATCTCTGCAACCTTCTCGGGATCGGCCATACGAACCACGCCACCTTCGGCGCGGATGTCGGCAGGCACCCGCTCCAGCGCCATCACCGCCACGGCGCCTGCCTCTTCGGCGATCTTGGCCTGGTCTGCGGACGTCACGTCCATGATGACCCCGCCCTTGAGCATCTCGGCGAGGCCTCGTTTGACGCGCTGGCTTCCGGTTTCGTGCAGCGAAGAGTCGGCCATGGAAAGCTCCTTGATCGGGGCCGGAACTGGCTCCCTAGTGTAAAGGGGCCGAGATCACCGGCCCGAAGCTGCGTCCGACTGCCCTGCACCTCCGGGCCGGCCACAGAACGAAAGGCCGTTTAGAAGTGGATCGTGCCCTTGATGGGCCCCTTCTCCGAGGGCAGCAACTCGATCCAGATCGGGCCAGGCGCGAATTCGAACGGATGACCATTCTTGTCGGAGTACCTGAATGCACCACTGTGGGAGCGCCTCCACCGGCCCTTGAGGACACTTCCGCCCCGAAAGAGAAAGGCTTTGCCGGTCCCGGAGAAGCTGAGACGCGGCGATGGATTGCCGGCTATGTCCACCAGGCCCTTTGACAGCTTGACGCTCACCTCTTGGATCAGCAGGTTAGGCGTGGTGATCTGCTTGCCGTCGGCCGCCATGAACGGGGTACCACTTTCATAACGCCTCCAGGTCCCCCCCTTCCACCGCCACGTGATCGGTTCGGCAACGGTCGAGTCTTCGAACTTGAGCTCGACCTTTTTCACCTTCTTTACCTTCTTCGCAGTGGGAGGGGCCCCGAACCTGAACAGATGCAGAGGAGGCCGAGGAACATGTCTCGCAGCGGCTTGTTTGAGAAGCAGCTTCACGTTCGCAAACAGCGAGTGATCACTGGTGTTGCCAGGGGGAACGCGGTAGAGGGCTTTCGAGTCGTTGAAGTCGGTAAAGAGTTTCATGTGGTGTGCCGTGAGCGACTTGGTCACTATGGCATTGGCTCCGGCGAAAGCCAGTCCCAGGGTCAGAGGCTTGATGAAGGAAGGATCGTCGAAGCGGGCGCTGCGCACAGGGCCCGCCTTCTTGACGCTGTCGCACTGGAAGATCGCGGCGAATCGGGTGATCCCGCCTTCGACAAGCTCTTCGAACACGACGTCGGCATGGTCGAGACCGCTTTGCGGGCGCGCTTGCGGCGAGTTCTCGATCTTCACCGCGATCGCGGGACGTCGAAGGTCAACACCTTTCGCCGGCTTGCGTCCGGTGAAGGGACACGTGGTGGGGGCAGATGCGATCGCGTGCTTTGGTGAGTGGGATGCCTTGGGTGCCGGTCCACCGTTGTTGCTGCAGGAAACGAGCAGGAGGAGGGCTGCGACGAAGATTCCTGCCCCGCGGTTACTTTGCAAAGCTGAACGACCCCTTGACCTGACCCTTGTTGCTGGGGACGAGCTCTACCCAGACGGTACCCGGCTTCAATTGCATCTCGTCTCCGGACTTGGTCGCAAAATGATAGGGCTCGGTCAGCTTCTTGCGGCTCCATCGCCCTTTTATTGCCCGTCCATCGCGGAACAGCACCGCGCGTCCCGAACCCGTGACATTCGCGATCTCCGTCGAAGGATTGCCGAGCACGTCGGTGATCGTCTTCGAGTAGTTCACCTTGTGCTCTTCGATCAGCACGTTATCCACAGCGATCTGATGGCCGGACTCCGCCATCATCGGAGCACCTCCCTGGGTCCGCTGCCAGCGCCCATGGGCCCATTTGTAACCCGCGACGTTCCCGGAGCTGAAGTTGATGGTAATCGTGCTGGCCTTTTGGGATGCGCTTTTCTGAAGATCGCCGAACTTGAAGATGTTATTCGGAGGCGGACGATTGAAGTGCTTCTTCCCCAGTTGGCGCAGGGCCACGGTGTTCGCATAGAGCGTGTGCTCCGAGGCGATCCCCGGTCGGGGGATGCGTCGCATGGCCGAGCCTGCATTCAGCTCATCGATCACCACGATGTGGGCTTTGGCAAGGGCCTTGTCGACGATCGCGTTGCTTCCCGCATCGGCAAGGATCCGCGTGATGGGCCGCATGATGTCGGGATCGACCACGCGTGCGCTTCTCACCGGGCCCACCTTGGCCGCATCCGAGCAGTCGTACACGGCCATGAAGCGCGATAGGCCCCCTTCTACTTCCTCTTCGAATACGAGGTCCGCCTTTTCCAAGCCGGACAGGGGGTAAGCGAGCGGGTTGTTCTCCACCTTGACCGCCACCGCGGGACGCGTGAGCAATTTGTCGCTCTTTGGCTTCTTACCGGTGAGGGCGCAGGTCTTGGGTGTGGAGACCAACCTCCCGATGCCCGGCAACTTGCTGATAGCCGACCGGCCCCCTACCAGCGCGAAGATAGCCACTGCAAAGACCACAACGCCCGCTGCGATCGCAGCGATGATCTTCGTTCTCTGCGTCACTCGCGCGGCTCTCCTATCGGTTCCTCTGGGCTGATGTCCCGGCTCCTGGTAGTGGCTCAAGGCGCACAAGTGAGGCTTCGGTGCCAAGCGCATCGACGTTAGCAGAGGAACCTGAGATTCACGCGGAAATCCGCCTGCTAGAGCTCCGACCGGCTAAAGCTCGGACAACCTCTGCACCCGCGCCGACTGGGGCTGATGGGAATGCTCGTCCCCAGCGAACCAGAGCGCCGAGAAGCGCCCGCCTCGTGGTCGCGCCTTCTCGATGGCGCGGGCCAACGCGGGAGGATAGAGGGTGACTGCAACCGCCGCTGCGTCCTGCGAGAACCCGACGCGCGCCACCGTCTTCATTCCCACCGAACCCAGGGCGACCGCTCGCGAGAGCCGGTTTAGCTCCGGCAAGCGGACAACGCAGTGTGCAACGACCGCCTCCAGCTCGGTGCGGGTGTATCCGTCGAGCAGGCTCTGGGTCACGGCTATGACGGGCACCCGCGACCGGCAGATGAAGGCATTCGGCTCCCCTTTCGGTATGACCCATATCGACGGAGTCGCTCCAGATGCCAGACCTTCGACAAGGTTGTGCAGCCGAGCAGCGCGATGCCTCTCGCTCGGAATGGCCCCCGCGGAGCGCAGCGCGAGCATCCCCTGA
Organism: Actinomycetota bacterium; assembly: GCA_034667525.1. Classification (GTDB taxonomy): domain Bacteria; phylum Actinomycetota; class CADDZG01; order CADDZG01; family WHSQ01; genus DATAPE01. The sequence continues at coordinate 29,174 of JAXDJO010000015.1, forward strand.
CTCCGGATCCAGAGCCACGATCCCACCGCTGCCGCTCCCCCCGCAAGGACCCCGCCGGCGGGACCAGCCAGGGCCCATCCCACCCCGCCCGCCACGGCCGCAGGAAGCGTCCAGATCAGTGGCCACGCCGAGGGACTTTGCATCGCGTCATCTCCCGGTACCCACTCCGAATTCTCGATAGTGCGTTCCCGCGATCGGCTCATCGCACGAGAATAGGTCGAAGGAGGCCACCGTAGGATGCGCCACCTTCGATGAATATCCTCGGCATCAGCTCGCTTGCACACGACACGGCTGCCGCACTGGTGATCGACGGACAACCCGTGGCCTTCGTGGAAGAAGAGCGCCTAAATCGTGACAAGCACACCTGGTCTTTTCCCGATCAGGCGATCGGATGGTGCCTGGATCAGGCCGGTCTGAACATCAAGGACATCGATATCGTTGCGTTCGACTACCGGCCCGGCCTCGACTACGCGCGTGCGCTTGCGTACGACATACTCCCCCGGTTCCCGAGGTCTGCTCTGCACTGGGCAAAGCAAACGTACGCGGATATGCGGCATGTCTACAAGATCTTGGGCTTCCGAAGGAGATGGGCGTACGGGGGTCGCATCCGCCTCATCGATCACCACCACTGTCACGCCGCATCCACGTTCCTGAGCTCGCCGTATGACGAGGCAGTCACGATCACGCTGGATCGAGGCGGTGACTACCTCTCGTCGGCCGTTTTCGCATGCGAGGGGGCGAACCTCCACCAGAAGATGAAGGTCCACAATCCACATTCGCTGGGAGAGCTTTACACGGCGATCACCTGGTGGCTCGGCTTCGTTCCCAATTGGGACGAGGGCAAGGTGATGGCGCTGGCCTCCTTCGGGAAACCAACCTACGTGGAGGACTTCCGGAAGATGGTCACACTTCGCGACGGAGGAGATTTCCGGATCGACCTTTCGTGGGCGGGGTGGCACCTCGAGCGCAAGCCGGTGTCACAACGCTTCCTCGAACGCTTCGGGCCACCCCGGGCCGCAGACGGTCCCATAACAGAGGTGCATGAGGACGTGGCGTTCGCCATCCAGACGGTGACCGAGGAAGCGGCGCTGCACATGGCCGCAGCCGCAGGCAGGCGTTTCGGGAGCTCGCTTCCACTGTGTCTGAGCGGCGGGGTCGTGCTGAACTCGGTGATGAACGCGCGCGTGCTCAAAGAAGGTCCTTTCCAGGATGTTTTCATGCAACCGGCGGTAGGTGACTCCGGCAACTGTTTGGGTGCGGCCCTGCATGTGTGGCATACCGCCACCGGCAAGCCGCGCACTTTTCAGATGCAGCACGCGTCGTGGGGGCCGGAGTACTCGGACGGGGAGATCCAACGGGCGCTTGACGCGCGCAAGGTCGGCTATAGGAAGGTCGACGACCCGGCCGAGGCTGCGGCCGAGCTGATCACACAGGGGAAGATCACATCGTGGTTCCAGGGCCGCGCTGAGGCCGGCCCCAGAGCGCTCGGCAATCGCTCCATCCTGGCCGACCCGCGCCTTCCGTGGATGAAGGACACCCTCAATCACGAGGTGAAGCACCGCGAGGGGTTCCGTCCGTTCGCACCGTCTGTTCTAGAAGAGGCGACTGCGGATTGGTTCGACGATCCCTACCCTTCACCGTTCATGCTTCTCGTTCTTCCGATCAAGGCAGAGCGACGCGCCGAGGTGCCCGCAGTGAACCACGTCGACGGCACCGGGCGTCTTCAGACCGTGACCGAGTCGAGCAACCGCGAGTTCCGCAGGCTCATCCAAAGCTTCCACCGGCGAACGGGCGTGCCGATGGTTCTAAACACCTCGTTCAACGACAAGGGTGAGCCCATCGTGTGCTCTCCTGAGGACGCGCTCCGCACCTATTTCGCCACGGGCATCGACGCGCTGGTGATCGGGTCGTATCTGTTGGAGAAGCAGCCCGGGAGCGAAAGAGGACCGGGGGATCAGCGCGCGGCCGCGCAGGAGCGTTCGTAGATCGCCTCGACGCCGGTCACCAATCGGCTCCAGTCGTAGACACATGCGCGGGCCGACGATTTCTTCCTCATAGTTAGAGCGCGCTCGGGATCGGACAGCACCGATCGCAGCGCCTCTGCCAACGGAGCGGGCCGGCCAACCGGGGCAAAGGTCGCAGCGTCTCCCGCCACCACCTCGAACTCCTCCAGATCCGAGCAGACGATCGGACACCCTGCGGCCATGGCCTCGACGAGCACGATCCCGAAGGACTCACCACCCAGATTAGGTGCGCAATACAAGTCACAGGAGCGGAGCAGCCGCGCCTTGTCGGCTTCTGACACCGCGCCGAGGAACCGCACCCGGGCGCCGAGACCGGTAGCCAAAACCTGCAAGCGCGAGCGGAGGCGCCCATCTCCGGCTACCAGGAGCGTCGCACCTGTATCCGAGAGAAGAGCCATGGCCCGGATCAACACGTCTGCACCTTTGCGCGGTTCGAGGCGGCCCAGAAACAGAACGTGCGGGCCTGGTCCCAACTCCGTGGGAGCCACGGCGGCGAAACGGCCAACGTCGACACCATTAGGCGTAGACAAAAGCTCTCCGGGGAAATAGCGCGCCACCAGCCGGCCCGCAGCCTCGGAGACTGCGGTTCTTGCTGTCAGACGGTCCATCACCTTCATCAGGACTGGCCCGCAGATGCGATAGAGCAAGCTCGATCGAGCTGCGGCATGGAAGGTACCCACCGCAGGCGCCTTGATCGAGAGGAGCGCCAGAAGCGACAGGCTCGGTATCAGGGGCTCGTGAAGGTGGACGACGTCGGGCTCGAAGCCGGCGAGCGCGCGTCTGATCCTGACTGCTGCGATGGGTCCGAAGGTAATGGGAGCCACCGATCCGTTTGCAGGGATGCCGATCGCGCGTCCGATGGGGGTGATCTCGTCCTGAGGTTCGACCATCCCGGCGGCCCCCCGCGGTCGCCACGAGATGGGCGCAAACACCTCGACCTCGTGGCCTCGCCTGCGAAGCACGGCGGCCAGAGAACGGATGTGGCTCTGCACTCCCCCGGGACGGTCCCACGCGTAGGGGCAGACCAGGGCCACCCTCATGTTGTCTCTTTGTCCGCCGTCCAGAACGGTTGAAATACGTGCCACTCTTCGGGCCTCTGCGCGATGAAGTACTCGAGCTGGCTGGCTATGCGTCGGGTTAACTGAACAATGGCATCGGGGGCCGCGGTCTCCGGCAACTCGATGATTTCGCCGATGTGGGCTTCCCATCCTCTGGCACCGTCGGGCCGTCTGACCCCATAGACCCCCGCCACCATGAGCGGCACCCCCGAGCGCAGGGCAACGAACGCGGGACCGGCCGGAAGGGTGGTCGGCTCCCCGAACAGCTCGACTTCCGGGCCCTTGCCTGCGAGATCCCGGTCACCAACTATCGCAACGATGGCACCGGATTCAACCTCTGCGATCAACTTCCGGGTGACCCCCGCCTCGGCCGGAAAGATCGTCATCCCGAGGCGCGCCCGATGGGCCGCGAAGAAATCGAACATCTTCCGGGGGCGCAGCACCTCGGCCACGGTGACGAGTCTGCGGCCGCTGGCGCCAACCCAGGCTCCTCCGGCATCCCAGTTGCCGAGATGGCTGACAACGACTACCGCCCCCTTTCCCCGGCCCAGCACTTCGTCGAGCCGTTCCTGATGAAACACCTGGAATCTCTCGAGGAAGAACTCAGGCGTCTCTCTCACCAACCGAAAGGTCTCCAGCCAGTAGCGCGCGTAGCTTCGATAGGCCTCGACGACCAATCTGTCCAGGCCCGGTGAACCAACTCTCTCTCCGGTGACCCGTGAGAGATTCCGCTCGACGACGCGCCGGCGCGCGGTCCGGCGCCGGCCCAACATTCCTCCAACGGTATGGGCCAAGCCGTAAGCAGCACTTTCAGGGATCGCTCTCGCCACCCACGAGCCGGCCACATAACCGTAGTAGACGAGCTGTAGCAGCCTGCCCTCTGCCCGAGCCTCAGGCTTAGCCAACGCTCATCTGTTTGCGAACGTGCAGCAACCGTTGGAAGGCGGTCACTATCGAGACCGTCGCAAGGATCGCGGTGGCAAGTGGAAGGACGTCGAAGAACAGTCCGAGGACCATGAAAATCCAACGCTCTGCCCGTTCGGCGAGGCCCACGTTGCACTCGTATCCGAGAGCTTCGGCTCTGGCCTTGATGTACGACACCAGGAAAGCGGCGACCATTCCGATCAACCCCAGAGCGGCGACCCAATGCTGCTCGCGTCCAGGCTTGTCGGGGGTGACGGCGTAAAGCCAGGCTATCGGGATGAAGAAGAGGGCATCGGACAGCCGGTCGGTGGTGGAATCCAACAACGCCCCGAATCTGGTGCCCGCACCCCTCGCTTTGGCTACCGCCCCATCGAGCACGTCGGCGGTCCCTGCAAGAAGCGTGGCCAGGGCGGCAGTCAACAGGTGACCCTTGAGGATCTCCACCGCACCATAGGCCTGAATGAGCACCCCTAGAACGGTGATCGCGTCCGGATTGATGTGACTGCTTGCAACCGCGCGGCCAAACGGGCTCATCAGCCGGTCCCATAGCCGGCGCACCTTCTGGTTGATCATTCCGTGAGCCTATAGAGACGTCGCACCGGGAGGCGCAGACCACTACGATTGCGGCTCACTCTCAATCCCACCTCGAAGGAGCGACGACGTGAAGAGCTACCCCACCGAGAACATCCGCAACATCGTGCTCGTCGGCCATGGTGGTTCCGGAAAGACGTCGTTGGCGGAGGCGCTTCTCTTCCGCTCCGGGGCCACGACGCGGATGGGAAAGATCACCGAGGGAAACACCGTCTGCGACTTCGATGAAGAAGAGATCCGCAAGGGAATCTCGATCTCGACGGCCTTGGCCCCCATCGAGTGGGACGGGCACAAGATCAACATCCTCGATGCGCCCGGTTACGCCGATTTCGTCGGAGAGATGCGGGCCGCGATGCGGGTGGCTGACCTTGCCGTCTTCGTGGTCTCCGCCGTCGAGGGAGTCGAGGTGCAAACGCAGGTTGCATGGCGGCTTGCCGAAGAGCTCACCCTCCCTCGGATCATCTTCGTCAACAAGCTGGATCGGGAGAACGCATCCTTTCGCCGGACCCTGGATCAACTCCGGGACATGTTCGGGATGGGGGTCGCCCCCCTGTCTCTGCCACTGGGAAGCGAGCACGACTTCAAAGGGCTGATCTCGGTCATCGACGTTGGAGCCGTCTCGTACGACGCCGCCGGCACCCCGACCGAGGAGCCCATCCCCGCCGAGCGCCAGGCCCGGGTGGATGAGGTCCGGACGTCATTGCTGGACTCTGTGGCCGAAACCAACGACGAGTTGCTCGAGCGCTACCTGGAATCCGGGGAGATAGAGCGCAGCGAGGTCATCCATGCCTTGCACGATGGGCTATCGCAGGCAAGCGTCTTTCCGGTGCTGGTGGGTGCCGCCACCAAGCTGATCGGAGTCGACCGGCTCGCCGACGCCATCGTCGCGGCCGGTCCCTCGCCACTGGACAGACCGCCCGTCGAGAGCGCCGACGGCGAGGTTCGAGAGTCCAAGCCCGATGGGCCCATGGCCGCGCTGATCTTCAAGACGATGACCGATCCGTATGTCGGGCGCGTCAGCTTCTTTCGCGTCTATTCCGGCGTTCTGAGAGGCGAGACATCGCTGCACAACGCGAGCAGGGCTGTCGATGAGCGCGTGGGACACGTTTTCACGATGCGCGGCAAGGCCCAAGAAAGTCTGGCGGAGATAGTCGCCGGCGACATAGGTGCGGTAGCCAAACTGAATCACTCCGTGACCGGAGACACCCTGGCGGAGAAGTCCGCTCCGATCGTCTTACCGGGGATCGAGCCGCCCGAGCCTCTCCTTCCGAAAGCTATCGAACCCAGGACCAAGGGCGATGAAGACAAGCTGATGATCGGTCTGCAGAAGATCATCGAGGAGGATCCATCGCTCCGCCTTGCCCGCAGCGATGAAACGCATCAGACGATCCTGTGGGGCATGGGCGACGCTCACCTCGACGCAGCCCTCGAGCGCTTGAAGCGGAAGTCTGGTGTCGATGTGGAGGAGGTGCCCTTCAAGGTTCCATACCGCTCCACTTTTAGAGCTAAGGCGGAAGCCGTGGGACGCCACGTGAAGCAGTCCGGTGGACACGGTCAATATGGCGTCTGCAATGTCCGGATCGAGCCGCTGCCGCGCGGTCAAGGCTTCGTCTTCGACAACAAGATCTTCGGAGGCTCGATCCCCGGTCAGTTCGTGGGATCGGTCGAGAAAGGGTTGCGGGCCGCGATGGAGAACGGCGCCGGCACCGGTTTTCCGATGATCGACGTGAAGGTAGAGCTGTACGACGGCAAGTACCACACCGTCGATTCATCCGACATGGCCTTCCAGCTGGCGGGGGCCCAGGCCATGAAGGACGCTGTTGATAAGAGCGGGGTGACGTTGCTGGAACCGGTGTGGACACTCGAGGTGATGGTCCCCGAAGAGTTCACCGGAGACATCATGGGCGACTTGCAGAAGCGACGCGGGATCCCGGAAGGGATAGAGACCTTGGCCGGCGATCGTCAGATCGTGAGGGCAAAAGTCCCGTTTGCTGAAGTCACTCACTACGCTACCGATCTGAGATCGATGACCGGAGGCAAGGGCACCTTCTCGTGGGAGTTCTCTCACTACCAAGAGGTGCCGCACGATGTCGCGCAGAAGGTGATCGATGCCTCGAAGAGTGCGGCCAACGTCTAGCTCCGAGGGTTAGAGGGGAAGCGAGGGGCCCGACCCCTCGACCGGTTTGCCATACCGCATGGCCAATGCGCGGTAACCGCGCTTTTCGTAGAAGTCCCGCCCTCCGTCGTTTTCGGTCACCACCTCCACCCTCATCCCACGGGCCCCCCGGCGGGCGGCGGCCTCTTCGCTCGCCTCGAGCAGCTGCGTGCCTATACCCCGGCCCCGGCAGGAAGACGAGACGACCAACGTCTCTACCTGACATGCCAGGCCCCACGGCTTCTCCTCGTATCGCAATCTGGAGAAACCGACGACCGCACTCTCGTCTTGTGCCACGAGCACTTCGTCATCGGAATCGCCGACGGCAGCACTGGCTATCTCTAGCCACCGTTCCCGCGCCACCTGGTACCGGGGGTTATCCGGTTGCAGTTCGAAGTGGTGTTCTTGCAGCTCGACGTAGAGATCTCCCACTGCGCGAGCATCCGAAGCTCTCGCAGTTCTGACCTTCATCGGATCACCCGGCCGCGAACAGGGGTCTCAACCGAGCGTCGGTATCGGCGATCATCTCGGGAAGCACCTTGGTCTCGCCGACCACTGTCATGAAGTTCGTGTCGCCGCCCCATCTGGGAACCACGTGGACGTGCAGATGACCAGGAACGCCGGCCCCCGCCACCGCTCCCAGATTCATGCCCACGTTGAATCCATCTGAATCCATCGCTTCCCTTACGACTTCGACCGAGCGTGACGTGAGCTCCATCAACTCCGCACGCTCGCCGGGCCCGAGATCATGCAGCTCGCCGACGTGGCGCAAGGGGGCGACCATCAGATGGCCGGTGTTGTAAGGGAAGGCGTTCAGGATCACGAACACAGTGTCGCCGCGAAACAGGATGTGAGCCTTTTCGTCGTCACCCGCAGAGAGATGATCGCAGAACACGCATCCCTGTCCCCCGCCGGCGCCGCTTACATACTCCATGCGCCATGGACTCCACAGTCGCTCCACGACAACTACAGAGTGAGTTCCAGGCTCCGGCTTTCGATCTCTGCCGTGAGCTTGGTCACGAGATCATCGACGCCGACGCCACGGATCTCCTCACCTGTGCGCCGGCGGACCGACACGGTCGTCGAAGAGGTCTCATTGTCGCCGACGACCAACATGTACGGCACCTTGTGCATCTGGTTCCGCCTGATCTTGGCTCCCATCGTGTCGGCTGAATCGTCGATCTCGGCGCGGATGCGGGCTGCTTGTAGTCGATCGCCGACCTCGCGGGCATACGCGCTGTGACGGTCGGCGATCGGGATGATCGCGACCTGCACCGGCGCGAGCCAGGTAGGGAACGCTCCGGCGAAATGCTCCACGAGCACGCCGAAGAAGCGTTCGACCGATCCGAATAGAGCCCGGTGAAGCATCACGGGCCGCTGCCGCTCGCCGTTCTCGTCGATGTATTCCAGCCCGAAGCGGTCCGGCTCCTGGAAATCCACCTGGATCGTGCACACCTGCCAGTAGCGCCCGATTGCGTCCCGCACGTCGACATCGATCTTGGGCCCGTAAAAAGCCCCTTCGCCTTGCGAGATCGTGTAGTCCAATCCGGCCGTGGTCAGACCCTCTTTGATCGCGTCTTCGGCCAAGGTCCACAGCTCCGGGGAGCCGACCGCCTTGTCCGGCTTGGTCGAGAAGCGAACTGCATCGGGAGACAGACCCACCGTGCCGTAAAGGTCCCGGAGGAAACCGACCACGTCCACCAGCTCGTCCACCACCTGGTCGGGCCTGCAGAAGATGTGGGCATCGTCCATGGTCAGCCCCCGCGCCCGCAGAATGCCGTGCACGGTTCCCGAGCGCTCGTAGCGGTACACGGTGCCGAGCTCAAACAGCCGGACGGGTAGCTCGCGGTAGGAGCGCGTCCTGGATCTGTAGATCAAGATGTGGAACGGGCAGTTCATCGGCTTCGCGAAGTACTCACCTTCGTCCGCCTCCATCGGCGGGAACATGTTTTCCCGGAAGAAGCCGAGGTGGCCGCTCGTTTCCCACAGGGTCGCCTTGCCGATGTGCGGAGTGAAAACGGGCTGGTATCCGCGGTCCAGATGCATCTGACGCGAGAGGTCCTCGAGGATCATGCGGGACCGCGCCCCGTTCGGATGCCACAGAGCCAAGCCGGGTCCCACTTCCTCCGACCATGAGTAGAGCTCGAGGTCGCGTCCTATCTTGCGGTGATCGCGCCGCTCGGCCTCTTCTAAGCGGTGCAGGTAATCCTGGAGAGCGTCCTTCGACTCCCATGCGGTGCCGTAGATCCGCTGGAGCATGGGCTTGTTCTCATCTCCCCGCCAGTAGGCGCCGGAGCTCCGCAGCAGCTTGAACGCTTTGATCCGGCCGGTGCCGGGGAGGTGGGGGCCTCGGCACAGATCGATGAACGCCACGCTGCCGGGGCCGTCCTGGGAGGGATCGCGGTTCCGGTACACCGACAAGACCGGACCGTCGCCGGCCTCTCGGTCTTGGGCACCTTCACTCTGGACCCCCTCGATGATCTCGATCTTGTAGGGCTGATCCGCGAAGAGCTGCAACGCTTGCTCGCGCTCGACCTCCTCGCGCTCGAAGCGCTGGTTCTCCTTGACGATCTTTCGCATCTCAGCCTCGATGCGCTCGAGATCTTCGGGGGTGAACGGTCGTTCGACATCGAAGTCGTAATAGAAGCCGTTCTCGATGGGGGGGCCAATCGTGTACTTGGCTCCCGGATACAGCCTCAGAACCGCTTGAGCTAGGACGTGGGCGGTCGAGTGCCTGGTGATCTCGCGCCCCAGCTCGTCGCTCAGGGCGATCAGCTCCACCTCGGCACCCGCCGGCGGCACGGAGCTCAGATCGCGCTGTTGCCCCTCACATACCAGCGCCACGGATCCTCCCGCCGAGGCCTCCGAGGCCAGCGCGAATCCGTCCTTGCTGCCGTCTGCAACAACCTTCACGCTCATCCCCTAAGACTACTTGCCCACTGTTTCTGGAACCGGAGAAAACCCATGCCGATCGTTCGTCGCAGAGCTTGGTCGAGGTGGAACCGTGGAGTTCCGGCCACCACGCGCTGGCGGCCGAGCGATCTGTAGAAACGAACAAAGCGCGTCAAACCCCAGCGGTCGATGAAGAAGCGAACCGCGGACTCGGCCTTCTGGTAGCTGAGGTAGATGTCTCTTCCGGTGCCCGTTGTAAACTGGTAGTCCAACGGAAGCTTTCCATCAAACCGGCCCGCGCCTATTACGGAATGCAGATAGGAGAGACTCGCGGGATCCGCGTTGTATCCGACGTACTCCGCGATGCCCTCTTCGATAAAAGTGGGGATCTCCGGTCCCGCGCTCCCCCTGGTTGCCACGTGCGTCAGCTCGTGAGACAGGATCGTCAAGAGAGAATCCGTGGTCCGGCCGGCGATCGCTTGCCAGTTCAGGATGATCCTGCGACCGATGAACCGAAGTCCATGCTCGGGGTCCTCGCTTGCATAAGCAAACGCCACGAACTTGTTGACATCGAACGTCGCCTGCAGCATGCGGTGCAGCTCGGCAGTCGTCGTCGGAGCAAGGATGACGATCTTGTGAGGCCACGGCTCCCGCCAGTAGCGGTCCACACGCGCCAGGGCGCTTTCGGCGATGGCCAGGATGTCTGAAGGGAGGTGCGGACAGCCCGGCGATCCCGAGCATGGGTGGGTCAGCAGCAAGAAGTGACGGCTACTTCTCGCTACGACGGGGCCAAAGTCCCACAGGTGCCGAGTGGTCTCCAGACCGATGGAGTTGGTATCGCTGTCGCTCGCCACGAACCAGCGCCCCTGCATCTCCACGAAGGTGTAGAAGAGGTCGTCCTCGATGGGCGCGCGATCGAAGCCGCTGATCGCGTACCTCTCCTCGGTCACGGGAATGGCCACCTTCTGCGCGCGCGGATACCGGGTCCGGACGGATGCTCCGGCGAGATCGCCATAGCGCGTCCAGTTGGCGAACAGACGATAGGAGTGGAACGGGACCTTCCGCATGTAGTCGAACAACCTCGCCTGCCGTTGCTGAAAGGCATGGGCGCCGGGAGCCACCGTGGTCATGAAAGCGTGCTTGTCGCCGGCCATGACGGCTTCCGATCGGATCTTCAGCATCCGCTCGATGCCGGCGCGGCCTTTGTCTGGGGAAGTCACCGATCCGCCGGCGGGGGCGGCGCCGACCAGCAAGATCACGCACGTCAGAGCACAGGCGACGCGGGTCCCGGAAGGGGTCAGGCAGCAGACTCCATATCCTCCGAGTACCGGCCCGCGCAGGCGGCGGCGTTCAGTTTGGCCCGGTGATACAGCGCTGTCTGCCCGGCGTCCACATTGGCCTCCGATCCCTTCCATGCGTTCAGAGCGGGCGCCTGCAGCGCTCGTCCATAAGAGAAGCTGAGGACCCACGGTGCGTCGCCCATCGCGTTCATCGCGTTGAGATGCGCAGTGGCGAGCTCATCGCTTTGGCCGCCGGACAGAAAGACGATGCCGGGCACCTCCGGTGGGACCGTGGCCCGCAAGCAACGAAGCGTTTCCGAGGCAACCTTATCTACAGAGGCTTGTTGCGGATCCTCGGTCCCGGACAGCACCATGTTCGTCTTCAGCAACATGCCCTCGAGATGAACCCTGTGTGCGTGCAATTGACTAAAGACGCTGCGAAGAGTTCGCTCGGTCACCTCGTAGCAGCGTTCGATCGAATGGCCGCCGTCCATCAGGACCTCGGGCTCGACTATCGGGACGAGAGTGGCCTCCTGCGCCAGCGCTGCGTAACGGCCGAGCGCGTGAGCGTTTGCGTCGATGCAGAACTCCGTTGGGATCGAGTCGCCGATCGTGATCACGGCTCGCCACTTGGCGAAACGCGCGCCCAGGTCGCGGTACTCGGCGAAACGTTCCCGCAACCCGTCAAGCCCCTCGGTGACCTTCTCGCCAGGGAAGAAGGCGAGGTCCTTGGCGCCCTCATCGACCTTGATCCCGGGTATCACACCTTTTTTCTTCAAGACCTCCGGGAACGGCATTCCATCATTTGAAGCCTGTTTGATCGTCTCGTCGAAGAGGATCACGCCGCTGATGAATCGCTCGAGCCCAGGGGTCGCAAACAGCATGTCTCGGTACGCGCGGCGGTTCTCTTCGGTCGGTTCGACATCGATGGTGGCGAAACGCTTGGAGATAGTGGGGATGCTCTCGTCAGCCGCCAGTATCCCCCGGTCTCCCGCTACTAGTTCTTGCGCTGTCGACTGCAGCTCCGTTGCCGCCATGCTCTAGCCTCCCCGGTCGGTCGTGATCTGGCATCGATCGTGCGTGCTTTCATTGGTCGTGGCCAAAGGTTAGACCTCTAACGAGAGGACCGAGACTCCGTGAATGGCGACGCAACATCGATCGACCTGGTGAACCGCTTCCTCAAGGGTCAGAACCTCGAGCAGCTCGGCAAGATGGAGTCGGCGATCGAGCAGTACGAGATTGCCCTCGAGGCGGGCTTCGACGCGACCGGTCCCTACGATCGGTTGATCGCGTTGTACTCGCACCGCGCCCAGCACCTCGACGTGATCCGCGTCGCCGAAGCCGCGCTGGCCCACGTCCGCACCTATGAGGACAAAAGGGAGTGGTACCGGAGGATGGAGGCCGCCGCCCGCAAGGCTGCGGCGAAGGTGCCTCAGGCGATCCCCAAGCCGGAATGAACCCACCGAACGGGCTCGAGGCACTGCTCCTCGAGTGGATCGCCAAGCGGGGGCCCATGCCATTCGCCGCATACATGCAGATGGCTCTGTATCACCCGCATCACGGCTACTACGCCCGTGACATACCGAGAACCGGGTGGTCCGGCGACTTCGTCACCTCGGCCGAGCTGGATCCTGCCTTCGGGGAGTTGTGGGGGCGCGGCTTCGAGCAGATATGGAGGGCGTGCGGATCACCTGACCGATTCCAGGTGGCAGAGGTCGGTCCCGGCGAAGGCGGGTTCGCGGAGGGGGTGCTGAACGCGGTAACGGGCCGATTCGCCGATGCCCTCGATTACTGCCTCGTCGAACGCAATCCGCACTCGCAAGAACGCCAGCGCGCCCGCCTCGGACTTCGGCGCGGGGTGTGGGTCGATTCGATCATCGAGCTTCCTCACGCGGGGGCCGGCGTCGCCTTTGCGAACGAGGTTCTGGACAATCTGCCCGTACATCTGGTTGAGAAACGGGACGGCCTGCTCCGCGAGGTGTGCGTGGATGCCACCAACGGAGAGCTCTCACTGGTGCTCTTACCGCCGTCGACCCCTCATCTGGAGCGGTTCTTGGAGCGCACGGGCATCACTCTGCGAGAGGGGCACCGCATGGAGGTGCCACTCGCCGTCGAAGTATTCGTGGCCCGACTGGCCTCTACGATCGACTCTGGAGCCGTGTTGCTGGTCGATTACGGAGACGAGGCTCGGGATCTTGCGCTGCGACCCGAAGGTTCTCTGGTGACCTACTCGGCGACGGGCGCCGACGACGATCCGTTGGCCCATCCCGGAGAGAAGGACATCACCGCGCACGTCAACTGGAGCGCGGTGCGAGCGGCAGGAGCAGCGGCGGGGCTGGAGATGACGGGACCACGCCCTCAACGGGAACTGCTGCTGGACCTCGGCCTCGCCGAGCTCGACGCGGCGCTGCGATCCCATTACCAGGACGATCTCGCGGCCGGCGATGGGGCGGGCGCCGTCGAGGCGTTGTCGCGACGGCAGGCGCTGGCCGCTCTTGCAGATGGCGCGGGATTAGGGGGGGCGGGCGTGATGGGGGGATGGAAAGCGATAGGGGTCTTGCCGTGGCTGAGGAAACCCGCCGCCCTTCGCCCCACATAGAAAAAGGACCCGCTACCCGCGGGCCCTATGGGTTTTACTGGCGAGCTACTTGTCCAGGGACTTCTGGCGGTTGCCCCCCACCTCGATGCTGATCTTCTTCGGCTGCACTTCCTGCGCGTAGGGGATCGTGAGCTCGAGCACGCCGTTGTTGTAACGGGCACTGATGCTCTCGAGGTCCAGCCCCTTTCCCAGGTTGACCCGCTGCGTGAAGTCTCCGTAGAAGGTCCCGCGCCGTACGAAGCGAACCTTCTCTGGGTCATAGGGGAACCGGCGGGAACCGTTGATGAGCAGTGTCGATTCCTGCACGGCCACCTCAACCTCATCAGGGTTCACGTCGGGGAGGTCCATCCGGATCACGAGGCTGTTGTCGCTGTGGAAGACGTCGGTCGGGACCTGCCACGCCCCCGCCGACCAGGTCGCCTGATCGGAGCCGATGAGGTGCCGTACCAGGTCGTCGTATCCGGTACCGCTATCCAGCAAGCTGCCAACACGCATCACACACCTCCTCAGTTCGGTGCTTTTCGACCCGGAGATTTTGCCACAAGAATGATGGTCTTGTCAACAGATAGCTTGAGTGCCTAGGACTCAACTTGGCGGGCCATGACTCGCAACTTCGCCTGCCGTCTGGTGGCGGTTCAGCTCGTCAGGTCGACGATGCGTGCCGCAGCCTGGCCAGCGCTTTTCGCTCCCACCGGTTGGCCACCCGCTCACCCTTTCCGTGGCCGAGGCAATGGGCGAGCTCGTGCGCAAGGATCGAACCCCAGTACTCGCGAAGGGAGTCCGGGGGGGCTCCCAACGATCCCTCCGCGTGGTAACGGCGCCACCGGGCCAGGTCCTGTGAGATCGCAGCCGGGTAGAAGACGATGTCGCAGAGGCTCCCGTAACCTCCGGGAGCGGCGACCGCGCTCGGGTAGGCGTCGGCGAGATGCCGGTCATCGGGGATATCGCTGCGACCCGGCCGCACGGCCACCTTCACCTCGTAGAGATGGCCCGTGAGCCGCTTCCAGAGATGCACCCGCTTGAGGTCGTGTTCGGCTTGGCGCAGCCTGCGGGCCGGCTTCCCCGCGGCCTGAAAACGAACCACCGCGGCTCGGGGACGCGTTGCGGAGCGCTTGGAGATAGGAGCGCTCCGCCGTGGCGCAGGGCCGGCGGGGCGGTCGCCGGACGCGGTGCAGCTCATCGCGCCCACTGCCACCACCAGTGTTGCCGCAGCGATACCTGTTCGGATCAGTAGCCCGTCGATGGATCCACCCGGCCTTCAAGGGGTTGGCCCGCAGCGAAATGGGCCACGTTCCGGGAGACAAGCCCGCGTAACTCCGCTAGTGCCATGTCCCAGGTGTTGGCGACGTGCGGGGTGATGATCACGTTGTCCAGCGCCCACAGCGGGTGATCCTGCGGGAGTGGCTCGGGATCGGTGACATCCAGGGCCGCCCCTGCGATCCGCCCAGCTCTCAGGGCGTCCACGAGAGCGTCGGTGTCCACGATCGCGCCCCGGGCCACGTTTACCAGCCAGGCGTCACTGCGCATCTTCGTCAACATGCTGCTGTCGAAGAGCCCCCTGGTCTCCCGGGTCAGGGGCGCGGCGATCACCACCCAATCTGCTTCTTCCAGAACGGCGGGCAGGTCGCCGGTCCGGACGGTCCGGGCCGCACCCGCCACCGATGTCCCCGACCTATTGACCGCTATTACCCGGGCGCCGAGGGGGGCCAGCATCGAAAGAAGGGCGCTGCCGATCCCCCCGGCGCCGAAGATGATCACGGTTGACCCGGCGAGGCGCCGTTCTGGGGACCCGCGCTCCACCTCGATCCAAGAGCGCCGGCAAGCGTGGACGTAGATCTGTCTTGCCGCGGCCAGCATCAGCGTCAGAGCGTGCTCGGCCGTTGCCGGACCGTAGATCCCTTTGGCACAGGTCCAGACCCTGTCCGGGCTGATGACGCCAGCGTCGACGAATCGTTCTATGCCTGCGAAGGGGAGCTGCACCCAGCGGGCGGGGCACGAAACGAGAACGGTCCGCAGGGCTTCGGGATCGCGGGAGGGATCGCCGTCGGTCCACACCAGCGCGTCGGCGTGGGAGGGAGGGGTACTTCGTCCGCCACCCTCTTCGATCGCCAGCAACATTCCGCGGTCGTCGTAGGGCGCGACTGCTACGGCTGGGGGATGCTCTTGGGGGTCGCTCAGAGCAACGGCTCGGACGCGAGCTCCACGGAGTTCGCCCCACATGAGGGGCAGGTTGCGCCGCCAGCCTCGACCGCCGCCGGAAAGGTGTCCCCGCACTGGCCGCAGCGGTATACCGCCAGTGTTATCTTCGGCTTGGGTTGCTGTTCGCTCATCTTCCTCAAGGCTAACCCTGATGACCGCATCAGACTGCGGCAAAGGAGTCCCCTAATCGCTTCCGCTGCCGAGGTCCTCGGACCTGTCCTCGAAGACTTTCTGGGGCCGCACCTTCCGGTTCGATTCGTGTTCTGGGATGGCAGCGAGATCCCCGGTCGAGGCGAATCCGAAGCACAGGTGATTTTCCGGACGCCACTGGCGCTCCGCCGGCTCATCTACGCCCCCAACGAGCTCGGCCTCGGCCGTGCTTACGTGGCCGGGGATCTGGACCTCGATGGGGACATCTTCGAGATCCTGGCTCTGCGCGACCGACTGGCGGCCCAACGCGATCACACGACGCTCGATCTGGGCCGGAAGCGCTGGGCCCAGCTGCTGCGGGCCGGCCGCACCCTGGGAGCCTTCGGCCCTCCTACCCCGCCTCCTTCTGAGGAAGCCAGGCTCAAAGGCCGTTTGCATTCCCGGTCGCGCGACGCGGCTGCGATCGGTCACCACTACGACATATCCAATGACTTCTATCGCCTCGTCTTGGGCGAGACGATGACCTATTCATGCGCCTATTACCCCTCCGCCGACACCACGCTCGATCAAGCTCAGCGTGCGAAATACGACCTGATCTGCCGGAAGCTCGGCCTCCATGCGGGCATGCGGCTGCTCGACGTGGGATGCGGTTGGGGCGGCATGGTCATGCACGCGGCCGAGCACTACGGCGTCGAAGCAGTCGGAGTGACGATCTCCCCTGCGCAGGCAGAGCTTGCCGAGAAGCGCGTTGCCGAGGCGGGGTTAGCCGACCTCGTGGAGATCCGCCTGCAGGACTACAGGGCCCTGGCCGGGGAACGGTTCAACGCGATCTCGAGCATCGGCATGTTCGAGCATGTCGGGTTGTCGCAGCTGACTAGGTATCTACGAGTGTTGTACGCATTGCTCGAGCCACGCGGACGATTGCTCAACCACGCTATCTCCCGGCCCCCAGGACCTTCGGGCTTCGATAAACGCTCCTTCATCACGCGGTACGTCTTTCCCGACGGAGAGCTCCACGAGGTCGGAAGTGTGGTGAGCGCGATGCAGTCGGAGGGTTTCGAGGTACGGGATGTCGAATCACTGCGCGAGCACTACGGCCGCACGTTGCGGGGGTGGATGTCCAATCTCGAAGCGGACTGGACCGACGCCGTTTCCCACGCGGGTGCTGCACGCTCCCGCATATGGAGGCTTTACCTCGCGGGCTCCGCGCTGGGGTTCGAAGGCGGCCGGCTAAACATCCACCAGGTGCTGGCGGTGAAAACGACCTCCGACGGGGGCAGCGGCATGCCGCCTACTCGCCGCTCCTTCACTTCCGAGTAGCCAGCCAGCAGCCTTTCGCCATACTCGGCTCCGCAACCGGGTTAGCCGGAACCAGCTACATTCAAACCGGCCATCAGGGTGCAGATGCAGGCATCACGCGGCTGCCGGCGTCGTCGCATTCACGAAGGTCAGCGCGTCTCCTGCCACACCCACCTCCACCTTGTCTCCCGATCGGAAGGTGCCGTCCAGCAACTTCACCGCAAGGGGATTCTCGATCTCCCGTTGGATCAATCGCTTCAGAGGCCGCGCTCCGTAAGCGGGATCGAAACCCCGTTCGGCGAGGTATCTGCGGGCGTCCTCGTTCACCACCAGGTAGATGTCTCGTTCGACGAGCCTTTCCTGCACACGCTCTAGCTGAAGGTCGATGATGCGGGCAAGGTGCTCCCGTCCGAGCCGATGGAAGACGATGATCTCGTCGACCCGATTGAGGAACTCGGGTTTGAACTGATGCCGCACCGTCTCCATGACCTTGTCGCGCATCGACTCTTCGGTCTCGGACGCAGACAGGATCCACTGAGATCCGAGGTTCGAGGTCATGATCACGACCGTGTTCTTGAAGTCCACCGTTCGCCCCTGGGCGTCCGTTAACCGGCCGTCGTCCAGGATCTGAAGAAGCATGTTGAATACATCGGGGTGCGCCTTTTCGATCTCGTCGAGGAGGATGACCGAGTAGGGCCGGCGACGGACAGCCTCGGTCAACTGTCCCCCTTCTTCGTACCCCACGTAACCCGGTGGTGCTCCGACCAGACGGCTCACTGCGTGCCTTTCCATGTACTCGCTCATGTCGATGCGCACAAGCGCCCGCTCGTCGTCGAAGAGGAACTCGGCGAGAGCCCGCGCGAGCTCCGTCTTGCCCACCCCGGTGGGGCCCAGGAATATGAACGACCCGATCGGCCGGTGCGGGTCGCTGAGACCGGAACGAGCGCGGCGAATCGCATTCGACACCGCAGCCACAGCCTCGTCCTGACCGACAACGCGCTGGTGAAGACCCTCTTCCATCTTCACGAGCTTCTCGATCTCGCCCTCCATGAGTTTGGAGACCGGGATGCCCGTCCATCTCGCCACGACCTCGGCGATGTCTTCTTCGTCCACTTCTTCTTTCAGGAACTTGCGGTCCGATTGCAGGTCGGCGAGACGTTCGTTCGCGGCATCGAGATCGCGCTGCAACTCGATCAACCTCCCGTACCGGAGCTCGGCGGCCCTGGTGAGGTCGCCATCCCGTTCGGCGCGTTCGGCTTCTCCACGAACCTGCTCGATCTCGGCCTTGAGGGAACGGATCCCGTCGATGGCTTCTTTCTCTTGCTCCCAGTGGGCTTTCATCCCATCCATCTCTTCGTGCAACTCGGCCAGCTCTTGTTCTATCCGGGACCTCCTGTCTTGCGAGACGGGATCCGTCTCCTTAGCGAGGGCCGCCTTCTCGATCTCGAGTTGCTTGCTGCGACGGTCGAGGATGTCGATCTCGATAGGCATGGAGTCGATCTCCATGCGCAAGCGCGATGCCGCCTCGTCGACGAGATCGATCGCCTTGTCGGGCAGGAACCGGGCGGTCACATAGCGGTCGGACAACACCGCAGCTGCGACCAAAGCTGCATCTTGGATCCGCACCCCGTGGTGAACCTCATACCGTTCTTTGAGTCCGCGGAGGATCGCGATCGTGTCCTCGACCGAAGGTTCGCCCACGACGACTGGTTGGAACCGGCGCTCGAGAGCAGCATCTTTCTCGACATATTTGCGGTACTCGTCGAGGGTGGTCGCACCAATCATCCGAAGCTCGCCGCGCGCGAGCATGGGCTTGATCATGTTCCCGGCATCCATCGCGCCTTCGGCCGCTCCGGCTCCCACCACAGTGTGAAGCTCGTCAACGAAGGTGATGATCTCGCCCTCCGAAGCTGCGATCTCACCAAGGACAGCCTTGAGACGTTCTTCGAATTCACCGCGGTATTTGGATCCGGCAACCATCGAGCCGATGTCCAGCGCGACCACACGCTTGTTCTTCAGCGACTCGGGCACGTCGCCGGCCACTATCCGGTTGGCCAGCCCCTCAACGATGGCAGTCTTACCAACACCCGGCTCGCCTATCAGAACGGGATTGTTCTTGGTGCGGCGAGATAACACCTGGATCACACGACGGATCTCGTCATCGCGGCCGATGACCGGGTCAAGCTTGCCGCGGCGAGCCGCCTCGGTGAGGTCGCGTCCGAATCGCTCGAGGGCCTGATACTTCTCTTCGGGGGTCTGGTCGGTGACGCGTTGCGAACCGCGTATCTCCTTCAATGCATCCAGGACGCGGGCGCGGTCGATCCCATGCTCGGCCAGGATCCCTGCAACGTCGTCGTGTTGGTCAAGCAGCGCCAGCAGGAGATGCTCGGTCGAGACGTAAGAGTCCCCCAGCGTGTCCGCCTCGGCAAAGGCTCGCTCGAGGGTGTCACGGAGCCCCGGAGAAAGGTAGGTCTCAACCTGCCCGTAGACCTTTGGAAGCCGGTCGAGAACTCCATCCAGAGACACGCGCAGAGCACGGGGAGCGGCTCCCAGTTTCTGCAACAACGGGTAGATGACACCTTCCGGCTGCTCGAGAAGAGCGGCCAACAAGTGAGCATTCTCGATCTGCTGATGGTTGAGCTCGGCGGCCGCTCTTTGCGCCGCGCCGAGCGCCTCTTGTGACTTGAGTGTGAGTTTGTTCGTATCCATGCTGCTTACACCTGCCTATAGATAGCTAATGGTCAGCGGGTGGCACCGGAGGTGCTATGAAAACCTTGGGCTTTCCCGCCGAGTCCAGCGCGTCGGATTTCATAGCGCGGCGGATCCTGCGGACATCACGGAGGGGAACGATCGAGGCCCTCACCGAGACAGCCTGAAGCTGCTGCTGGGTGGCTTGCAATTGCTGAAGGGCGCGTTGATACCTGTCCTTCGCTCGTTGCAGATCGTGCTCCAGCTCCAAGATTCGAGTCACACCCGCGAGATTGACCCCCTCTTCCGTCAACTCTTGGATCCTGCGCAAGAGATCGATGTCTTGTTCCGAGTAACGGCGGGAGTTTCCCTGAGTGCGCCGTGGTTGGACGAGCCCCTTACGCTCATAAACCCTCAGGGTTTGAGGATGCACACCCGCAAGCTCCGCGGCGACGGAGATCACATAGTTGGCTTGATCGTGGGAAGGTCGTCGTGCCATCTCCGCCTCCCCTACGATGCCTTGGCACGTTCGGCACCGAGGTATTGCTCGAGATGCGCCCGGGGCGAAGCTTTGTGGACGTCCGCGAACTTCTCCAGCAGATCGCGCTCCTGCTTGGACAACTTCTGCGGTACTTCAACCTCGACTTTGACCAACAGGTCTCCCTTGCCGCCCTTGGCCGTCGCCGCACCCCGTCCTCTTACGCGCAGAGTTTTGCCGTTGGGAGTCCCAGCCGGGATCTTTACCGTGACGCTGCCATCGAGCGTGGGAACCTCAACCTTCGCGCCGAGAGCAGCCTCGGTGATCGATACCGGAACCCGCACCATGAGTTGTCCTTCCGGCCCCCGTTCGAAGATCGGATGCGGCTTTACCCTGACGCGAACGTATAGATCGCCCGGCGGAGCTCCCCGTCGGCCTTGGCCACCTTTACCAGAGACGCGCACACGACCTCCGTCACCGATGCCAGGGGGGATCCGCACCCGGCCACCACCCTGTGACAGGGAGACGGTGGTCCCCGTCATCGCCTCTTCAAAACTCAACTCGATCTGAGTTTCCATGTCTTCGCCGCGCGCGGCTCCGCGGAAACCGAAGCCGAGAAGATCATCGAACAGACCCGCACCACCCAGATCCCCAAGGTCGCCGATATCGACGCGCACGTTTCCCCCGCCGTCACCGGGCGAGTACCCGTACCAGCGATGGCCCCCGGCCTCGATCAGCGAGCGCATCTGGTCGTACTCGCGCCGCTTCGTGTCGTTGGACAAGATCGAGTGGGCCTCGGAGATCTCCTTGAAACGAGCCTCGGCCGACGAGTCCCCCTTGTTGGCATCGGGGTGGTACTTCTGCGCCAGCTTTCGGTACGCCTTCTTGATCTGTTCCTTGGTCGCATCTTTGGAGACACCAAGGACCTTGTAGTAATCCTTGTCTGCCCATTCCCGTTGCGACATCGCTATGCCTCTTGACTTTGAGGGTCGGGCTGAGCCACAACCACCTCGGGCGAACGGAGCGGCTGCCCTTTGAAGTTGTAACCGCGGCGTTGGACCTTGATCACCGTATCCACGGTCACTGATGGATCGTGGTAAGTCGCGACCGCGTGATGAAGCCGAGGATCGAACTGGGTCCCTTCGGCAACATCTACCTCCTCGAGACCCTCCCCGGCGAGAACGTCGGCAGCCTGTCTGATCGCCAGCTCGATGCCCTTGCCGCCCTCGCCATGATCCAGAGCGAGTTGGAAGTGGTCCAGCACCGGCAGGAACCTCTCGACGAGTCTTCTGGTCGCGTGCTCGGTGATCCGAGTCTGTTCCCTCACCATGCGCTTGCGTGCATTTTCCAGATCTGCCTTCATCCGCTGCAGCTCGGCAAGGCTGAGCTGTGGCTCCGGGCTCACTTCCTCGACCGCGTCCTGGATCTCTCCCACCGGGACCTGCTCCTGGTCTGAGGTCTCCTCGAGGAGCACCGGCCCCGGGCCGCCGGCCGGGGGCCCGGAGGGGACTGCGGGCGAAGCAGAAACTGCCTCACCCGCACCCACTTCGGACGCTGCGGTATGCCTCTTGTCTTGCACCTTCACTTTTCGGGGTGCGCCCGGTCGTTCATCGCTCATCCGTTATGCGCCCTGCTGGCCCTCATCGACAACTTCCGCATCGACAACGTCGTCGGTGCCGCCCGGCGAGCCATTGGGCGAAGAAGCCGCACCTTCGGTCTGAGCCCTTTGATACAGAACCTCTGCAAACTTCTGCGAAGCGGTGACGAGTTGCTCGGTCGCTTGCCTGATGTGATCCGGGTCCGACCCAGCCATCGCATCCTTGAGCGACTGCAAAGAGTCCTCGACCATCTTCCGATCCGACGCATCGAGTTTGTCGCCGTGCTCCTTCAACGTCTTTTCGGTTTGGTACATCGCGTTCTCCGCTTGATTGCGCGCTTCCGCTTCGTCGCGGCGCTTGCGATCCTCGTCTGCGTGCGCTTCTGCTTCCCTCACCATGCGCTCGATCTCATCGTCGGCAAGCTTGGTGCCGCCGGTGATCATCATCGACTGCTCCTTACCGGTGCCGAGGTCCTTTGCGGACACGTTGACGATGCCGTTGGCATCGATGTCAAAGGTGACCTCGATCTGCGGCATCCCGCGGGGAGCGGGAGGTATCCCGACCAACTGAAACTTGCCCAGAGACTTGTTCCGGTAGGCCATGTCGGCCTCGCCCTGAAGCACGTGTATCTCCACAGACGGCTGGTTGTCGTCTGCTGTGGTGAAAGTCTCCGATCGCTTGGTCGGGATCGTGCTGTTGCGCTCGATCAATCTGGTGAAGATGCCGCCCTTGGTCTCGACACCGAGTGACAGCGGCGTTACGTCCAGGAGAAGAACATCCTTGACGTCGCCCTTGAGCACGCCCGCCTGGATCGCTGCCCCCACCGCCACTACCTCGTCGGGGTTTACGCCCTGATGCGGCTCCTGGCCCCCGGTGAGGTCCTTCACCAGGTTCCGTACCTGCGGCATCCGGGTCGATCCGCCGACCAGGATGACGTGATCGATCTGCTCGACACCGATGCCGGCGTCTTTGATCGCCTGGTTGAAGGGACCCTTGCACTTGTCGAGAAGGTCTTCTGTCATCCGATCGAATTCGCTGCGAGTAAGCGATAGCTCGAGGTGCAGAGGGCCCTGCTGGGTCGCCGTGATGAAGGGCAGGTTGATGGTGGTCTGTTGCACCGAAGAAAGCTCGATCTTCGCCTTCTCGGCGGCCTCCTTGAGACGCTGCAAGGCCATCTTGTCCTGGCTGAGGTCGACCCCGTTCTGATCTTTGAATGTCTTGACCAAATGATCGATCACGCGCTGATCCCAGTCATCGCCTCCGAGATTGGTGTTGCCCGACGTGGACTTGACCTCGAACACGCCGTCGCCGAGCTCCAGTAGGGAGACATCGAAGGTGCCACCACCCAGGTCGAAAACGAGGATGGTCTGATCCCCCTCGGTCTTGTCCAGACCATAGGCGAGGGCCGCGGCCGTCGGCTCGTTGATTATGCGGAGCACTTCCAGCCCCGCGATCTGGCCCGCCTCCTTCGTCGCTTGACGCTGCGCGTCATCGAAGTAAGCGGGGACCGTGATGACTGCTTCTGTCACCTTGTCGCTGAGGTAGGACTCCGCGTCGGTCTTCAGCTTCATCAGGATCCGGGCGGAGATCTCTTGAGGCGTCCATCCCTTGCCGTCGATGTCCCTCTTCGTGTCCTTGCCCATCTCCCTCTTGATCGATCGGATGGTGCGATCGGGGTTCGTGATGGCCTGGCGCTTCGCCACCTCGCCGACGAGGATCTCGCCGCTCCTCGAGAACGCCACCACCGATGGGGTGGTCCGCCCGCCCTCTGCATTCGGTATGACGGAGGGCTCTCCGCCCTCCATTACGGCGACCACGGAGTTCGTGGTTCCTAGGTCGATGCCTACTGCCTTTGCCACTGCTGCCTCCTTCAAGGCTCGTACGATGGGTTCCAAACTTGATTGCGGTCGAGTATCAAACTTGAGTGCACTATTGTCAAGTCTAACCAGGCGCAGGACCCTGCTATTCCCGCTAGATTGGTTCCGTGAGCACGCTTCCCAAGGGCTATGCCGTACGGTCCGCCACGCAGGAGGATCTCCCGGAGGTGGTTCGCCTCTTCGACGCCCTCGACGCCACCTTCGGCCTGGCTCCCGCTACCGACCTCGAACTATTGCGCGGCCTCTTCCGGCTCCCCAGCTTCGACGCCGACCGCAATACCTGGCTGATCACTGCCTCGGACGGCGCGATCGCGGCTTACGGAGACATCGAGGAACGGGCCGAAGAGAGTGCCATCGCTACCTTCGGCAGGGTCCATCCCGATCATCGGGGCAAGGGTCTGGGCGCGGTCCTGCTCGGCCTCATGGAGCAGCGCGCCCTAGAGATCGCAGGAGGCCGCCAGGTGAGGATCAGGGCCGTCACGATCTCCCAAGATGAGGCGGGGATCGCCCTGCTGGAGTCGAGCGGTTACCACCATGTCCGGACGTACTGGCACATGGAGCGTTCCCTGGAGGAGCTGCACGCTGCCCACCTGCCGCCCGGCGTCGTCATCCGCAGTTTCCGCGAAGGCGACGCCGAAGTGTTCCATCGCATCGACACCGAGGCCTTCCGCGGCCAGTGGGGGATGTCCGCGCACCCGTTCGATGAATGGAAGGAACGTCACCTGGAGGGCGAAGCCTTCGAGCCGGACATGTGGCTACTCGCGCAGCTCGAAGGAGAGGACGTGGGCATCCTTGTGGGACGTGCCTGGACGAGGGAGGCGTGGGTGGATTCGCTTGCCGTGCTCGGCGAGTTCCGGGGCCGCGGCATCGGCGCAGCGCTGCTACAGCAAGCGTTCCAAGTCTTCCGCGACGCGGGCTTTCGGCAGGTTGCGTTGAACGTCGACTCAAGCAACCCCACCGGGGCCACAAGGTTGTACGAGGCCCAGGGGATGCGCGTGCGTCGGCAATGGATGGTCTACGACAAGGAGCTTGGCGCCCGATAGCATCCCGCCATGGCCGAGGGGTTGATCGAGGTACCCGGTGGCAGGGTCTGGTGGCGAAGCGCCGGGGACGAACATGAGGGTGTGCCGCTCCTGTGTCTACACGGTGGCCCGGGATTTGCACACGATTATCTCGACTCCCTGGAAGACCTCGCCAATCGGCGGCGCGTCATCTTTTACGACCAGCTTGGTTGTGGGCGGTCGGACCGCCCCAGCGACACCTCACTATGGACGCTCGAACGGTTCGTCGAGGAATTGGTCACCCTACGGTCGGCCCTGGAGCTCGAGCGGCTACACCTCTTCGGGAGCTCCTGGGGCGGCATGCTGGCGATGCAGTACATCCTCGACCACCAGCCTCCGCTCGAAAGCCTGATCATCGCAAGCAGCCCCGCCAGCATCCCGCGGTGGGAGAGAGACACGCGCACGTTGTTGTCTCGCATGAGTCAGAAGGACCAAGACATCGTGGCGCGCCACGAAGACCACAGTTGGTTCGGCTGCCTCGAATATCAGGCTGTGATGCTGACCTTCTACAAACGCCACGTCTGCCGGATGGATCCGTGGCCCGAGGGCCTGGAGCGTTCTTTCGAGGGCCTCAACCCTGAGATCTATATGCAGATGCAGGGCCCGAGTGAGTTCACGATCGTTGGCTCATTCAAAGACTGGGACATCACAGAGCGTTTGCCCGAGATCCGCGTTCCAACCCTGCTCACCGGAGGACGACACGACGAGTGCTTGCCGGAGCATCTCGAAGATATGAGCTCTCGCTTGCCTGACTCACGGGTAAAGATCTTCGAGGAGGGTTCCCACCTCCATTTCCAGGAAGAGCGAGCGGCTTACATGGAAACGCTCAACGACTGGTTCGAAGAGATCGAAGCGCGCTCCGGCTCCTGATTCTTGTTTAGGGCCGCCACGGTGACCTGCTGTCCGGAGCAACCGGGTCGGCTATCCGGTTGAGGCAGGCACGCCCTCTCGATCCAAAGGACCCAAGAGGGAGCCGTGTGGCAGCTTCTTCCCGAAGTGTGCGTCGAGGTCGTTGGCGTCAAGGGTCTCCTTGTCCAGCAGGATGGCCGCAAGCTCGTCCATGTCCTGCCGGCGCCCTTTCAGGATCTTCGACGCCTTGTCCAGGGCCTCGACCAGGATCGATCGCACCTCGCGGTCGATGACCACCTGGGCCTCCTCGGACATCTCCTCACCCCGCCGGAAGATCGCCGAAAGGTAGCGCGGCCCCTGCTCCGCGATGTTGATCGGGCCCACTTTCTCGGACATCCCAAACTCCATGACCATGCGGCGCGCGGTTTCGGTAGCGCGTTTGAGATCGTCCTGTGCGCCCGTAGTGGCGAAGCCGAAGATCAGCTCCTCCGCCGCCCGGCCCCCGAGGAGGATAGCGATCATGTCCTTGAGCTCCGGCTCGGCCATGAGGAAGCGCTCCTCTTCGGCGAGCTGCTGCGTGTAGCCGAGTGCTCCGATGCCGCGAGGGATGATCGACACCCGGTGCACGGGATCAGCGTGCTCGACGAAACGAGCCACGATCGCGTGGCCAAGCTCGTGGTAGGCGACCAGCGTTCGCTCCTTGTCCGACAGCACGGTGGAGCGGCGTTCCAGACCCGCGTAGACGCGATCTATCGCTTCCTCCAGATCCATCATGTCGACCTCCTCTTTGCCACGGCGGGCCGCCAGAAGCGCACCCTCGTTGATCACGTTCGCCAGCTGCGCGCCCGAGAAACCAGGAGTGCGCCGTGCCAGCACCCGGAGATCAACATCGCCACGCATCTTCACGTCGCGTGCGTGGATCTGAAGGATGGCCTCTCGGCCTTTGATGTCAGGCAGGTTCACCTGGATCTGACGGTCGAAGCGGCCCGGCCGTAGCAGCGCCGCGTCCAGCACCTCGGGACGGTTGGATGCAGCCACGATGATGACCCCGCTGTTTGGCTGGAAACCATCCATCTCGGTGAGGAGCTGTTGCAACGTCTGCTCCTGCTCCTGGTGCGACCCAAGTTGGTTGCCGGCTGCACCCGAGCGCGCTTGTCCGATCGAGTCGATCTCATCGATGAAGACGATCGCCGGCGCTCGCTCGCGTGCCTGCTGGAAGAGATCCCGAACCCGCGCGGCGCCCAGGCCCACGAATAGCTCGACGAATTCAGAAGCCGAGATGTAGAAGAAGGGCACGCTCGCTTCGCCCGCAACCGCCCGCGCGAGGAGTGTCTTTCCGGTCCCCGGGGGCCCGACAAGCAACACGCCTTTGGGGATGCGCGCGCCAAGCCGTTCGAACTTCTTCGGAGTCTTCAGATAGTCAACCAGCTCGACCAGCTCGGCCTCGACCTCATCCACGCCCGCCACGTCCTTGAAGGTGGTCTTCATGTCCGTGCGGTCGTAGAGCTTGGCTTTGTTCTTACCGAAGGACAGGGCACCGGCACCCATCTGATTGCGCATACGTCTCAGGATGAAGAAGTAATAGATCCCGCCGAAGAACAGGATCGGAAGCACCCACCCGAACAAGAAGCCGCTCCACACGCTCGGCTGCGAGCCGGAAACGGCGACGCCCTTGGCCTGGAGCTGTTTGATGAGGCTGTTGGTTTGGAAATTCGGCGGGAGAGTCGTCGAGAAGCTGTGAGTGGCACCGGCCTTCTTATACGTACCTCTCACGGAAGTTTCGGAGACATTGGCTTCGATCACCGCGCCTCTGTCGACCAATTGAAGGAATCCGGGGGCCGTCGTCGAGGTGCTCGAGAACGGGAGCACGTCCACTCCGCCGCCGAAGAGGGAGCTCTGGAACAGCAGGATGAGGAGCAGAGCGCCCACCACCCAGGCGGCCGTCACCCACCGCTGCTGGTCGGGGGCGGGCGAGCCCGAAGACTTCTTCTTGGGAGGGACCGCGTTGCGCGGGTCCCACGCCCTCGGCTTCTTCTTGGGGGTGTCGCGTTGGCTCATCTTGCGAGCCTACCCGCGCGGTTTCTGCCGGCGCTCTGCAGGCCGGGCCGTGAGAGATCCGCTACAAGCCTAGAGCCAGGCCTCCCGCGCCCACGCGATCGTCCGCCCGAGGCCCTCCTCGAGAGACACCTTCGGCTCCCACCCGAGCTTGTCTCGCGCCAACGAGATATCGGGGCAACGCACCTCCGGATCGTCTTCGGGACGCTCCTCGAACGTGACCTCGGAGTCGCTTCCGGCGAGGCGGGCGATCAGCTCGGCGAGCTCGGCGATCGTGACCTCGCGAGGATTGCCCAGGTTCATGGGACCTACGTGGTTGGAATTCAACAGACGCCAGAAGCCTTCGATCAGGTCATCGACGTAGCAAAGAGAACGTGTCTGAGATCCGTCACCGTGGATGGTCAGGGGATCCCCCCGCAGTGACTGCCTTATGAAATTGGGCACCGCCCGGCCGTCTTCGCGCGCCATCCGGGGGCCCTGGGTGTTGAAGATGCGCGGGATCCTCACGTCGATGCCGTGGGCGCGGTGATAGGCCATCGTCATCGCTTCGGCATAACGCTTGGCTTCGTCGTATACCCCCCGTGGGCCGACCGGATTGACGTGGCCCCAGTAGCTCTCGGGTTGCGGGTGGACCTGGGGGTCGCCGTAGGTCTCGGAGGTCGAAGCCAGAAAGAAACCAGCCCCTTTGGCTTTTGCGAGCCCCAGACCATTCAAAGTACCCAGAGCACCCACTTTCAACGTGTGGATCGGGTGCTCGAGGTAGTGCACCGGCGAAGCGGGGGAGGCAAGATGGAGCACCCAGTCGATGGGACCGTCGACCTCGATATGACGGGTGACGTCGCGCCGTTCTAGGCGAAATCCGGGATGGTCCATGATCGCCGAGACATTCTCTGGGTTCCCCGTCAGCATCGAATCGAGGCAGACGACCTCCCACCCCTCGGCGAGCAGGCGCTCGCAGAGATGGGAGCCGAGGAAGCCGGATCCGCCGGTAACCACCGCTCTAGCCATGGTCAATGCCTAACAGGTTGGCGACGTCGTCGTCACCCGTCTGGGCGAAGTCGTCGTACCAGAGGCCAACGGCACTGAGGTTCTTCGGTGTGACGAGGCAGACAACCTCATCGGCGACGGAGCGGAGAGAGGCGCACGTCGAGGGGGCCGCAACGGGCACCGCAACGACTATCTGCGCCGGAGCGTGGCGCCGGGCTGCCTCGATCGCCGCCCGCATGGTTGATCCCGTAGCCAACCCGTCGTCCACCAGGATCACCACCTTGCCGGAGAGATCCAACGGCTGGCGCCCGCGACGGTAGAGATTCTCTCTGCGCCTCAACTCGAGCGACTCCTCCTGCACTGCCTGCTCTATGACCTCCGGCTGGATCCGAAGACTCCGGACCACATCCTGATTGAGGACGCGGACGTTCCCGGCAGCTATGGCTCCCATCGCCAGCTCCTCGCGGCGCGGTACCCCCAGCTTGCGCACGACCGAGACGTCCAGGGGAGCGGACAACGCCCGGGCTACCTCGAAGGCGACCGGGACCCCGCCTCGAGGAAGCCCCAGGACAACCACGTCGGTGCGAGTGGCGTACTGCTGCAATCGCTTCCCCAAAGCTTCGCCGGCGGCCCGACGATCGCGGAATCTCTCGGCCACCAGCCCACTCTTGCAGAGTCCCCCGAAGTGAGTGGCCCGGGGGGCCCAGATCGCCGATCACCTCGCGTTCGTAGCCGCCGCCGTCATCCGGCGATCCCGGGCGACAGCCGAGTATCCGGCGGCCGGCACCGTAGTCTCTGACCATGACTGACGATCAGCATGACGACGCTTCGGCCGACGAGCAGACCCCGCGCGAAGACGCGCCCTCTTCGGAAGACGGCTCGGCGGGCTCCGACGCAGACGAGAAGGTCGGCGAGATGGAACAAGGCATTGAGCGCGTTGATGACGACATCGAGCACGCCAAAGAGGACGCAGAGAAGGCTCATCGGCTCGATCCCCAACCGCTGACCAGCGACGAGGACAACGAGAGCCCCAGTCACTGATCTGTGTCAACGCCCCTGGAGGATTACGCGCTCATCGGCGACACCCATACGGCCGCGCTGGTGTCGAAGAGCGGCTCGCTAGATTGGCTGTGCCTGCCGCGCTTTGACTCCGAAGCTTGCTTCGCCGCCCTGTTGGGTGATGAGTCACATGGTCGCTGGCTGCTCGCCCCTGCGGGAGGGATCAAACAGATACGGCGGCGTTACCGCGGAGACACCCTGGTGCTCGAGACGGAGTT
The DNA here is from genome assembly GCA_034667525.1 of Actinomycetota bacterium. Classification (GTDB taxonomy): domain Bacteria; phylum Actinomycetota; class CADDZG01; order CADDZG01; family WHSQ01; genus DATAPE01. The sequence continues at coordinate 59,215 of JAXDJO010000015.1, forward strand.
CGAAACCGAAGACGGTGTCGTGCGGATCGTGGATTGCATGCCTCACCGTGAGCACCGGCCCGATGTGGTTCGGATGGTGGAAGGGATCAAGGGGCGGGTCCCGATGCAGATGCGGCTCGTGATCCGTTTCGACTATGGGACCACCGTTCCGTGGGTGCGCCGCCGCGATGATCGCTTCCAGGCGCTGGCCGGACCGGATGCACTCATGCTCGACACGCCAGTTGATCTCCGCGGAGAGAACCTGACAACCGTGGCCGAGTTCGAGGTTGCGGCCAGAGATCGCGTGCCCTTCGTCCTCAGCTGGCATCCCTCGCACGAAGACCCCCCGCCGGCTCGCGACGCTGCGCTCGCGCTGACTCAGACGGAAAGTACGTGGTGCGATTGGTCGCAGAAGTTGAAGCCGGGATCGGAATGGCGCGATGCAGTGATCAGGTCACTCGTAACGCTCAAGGCCCTCACCTATCAGCCAACGGGCGGGATCGTGGCAGCTCCCACAACCTCGTTGCCGGAAAAGCTCGGTGGAGTTCGCAACTGGGACTACCGCTACTGCTGGCTGCGAGACGCCACCTTCACCCTGTATTCGCTGCTCGTCGCCGGTTATCAAGAAGAAGCGAGTGCATGGCGCGAGTGGCTGCTACGCGCGGTTGCGGGACAGGCATCGCGGATGCAGATCATGTATGGGGCGGCCGGCGAGCGATGGTTGGCCGAGAGAGAGATCGACTGGCTGCCCGGGTATGAAGCTTCAGCGCCGGTCCGGGTCGGTAACGCCGCGGTCGACCAATTCCAGCTCGACGTTTATGGCGAAGTTATGGATTCTCTTCACCAGGCTCGCCGGCAGGGATTGGCGGAGGAGGATTCCGACTGGCAACTGCAATCGCAGATCATGGATTTCCTGGAGTCGAAGTGGAAGGAGCCGGATGAGGGCCTCTGGGAGATCCGTGGGCAACGGCGCCACTTCACTCATTCGAAGATCATGGCGTGGGTTGGCTTCGATCGCGCGGTCAAAGCCGTCGATGAATTCGGCCTCGATGGACCATCGGGCCGATGGAAGGGGTTGCGCGACGACATCCATCGGGAGGTCTGCCGTGAGGGTTTCGATTCCGAGCGAGGCGCTTTCACCCAGTATTACGGGACGAAACAACTCGATGCCAGCCTGCTGCTGACGCCGCTGGTTGGCTTCCTTCCAGCTTCCGACGAGCGCGTTAAGGGGACCATCGAAGCCATAGAGAAAGAGCTGTCGGTTGACGGGTTCGTGATGCGGTACTCGGAGGATTACGAAGACGTGGACGGGCTGCCCCAAGGCGAGGGAGCCTTCCTCGCCTGCAGCTTCTGGCTGGTGGACTGCTTGACCCTCCTCGGACGGAAGGAAGACGCAGTGCGGATGTTCGAGCGGCTTCTCGCGATCCGGAACGACGTCGGGCTTTTATCGGAGGAGTACGACGTCGAGCACCATAGGCTCGTCGGCAACTTTCCGCAGGCCTTTTCTCATGTGGCGCTTGCCAACAGCGCCCACAACTTGGCTACAGACGTGACCGGCCCCGCGGCGAGCCGCGGCGATGGCGGGGGCCAGGCAGAACCGCAGGAGCTCTAGCGGGCCGTCTCCGTGGAGAGGTCGCTCTCGGACCGGACGTTCAGCGCCGAGTTCGCAGGACTTTGAGGAGCAATGTCCCCGCCGCGACTCCCGCGGGCACGAGCAGGCTCCGGTGAGTGGTCGCGCGCAGTTGAAAGCTGCGGCCGTGCGCCCGCGCGGTGAACTGCCCGCGAGCGCCGACGTCGCCCGCCACGGGCTCCCAGAGATTGTTCGAGCGATCGGCGTCGACCGGTTCGTCGGTCTGCTGTGACTTGAACCCGGTACGGCCAAGATAGTGATCGAGCGCTCCGGAGGCAACCTTGTCGCCAAGGATCGTCGCCGTCGTGGGAGCCCCCACGTACAGCTCTCGCCGCCGGGGGTGATTCGACGCCCACACGATCGCGTCCGCGGCCACCTCCGGCTCGAAGATCGGCGGAACCGGCTGTGGGTGACGCGGAAGACGAGTTTTCACCCAGCCGAATTGCGGAGTGTTGAGAGCCGGCATCTGCACCATAGAGATCGTGACGTTGCTCTTGTCGTGCAGGAGCTCACACCGCACCGCTTCGGTAAATCCTTGTATCGCGTGCTTGGCGCCGCAGTACGCGCTCTGTAGTGGGATGCCGCGATAGGCCAGCGCCGAGCCCACCTGGATGATTCGACCTTCGTTGCGCGGGAGCATGCGGCGAAGGGCAGTCATCGTCCCATAGACGACGCCGAGATAGGTGACTTCGGTGACGCGTTTGAACTCATCGGCTTCCATCTCCTTGAAAGGAGAAAACACCGACACCATCGCATTGTTGACCCAGATGTCGATCGGTCCCAAACGTTCTTCGATGACCCTCGCAGCATCCTCAACGGCGCTGGGATCGGAAACGTCGGTCGGCACGGCAACCGCGTCCGTGCCCTCTGCCACCACTTCCCGTCGCGCGGCTTCCAATCCATCCTCGCCCCGGGCCATGAGGCCGATGCGGGCGCCTGTACGCGCGAAGGCCCGGGCCGTCGCCCTACCGACCCCGGCGCTAGCTCCTGTGACTACGACGACGTCAGACATATCTCGAACCTCTTGTCTCGGTGCGATGGCGTGGCTTTAGCAGCTGGAAGAATCCTCACTTGAGGACGAGCCCGTCTCTCTCACCACGGTCTCTTTCCGATCCCGGTTGCCAGTTCGCGGAGGCGGAAACGCCCTCCAGCCTTCCTGTCCAACGGCGGGGTTGGTATGCCGGCGTCCGCCTGGAGTCCCGAGATGAGGTCGAGCAGAGCGGCTTCGGCGGTATACATCGGCACCCATCCCAACTCGGTTCGCGCCCTGGTGGTGTCGATCAGAGGACTCTGGATGGCGAGGTCGAACCATCCCGGTGGAGTTGGTTGCAATCGCGACCGCCATGTAAGGGAGGTCACTGCGCGCGCGACGCGGGGCGACACTTTGACGGGGTGCGCATTCATGATCGCAGCGAGCTTGTCCGGATCGAGAACGGGATCGGCGGCGATGTTGAAGGCCCCCCGCACATCCTTTGTAACCGCAAGGTGATACGCCTCACCGACATCGAACGAATGAACACACTGGAAGCGCAAACGATCGATGTTAGGAACGAAGGTGATCAGTGACCTGCGAAGGAGAGGGCTGGGAAGGAACGGACCCGCGAACAGACGCCGGACCTCGGCTCCCGCCTCGCGCTTGAAGATCAATGCCGGTCTCAACCGCACCGTGCGGACATCCGGATGCTCGCTCTCGAAGGTATTCAGCAACCCTTCCACCTCGGCTTTGTGCCGCGAATAGAAGGAGGTACTCACGCCTTCGGTGGGCCAGGACTCGTCGACCATCCTTGTCTTGGGCCCAGGTGAATATGCCCCTACCGACGAGGCGTACACGAGAGCGGGCACCTCGGCTGCTGCTACGCCATCGAAAACGCGCTTGCTGCCGGCCACGTTGACGTTGTAGAGCGTCCCCATCGAGCGAGAGGGCTGGATGCTCCACGCGAGATGCACGACCACGTCGGCCCCCCGGAAATGCGGCTCGAGGTCAGACTCCGTGGCATCCGCGCGGATCCAGCTTGTCTTGGGAAATTGGGAACCGGGCGTTCTCCTCGCCAAGCCCAAGATCGACTCGACGCTTGGGTCCTTCTCCAGGGCGCGCAGCAAACTAGTTCCGACATTTCCGGATGCTCCGACTACTACGACTCGCATCCTCACGATGTTCCCGCTGTGCCAGCAGTTCAAACAGAGTTCTTATCAGGAGGTGTATCTCTCTATCCAATCGGATCAAGAAGTCTGGCGTCGTCTCCTTACACCCGCGGTTCGCAAGGACCTACGGCTATGCTGCCGAGAGAGGAGGGAACATGCGCAGATGGCGGGCCACCTCAGCGGTGGCAGTTTCTACAGTTTTAGTGGCGGCAAGCTTGATCGCCGCGCCCGACGTTGCACACGCTGCATTAACTTGTGGCGTCGAACGATGGGCGGTCAAGACTCTGTCGGATGCCGCGGCCGCGGACGTGAATTACAGGGCCCGTCACGTCACGGTGGAACATCTGCGCCGTCTGCCTCGCCCCAACATCGGGACGTCGAGCCCGAGGCAGCGTCCGTATGAGTTCCGCAGCTATCGCATCCACGTGAGACTGCGGGGGGCGGCTTTGGAGGACGACCGCGATTTTCATCTGATCGTCTCGCAGCCCCACCACAGAAGAAGGACGATGATCCTGGAGCTCCCCAACGTGCATTGCAAGGGGGCCGCAAGCTCCATCAAGAAGGCCGCCATGCGCAGAGCGCGCCGGAGATTCGTCGCGGCTTGCGGGCCCATCGGGACGTCTTTTACGACTCTTCATGGCAGGGCCATCGTCAAAGGAGTCGCGTTCTTCGACATCGATCACGGTCAAACCGGTGTAGCTCCGAACGCCATCGAATTACACCCGCTCCTCCGTTTCAGGCCACGCGGGCGCTGCACTCATTAGCACTGGGCTCCCCCGGCTCGGCCTAGAAGAGCTTGCTTAGATTGCTCCTCAGGTAGGCAAAGAGGATGATGCAATCACGCAGAAGGCTGTGGCGGGGGAGCTTCTCTGGTTAAGTGAGCCGGCTCGCTGCCTGGGAGCGGCCATCGTTGTTCCGCCAAGTGCAACGAGTCACCCCGCCGCCGCCTTCTCTCTCCTCATGATTCCGGGAGCGTCACTTCATCCCTTAGGTGAGCATCAGAAGTAGTTCGCCGGCACCCAGTGGTCGTTAAAAGAACCACGCGCCATGCGTGAAAGTCACCACCCCTATCGCGGCTATCGTCGCCATGCCCCCGGCCAGGTAGGGGCCCACCTTCGGATGCTCGCGTGTGTACAGCGCGAGCAGCAGCGGGATCGGAAAGAGCGATAGCAACATGCGCGGGATGCTGAAGTACAGGCTGCTGAACATCAGGGTTCCGAGCGTCCCCGCCATGTAGGCGGCCCATCCCAACTCCCACCGTCTGACCGTCCACACGGTGAAGGCCACTCCGATCGCGGCAGCCACTACCTCAACCCGCCAGGCGGCGTCCCAGATGTGCGAGTGAGTCGCGGGGTCCGCGTGGTGATGGAGGGTGCGGAAGAAGGAGCTGACCGGCCACGAGAAATGTCTCCCCCATCCCAGTCGCTCGGCGTTGAAGTAGGCAAGGGGCGTTCCCTTCACCCTCCAGAGAAACACGGCGTACGCAAACAGTGGGGCGCTCGCCAGGCTGAGAGCGGCTGCGACTTCCCACACTCGCTTACCGAAGCGGGGTTGTTGCAGGAAAGTGACAAGAAGGCCCAGGAGAACGAAGATCCCCGCGAAGCGTGTTCCGACTGCCAGGGCAGCGAATGGAACGACGAGCCACCATCGTTCGCACCGGGCGTAATAGAAAGCGGGAATCGTCCCTGTAAGAAAGAGAGATTCGCTATAACCCGCCACGAGGAACACCGCCATCGGAAAGACGCAGAGATAGAGGATCGCTAGGCGGCCCGTGCCCGGCCACACATCGTTCGCCAGCCGGTACATGTACGCGAACACCACGAGCATCGACACTCCCGATACCACTAACCCAGCCGCCACACCGGTCAGCCCTGCGCCCAAAAGAGCCCGTAGAACAAGCGGCAGGAAGGGAAAGAACGCGACCGAATGAGGCAACGATCGAGGACCTGCGTAACCGTGGTGCGCGATCCCCAGGTAAAGCACGACGTCCCACCTCACCCAGATGTGCCAGAACGAAGGGGGCGGCGTTGCCCTCACCTTGGCCACCAGGAGATCTCCGAAGTAGGCAAGAGGGAACGCGGCCAGATGGAGTAGCAGATCGAATTTGATCGCTTCGGCCCAGGGCCTGCCCGAGTCGGCCGTCACACGACCGCTTCCCTTCAGTGCCCGCGTGGAGCCCGGACCGTAACGGGTGCGGGGGTCCACCAGCGTCCCCACGATCAGAGACTCGGTGGATCGGGAGACTCGGGAAAGAGCCTGATGAGGATCGCCATCGGTCCCAAGAACAGAAGCATGGTCGTGAAGATCGTGATCCCGGAGTCGTTAAGCGCGGAGCCGAGAAATGCCACTACAACCGCTCCGACGGATCCGGCGCGCAGCAAAGGCTGCTCGAACCCGAACCTCCTCCACCATGCGGGTGGCCAGAAGAGAAACCAGAAGGTGACGACGGCCGGCGGCAAGAACAGGTCAAGGTTCTCGAGCGACCCCGCCTCGCGAAGGTTCGATGCAGCCTTGCGCTCAACCGTCTCGACAAAAGCGGAACCACCGCGGGAACGGATATCTTCGAAGAATCGACCCAGGTGCGTGCGTTGCTGGGCGGGGCGGGCCACGTCTATCGCGATGAACACGCCCGCGAAGAAGATGGCCGCGATGAACCCCAGCGCCACTACCTTCGGCGAGATGCCTTTGCCCGCGAGAAGCATCCACACAACAGCGAATCCGGGAACCAGAGCAAGAACGCCGCCCACATCGCTGCCCAGCTGGGGAGCTCCATCAACGAGGATGACGGCGGCGAACAGAAGAGCGACTTGGATCAGGGTCGCCGGCGTTCGGCCCTTCTGTTGCACTAGCAGCGTTCCACAAATGGCCGCTGTCGCCGCCAGGATGGCAAAGGCATTGTTGCCCGCTCCTGCGAAGCGGCCCGCGATCAAAGGTGAATCGCCCAGGAGCGAGTTCAGCTGGAGATGCGCCCCGGTCATCAGATCGGCGAGGATAACGATGAGCGAAAGCGCCGCCACCAGCCCGAGTCTCTGCAGCGGCGACAACGTACGCCTGGAAACCAGAAGCACCACGCCTGCGTCGAGGAGTAAACACAATCCGATAAAACCGGCCCTGCTCAACTCCGTCACAGGGAAGACCCTGGCCAGAAAAGTGGCGACCGGAAGGCTGGCGACTACCAAGGCAGCGATCTCTACGATGTGGGGGATGGGGCTGGGGCTTGGAGCGGCTCGGTTGAATGGCACCCGCACCGCCGCGATGGCAACGCCGAAAAGTGCACACTCGGCAAGCAAAAGGACCAACGACATTATGAACTTAGAGGCATCGACGAACACCGCCTCTCGGTCCAGGTCGGAGGCGGCGGTGATCCGGTCACCTTCCGCCGGCACACTGAAGAACGTTTGCCCGGTCATCCCTGCCGGCTGAGGCACGCCGGCGCGCGCTAGGACGGTCGGGGCGACATCGGGAAGCGTGACTATTCCTGGGCGCCTGGTCGATGCGGACTCCAAAACGGTGCCGGGGGGGAACCCAGGACCGACCGCCACGGCCACTCCCAGATGGGTCACGTCCAGGGAGGAGGTGGGAGTGACCACGAGCAGCAGGTCTTTCTTGAGATCCAGGAGCTTCGATATCGAGCTCAGCACCCGATCGGTGTTGCTCAGAGCCTCCCCCCAAACCCGAGGTGTTGATCCCAGGTGTTGTGCGCGCTCCAGGTCACCCGTATCTACGACCACCGTGGCGCAGCGAAGCGACAGTGCTCGGCGCGCCGCAGAAACGAATGCACCGGTACGTGCCTCGAGCTTGATGGCCCCAGAGACAGGGCGAAGGAGGTTGGCCCCCACTCCTGCGTACTGAACCCGACCCGAGGAACCCATGGCCGCGAGCAGCGGCCACTGAGCGAACCTCTCCGAGGATCCCCTCGTGGTCGAGGCGTCGCCGATGCCAACTAGCGCTGTGGGCATGGCATCGGCCAAAGCACCAGCTCGAGCTCCATAACCGTTGCCCGCGGACAGATCGTTCAGTCGCGACCGAGTCGTCACGCGCACATCGCGGGAAAGGCCGCCAAACCCTGTGGCAGCAGCCCTCGTCAGAGCAAACTCGATGGACGGCATGCGCGCCCCGGCCCCGATGGTCGTGAAGGCGGACGAGTAGGAAGGACGCGGAACATCGGTATGCACGGACACCGATCCGATAGCACCGCGCCTCGCAAGCGACAACAACCCCGCAGGTCTCACGTGCGCCACTTCGCTCCAGGTCACGCCGGGAGTAGTGAAGATCACCGTCCTCGAGCATGAAGTGACCGCGCCTGCAGAGCCCCCTGCAAGCGCGGAAAAAAATCCGGCGACTGCACACGCGACCAGGGCGAGCTTGCGGGCTGTGCGATGCTGCCTCACGAAGCAGAACAATCCTGGCAACCTAGATATGGGAGCCGCACACCGACTAAGGAGGAGCTTTCGTTGTCTCGACGGCCGGCAGGCGTCGTTGCAGTCGTTGTGACGATGGTCCTAGCGGCTTGCGCGTCGGGAAGTTCGTCCGATGCGACGCGCGCGGACGATAACGGATCCATCGCACGCGTTCCGCTCCCGCGGCCAACCCCTGCCGACGGAGCTCTGCGTGGCATCCACAAGATCAAACATGTGATCATCATCATGCAAGAGAACCGTTCCTTCGATTCCTATTTCGGGTCGTTTCCTGGTGCCGATGGGATCCGTATGCAGGACGGCAAACCCGCCGCCTGTCTCCCGGTATCCGACTACGGCTCCTGCATCTCTCCGTACCACGACTCCAAGCTCCGAGATGCCGGAGGACCCCACGCCATGAACGATGCTATCTACGACATCGATCGAGGTCACATGGACGGGTTTGCTCAACGGGCGTTTGACGGCAGTCCAGGGTGCCTTGTTCTCAAGGACGTAACTGTGCCGGGGTGCAGGGAAACCCCCCCACTTCCCGACGCGGTTGGTTACCACGACGCAAGGGAGATCCCCAATTACTGGGCCTACGCCCGGCACTTCACGCTGCAGGATCACATGTTCAGCCCCACGCTGGGCCCCAGCCTGCCGGCACATCTCTACCTGGTCTCCGGTTGGTCGGCGACCTGTTTGAACATGGACAATCCCATGAGCTGCACGAGCAACAATGGGCTAGCGGGGGACGTGCACCCCTTCGTCGAAGGACAAGACTTCCGTTACGCGTGGACCGATATGACCTTTCTCCTGCACAAGTACGGGGTCAGCTGGGCGTATTACACGGCACCCCATAGCCTGCCGGATTGCGACGAGGCTCTTCCCATGTGCGAGCGACCCTCCCTCGAGCCGGGTACTCCAAGCCTGTGGAATCCTCTGCCGGAATTCGCGACTGTCATCCACGATCAGCAGCTGGGAAACATCAAGCATTCGGGCAAGTTCTTCGCGGCGGCGCGCCGAGGAACCATCCCCTCCGTCTCCTGGATCGTGCCCAGCAAGAAAATGAGCGAGCACCCGCCCGCTTCGATCGCCGACGGCCAGGCGTGGGTGACCAGAGTGGTGAATGCAGTGATGCAAGGACCCGATTGGAAGAGCTCTGCCATCTTCGTGTCCTGGGACGACTGGGGCGGCTTCTACGATCACGTGGTCCCTCCTCGGATCGACGAGGCAGGTTATGGCCTGAGGGTCCCGTCTCTAGCTATTAGCCCCTACGCCAAGTCTCACTTCATCGACCATCAGGTCCTGAGCTTCGACGCGTATCTGAAATTCATCGAGGACGACTTCATGAATGGCGCCCGCATCGACCCCCGCACCGACGGACGACCTGATTCAAGGCCCGATGTCCGCGAGAACGCCCCCCAGCTAGGAAATCTCATCAGCGAGTTCGATTTCTCGCAGCGGCCGCGGCCGGCGTTCCGTCTCGCCCCTCGTCCGGCAACCGTACGGGGAGCGGTTGAACGCCCTAGGGGGCCGTGAACTCGTTCCTCCAGTATTGGTTGATCGACCCTTGTGACGACTCCACAACTGCGCTGCCGAGGTCGTCCAACGGCTGCTTGGTGGATGTTGGGTTCGTATGGAGGTTCTCATTGGGGATGGCCCACTGCGAGTCGGCGTTGGGGTCGAAGCTAGGAGTCAGCAAGGAGCTTTCCCAAACGTAGAACCCGTTCTTCGGATGCTCCGCTATCACGTACATGCGATCTTGTGCGGGCGCAAGGAGAAGGATCTGACGACTGGCCTTCTGCTTGACGTAGCTCACCGTGGATGCGCTCCAAAGTCCCAGAGGTTCCCGATGAACGAGCACAAGCATCGGGTCGAGAGGATTCGTTGATGATTGGCTCATGAGCTTGAGAGCGGCGTAGACATCGTCGCCGTTGCTCCTAAGACTGATGTGGTAGTTGGCACAGGCCGCAGTGGTTGGCGTTGGACAACCGCCGACTCCGTCACCGTAGGCAGTCTCGATGTTCCAGGGTGTACCCACTGGGTCGGAGTCGTTCCGCCAGGCAAACATGTAGCGCTGGCTGATGGTGTCGTCCCACATCACACCGATCTTGTAACCGGAGGTCGCGGTGCCGAACGAAACGATCGCCGATGTGTCTTTCGTCGAGATGGACGTCCATGGGATGTTCGTAAAGGTGAAAGTTGTACCGCCAGGGGCAGTTGAGCCGACTGCGATATGCCCGCCACTCTGGTAAGTGGCCCACAGCCGGTTCTGGGTGTCTCGGGCGATCGTGATGTTGCGGGGGTTCTTGGTAGTGATCTTGGTGGGTCCGGACTGGAGGGTCCAGCTTCCGTCCAGCCCATAGCTGTAGACGTACAACTCGCTAACGCGAGGATCCCCCGTCAATGATTTGTTGTCGCGGAGCGAAACGTATAGCTGTGAATCCGACGAACTGTAGAGAACGTCCGCCTTCATCCATGGGTCCGAGCTTGGAAGATCGAGCACGCGCTGCCACTGATCATTCACTAGTTGGTTGAGAAAAACTCCGGCGTCGGTACCGTCCGCCCCCAGGACCGACCACCAGTTGCCGTCCTGGGTGTAAAAGAGCTTGCTTTCCGCTTCCATGCCGGAGCCGTCCTGAGCGGTCGCTCCCCCGCTTGAGCTGTTCGTCGCAGACCCATAGGTGAAGTCGGCCTGCCCTGAAACGTTCGACAGAGCAAAAGCCGCTGTCGGCGCCCACAGGCAAGCGATCACCGCAAGGGCGATCGAGGCGAGGCGTCGGCGTGCATACATAGGTACAACCCTGCCCGATGCTTCCCGGGGGGTCATGGGGGAGGTGGAGCACGCGCTCTACGTTAGAGGCACTAGTTTTCAGAAGCGATTCCGGGTCTCGGGATCATCCATGGGCTCGGTTGCCAAGCTTCGCGTCGCTGATCGACCGTAGGGTGAATCGGGGCCTAGACCCCCGCGATCCGCTGGTCCCGGATCATCAATCCCGTGGCCGTCTCCACCCACACCGCCAAAACCAGAACAGAATCTCCCCCGCCGGCAAAGCGGGTCAGCGTGGTGGAGCGCCCTGAATCCGGGACTGTCAGACTTACTACCTCGGCGCCATCCACGGGTTTCGGCAAGGCCTCCAGCACCGTTGCCATCGCGGCCTTGGCCCCTTCCAGGAGATACACGCCTGCCCGTTTCGTATCGCCGGCCACGATCGCGGCCGCATAAGCAGCAGCCTCAGCGATCACTCCAGCGACGTCGAAATGGACTGCCATCGAGGAAGCCGCTTCATAAGCCATATGACGTATATCGGGGGAAACCTGCGGGCCTTTAGCAGGCGGAAGGCGGGGCAACAAGGGGGGCCTCCGCGGCGAATCGGCTTTTATGCGATCCCGGGTCGCCGGCTGGCTGTGAACTGTGGCTTTTGCGCATCATGCGTATAGACCCGCGACCCCCCCGGCCGAGACAATCGGGAACAAAGCAAGGCGAACAGTCTCATCCCACTTCAAGGCCCGGTATGGGCGGAGGTTTACTCGTGGAAGATTTGGTTCTGAAGATCTGGTGCTGCGCCATCAATCGCATCGCGGAGATGAGAGACAGCGAAAGCGGCGCGACCGCAGTCGAATACGGCATCATGGTCGCCTTGATAGCTGCAGTCATAATCACCGTGGTCAAGGTCGTCGGTGGCAAGACCAGCAACGCGTTCGAGAGCGTCAACTCGAACCTTCCGTAGCGACACCGAGCAACCGCCAGACCTCGGAGCAACGCAAAAGGAGATGTCGCAGCAGCAGGCGCCGAATGAAGTTAGGGACCAAACGTCTCCACGCGATAAGAACCGATAAAGCCTAGAGGGGTTCCGGGCGGCCTATAATGGCCGCCCGCCGCCTCCGCTCCGCCGCCGGTCCCCGGGGGCCAGCAAGCGAAACCCTGCCAGGAGTGCGACCCAGGACGTCCCCATGCCTGCGAGAAAGATCCTTCCCCTATCGGAGTTACGCGTGGGGACCCGAGCCGCATAGAAGAAAGTGCCTCCACAGGTCAGTGCCGCCGCCATCAGGAGAACGACGGCGGCGGCTCGAAGCCTCACTGTGAAAGGAGTACGGAACTTCGTTATAACGATCAGAGCTCCATTCAAAGTAACCATCGTTAGCGTCTAGCGATCAGCGGCGGCCCGGTTCACGACTCGGTGATGATGTAGTCCGTCGCTTCTCGCATCCGTAGATCAAGGTGCAGTCCCGCTCCTAGACAACCGCCGCGCGCAGATTGACTATTGCGTACGAGGCTCCGCCCCACCGGGCGCCATCCCATTAAGCGATAGAAGGAGTCCCCCAGACAAGCAGATCGAGCACAGTCGAGATTCGCTGCGCAAGAGGTGGACCCTCAGGCAGGGTCTGAGCGAGTGGCTTCGATCGGCGATCCGGCATCGACCAACACGCCCAAGCGCCAATCAAGCTAGACAAGCACACTCTGGCGGGCGTAAGCTTGCTTTCCTAGGGCTTCGGTGAGACCAACCGAGAAACGCAACCCCTCCCACACCAAAGTCTGAGACTCAGACAATCCCTCTCATGTCGAGGGGCGTACGGCGGATCGCCCTACGGAGAGGAAGATGAACAGTGACCAGAGCCAACAGCGAAGGGGATCGCCGCAAGGGGGACCGCCGAGAAGGTAAAGCGCGGGCCAACCCACGCTTCGATGTGGAACGGCGGGCTGTGGATCGTCGTCACGCTCACCATCTCAGGGATGAACCCTTCCCGGAAGAAGCTGTCCCGCTGGCGGCGTGGCTCGAGGCCATGCTCGAGCACGAGATCGCAGCAGCTCGCTGAGGGATCACCACCACTCCGCGAACCATTAATGCCCGACGCGTTCCACGATCCGTACGTCGCGCATCAGCAATTGTTGGTGACTCTCCATCCATACGCTGCGCAGCAGGACTTCCTCCCTCATCCCCCATAGGCGAGTGAGTGAGGAGAAATCCAACCCGTTGGAGTCCGAGGGAAATTCTGCGGAATCCAGCGGATTGACTGTGAGGACTTCCGCCTTCTCGATCGGCCCCCACAGAGCATCAAGCAGTGCTGCGACCTCCGGTTCCAGGTCCTCGCAGAGATAGCTTGCTATCAGATCACTATCGCCCGTCACGACTGCTGAAGCGAACCCATCGGCGTATGCATAGACCGCCCCCACATCCAACTGAGAAATCCCTTCTTGCACCGGGACGGTTCTTCTGGATGCCATTGGACCCACAGATCGGCTCGGATCACAAGCAAGGCAAGTAGGTGGAAGGGGGACAGCTCCAAGGGGTCGGCGGATATCACTACGTACAGGTGCCGATACAGAACCCTTCTTTGTCAGTCGATAGGTCCCCATGGAACTCGAAGAGTTTGAGAAGATGCTGCGGCGATACGTGGTCGCGACGATGTTGCTCCTGATCGTCCTCATCGTGTTTGCCGCTAATACATAGGATCCGCAGGCAGATACCCTTTGCTGGTTACGGGCAAGCCTCCACCTTATTGGGCTGCCTATCGGCCACCTGTCCCATCGGGGCTGTCTCCTAGGTTGTCTGCGGATTCGTTAATGTGAGAGTGCTTCACCTTGTCGCGGGAACTATCTTTTGCGTTGGTGGTCTCACTCTCTTGGACCGAAGGATGGCCGAAATCCACTATCCACTGTGGCGCGCCGGGACTTCTGGGTGTGGGCGGTACTGGGATCGAACCAGTGACCTCTCCGGTGTGAACGGAGCGCTCTCCCGCTGAGCTAACCGCCCGGGTCGATGGCTTGAATACCACAACGTTCACGCTCGGTTGGCTTTCATTTCCACGACGCTCCCAGCATCGACCAGGATCTTCGGACGCGGACGAGCCCCTTAGCAAAGTGCCGTGCGAGGAACGCCGCCTAAGGGGTGTGGTCAGGTCAGCTGGCGGCGCGTCGCGCGGAGGTGACTTCCCGCCGACCGATGGCTGCGGCCACCTCTCGCGCCCGGGGTTTGGCCACCTTCAACATGCCGGCCAGGAACTCTCCGGTGTAGGAACCTGGAGTCGCAGCGACCTGCTCGGGGGTTCCGGCTGCGACTACGCTGCCGCCACCCGCGCCCCCTTCGGGACCCAGGTCGATGATGTGATCTGCAGTCTTGATCACGTCGAGATTGTGCTCGATCACCACCACAGTGTTGCCGGCATCCACCAAGCGGTGCAGAACGCCGAGTAGCTTCGCCACGTCGTCGAAATGCAGACCGGTGGTTGGCTCATCGAGGATGTAGAGAGTCTTGCCGGTCGACCTCTTAGACAGCTCGGTCGAAAGCTTGACCCGTTGGGCTTCTCCGCCAGACAGCGTGGGCGCGGACTGACCCAGCTTGATATAGCCGAGCCCCACGTCTCGCAGCGTCTCCATGTGACGAGCGATCGGGGGGATGGCGGTGAAGAATTCGCAGGCTTCGGTCACGCTCATGCTCAATACCTCATAGATGTTCTTGCCCTTATAGCGAACCTCCAGCGTCTCCCGGTTGTAGCGGCGTCCCTTACAAACCTCGCAGGGGACGTACACGTCGGGAAGGAAGTGCATCTCGATCTTGATGGTGCCGTCGCCGGAGCAAGCTTCGCAGCGGCCGCCCCGAACATTGAATGAGAACCTCCCCGGCTGATAACCGCGGCGTCGCGCATCAGGCGTCTTCGCGAACAGCTTGCGGATGTGATCGAACACCCCAGTGTAGGTGGCCGGATTCGAACGCGGGGTTCGTCCGATGGGCGACTGATCGATGTCGATCACCTTGTCGACCTGGTCCAAGCCTTCTATCGTCCGATGCTTTCCCGCGACCAGCCGCGCGTTGCGGTTGAGGCGCTGATGAACGGAGCGGTACAGAACCTCGTTGACCAAGGTCGACTTCCCAGAGCCTGAAACACCCGTCACCGTCACGAAGCAGCCGAGGGGTATCTCCACATCGATGTCCCGGAGGTTGTGCTGGCGAGCTCCGCGCACCACCAGGTGGCCCCGTTTCGGTGAACGCCGTTTCTTTGGCACCTCGATCCCCCGCCGTCCGGACAGGTAGTCCGCGGTCAGCGAGCCTGGTTGTTGGAGAAGGCGTTGGAGGGCCCCCGCGAAAACGACCTCACCGCCCCGTTCGCCCGCCCCGGGACCGATGTCCACGACGTAATCGGCGGACCGGATCGTGTCTTCGTCGTGCTCCACGACGATCAGTGTGTTACCGAGATCGCGCAGCCGCACCAGGGTGTCGATCAGCCGGCGGTTGTCACGCTGGTGAAGCCCGATGGAAGGCTCGTCCAGCACGTACAACACGCCCACCAAACCGGATCCGATCTGCGTCGCAAGCCTGATCCGCTGGGCTTCGCCTCCGGCAAGCGTTGCCGAGCCACGGCCCAACGTCAGGTAGTCCAGCCCGACGTCGAGCAAGAAACCCAGGCGGGCGTGGATCTCTTTGAGGACGCGCTCGGCGATCGTCGTCTCTCGGTCGTTCAGTTCCAGTGTGCGTAGAAACTTGTCGGCATCTCCTATGCAGAGGTCGGTGACCTCGTGGATGTTCTTGTCTCCCAGCCGGACCCCCAGCGACTCTGGGCGCAGCCGGGCTCCCTTACAGGCCGGACAAGGAACCTCGCGGAAATATTGCTCGTAACGCTCACGGGCGTATTCCGAATCCGTCTCCGAGCGCCGCCGTTCGAGCCACGGAACCACACCCTCGAAAGGGGTCCAGTACGAACGGATCCGGTTGAAGCGGTTCTTGTACCGTACATGGATTTCGGATCCTTCCGATCCATACAGGATGATGTCCTGAGCTTTGCGCGACAACTTTTTGAATGGAACATTGGTCTTGAACTTGAAGGTCTGGGCGGCGGATTCGAGCAACCGATCGAAATACTCGAGCGTCCGACCCGACCACGGCGCGATGGCTCCCTCTGCCAATGTCAGACTCGGATTAGGGATCACGAGGTCGATATCGACCTCGAGGTGGGTGCCCAAGCCGTCGCACCGCTCGCAGGCGCCGTAAGGCGAGTTGAAAGAGAAGTTCCGGGGAGCCAGCTCGTCAAAGGAGATCCCGCAGAACGTGCACGCGAACTTCTCCGAGAACATGATGTCCTCCGCGTCGTCGTCAACGACATCTATCGCCGCAACCCCATCCGCGAGCTTCAAGGCAGTCTCCACCGAGTCGGTAAGCCGGCTCTCGATCCCCTCTCTGATCACCAGGCGATCGACCACGACATCGATGTCGTGCTGGAAATAACGATCCAGTCGCAGCTTCTCGCTCAGGTCCTTGACCTCGCCATCGACACGGGCCCGCGCATAGCCGCGTCGAGCGAGATCTTCGAACAACGAGGTGAACTCGCCCTTCCGCCCCCGGATCATGGGGGCCAGCACCTGGAACTTCGTCCCGGCCGGCATCGTGAGCACCTGATCCACGATCTGCTCTGGAGTCTGCCTCGCGATCGGCCGGCCACAGTTATGGCAATGCGGACGCCCGATGCGCGCGAACAGGAGCCGGAGGTAGTCGTAAACCTCGGTGATCGTCCCGACGGTCGACCGTGGGTTCTTGGGGGCCGACTTCTGATCGATGGAGATCGCCGGTGACAGGCCCTCGATGAAATCGACATCCGGCTTGTCCATCTGACCCAGGAACTGGCGGGCATAGCTCGAGAGGGATTCGACATAGCGACGTTGGCCCTCGGCGTAGATCGTGTCGAAAGCCAAGGACGACTTTCCCGAGCCGGATATACCCGTGAACACGATCAGCGAGTCGCGCGGCAGCTCGAGATTGACGTCTTTGAGGTTGTGCTCTCGGGCGCCCCGGATCACCAGCGTCCCCGACGCCCCTCGAAGTGGAGACACCATCTGAGGGATGGTAAACGACGTTCGTGTAACTACCCTCTGACCTGGGGCTCTTCGCGCTCCTCGGGCCGATCCGACCGCCGGACAACGGCGAGGGTACGCTCGGGGAGATGAAGGATCTCGCCAGCTACAGGGCTCAGTTCCCGGTCGTGAACCAGCGCACCTACCTCATCTCGGCCTCGCTGGGGCCCCTTTCGAGCCGCAGCCGGACCCTGGCGATGGAGCACCTGGACCTGTGGGAGCGCTTGGGCCCGGAGGAGCTGTGGGGGGACCATGGCCTTCCCCGCCTGCAGCAATGCCGGGAGCAGTTCGCGATGCTCATCGGCGCAGACGTCGACGAGGTGGCCATCATCCCGTCGGTTTCTTCCGGCCTTTCCTCCATCGCCACCTGCCTGGACTTCCAGCGGCGCCCTAAGATCGTGCTGTCGGAGATGGATTTCCCCACCGACCATTACGTGTGGCGGGCGCAGGAGCGCATGGGGGCCAAACTCGACGTCGTCGCCTCGCCGGACGGGATCCGGATCGAGGAAGACGATCTGATCGCCCGGATCGATGATCAGACCGCGGTCGTCAACACCAACCGCGTCCTGTTCGAGTCTTCGTGGCTCATGGATCTGCCGCCAATCGTTGAGGCTGCCCACGGGCATGGCGCTCACCTCCTCGTAGACGATTTCCACGGCACGGGGATCGTTCCCATAGACGTCCACGGACTGGGCATCGACTTCTTGCTCACGGGCGCGCTGAAGTGGCTATGCGGGGGCCAAGGCATCGCGTTCCTCTATTGCCGCCGCGACCTCATCGAGCAGCTCGAACCTCGGGTGGTGGGGTGGTTTGGCACCGAAGAGCCATTCCGGTTCGACCGCAGCGGCCTCGTCCTGCGGAAGGACGCCCGCCGCTTCGAGACGGGCACCTATGCCCTGCCCCAGGCCTGGACTGCAAGCGGCGGGATGGAGATCATCCTGGAGGTCGGTGTCGACGCGATCCGCCGGCGCAACCAAGGGTTGACCGAGCGCGTGATCCGGGCGGCGGACGACGCCGGCTTGGACGTGCGTTCCCCTCGAGACAAGAGTCGGCGCGGGGGCCTCGTGCGCGTGCATATCCCGGGTGGAGACGAGCGTGTGGCTGCAGTGCTGCAAGCATTGTTCGAGCGCGACGTCGTTCTAGACAAACGCGGCGAAGCACTTCGGATCTCGCCGCACTTCTTCAACAACGACGACGATGTCGATCGCTGCTTCGAGGAACTGCGCCAACTGATCTAGATGCGCTCGTCTGAATCCCGGCGATAAGCGCGATATGTGAGCGAAGGCATTAAACGGTTGGACAATTGCGGCCAAGTCATGTCTTAACGTTCACAAAAGTGTGACAGGTGGTTGCAGAAGCCGTCTAGGCTGATGTCGGTGCTGCCTCCTACGGGGAGGCATCTTTCGAGGGGAGAATCGCATGTCCCATAGATCCTTGCGATCTATTGCTTGTGTCGCGGCTTTGGCCATCGTCGCCGCTATGACTCTGACGGTGGGGGCGTCTGCTTCAACTAGATCAGTGCGCGTGCATGGCAACGTTGCTCACTGGTTGAAAGACGCGAGACTTGTGGGGCCCGCAAAGGGATCTGGAAAGATGTACATCAGCATCTACCTCGCCCCCCGCCATCAACGGGCGCTCGGCACGCTCCTACACGCGCTATATACAAAGGGGTCAGCCCAATACCACCAGTTCTTAACTCCTGCACAGTACGGAACCCAGTTCGCCGCATCTCAGAGCTCAGTTGACGCCACGTCACGCTGGCTCGCATCGCACCGGCTGAAAGTGACAAGCCCAGCGTCCGAGCACCATTTCGTCGACGCCGTAGGCACGGTTGCGACCGTTCAGAAGACTTTCGGCGTGACCGAGAACGTGTACCGCTACAAGCACATGAACCTTCGCGCGAACGCACATGCGCCTCGGGTCCCCAGTTCGCTTGCCCCTTCTGTCGCGTTCATCGGCGGCCTTGACGATTCCGCCGCCTTGATCAAGCCGATGTCGAAGGTTCCGTCGGCAAGCCCCGGGCCGGGCTATTCGACGCCCGGGCCCTGCTCGCAATTCTGGGCCGACAAGACCGCGACGGTGACTCCGGCGCACCAGTACGGCTCGACACTGCCGTGGGTGCCGTGCGGGTACACGCCGCCACAGATCCGGGCGGCATACGGAGTGGACAAGACCGGCCTGAGCGGCGCAGGGGTCACGGTGGGCATCACCGACGCGTTCGCATCACCCACGATTGTTCAAGACGTCAATCGCTTCTCGGCCAACTACGGGCTTCCGCCTTTGACCACAGATAACTTTCAGCAGATAGCCCATCCCGGCACCTTCAACATAGGTGAGAGCGTCCTCGACCCGCAAGGCTGGTACGGGGAAGAGTCGCTCGACGTGGAATGGGTCCACGCTATGGCGCCGCAGGCGAACATCGTCTATGCCGGGGCCAACAACAGCGAGGTTCCGTTAGATCACGCTCTCGAGCAGCTGATCCAGCAGAACAAAGTCGACATCATCACGAATAGCTGGGGCATCTACGGTGAATACCAGGCTCCTGGTCATTTCATGGTCGACGAGGCTTATTTCCAGCAAGCGGCCGCGCAGGGAATCTCGGTTCTGTTCTCCTCCGGTGACAACGGTGATGTTTCTGCCGAGACCGGCCTGGCCCAGGCCAGCTACCCCGCAAGCAGCCCCTGGGTAACTGCCGTCGGCGGCACCAGCCTGGCGGTCAACGACTCCGCCGGAAACAAGAACGAATGGGGTTGGGGCACTTATCGCAGCTTCCTTTGCGAAGGCACCACTCCTGTGGCGATGGTCCCGGACTGCTCCGGGGTGACTCCGCCGAACTGGTCGCCGTGGCCCCCCACGTACCTCTATGGCTCGGGCGGCGGCGTCAGCCTCCACTTCTTGCAACCCGATTACCAGAAGGGTGTCGTTCCTGACGCACTGGCCTCGGGCACTACCACTGCCAGTGGTAGCCCGATTACGTTCTCTTCTCCGCATCGCGTCGTGCCGGATGTCTCGATGGTGGGTGACCCCAACACCGGCGCTCTGTACGGCCAGACCTACGACAAAAGCGGCGATCCGTTGATCGACGTCAACTGCGTGTCATTGAGTGCGACGCAGGAGTACTGCGAGCGTCGCATCGGCGGAACCAGCTTGTCGTCGCCACTGTTCGCAGGAGTTCTGGCTCTCGCCGACCAGGCGAACGGCGGGCGGGTTGGGTTCGTCAATCCTGCGATCTACGACGTCAGCGCGACCGGGAGTGGAGCGATCCAGGACGTGCTCCCGCCGGTAACGCCAACGGCGGTGTTGCGAAACGTTGAGTACTACGACGCCGCAGGCAACCCGCTTCTCGTGACGACTCTGCGCACCATCAACTCGGTTCCTGCGACTGCGGATGGTCCAGTCATCGAGGGTGCGGATAGTTCGCTGCGCACGACGCCGGGCTACGACAACGTGACAGGAGTGGGAACTCCTTACGCGCCGAACCTGGTGAACTTCCTCTCTTCGTGGGGTGGCTGAAGGCTGCGATCATGAATGGATGCACAAAAGGGGGCGGCCTTCGGGCCGCTCCCTCACTATTCCGGGTGATCACGGACCGCTTGTCTGTGGAGTTTTGGGGTCGAGGAGCCATGCTATGCGTGGGCGGAGCTCGCAAAGAATCAGCCGACCTCTCGGAGCTCCCGGCGCAGATCGGCTATCTCGTCTCGGATGCGGGCCGCATACTCGAAGCGGAGGTCTTCTGCGGCCTGGTGCATCTCCTCTTCTAACTGAAGCAGCAAACGGCGCAGCTCGTCGGGGGTGCCACCGACCGGCTCCCGCCGGCGGCTCTTGGATCTGTTGGGCACGACCGAGCCCTCCCGCTTGCGTCCAAAGCCCTCGATCAGGATGTCGTTGACGGCCTTACGGATGGACTGGGGGTCGATCCCATGCGTCTCGTTGTATTCCAGCTGGATCTTGCGGCGCCGCTGAGTTTCGTCGATAGCGCGACGCATGGAGTCCGTGACCTCGTCCGCGTACATGATCACCTGGCCCTCGACATGACGCGCGGCTCGGCCGATCGTTTGGATCAGTGAGGTTTGCGAGCGTAGGTATCCCTCTTTATCGGCATCCAGGATGGCCACCAGGGAGACCTCGGGCAGGTCGAGACCTTCCCGCAAGAGGTTGATGCCCACCAGGACGTCGAACTCCCCCAGGCGAAGGTCGCGCAGGATCTCGATCCTCTGGACGGTGTCGATGTCTGCGTGCAGATAGCGAACCCGGATGCCGGACTCCAGCAGATAATCGGTGAGGTCCTCCGCCATCTTCTTGGTGAGCGTCGTGACCAGGACGCGCTGATCATTGTCGGTTCGGTTACGGATCTCCGCGATCAGATCGTCGATCTGCCCTTTCGTGGGCCGGATGATGACCTCCGGGTCTATCAATCCCGTAGGCCGTACCAGTTGTTCGACGAGAGGAGGCTTGGTAACCCGGAGCTCGAAGGGGCCCGGGGTGGCGCTCATGAACACCAGCTGCTTTACGGAAGCCATGAACTCATCGAATTTGAACGGACGATTGTCCATCGCGCTTGGAAGCCGGAAGCCATGCTCGACCAGCACGCGCTTTCGGCTCATGTCACCCTCGTACATCGCGTGCAGTTGCGGAACGGCGACGTGAGACTCGTCAATCACAACCAAGAAGTCATCAGGGAAATAGTCGATCAGCGTGTTCGGTTTGGATCCCGGCTCCCGGCCCTCGATGTGGCGAGCGTAATTCTCGATACCCGAGCAGAATCCGACCTCTCGCATCATCTCGAGGTCGTACTGCGTTCGCATCCGAAGCCGTTGGGCTTCCAGAAGCTTTCGCTCACCTTCCAATACCTTTAGCCGATCCGCCAATTCGAGCTCTATCTGACGGATAGCGCGTTGCATGCGCTCGCGCGAGGCGACG
This sequence comes from Actinomycetota bacterium, assembly GCA_034667525.1. GTDB lineage: Bacteria > Actinomycetota > CADDZG01 > CADDZG01 > WHSQ01 > DATAPE01. The sequence goes on from JAXDJO010000015.1 coordinate 81,131, forward strand.
TAATGAGAGGCGGGATAGATCTCGACGTGCCCGAGATCGCGCGTGATCTCCCCGGTCAATGGATCGAGCTCGATAATGCGGTCCACCTCGTCCCCAAACAGCTCGATACGTATCGCCAGCTCTTCGTAGGCCGGAAAGACTTCGATCGTGTCCCCGCGAACCCTGAACTTTCCCCGGATGAAGTTGACGTCGTTGCGTTCGTACTGGATGTCGACGAGCTTCTGCAGGATGAAGTCACGGTCGGCCGCTCCACCTCGCGCCAGACTCACGGTCTGGTTGAGGTATTCCTCCGGCGAGCCCAGGCCGAAGATGCAAGACACGCTCGCTACGATCAAGACGTCCTCTCGCTGCAGCAGCGCGCTGGTCGCCGAGTGGCGGAGCCGCTCGATCTCGTCGTTGATCGAAGAGTCCTTCTCGATGTACGTGTCGGTGGAAGGGACGTACGCCTCAGGCTGGTAGTAGTCGTAATAGGAGACGAAGTACTCCACCGCGTTGTTGGGGAAGAACTGCTTGAATTCATTACACAGCTGCGCCCCCAGGGACTTGTTCGGCGCAATGACGAGAGTCGGCTTCTGTATCTGTTCTAGCGCCCACGCGATCGTGGCGGTCTTCCCGGTACCGGTGGCGCCCAGCAGCGTTGTGTAGCGATCACCCCTCAGCACGCGCTCCGCGAGGCCCTGGATCGCCAGGGGCTGGTCTCCGGCCGGAGCGAAATCGGCTTCCACTTTGAAGGGGGGCATGGTTACGCGATTGTAATTACGAAGAGCGGGGCCGGGCTCCCGGGGAGCTTCACAGGGTCCGGAGGAGGGCCGGCAGCTCCCGCAGGGTCGAGATCCGTGGGAAGGAAGAGTCAGGAAAGCTCTCCGAACGGTCGATCATCACGGGCTTCATCCCCACCGCCGCGGCAGGCTCCAGATCGTTGGCGATGGAGTCTCCGACGTGGACGCACTCCTGAGAATCGACCCCCGCCCGGGCGATGGCGATCTCGTAGATAGCCGGATCCGGCTTCTCGATCCCCTCGATCCCCGAGATGACCGTGACATCGAAGATCTCTCCCGCCTTCTCCTCGATCAGCACTTCTTCCAGCCAGCGTTCGAAATTCGAGATGAGCCCCAGCCGGTAACCAGCCTGCCGGAGCTCTTCGAACGAACCCAACACATCGGGGAACAGCTTGTAAGAGGCTTTATCGGAGAACGTGACGAGCAGATCCTCTCGCAGATCATCGTCGGAGATCCCCAGCGCTCTTAGGAAGCGGCCGTATAGGTGTCGCCAGAAGATCTGAGAAGCCTCTGGGGAAGTGGTGGGATTCGTCACACCGCTTTCCCGCGCCATCTCGGCGACGTTCGGCCCGAACCGTTGGAACAACGGTTGCACGTCGGCGGGATCCACCTCGTGGCCATGGGCGCGGCAGATGCGTGCGAATGCTTCCGCGAAGGTCGGATACGGCTCGAGGATCGTCCCTCCCGCATCGAAGAAGATCATCTTGATCATTCAGCCTCGCTAAGGCCGGTCAACTGGGCCCACACGCGTTCGGTTTCGGCCGCAAGCTGCTCGCGACTGCCGTTGTTGGCGATCACGATGTCTGCTCTCGCGACGAGATCGGCTTCGGAAGCTTGAGCCGCCATCCGGGCCCGGACGTCCGAGCGGCTCATGCCGCGTTGGGAGACGAGTCTGCTCTCCCTGGTCTGCTGGCTCGCGGTCACAACCACGACAAGATCCAGATCCCGATCCAAGCCCGTTTCGATCAGGAGGGCAGCATCCAACACCACTATCTCCTGCGTGGAACGCAACAGGTCGAGAGCGTCGGCGATCCCCCGCATCACCACCGGATGAACTATGGCGTTCAGAGCGATCCGCCGACTGGGGTCCGCGAAAACGATGTCGGCCAGCCTCTTGCGGTCGATCTCCATGGAGCCCGCAGCCAGGATCTCGTCTCCGAACTGTTCGACCACGGAGCTCCAAGCCTCTTCCCCAGGCCGCAGAGCGTCACGAGCAAGGACATCGGCGTCCACGATCTGCGCGCCGCGTTCCGCCAGGAGTGCCGCAACGGTTGATTTTCCGGCTCCGATTCCGCCGGTGAGGCCGACCAGCAGCACGGGCTAGAACCTTCTTAGGACTGGCCGCGCTCGCGTTTTAGGTCCTGGACGATCGCTTCGATCGACTGATCCGCCCGCGGCGTATCCGTTTCCGCCGGCTGTTCGTCTTCACTCGGTTCTCCGGCCGCCAGTGCCCCCTTGCCTTCAGAGAGATCTGCCGCCGGCTCCTCGGTGATGATCTCCTCGAGCTCCGGCCCCGGGGCCGTTCCCATGTCGGACGTGGGTTCGGGGGCTTCGGGGGCGGTTTCTTCAACCGCTTCCGGCGACTCAGCGGTCGACGCTTCGTCTGACGACTCGCTCTCTTCAGGGCTCTCCTCGGGATCGAGATCGATATCGGTGTGGGCGGGGGCCGCCTCGCGCACCCCGCGCTCGACGTCGGGGATAGCGCTGTTCTCATCGTCGGGCGCGAGCGCTTGCTTCCGCGAGAGGCTGATCCTGCGCCGTTCGAGATCGATATCGATGATCTTGATCGGCACCTGATCGTGAACGCTTACCTCGTCTTCAGCGCGCTCCACGTGGTGGTCGGCAAGCTCCGAGATGTGAACGAGACCTTCGATCGCGTCGTCGACCTCGACGAAGGCGCCGAATGGGACCAGCTTGGTCACCCGGCCCTGGATCACGTCACCAACAGAATGCTGACGCGCGAACTGGCGCCAGGGATCTTCCTGTGTGGCCTTGAGTGACAAGGAGACCCGCTCCCGTTCAAGGTCGACGTCGAGTACCTCGATCTCCACCTCTTGACCGACTTCGACTACCTCGCTGGGATGATCGACGTGCTTCCATGAGAGCTCCGAGACGTGGACCAGGCCATCGACACCTCCAAGGTCCACGAACGCACCGAAGTTCACGATCGAAGACACCACGCCCTTCCGGCGTTCGCCCTTCTGCAGCGAGTCGAGGAACTCGTGACGTTGCTCGGCTTGCGACTCCTCGAGGAACTTCCGGCGCGACAGAACGACGTTGTTGCGGTTCTTATCCAGCTCGATGATTCGGCATTCGAGCTCCTTGCCGACGTAGGGCTGCAGATCGCGCACCCGGCGCATCTCGACGAGGGAGGCCGGCAGAAAACCGCGCAACCCGATGTCGAGGATGAGACCGCCTTTGACGACTTCGATCACAGGGCCGATGACGGTTTCGTCTTTCTTCTTCTTCTCCTCGATGTTGCCCCAGGCTCGCTCGTACTGAGCCCGCTTCTTCGAAAGGATCAAGCGGCCGTCGGCATCCTCTTTCTGCATAACGAGGGCTTCGAGCTCTTCGCCTATCGAGACGACGTCCGAGGGATCGACATCGTTGCGGATGGACAGCTCTCGCAGCGGGATGACGCCCTCAGATTTGTAGCCGATGTCGAGAAGAACCTCGTCCTTCTCGATCTTGACCACGCTGCCCTGAACCAGATCCCCTTCTTCGAAAGGCTTGATCGTTGCCTCGATCGCAGCCATCAGCTCTTCCTGTGACTCGCCGACATCGTTCTCGACGATGGTTCCCCCGGCATAAGTGCCGCCTGAGGTGGAGGGGGCCGTTCGGGTGATCAAACCGCCATGGCCATCGGGAAGAGTCTCTTCCGCACCGGCGCCGTTACCGGTAGGCGATATCGAGGCTTCTACAGCCTCGGCTTGCTCTTGCACCATGTGCGTCCGGGTTCCTCCTAGCAGAAATGAACCCCCTACCTAGGGGGCCGAATGAGTATAAGTGCGGGCGGTGCAGGCCTCAAGCCTGCCGCTCGCCGGCGCAAGCCGGAGTCGACCGTCTGGAGCGCGGTTTTGGGGTTGAGCAGCCACGCCCTGCGTGGCGGAGCTCGCAAAGAATCAGGAGGGGGGGATGAAGGACTGTTTGAAGGCTTTGAAGATGCTCTGGGACGAGGCCCAGTCCGAATCGTGGGTCTGGAAGTTCAGAGCAAAACCGTAGGTGCCGTTGACCAAGGCCAGATCGACCGCGTGCAGGAGGGTGCCTCCGGACGAGTAGGTGTACTCCCACGCCGACGCCTTCCACCCCTTGAAACTGAAGTTGGGCGAGATGCCGATCGTTCGGTAATTCGGATAACGGGCCCCGAACGACTTCGAGTACTCCCTCCAGCGGGCGGCGGGATCCGGGCCGGGGGTGGTAGTCCATGCGACCCGCAGGTAGCGGCCGCCGGAGGGATCGTCGAAGTCGAGGTCGTGGCTATCACGGTTCTGCGGCTGCCAGCCCGGTGGGTAGGCGATCGACCAACCCACCCCTGTGTTGTTGTAGGGGATCCATCCCTCGGTGGCTCCGATGGCGCCCACGGAAGAGGCGGCACCTGTTGTGGATCCGCCGCTCGCCGTTGTCGATCCGCCGGTGGCTCCAGGTGACGACGCGGCCGCGGGTGCAGACGCACCCGGTGATGCAATGCCGGCGGCCGAGGATCCTTGGGAGTGCGATCGCTTGTTGTGGTGAGCTGAGCGACCCGTTACCGCGTTGTTCTGCCTGTTCGTCTGCGACCCGTTCGACAGATGAGAGAGAAAGAAGATCGCTGCGGCCGCGAGGACCGCGACCAAAGCCACCCCCAGGACCCGGGCGACCATCGAGCCGGAGCGATCGTCCTGGCCCCAGCCCATGGCCATCTCCGCATGGACCTTCTGAGGCACTCCGGCTGGCGGCGCGCCGGCCCCCCCGACGTTTGCCTCCCCCGCTGCAGCGGCAGCAACCGCCGTGCCCGGGCTGCGGCGTTGGGGATCCTGGCTCGCCCTCACCCTCGGATCGGCTTCGGTCTCCCACTCCGACAGGGGCGCTGCGATCGGCGGACCCGCTCTGCGGCCGGTCCGCACCGGCTCGTCAAAGACGAGGGGCTCCAACAGGGTTTTGACCTGTGAGGCGCTGGGGCGTGAGACCGGATCCTTGGCGAGCAGCGCGCGGATCACCGGCGTGAGCGCGCCGGCGCGGCGCGGCCTCCGCGGAGGATCGACCATGACGGACGTAAGGGTGGCCATCGTTTGGCCCTTGTCGAATGGAAGCTCCCCCTCCACCGCGTAGTACATCGTCGCTCCCAGACCCCACATGTCGGTGGCGGGGGTGATCTCTGCACCTTGAGCCTGTTCGGGCGCCATGAACGAAGGCGAGCCCAAGATCAGGCCCGAGGCCGTGATCTTCGGATCGTCCTTGATCCAGGCGATACCGAAGTCGGCGAGCTTGACCGCTCCATCGCTGAGAACCATCACGTTGCCCGGTTTCACGTCGCGATGGATGATCCCGTGGTCGTGGGCGACCTCCAGAACCTCGACCATCTGACGAGCGATCTTTGCCACCTTGTTCACCGACAGGGGGCCATCCCTTTGGACGAGCTCGGTGATGCTGCAGGCGTCGATCAGCTCCATCACGATGTACCCGCGGGTGTCATCCCGGATGACGTCGTAAACGGTTACGACGGAGGAATGCGGAAGCCCCGCAGCCGCCCGGGCCTCACGCAGAACGCGCGCTTGCATCGAGGCGCGGTCCAATTCGGATATCGATCCCGGGAAAACGACCTCCTTCACTGCGACATCGCGTCGCAGAAGCTCGTCTCTTGCTCGCCACACCTGGCCCACGCCACCCCTGCCGAGTTCCTCGATCAAGCTGTAGCGGCCCGCGATGGAGCGAACGGGGGTCTCCTTGACACTCATGACGTGTGTGTTACCCACGAACTCGAAGTTCTCCCCTGCCACAAGGAAACCGGGCCGTTCCGCCCCAGCTGCGGGGACCCCTGTGATGTCCCGGCACCTACGGCGTCCCTCCCCCTCCTGCACGGGTCATCTCAGGGTCCGGCGGCGACTCAGCCCTTGGCTTCCGCCCAGTTGTCGCCGAAGGACATCTCCACTGCCAGCGGAACCCGCATATCAACTACCTCAGTCATCTCCCGAGTGACCAGCCCGGCCGCCTGATCGGACTCACCGGGGGGCAGCTCGAACACGAGCTCGTCGTGAACGGTCAGGATCATCTGGGTGGTGAGCCGTTGTTCTCGCAAGGCGCGATCAACTCTGATCATCGCCAGCTTCATGATGTCGGCGGCCGACCCTTGGATCGGGGCATTGAGCGCCTGACGTTCACCTATCGAGCGGACACGCGGGTTCCCGCTGCCGAGCTCGGGCAGGTACCGGCGCCGACCGAACATCGTGGTCGTGAATCCGTCGGCGTAGGCCTGGGAGACGATCTGGTCTAGAAAGGTCTTGACCCCCCCGAACACCTTGAAGTACTGGTCCATGATCTCCCGCGCCTCGGGGACCGGAACGTTCAACCTTTCTGCCAGACCGGGGGCCCCCATGCCGTAAGCGAGGCCGTAGTTCACCATCTTGGCAACGGTGCGGTGCTTGGGGCGCAACTCGTTTGGTTCAAGTCCATAAACGCGAGCTGCGGTGGCTGCATGGATGTCTTCACCACTCTCGAAAACCTGGATGAGGATCGGGTCCTGCGACAGATGAGCCATGACGCGCAGCTCTATCTGCGAGTAATCCACCGACAGGAGGCGGTTGCCTTCTTCGGGGATGAAGGCGCGGCGTATCTGTCTGCCCAGGTCGGTGCGGATCGGGATGTTCATGAGATTCGGGTTGGTGCTGGAAAGGCGCCCGGTGGCGGCAACGGTCTGGTCGTAGGTGGTGTGCACTCTGCCATCGGATGCATCGACCAGCGGCGGCAAGGCGTCCACGTACGTGTTCTTCAGCTTCGCCAGCTCCCGGTAATCGAGCAATTTCTGCACGAAGGGATGTTGATCGACGATCTGTTGCAACGCACGTGCATCGGTGGACAAACCGCTCTTGGTACGACGCGTCGTCTTAAGACCCAACCTGTCGTATAGGAGGACGCGCAATTGGCTGGGAGATCCCAGGTTTATGCGTTCGCCGGCAGCCTCGTAGCACTCCGTCTCCAGGACGGAGATCTTCTTATCCAGATCCCGAGCCATCTCCGCCAAGTAGTCCAGATCGATCCTGACGCCCGTCCGCTCCATCTCCGCCAGAACCGGTATCAGGGGATGCTCAACCGTCGCGTAGAGGTCTGACATCCCCACGCGGTCCAACTCCGGACGGACCACAGTGGCCACTTCGGCCACCGCCAGGGCGCGCAGCGATCCGTCTTCTGCCTCGCGTTCGCTCCGTTCTTCTCCCCCGAGATCCAGCGCCGCCTGCGCCTCGAGCTCCTCACGCTCGGCTCCCGCGGCCTTCAGCTCGCGGCCGGAATACTTGCGAGCGATCTGTTCGAGCGCGTATCCCGCCGCACCCGGATCGAGCAGGTAGGCGGCGATATGGGTATCGAGCTCCACCCCCCGCAGGGTGATGCCGGCAGCGGCCGCCGACAGCAGGGCGGCCCGCACGTCGTGCGCGATCTTCCTCACTTCGGGGTCCTCGAGCACCGGGCCCAGGAAAGCGGCGAGCTCCGCGACGGTGACGCCCTCCCGGCCCACCGGGACGAAAGAGCTCTGATCGTTCCAGGAGAAGGCGACCGAGCGTGGCACGCCCCGGGGGCTGACGGGTGCAATGTCGAGCGCAAAGGACCCCGCGGCCCGGAGGACGCCGGCGAGCTCCTCGGCGGCAGCAGGAGTCGAGGCCACCGATACCTCGAGTTCGAACGGGTCCCCCTCGCCTTCTGCCGTTTCCGGAAGGTCGGACAGAAGTCGTTCGAGCAACGTGCGGAATTCGAGCGATCCGAAGAGCTCCCTGATCTCATCCAGGTCCCAGGGACCCATCCTCAGGTCCGAGATCGTTACGTCGTCGAGAGGCACTTCCACGAGCGTCGACAGCTTCTTGTTGACGGCTACCTGGTCGCCGTGGGCGGCCAGGTTCTCGGCCAGCTTGGGAGTTTGCTCGGATGCATGTGCCACGACCTCTTCCGCGGAGCCGTACTTCTGGATCAGCTTTGCTGCCGTCTTCGTGCCCACACCCGGCACCCCCGGCAGATTGTCCGAGGGATCACCTTCCAGAGCTTTGAGATCCACGTACTTCCTGGGTGGGATCCCATAGCGCTCTTGGACCGCCTTGGCGTTCATCTCGACGATGTCGGAGATCCCGCGCCGGTTGTAGAGGACGTGGATGTTGTCGTTGACGAGCTGGAAGAAGTCTCGGTCGCCGGTGACGATGCGAACGTCGACACCCTCCTGCTCGCTGCGCTTGGCAAGGAACGAGATGATGTCGTCTGCCTCATGACCCTCGAGGACGAAGATCGGCATCTTCATCACCCTCAGAACCTCTTTGATCAGAGGCATCTGAGAGGAGAAGTTGTCGGGGGCCGCGGACCGGTTGCTCTTGTAGTCGGCGAACTCGGCCACTCTCTCGGTGGGGGCACCCAGGTCGAAGCTGCACGCGATGTAATCGGGACGCTCGTCCTGGAGCAGCTTGATGAGCATCGCCGTGAATCCGTAGACCGCGTTCGTATGGGTTCCATCCGACGTAGCCAGATCCTCGGGAAGCGCGTAGAACGCCCTGAAGGCGAGGGAGTGACCGTCGAGCAGGAGAAGCTTTGGTCGCTTGGAACGCTTCGCTGCGGGCATCGGTGGGGGTCACTTTACAATCCAGCAATGGCCGGTCCCTCCCCCGATCTACGCGCCCTCAACCCCGCATCAAAGGAGTACCTCGAAGCCGTCTTCGAACTGGGAGAGGAAGGTCAGCGCATCCTCCAAGCCAGGATCGGAGAACGTCTCGGCCTCACTCCGGCCACCGTTTCCGAGGGTGTCAAGCGCCTGGTGGGCGAGGGTTACGTGACGATCGACAGCCGCGACATAGCCCTCACCGCAGAGGGCCGGCGGATCGCCGAAGCGCTGGTGCGACGCCATCGCCTGGCCGAGCGGATGCTCGTGGACATCCTCGGGATCCCCTGGCATCTCTGCCACGAACAGGCCGAAGACTGGGAGAAGGTCATGACCGCCGAAGTCGAGGAGGCGATCCTGACGAAACTCTCCGGGGAGGCAACTTGCCCGCACGGCAATCCCATCCCGGGGACGCACTCTGCGATCCCCTGGTCCGATCTCAAGCCGGTGGCCGCGATGGGGGCCGGGGACGCGGGCTGCTTGACCCGGCTCTTGGAGGACGTCGAGCTGAATCACGATGTCCTCGCCTACCTCGAGGAGCACCGGCTCATGCCGGGCCACGACTTGAAGGTGCTGGACGTCGCCCCCGATGGAACCCGCACGTTGGTCGTGGACGGTGATCGAGTCGCGGTCGGACGCGATCTCGCCGACAACCTCTGGGTACTGCCCTCGTAGGAACATCGCCGATGCCGCGGGATGCAACCGGGTTTGACACCCCCCTGTGGGTAAGGGGTACCTTAGAGTGTTCCTTAGGGAGCCCTAAGAGGAGGCCGGATTGAGCAGCGCTTTTCTGATCATGCTGCGAGAGGGTTTAGAGGGCGCGTTGATCGTCGCCATTCTGCTCGCATACCTCAAGCGATTGGATCACCGCCGCCAGTTCATGGCTGTCTGGGTGGGAACCCTCGCCGGCGTTGCGGTGGCCCTGGTAGCGGGGACCATCGTCTTTGCAGCCCTGGGACGTTTGCACGGGCGCGCCGAAGCCATCACCGAAGGTGTCATCGCGTTCAGTGCAGCCAGCGTGTTGACCTGGATGATCTTCTGGATGAGCCGGCAGGCACGGTTCATCAAGGGAGCGCTTCATGCCAAAGTCGATGCTGCGCTTGCCAGCGGTTCGGCGACCGGATTGGCGTCCATAGCGTTCGTGGCGATCACCCGGGAAGGCTTGGAGTCCGCTCTCTTCATGCTGGGGACGACGGTAGGGGCCCGCTCGCACGTGCAGGAGTTCATCGGCGGGCTCATCGGTGTGGCAGGGGCAGCGATCATCGGTTACCTCGTCTATCGAGGAAGCCATCTCGTCAATCTCAGGTGGTTCTTCCGCGTGACCGGCGCTCTCATCATCTTGTTCGCTGCCGGCCTCCTTGCGACCGGCGTGCACGAGTTTCAAGATGGCGGCCTGCTGCCCAGCCTGCACGAACACATCTGGAACGTCTCGCACATCGCGCTGTTGAATCCCGATCGATCTACCCTCGGACAATTGCTCAAGGGTTTATTGGGCTGGTCACCGGCTCCCACGATCGAGATGGCTCTCGTCTACCTGTTGTTCCTGATCCCGATCGGAACGATATTTCTGCTTCAGACCAGAAAGGTGCCGGCCGCACGGATCGCTACGCCCAGTGAGGCTCCCGCTTCCACCAGCTGAATCCGTCTCTGACCCCTCAGCGGAACGAGTCCGACACATAGAGCTCAACCGGCCGCCAATTGCGTGGCCCTCTGGAAGACCGCGTCCGTCATCGCTTCGGTCAGCTTCCCGGTGAAAGTGTTCTGCTGACTCGGGTGGTAGCAACCGAGCAACGTTATTCCCTCAAGAGCAGCGTCCCTTCCGTGCCCGAAACGAGGCTTCGGCTGGGGAATGTGTGAACTCCCCGCCAGAGCGCGTATGACTCCGCCCCATGCGAACGCGCCGAGGGCAACGATCACCCTCAGGTGCTCAAGGAGCTCGATCTCGGCTTCGAGATAAGGGATGCATCGATCGCGCTCCTCCGTTGTCGGTTTATTCGCCGGTGGTGCGCAGCGAACGACCGCTCCTATGTACGCACCCGTGAGCCGAAGACCATCTCCCGGCGCGCTCGAGTCGGGCTGATTGGCCAAGCCCGTTCGGTACAGCGATGCGAAGAGCCAATCACCCGATCGATCCCCGGTGAAGAGTCTGCCGGTCCGGTTGCCTCCATGGGCGGCGGGGGCCAGCCCGACTATCAAAACCGCCGCGTCGGGATCCCCGAACCCGGGCAGAGGCCGGCCCCAATAGGTTTCCGTCGCGTAACTGGCCCGTTTCTCCCGGGCAACGCGCTCGCGCCACTCCACCAGCCGCGGACAGGCACGGCAAGCCACGATCTGTTGGTTCAACCGCTCGATCTCGACTCCCGCCCCTCCAAGGGCCGGGCGACTCGGAACGCCACTAGCCCCGAGTCCAACCTGCTCTCGGGCGCGGCCTGCATCAACGATCGCTACGGCCCCGGTCGCATTTGGTCATCGCGAAAGGGTCCGACCAGGTCTGCTCACAGGACGTGAGAGAGGAAGTCCCTGCAGCGATCGTCGCTAGGATTGTCGAAGATCTCCTGCGGCGCCCCGTCTTCGAGGATCTTGCCATCATCCATGAAGAGCAGGCGATTTCCCACCTCTCGTGCGAACCCCATCTCATGTGTCACTACCACCATCGTCATGCCCTGCGTGGCCAGATCCTTCATCGTGTCCAGGACCTCTTTGACGAGCTCGGGATCGAGGGCGGATGTCACCTCATCGAACAGCATCAGCTGGGGGCGCATGGCCAGCGCGCGCGCTATGGCGATCCGTTGCTGCTGCCCACCCGATAGCTGTCCTGGATGCGCATTGGCCTTGTGCTCCAATCCCACGTGCTTCAACTCTTCGATGGCACGCTCGTGAGCTTCGTCGGAGCTCAGGTGCAGCACTTTCTCCAATGCCAGAGTGATGTTGTCGATGGCAGTCTTGTGGGGAAAGAGATTGAACGCCTGAAACACTATTCCGATACCGGTTCTCACCTTGTTCACGTCGGTCCGGATGTCGGTGATCTCGGTCCCGTCGAACCAAACGCTGCCTTGGGTTGGCTCCTCCAATAAGTTGATGCATCTCAAGAGGGTGGACTTGCCCGAACCCGAGGGACCGATTAGAACCACGACCTGCTTGGGGTCCACCGCGAAATCGATGCCCTTGAGCACATGGAGATCGTGGAACCACTTATGGATCTCCTCGAGACGGACGAGAGACCCGTCTTCGTTCACAGACCCACGATTCCGGTCAGACCGCTGCGCAGCCGCTGTTCGACTGCATTTACCAGGCGGATCAGAGGGATGGTGATGATGAGATAGCCGGCGGCCGCGGCTATCCAGAAGGTTCCGTTGAAGGTGTCGGAGACGCCCGAACGCGCGACATCCAGGATGTCTCGCTGACCTAACTCCAGACCCAGAACCGTGATCAAAGCAGTGTCCTTTATGAGGATGACGAACTCGTTCATCAGAGGCGGGATGACGCGTCTTATGCCCTGCGGGACGATGGCATAGCGCATCGCCTGAAGGTAGGTCATGCCCAACGATCGAGCGGCTTCCATCTGGCCGCGTTCTATCGATTGGATCCCCGCCCGAAATACCTCAGCAGAATAGGCACCCGTGTTGAGACTGAAAACTATCAACGCGGTTTGCAGAGTGCTCAGGTTCAGACGAAAGGCGAAAGCCAGGCCGAAGTAGAAGAACAACAATTGCCAGATCAGCGGCGTTCCGCGGAAGAAGTTGATGTACGCGCGCGCCGGAGCCCGCACCGATCGGCGGTTGGAGAGGGTGAATACAGAAAGCGTCAAACCGATGATGATGCCGCCGACCTCTCCTCCGAAAGCCAGGAACAAAGTGATCACGGCTCCATGGACGAACGCTCCGTAGTACCCATGTAGCGCTTCGACGTTGAAGAAGTTGTTGACGAAAGTGGTTAGAGCTCCTCTTCGAAACCAGAACAACAAGGCGGAAAGGACAACCGCCTGGATACCGAGCACCGCCCCCGCGATCATCTGTTCCCTCATGCGCTTGCTGGGCATCGTCCGGTATCGCCAGAAGCCGATAGCGATGGCGGATGCCCCGATTAGCAAGCCCGCCAGCAGAAGCGCGGTCTCCCACCCGGATTGGAAGCCCTGAACGACGTGACACACGCCTTCGGCCCCCACGATCGGCTTGTGGACGATCTTCGTTCCCACGGGTTTGGAGCTGAAGAGACCGGGGATCGAACGGCATGAACCGGACAAGGTCCCCCCGGCCACGGCATAGCCGATCTGCACCGCGAGGGTGCCGATCACCACTAAAGCAAGCGCCGATGCTCCCGCAGCGAGAGTTCCCGCGGGCAGGGGGGCCGTTCCTCCCCTTACATCCGGCGCCTTCTCCGCTACCTGGCTCATCACCAACGGCTCCTTCCCCCACGCCGCAAAGACGAAAGACCCGCGCCTTCACAGCGCGGGTCTTTTCGGATCATGACTCTAGTGAGGCATGTATTCGCTAGGCACCGGGTTACTGGGAAAGTACTTTTTGAAGATCTTGACGTAGGTGCCGTCTGCCACGACCTGCTGGAAAGCCTTGTTCACGGCCACGGTCAGTTGGGGCGTGTCCGGTGCGAATGCGAACCCGTAGTGCTCGTGGGTGTCGATGGACTGGACCACCTTCAGGGAGGGCCGGTTTGCGACTTCACCAAGGGAAGACGTCTCATCGTTGATGACACCCGCGATGCGGCCAGCTTCGAGATCGGTAAACGCGTCCGGCGCGCCTTGATAGGTCTTTATCGTGATGCCGTTCGGTTGCAGGTTCTTCTCCGCCCATGTGGCTCCAGTGGTTCCCTTCTGAACTCCCACGATGTCGCCACTCTTCAGGTCGTTGGTGGTCTTGATGGTGGGAGTCTTCTGCGAATTGATCGAAAGCGCCTGACGAGCGTTGTAATAGGGCTCTGAGAAGTTCACAGACTTGGCGCGTGCCGGAGTGATCGTTGAGGCTGCCGCAACCATGTCGAACTTATGGGCAGCCACGGCATTGAAGATCGTGTCGAAGTTGGCCTTGATCCAAACGACCTTGAGCCCCAGCTTCTGAGCGATCGCGTCGACCATGTCGACATCGAAGCCTGTCAACTTTCCCTGGTGCGTGTACTCGAAGGGTCGGTAATCAAGGCAGGAACCGACCTTGAGCTGCCCTTGGGTGAGTGTGGTGAACGAAGGGCTTGGTGAGTTTCCTCCCGCGGCAGGCGGGTTGTTGTTGTTGCTGCCGCAGGCTGCCAGCGCCAATACGGCCAGCGTCACTACCGCGGCCACCCTCAGTCGACTCATCCGGCTCATAGATCGTTCCCCCTTCGCTGCGTTGTCTCTCCCAGGCCGAGCTCTGCGTCACGCAATTCTCATTCCTCTCCTAGATAAGCCTTCCGTACCTGCTCGTTGCCAAGCAAAGCCCCAGCCTCATCCTCGAGAACTATCTCACCTGTCTCGATCACGTATCCGCGTTCCGCGGCCTGAAGCGCCATAGCCGCATTCTGCTCGATGAGGAGCACCGGCGTTCCTTGAGAGTTGATCTCGGCAATCACCTCGAAAACGCGCTCCACAATCTGAGGAGCCAATCCCATCGAGGGTTCATCGAGCATCAATAAGTTGGGCCGGCTCATCAGCGCCCGTCCGATGGCAAGCATCTGTTGCTCGCCCCCCGACAGAGTGCCACCGGCTTGTTTACGGCGCTCTTTCAGCACGGGAAAGAGCTTGTAGATGCGCTCCTGATCGTCCAATATCTCTTTGTGGGGGGCTTTTGTCCTCTGGAACGCACCCATCGTCAGGTTCTCCGACACACTCATATTGGGAAAGATATGGCGACCTTCGGGAACCTGCACGATGCCCTTGGCGACGACGTCGTGGCTCAAAAGTCCCATGAGGCTTTGGCCCCTGAACGAGATATCTCCGTCAGAAGGCTGGTGCACCATCGAGATCGCCCGCAGTGTCGTGGTCTTTCCCGCCCCGTTTCCCCCGATGAGGGCCACAACCTCTCCTTCTCCCACAACCAGATCGATCCCCCTCACGGCCTCGATGCCGCCGTAGCGAACGTGAACGTTCTTGAGCTCGAGAAGCGGCGTCCCGTCAGCCATCCGCATCCTTGCTCGCGCCGTCTCTTCCTGGTTCACCGGCGCCCGTCCCCAGATACGCCTCGACCACCTTGGGATCGCGTTGCACCTCCTGCGGACGTCCTTCCGCGATGACCTCGCCGTGATCCAGGACCGCGACACGATCGGAGAGACCCATCACCACCTTCATGTCGTGCTCTATCAACAGCACGGTGACGCCGTCATCGCGTATCTTTCGAACGAGATCGCGGAGAGAGTTCTTCTCTGCCGGGTTCATTCCCGCAGCCGGCTCGTCCAGTAAGAGAAGTCTGGGTTTGGTCCCAAGGGCTCGGGCGATCTCAAGCCGGCGCTGATCTCCGTAAGAAAGATTCCGCGCCACCTCGTTAGCGAACTTCTTGATGTCACAGTAGTCAAGGAGCTCGACCGAGCGCCGCTCTCCCTCCTCCTCCTCGCGATGGAACCTCGGTCCTCTGAACAGCGCTCCGGGGATGCTGGTCTTGTGACGAGCGTCGACCCCCACAAGCACGTTCTCCAAAGCGGTCATATTCGGAAAGAGGCGTATCTGCTGGAACGTGCGGCAGATCCCCATTTCGACGATCTGATCGGGACGCTTTCCGGTGATCGGTACATCGGCGAAAGTCACGCTGCCCTCACTCGGAGCGGTAACCCCTGTGATGCAGTTGAACAAGGTGGTTTTCCCGGCGCCATTCGGTCCGATGAGACCGAAGATCTCACCTTCGTCGATGTGCACGTCGATGTCCGAGAGAGCTCTCAGTCCCCCGAAGATCATCGACACGTCCTTCACCTCCATCAGTGGTGTCATCGCCGGGGCCCGCTCTCAGGCTCAGGCTTCGTGAGGTCTTCTTCGGCCGCCGTGTCTCTGGTCATCTGGCGGTCGACCCCCTCATCGCCTTCTCCCCCTTCGTGCAGCTCGGTGCGGCGACGTTTGGGGGCCAGAAGACCGCCGGAACGGAAGATCATCACGATCACCAACAGCAGTCCGAAGATGGCGACGCGCCCTGTATCGGGATCGAATCCGAAGATCGTGTGGCCTCCTGCCAGAGTCCTGATCACCTCGGGAAGAGCGATGATCAAGATCCCTCCCACAACAGAGCCGGCGATACTCCCCATGCCTCCGATCACCACCGCCGACAGCACCAGGATCGATTGGAGCAACGGGAAGCTGTCGGGGGAGATGAAACCCGTGTAGGACGCGTAGATCCAACCTGCCACTCCACTCGTTGACGCGCCGATGACGAAGGCCAGCACCTTCATCCGAGTGACCGGAACGCCCATGGCCCCCGCCGCCACCTCGTCCTCCCGGATCGCCGTCCAGTAGCGCCCCACTCGGGAGCCTTCGAGGTGGCGAAGCATGATGACCGCCAGGAGAACCGCGGGGATGAGCAGATACCACCAGTAGTACTCACTGGTAAGCCCGAATTCGAAGTTGAGGCCGAGGAGATGAACCGACGGACTCTCTATCCCAAAGATCCCCCGAGGACCGTTGGTGATCGAGATGTTGTTCATAGTAAGCAGCACGACTTCGTGGAAGCCCAATGTCACGATCGCCAGGTAATCGCCTCGCAGGCGCAGCGTGGGAAGGCCGATGGCAACTCCGGCAGCCATCGCGACCAGCATCGCGAAAGGCAACGCCGCCCACACCGGCCACATCGCGAAGTGGAACTGATCCGGCGCTCCGGAGTGTGTCAGAAAGGCGGTGGTATAGGCGCCGAGCATGAAGAAGGCGACGTAACCAAGGTCGAGCAGCCCCGCGAGGCCTACGACAACATTGAGACCTAGAGCAAGGAGGATCCAGATGCCGGTTCGAACCAGAACATCCTTGCCGTAGTTGCCGGTCAGGACGGGGAAGTAGCCGTTGTCCATGGCGTAGGGGATCAGCGCCATCAGTGCCGCGGCGACCAGGTAGCGGCCGTAGCCGATCCGCTGCCAACCGGTCCAAACCACGCCCGCCGGTTTGACGACCTCATCGGGCATCTTGCCCGAGAAGCGAGGGTAGTTAGCGTTCAGATAGGTCCGAAGATCGGTGCTCCGTCGCGCCATCCCCTAGCCTCCGATCCTCTCTCCCAGAAGACCGGTCGGCTTGAAGATCAGAACGATGACGAGGATGACGAAGGCCACCGCATCGCGCCATTCGTTTCCCACACACGTAACGCTCATGTTCTCGATGAGCCCGAGGAGGATGCCGCCGAGCATCGCCCCGCGGATATTGCCGATCCCTCCCAGAACGGCCGCTGTGAAAGCCTTGATCCCTGGAAGAAAGCCCATGTTGAATACGACGAAGCCGAACTGCAATGCGTACAAAGTGCCCGCTACGCCACCGAAGAAGCCTCCGATGATGAACGTCAGCATGATGACGCGATCGACGTTCACTCCCATCAACTGGGCCGCGACGACATCTTCCGACAGAGCCCGGATGCTTCTGCCGGTGTTCGTCTGATTGATGATGCGATCGAGAGCGACGAGACAGACGACTGCCGTAACGGCGATGAGCACACCGATATTCGTCACGTTGGAGCCGAACAATCCGAAGGCCTTGGTGCTTGTCATGAAGTTCGGGAACGCCGGTTGACCTGGTCCGAGAAGGAAGTTCTGCTCCAGCAGGTAGGTAACGAAGAAGGAGGCGCCGATAGCACTGATCAGATATGAGAGGCGGGCGGCGTGACGTTTCCGCAAGGGTTTGTAGGCCAGCCGCTGCAACCCTGCAGCACCGGCGGCCGACGCGACGCCGCCGGCCAAAAGGGCGCCCACGATGATCATGATGAGGACGGCTCCGGCCGCAGGACTGTTGAGCCCGAGCCAGGTGCCAAAGGCATAGAAAACAGCCACGGCGCCGATCGTGAACACCGCGTCGTGGGCGAAGTTGATGAGCTTCAGCACCCCGTACACCATCGTGTAGCCGAGTGCGATGAGCGCGTATAAGAAGCCCAGGATGAGACCGGTGACGAAGGTCGGGCCGATCAATCCTGTGTTGCAGTGCAAATGCTTCCCCCGTTGCCGACGCGGATGCCCCCGATTGTCGGGGAAGCCGGGAGGGGGTGCAACCCCCTCCCTAAGATCGTCTAGGTCGAGCTAGCCGCCGCTGATCACCTTCCCGGACGGGCCCACCGACTTGAAGTCCTTGGCCGGAGTGCTCCACTTGTAGATCCAGATGTCCCTGGCGGGATCGACGACGAGGTTCCCGTCACTCTTGAAGGTATAGGTCTTGGTGATTCCCGGGGCGGCATGCAGGCCATGCAACGTGGAAACGATCCCGCTCCTGACGTCGGTGACCGACGCGCTGCCGCTCTGCTTCTTGAGGGCGTTTATCACGAGGTTCGTTGCGTCGAACGCATCCGCTTCGAAGGTGCCGACCCTGCCGTACTGGGCCTTCACACCGGTGACGAAGGCTTGGGCCGCGGGCAGCTTGGTCGGGTCGGCGCAGGGGCAGGTGACGATCGCACCTGCGGCCGCAGTCTTCGCCAGAGGGCCGAAAGCTGGGTCCTTGGTCCCGTCGTCGGAGACAAAGGTTGCCGACACGCCACCTTGCTTCAGCTGGAAGTCCAACGGCCCTGCTTGCGGGTAATAGCCACCGAAGTAGACCGCTTGGGGATTTGCGTTCTTTACCTGTGCCACGACGGCGGAGTAGTCGTTCGACTTAGGGTCGATGTGGTACGGGCCTTGAACCGTTGTGCCCGACGAGTTCAGCCCGCTGGCGACGATGCCCGCAAGGGTCTTGCCATAGTCAGAGTTGTCGTCGATGACGGCAACAGACGAGGGCTTCAAGACCGATCCGATGTACTGGGCTGCAACAGGCCCTTGGTCTGCGTCATTGGCGACAGCACGGAAGAACGTGTTCCATCCGTGCTGGGCTATCGCTGGGTCGGTCGCCGACGGGGTGATGAACGGGATGCCGGCCTGGTTGAAGAGGGGGCCACTGGCGTTCGATTCTCCCGAGAAATAGGGTCCCACGACGGCCACGAGATCGCTGGTCTGTGCCAGCTTCCTGGCCAGGCCGGGTGCCTGAGTGGGATCGCCCTGACTGTCCTCCTTCAGCAGCGAGAGCTTGCACGGCACGCCGCCCTTCTTGTTGGCCGAATCGACCGCGTACGCAACCCCTTGCTCGATCACCTGTCCAAGCGCTGCGGCGGGGCCGGAGAGGGCGCCCATCGTGCCGATGGTCCAGGTGCAGTTGGACCCACCAGAGGCTGAGTTGTTGTTCTTGTTGCTGCAGCTGACAGCCAGCAGCATGAGAACCGCCACCAGAGCAACCGAACGCAACCTTCTCGAAACCATCATGCAGGTACCCCCTTGCTCTGCTGGTTGAGTCGTGCCGTCCGCCTAAGCAAATGCTCGCCGTCGTCTTATTTGTCCTAGGTGGAAGCGCAACATATTAGGACTCACCGCCTACTACTGCAATGGGAAGGACAGTAATCCAGCCGAGGGGGCCTAGGTCTTCGAGCGCAGCATCCGGTCGAGCAGACGGTCCTGCTCGCTCTGAAGCTCGGCGATGTCGGCCAGGGCGTGCTCCCGCTGCCGAACCAGACGCTGGAGGTCATCCCGCGCGTCGCGGTGATCGCGTTCGGAAAGTGGTGTCTCGGAGACGAGCATCCGGGTTTTGGCGTCCTCGACCACATCCATCTGGAACAGCAACTGTTCCTCGATGATGTGCAGATCGTCCCTTGCCTTGCCGATGCGGTGGTTCAGTTGAGCGAGGTTCTTCTCGAGGTGCATGAGTGGCAAAAAGTATAGGTCTGGCGCCTCGCCCGGAGGCATCGGTGCCGGGAGCGGGACTCGAACCCGCACGGGCCGAAGCCCAATGGTGTTTGAGACCATCGCGTAAGCCAATTCCGCCATCCCGGCGCGGCACGAATATACCGTCGTGCGGTTTGCGGGCGGTGCTTATCTGCCGGGCAGGCCGCTGTGGCCGGGGTCTGCGGCGACTCGGCGAGTAAAGTCTTCTAGGTGCACACCCATCAGCTGCTGAAGAGGATCGCCTCGGAAACGCCCAGCGCCGTGTGGGCGTCCAAAGCCCTGGCCAAGTATCTGATCGCAGACTTCGACATCCTCAGTTATTTCTTCTCGAGCGACGTACGCCCCGACCAACTCACCTCGGATGCGCATGACCGGATTGACGATCTGCTATTGGTGACCCCCGGTGCTCTGACTTTCTACAGGTTGACCACCAGGGGATTGCAAGCTGGAAGCGACGGCACATGGATCGAGTCTCAACATCTCGAGAAGTCGGTGGTGCCGCTCACACACCTCGCAAACATGCACATGGATTGGGAGTCAAAGCGGCCGTTCGCTGGAGATGCCCCCGACCACGATCCCGAGCTCCATCTGACGATCAAACTGGACATCGAGATACCTCCTCTGGGAAGAGAGATCAGGCTCCCCTACCGCGATGATGAAGCGCAAAGAGACGCGGTCTCGATCAGACATCAGATCGAGACGTTCGCGGAAGCTCTGCTCTTGGAGGTCCACGATGAATTGCAGCCCGTCGTTCCGCTTGACCTGGATCTGGGATCGAGCGTGGAGACGCAGAGGATGCCGCACGCCGACGCGTAGGCAACCTGTACTTCGAGGTACCCGCTAAGCGCGGTCCAGGGCCTCCCTCACCTTTCTCAAGAAGTCGCGCGCCGCGGCGGAACCCTGTTCCAAGATCAGGTTCACCACCGTAGTTCCGATCACCACGCCGTCGGCAGACCGCGTCGCTTCCACCGCGTGCTCAACCGTCGAGACACCGATGCCGACCAGTACGGGAAGATCGGTTGCATCGCGGCACCTCGACACCACTCGCTCGGCGCGGTCAGACAACGATTCCCGGGTGCCGGTAACCCCAAGGGTGGAGACCGCATAGACAAAGCCGGTGGCGGATGCCGCAATTTTCGCTACTCGCTCCTGGGATGAAGTTGGTGCCACCAGGGGAACCCACGCGAGTCCTTCTTCTGCAGCGGCGGCCCTAAGGGAGACCGACTCCTCGATCGGAAGATCAGGCACGATCAATCCGTCGAAACCCGCCTTGGCCGCCTTCTTGCAGAACGGGCTCTCGCCGACTCGATGGATCGGGTTGTAATAGGTCATAGCCAATCGCGGCGCCGACTTGTCCACATGCCCGGTTAGCTCCAGAGCGTCGAGAGGGCCGACACCCCCGGCGATAGCACGCTCCCCTGCCGCAGTGATGACAGGTCCGTCCATGAGAGGGTCGGAGAAGGGCAAACCCACCTCGACCGCGTCGGCGCAGCTCTCAACCGCCGAGAGAGCGTCGGCAAACGTGAACCTGTCGGGAGTTCCACCCATTACATAAGGAACCAGCAGCTTCTTGCCCTGGCCCCGCAACCGGTTCAAACGGTCGCGCAGTTCGGTCATCTTTCCCAGGTCTCGGCAACCGTTGCTACGTCTTTGTCTCCGCGACCGGAGAGCCCGACAAGCACGACCTCGGCATCGGATTCCCCCTTCAGAACGTGCGCCAGTGCGTGGGCAGGCTCCAACGCAGGCAGGATGCCTTCGGTCTCCCCCAGCACTTTGAATGCCGCCAAGGCCTCGTCGTCGGTGATGGACGTGTAGGTCGCCCGGCCGCTGGCCGCCAGCCACGAATGCTCCGGCCCGACCCCCGGGTAATCCAGCCCGGCCGAGATCGAGTGAGCTTCCGTTATCAGGCCCTGGTCGTCCTGCAACAGCATGCTCCGCGCGCCGTGCAGAACACCTGGCCGTCCGCTGGTTATCGCAGCACCGTGACGGCCATGGAGGCCCTCGCCCGCGGCCTCGACACCTATCAAGCGCACCTTCTCGTCGCGATAGAAGCTGCGAAACAAGCCGACCGCATTGGAGCCCCCGCCCACGCATGCCACCACTTCATCGGGAAGCCCGCCGGCCATCTCCAGCATCTGGGCGCGAGCCTCGGTCCCGATCACCGATTGCAGGGAAGCGACAAGCTCCGGGTAAGGGTGCGGTCCTACGACTGACCCGATGACGTAATAGGTGTCCTCGACGTTGGTCACCCAGTCGCGCAGCGCTTCGTTGATGGCGTCCTTCAACGTTTCCGAGCCGGCCTCGACCGGGACCACAACCGCTCCCAGCATCTGCATCCTGACCACGTTCAACTGCTGGCGGCGAACATCGGTTGCACCCATGTAGACAACGCACGGCAATCCGAAGAGGGCCGCAGCGGTGGCCGTTGCCACTCCGTGCTGACCGGCTCCCGTCTCCGCGATGATGCGCGTCTTTCCCATCCGTTGCGCGAGCAGGACCTGCCCGACGGTGTTGTTGATCTTGTGCGCGCCCGTGTGTGCGAGATCTTCCCGTTTCAACAGCACCCGCCGCCCCGCTCGTTCCGAGAACCGTCGCGCCTCATACAAAGGTGTCGGGCGCCCCACCACCGTCCGCCGAAGGTCGTCGAGCTCTGCGACGAAGGCTTCGTCATCGCGCGCCGCTTCCCATTCGCGCTCGAGCTCGTTCAACGCAGCCATCAACGCCTCGGGGACGTAACGCCCGCCGAACTCCCCGAAACGCCCGTCAGCATCCGGCACTTCGAAGTTCACGGGAGGCCCCGCAACTCTCGAAGCTTGGAGGCAGGATCGGGAGCGCGCACGAGGGCCTCTCCTACAAGAACGGCGTCGGCCCCCAGCTCCTCCAGAGCCTCCACGTCGGCGCGGGTGGAAACCCCCGACATGGCGACAAGCGTCGTCCCCTCCTCCAGCAGGGGAGCCAGCTTGGCGGATCCGTTGGGATCCACCTCGAAGCTCTCCAGATCGCGATGGTTCACCGCGATCAGCTCCGCCCCCGCAGCCCGCGCTCGCGCGAGATCGACTTCATCGAAGACCTCGACCAGCGGGTCCATGCCCAGAGCGCGGCACGAGTCGATCAGTTGTCTCAGATCGTCACCAAGCAAGCGCACGATCAACAGGACGGCATCCGCCCCCACTGCCCGCGATTCCAGTATCTGGATCTCATCCAGGATGAAGTCCTTGCGCAGGATCGGCAGACCTGCCTGTCGGGCAGCACCGAGATCGTCCAACGACCCGTCAAAGTCTGCACGCTCCGTAAGCACGGAGATCGCGGCCGCGCCGCCTGCTGCGTATGCGCGTGCGATGCCCCCCGCGTCCAGACCGGGCGCAAGCGCTCCTCGGCTGGGGGTAGCCCGCTTGATCTCGGCGATCACGGCGATGCCCTCGTGGGTCAACGAGGCCCGGAAGGCGCGAGGAGGTTCGGCCTCGGCAGCTGCCGTTTCCAGATCCTTGCGGCCGGCGGCACGAAGATCCCGGAGGCGAGCGCGAGAGGCGTCGAGCAGACGCGGCAAGTAAGACATCGACCTCCGACCCTAAGGTCCTGTTGACGGCCCTACTCGTGGCGCAAGTAGGAAAGCAGAACCGGCCCCAGCGTGGGGCCACCCTGGATCACGGTTTCGCGGAATCCCGCGCTGGCGAAGACGTCGCGGCTCAGCGTTCCGGATGCTGCGAGGTGGATATGAAGATCCTCCGCCGCCCTGCGGAGGGACGCCGCAGCAGGGCCCGCGGCGGAGATAGGCCCGGTGGTGTTCGCGACGTCTGCGAGGCGGATGATCTGAGGCCTGCTGCTCTGCTGCTTTAGCAGCTCGATCAGGCTGCGAGAGCCCACCTGGCCCCCATCCACGTTGACATGCTCGGCGCCCAGCGCGGCGAACTCTACCGAGTGCAGCGGCTCCATCACCCGCAGGGCGCGCGCCACCTCGAGGAAAGTGCCGATCGCGGCACCATCGCTGGGGACCGCGGGCGCAGTGTCGTAGTTCACGACGATGACGGTCGAGGAGGTCCCGGAGGGCGCTAGGGCGATCACGTTGGTCGAGTGCAGGAGGTTCCCTACGGGAACCGGGTCCAACTTGACGAGATAACCGGCCTGCTCGAGCCGGGCGAGCAGGTAAGAGCCGGCCACCAGCTCTCCCTGCGAGCCTGCGGGCCGGCTCGGGTCGTTCCTGTCGAACCACTGGGCGTGACGCTGAACGACAGCAGGCTGCACCCTCGGTGGGCCGGTAGTGGGTGGCCTTCCTTTCGTTACGGTTCCCGCCGCACATCCGGTCAAGAGCAGCATCGCCACGGTCAAACCGAACCGTTTCGCCCGCTTACCTAACGGGACGCGGGGTGTGTTTCGCTCCGCCGCCGCCGGATCCGGGAGCGGGCCTCTAAGATGTCCGACCATGACCGACGCTGGGCGCCCCATCGCATGGATGGCACTGGATAAGGGAACCCCTGTGTACAGCTCTGATGGTGAGGAGATCGGTAAGGTCGCAACCGTCGTGGCGGACGTGCAGAAGGACATCTTCTCGGGCATCTCGTTCAAGCATGGGCTCCTCGGCACCGAGCATTTCGTTCCGGCAGACGCCATCGGAGAACTGACCGATCAAGCCGTTCACCTGAACCTATCCGCCGACCAAGCGCAGGAGCTTCAACACCACAGCGGCTGAGCCGCAGGCTCGGGACGGGGCTAGGGTTCGAGATCGTAGGTGAAGGGATCGGTCAAGAACTCCACCCCACCTTCCGTAACGAGCACCGTGTCCTCCAGACGCACTCCCCCGACGCCACCGAAGTAGAGACCCGGCTCCACCGCAACGACGTCACCCTCCTGAAGCTCATCCGAGCGTCTCCCCAGCGAAGGCCTCTCGTGCACCTGCAGCCCGACGCCGTGGCCTAGCGAATGCCAGAAACCTTCCTCTAACGGCCCGTCGCCGTCGTGATGCTCCCGCGTGGGGAACCCGTTCTCGTGGAAATAGTCGGAGACTTTCCGGTGAGCCGAGTCGGAACCGGGTTTGATGTTCTCGTAGGCGATGTCTAGCGCCTCGCGGCAACGCGTGTGCAGGTCTTTGAGCTTCTCGGAGGGCGTGCCGGGAACGAACGTCCGTGTCATGTCCGAATAGACACCTGTCTTTCGATCCCTGGGAAAGCAGTCGATGATGCACGATTGGTCGGGGAGGATCGGTCCGGTGCCCATCTCGTGCCCCTTCAAGCAGGCATCGCCGGAGTGGATGATGATGTCTTCGGATTCGGCTCCCTGGGCGAGCAGCTCGGCCACCATCGCCTGCCGGACCCACTCTGCTGTCAAGATCTCACCTTCGAAGCGAAGCTGGCCTGTCGCCGTTGGTTCTGCTTCCCGGAGCATGCGGGCCGCTGCGAGCATCGCGTTCTCCGCAGCCCGCTGAGCGCGTTCGATGCCTTCCAACTCCCAGGGAGACTTGTGCCTCCTTCGGGCGATCCACGCCTCCGGGTCTACGGTGACGGTGACACCATGCTCGCGGAGATGATCGGCGGTTAGGACCCTGAACGTTGGCGGAACGACGACCTCGGATACGCCTAACCTGCGTACGGCCCGCAGTGCCGTCTCTGCACCGAAGAGAGTTTGCGGGAAGGAGGGATCCTTGACCAACTCTTCGATGCCGAGGTCGAACATGTTCCAAAACTCATCGACGACGTCCTCCCGCGCTTCGAAGATGCTCGCTTCGAGCGAGCTACCCACCACGATCCGGCGCCCGTCATGATCGATAAAGACGAGGGGGTCCATCACTGGCTCGCCGATCTCGTGCCGCATCTCTGGGCTCCGGATCGCGTCGTCGTGCAGCAGGAGGGTCCTCATCGAGGCCGCATCCTAGCGGCGGGTTCTCCGCGCTTGATCTCCTGTAGGAAGCTCTTCGAAGAGTCCAGGTTCTGAACGTGTGGAACCATCTCGATCTGGAATCGGACATACAAACCGAGCGCCTGCTTCTGACCCCACTGCAGGTGGATCACGCCGATCTGCTCTTTCCCCTCCTCAAGGACGAAGGGCTGCACCGGTTCATCGGAGGAGCACCGCTGACGCTGGAAGAACTACGTGCCCGCTACGAGGTCCTCGCTCGGAGACTCTCCGCGGACGGAAAGGAGCTATGGCTCAATTGGATCGTGCGCAGGCGCGCCGATGATGCCGCGGTTGGCACGATGCAGGCCACGGTGTCCGGCTCCCGCGCCGAGCTGGCCTGGGTGATGGGGCAACCATGGCAGGGCCGCGGGTATGCGAGCGAAGCCGCGAGATCGATCATCGAGTGGCTCGCCGGGTACGCGCTCGTTGACGAGGTTCGAGCCCACATCCATCCAGAGCATGCTGCTTCCGAACGCGTTGCTCGCGCCGTCGGTTTCGCCCCCACAGATGTCTTCGCGGAAGGAGAACGGATCTGGCGCCTGGGGATCGACGAGGGTCGAGCTCAGCCCTCTACCAGAGGCGGCTCGTAGAACTCGGAGGCGGCCCCGTCCGCAGCATGGATAGCCTCACCGAGATGGAACTTGTGATCGTAGAGAGCCCGGCCCACGATCGCACCTGCCACACCGTCGCGGCGCATCCTCGCCACTGCACGTAGCTCATCGAGCGAACTGATGCCGCCTGCGGCTACCACCGGCAGCCGAGTGAGCGCGGTAACCCGTGCCAGACCTTCGAGATCGGGCCCCTTCATCGTGCCGTCGCGCGACACGTCGGTGTAGACAAACCTCGAAGCTCCCGCGTCTTCGAACGCGGCAACCACGTCGGTCACCGCCGCCCCCGTCCCGACCTTCCACTGGTCGCCTTCGAGGTGTCCCCCCGTGACGTCGAGAGACACTGCGATCCTCTCCCCGTACCGCTTGCAGATCTCGGCTACTTCGACGTCATCGTTCAAGGCCGCGGCCGTTAGAAGGACACGCGTCGCTCGGGCGGCCAGCAACTCCTCGACGTGTTCCCGATTCGTGACGCCTCCACCGGCTTGCACGGGCCGCGGCACGCGTCTGACCACCTCCAGAACCAGTTCCCGGTTGGCGGGGATGCCCGTCCTGGCACCATCCAGATCCACCACGTGTAGCCAGCGGGCGCCCGCAGAACAGAAGCCGATCGCGACCTCCACCGGATCGTCCGAGTAGACCGAGTCGGAGCCGAAGCGGCCCTGCAGAACCCGAACGCACCTGCCTCCTGAGATATCAACAGAAGGAAGCACGGTGAATCCTTCGCTCCCCCCGCGTGCTTCGCTCACGATCGCCGAAGATCCACACCGAGCGCGCCGGTCTCGGATCCTTCCGCCTCCGCAAGGGCACGCAGGTGCGAAGCCTCCGTGGGAAGCGAGGGTTCCGCTCCAGTGACCGGGATCGTCTTGATGAAGTCGCGCGGGGACACCGCAGACTCCCACCGAGCTCTGCCGCTCGACGGCAGGAGTCCGCCGGTACCGAAGATGGGGGCCGCAGCCGCCGGCGAGTCGCCGAGGAGGACCGAGCCGGCATTGCGCACGCGCGGCAACGTCGTCTCCGCGTCGGCTATCGAAAGCATCAGGCACTCGGGGGCGAAAGCGTTCGCTAGCTCGAACGCTTGATCCAGATCTCGCACGAGGATGCCGCGGCCCCCTTCCACCAGTGCGTTCTCCACGTCTCCCGAGGGATCGTGCGCAGAGACCTCCATATCCAGCGCCGCAACCACTGCTTGAAGCAGCTCCGGTGACGCCGTCACGAGCACATGCGAGCCCTGCGCTCCTCGGGCCGCATGGGCGGCGAGGTCTTCCGCAAGCGTCTGGGGAGACGAGGTCTCGTCTGCAACGATGACGAGCTCCGGGGGGCCGGGCTCGGTGCCGGTTCCCACCCAGCCGCGCACCAACCTCAGCGCGTGCGCCACCTCCGGGCCGCCACTCGCGATCACTTTGTCCACCGGCCGAACCGTTTCCGTGCCGTAGGCCATCGCCGCAACGGCTGGAACGCCGCCGACGCGATACACCTCGTCGACCCCGCAGATGGAACATGCAGCGAGGACGGGATCCGCGATCTCGCCCGAGCCGGTGGGGGCCGAGCAGACCGCTATCCCGTCGACCCCGGCAACCCGAGCCGCTTGGATGTTCCCGATCAGGCCCGAGAGGCGGCCGGGGATATCCGGCGGTACGTGGATCCCAACCCGGCGTAACGGGCGCACCAATTCCCCTGCCGTCTCGCCTGCACCGCGCTCGAGCCACCCGAGGAGGGGGCTCTGTTGGTACGACCGTCGATACCCGGCCGCGAGAGCATCGAACGCATCCGCGAGACCTGACGGTGTTTGCGAGCGCGCCGCTGCGATGGCTTCGGGCTCGACCCGCAACCGATCCGGAGCCAACCGGACGCCATCGAGCCTGCTCGTCCACTCGAGCACGGCGATATCGCCGCGCAGGCGGACATCTTGCACGGTCTCCTTGACCCCCGCCTCCATGGTGGGCCGCTGACGACGCGTCGGTCGTTCGATGCGAAACGGAACACGCTCCTCACGCGCGTCGGACAGTTCGAGCATGAACGCACACTAGATGCTTGCCGCCCGGCCCCGGGTAGGCGAGGAACACCTGGTTCTCCAGATGGGCCCTGGCGAGGCCACGAGCGATCCCATCGTTTTCAGCGCGACAGGAGCGCGCGATCCGGTTAGATCGTGATGACTGCGTTCGGTCCCAGAAGAGCTTTCAATTCGGCGTGGAGACCGTTGTGGGTATCGACGTAGAACTCGCTGCCCAAGCGGAAGACCGTCGTCTTTATGGTCGTCACCAGATGCAGAAACACCTGTGTCGTGCCGGGATGGCTGGCAAGAACCTCCTTCAGTCCCTGAACCGTGTTAGACGTGCACGAGCCTGCCGGCAGATTGATGACAAGCGGCCGCTCGTCACCCAGGTTCGGCTCGATCACCTCTTGGGCGACGACCTTCACCGAGTCGTCGCGCACGTCCCGATCCACTCGCCCTTTGAGTAACAGGATCGCATCGGGACGCAGGAGGTGCGCACTCTGTTCGTATGTCTTGGGAAAGATCAAAGCTTCCACGATCGCCCCGGACATGTCTTCGATGTCGAGGAGAACCATCACCTCACCGCGTTTCGTCACTTTCTTGCGAACTTCGGCGACGAGGCCACCGATCGTGACGGCTTCGCCGGGCTTCTTTCCGCTGAGCGAGGCGATAGAAGAGTCGGTCATACGCGCGAGCAGGCCCTCGACACCGAGCAAGGGATGATCGGAGACATAGAGACCCAGAACGTCTCGCTCCATCGCCAACAGGATCTCTCGGGGAAATTCGTCGAGAGCGATGGGACGACTGTGATCATCGTCGCTGTCGAACAACGAGTCCTGTCCGATCTCCAACTGCCTCCGGCTCCCTATAACGTCTCCGCAGATGGACTCCGCGCTCTCGAGCAAACCCTTCCGCGTGTGACCCAGCGATTCGAAGGCGCCTGCCTTGATCAGTGATTCGATGGTTTTCTTGTTCAGGCACGTGAAGTCGACCTTCCGGCAGAAATCCGGGAAGGATTCGAAGGCTCCGTTCTGTGTCCTTGCCTCGACGATCTTTTCGACCACGCCTTCACCGACGTGGCGGACCGCAGAGAGCCCGAATCGGACCGATTCTCCGACCGGTGTGAAGTCGCGATCCGAGGAGTTGACGTCGGGGATCAGAACGGGGATCTTCATCTTGCGCGCCACGTGCAAGTAATAGGGCTTGGAATCCTTGTTGTCCTTCACGGAGGTCAGGAGCGCGGCGATGTACTCCACGGGGTAATGAGCCTTCAGCCATGCGGTTTGATAGGCGATCTGCGCGTAGCCCGCGGCGTGAGCGCGATTGAAGGAATAGTCGGCGAACCGCTCGATCAACTCCCAGAGCTTGATCGCTTGAGCCTCCCCCACCCCAGCTTGCTGACAGCCGTCGATGAAACGAGGGCGCTCGGCGGCCATGATGTCGCGTTTCTTCTTCCCGATGGCCTTGCGCACCAGATCCGCCTCGCCCGGTGAGTAACCGGCGATCCGCTGCAGGGTTTGAACGATCTGTTCCTGAAAGACCAGAACGCCAAAGGTTTCTTTCGTGACCTCTTCCAGAGCCGGGTGCAGGTACTCGACTTTGGAAGCGTCATGCATGCGCTCGACGTAGGTGGGGATCTGCTCCATCGGGCCGGGCCGGTACAGCGCGATCATCGCCATGACGTGCTCGAATCGGCTGGGCTGTAGTTGGACCAGGTAGCGGCGCATGCCTTCCGACTCCATCTGGAAAACCCCGTCGGTATCGCCCTGCTTCAGCATCTCGTAGACGGCGGGGTCGTCGAACGAGAGGTGGTCGACGTCGACGTCCGCTCCGCGATTGGCTTTGATGTAGTCGCGGGTCAGCTCGATCACCGTTAGGTTGCGCAACCCAAGGAAGTCCATCTTCAGGAGCCCCAGCTCCTCGACCCCGCTCATGTCGAACTGCGAAACGACCTCTCCGTGATCGCCGCGCTTCAGGGGTATGTGCTCGACCAAGGGATCGCGGCCTATCACCACGCCAGCAGCATGGATGCCCGCCGACCGCTTCAGGTTCTCGATCTTGTGGGCGGTGTCGATGATCTCCTTTGCGGCGCCTCCGGCCGCGTAAGCCTCCTTTAGCTCGGCGGAGCTCTCCATCGCCCTCTCCAAACCAGAGTCGCGGCCCATCACCAACGCGGGGTACATCTTGGTGAGGCGGTCACCCTCGGCGTAGGGAAAACCCAGAACGCGCGCGGAGTCGCGTATCGCCTGCTTTCCCTTGATGGTGCCGTAGGTAACGATCTGGGCGACGTGGTCGCTGCCGTACTTCTCCTGGACATAGCGAATGACTTCCCCGCGCCGCCGCTCATCGAAGTCGATATCGATATCGGGCATCTGCTTGCGCCCCGGATTCAAGAAGCGCTCGAACATCAGGTCGTAGCGCATCGGGTCCAACTCGGTGATGCCGAGGGCATACGAAACCACCGAACCTGCGGCGCTGCCTCGACCCGGCCCCACGCGTATCCCGTGCTGTTTGGCCCAATTCAC
Source organism: Actinomycetota bacterium (assembly GCA_034667525.1). Lineage (GTDB taxonomy): Bacteria > Actinomycetota > CADDZG01 > CADDZG01 > WHSQ01 > DATAPE01. Next base: position 111,586 of record JAXDJO010000015.1, read on the forward strand.
GAAGTCCTGGACCACCAGGAAATAGCCTGCGAAACCCATCTCGCCGATAACGCGCAGTTCGTACTCGGCGCGTTCACGTAGCTCGCGGGTGACGTCGTCGAACCGGCGGGAGATCCCCTCCCAGACAAGCTCGGTCAGGTAGCCGTCGAGCGTCTTTCCGGAGGGCACATCGAAGCGAGGGAGTAAGAGGTTGCCGAGCTCGATGGTCACGTCGCATCGATCGGCCACTTCGAGCGTGGTCTCACATGCTCCCGGCCAGCGCTGGAACTTGGCAGCCATCTCTTCTGGTGTCTTCAGATAGAACTCGTCGGAGTCGAATTTGAAGCGGGTCGGATCGGACAGCTCGCTGCCGGTGTTGATGCACAGCAGCACCTCGTGAGCTCCTGCATCCGACTTGTGGGTGTAGTGGGAATCGTTCGTCGCGACCCATGGGATGCCCATCTCCCTTCCGATAGCGACGAGGTCGTCGTTCAACTTCGCCTGCACAGGGATGCCGTGTTCCTGCAGCTCGAGGTAGAAGCGGTCCCCGAATACCTCCCGGTACTCGGCAACCTTTCGGCGTGCTCCGGTGAGATCTCCCGAAACGATCAGCTTGGGGATCTCAGCCGACAGGCACCCCGAGAGGCAGATGAGCCCCTCCGATAGTTCCGCCAGCAGCCCATGGTCGGTTCGTGGGTAGTAATGGAATCCCTCGAGCCATGCCTTGGACGAAAGCTTGACGAGGTTCTTGTACCCCGTGTTGTTGGCGGCTAGAAGGGTGAGATGGAAGGTCCTGTCGCCGTTTTCTCGTTGCGGCGGCTTCTCCCGGCGATCGCCCGCGAAGAGGTATCCCTCCATGCCCAGTATCGGTTTGACGCCGTGGGTGCGGGCCGTCTTGTAGAAGTCGAGGACCCCGTACATCACCCCGTGATCGGTGATCGCGCACGCAGGCATGCCGGCCTCTCCGGCGGCCTCGAACATCTCTCCGATCCGGCTGGCGCCGTCCAGCATCGAATATTCGGTGTGCGCATGCAGGTGAACGAAGCTCATAGGTTCTTTCTCCAGGCGAAAATTACACTGCTGTTCTTTAGTACACCCCCGGCCCCCGCGCTTCAAGGACGCCTCCGTGACCAGGCAAGATCCGCCGGCCCCGGGCCCCAAAGTCAGTCTCGGGCATCCTTCCTGGGGATAACAAGGTGCCCAGCCTGTGGACGATCGGGGGATCCCTGCACGCAGGCAACAACTGGCTTTGCGAGGCCTCCTGCTCCCTGCCCGGAAAGTTTCTTTCCGTCTGATCAGGGGTCAGTGGTGCGCCGGCGTCTTGGTCCAGACGAATGGCTCGCCACGGTCGTTCCAGCCGTCGATCAACTCGCCGATCCTGGCGATGAGGTCTTTGCCCGAGGTAAAGGTGCCGCTCCCAGTGGCCTGGCGGGTGATGATCGAGAAGAACACCTCGACCAGATCCAGCCACGAGCACCCGGCCGGCGTGAAGTGCAGCCTTACCCGAGGGTTCTCTCTGAGCCAGGCCTTCAGCTTCGGGTTCTCGTGGGTTGCGTCGTTGCCGCAGACCACGTGCAGCTCGCGGCCGGGATAGGCGGCGGTGACCATCGTGAGGAACTTCAGGAACTCCTGGTGACGATGGCGTGGGTAGCAGGCATCAGCGACCTGGCCGGCGGCGGTCTCCAGCGCGGCGAACAGCGAAGTCGTGTCGTGCCGGATGTAGCCGAGGCTGGCCTTCTCCGGCGGGCCCGGCCCGATCCGCAGGATCGACTGGGTCCGATCGCGGGCGTGCATCTGCGACTTCTCGTCCACGCAGACGACGACCGCGGTCTCCGGCGGGTTCAGGTACACCCCGGTGATGTCGGTGAGCTTAGCTTCCAACTGCGGGTCGGTGGAGAACTTGAAGCTCTGCCGCCGCCACGGCCGCAGGTCCCACTTCCGCCATGTCTCCACGATGCTGGCCGAGGAGATGCCCAGCTCGCGAGCCAGCAGCCGCGACGACCAGTGGGTCACGCCCAGATGCTCGCGCGGGCGCTCCAGCGTCGTGACCACGATCCTGGTTTCATCGACGGTCTTCGGCCGCCCGGACCGGGGCAGGTCCTCCAGCGCCCTGATCCCGGCGGCCCGGTACCGGGAACGCCAGTGGCGGACCACCGGCACGCTTACCCCGGCACGGTGGGCGACCTCCGTGTGCGGCAGGCCCTCCGCCGCCAGCAGCACGATCCTGGCCCGTCGCGCCAGCCCCGCCTCGGCCGCCCGAGACGAGGCGATCTTGGCCAGCTTCTCCCGGTCCCCATTCCGCAACGTGAGAGCCGTCGCTATACGCATACTTCATTGTGTCAGAAAGAAACTTTTCTATCGGTCAGGGGACATCGGGCTTCGCCTTGCGAACGTCAGCGCAGAACCAAGAGGTCAAGCCAGTTGCTTCTGGTTTCCGGGTGCGTCGTGTCCTCGGCATGTCGCACGGCACGGCGGAGGCGCTCTTTACCGCGGAGAAACTCGTCCTCGGTGAGACTGCGCATGGTGGTGTCGGCGTGGCGGAAAGTGTCCACCTGGCCGAGGAAGTCCGCGAGGCTGGCCGGGTACGTCTCACGAACCTGCTCAAGAGCGTCCTGGTGGAATCCTGCGGCCGCGAACGCCTTGCACGTATTCCCCAGCGAAGGGAAGGTATCGATCATCCGAGCGGTCTCAGGGAACCATCGGACGAGTTCGATCCTGTCGAGCTTGAGGTCCCCCGAGGGCTCGTATCTGTCCGGGAAGCCCTGTCGGATGAGGACGGGGGCCCCGGGGCGGAGAACGCGGCGGATCTCCTGTGCGGCGACACCCAGGTCTGGGATGTGCTGAATGACAAGGGAAAGCCATGCGGCGTCTGCCGACTCATCTGGGAGCGGTAAGGCGCTCGCATTTCCCTCAAGCACCTGGATGGCTGGTGTCTGCGGGATCTGATCCCGCATCGCGGCCGACGGTTCGACTGCGAGGACGCTGAGGTCGAACCAGTCGCTGAATGCCGCGGCGAACGCACCGGTCCCCGCGCCGATGTCCACCAGAGTCATTCCCTGAGTCGGGCGCAGGTGACGTCGTACCGCCTCGCGCCACTCCGAGAGTCCGTCACGCGGGACCTCGCGGACTGCCTTGAACGCTGCAGCGGTCTGCTCGTCATAGCTGATCCTGGCCAAGTCGTGCCTCCTTGCTCGTGGCTAGCTCGTTGCCCACGGGCTCCATCGCCGGCGGCACCGATGCCTGGGTCCGGCCGCTTCGGATTCTGCATTCCGCCCCGCGAGAGCCGTCGCAGAACGATCACGGCCATTCTGTCAGAAAGAAAGGAACTTTTCTATCGATAGCACTAGCTATCGGTCTGCGGTGCCCGGCCCCCCGTGGCGCCGGGGATATCCGCAAGGAGGCGGCATCGAGGACCGCCCGGAGGTCGCCGGGGAGCTCGTCCTCGACCTCGACTGTCACCCCCGTGCCGGGATGCGGGAACGAGAGCCTTATCGCATGGAGGAACGGCCTTGCCAGAGAAAGCCTCCGGGAGAGCTCGGACACACCGCCGTAGGCCGCATCCCCCAGCACCGGGTGTCCTATGTGGGAAAGGTGCACCCTGATCTGGTGGGTCCGGCCCGTCTCCAGCCTCACCTCCAGCAACGATAGGTCCTCGTTCCGATCCAGCACCCGGTAGTGGCTGACCGCAGGGCGGCCCTCGGGAACAACCGCCATCACCGTCCGGCGCCGGGGGTGGCGTGCGATCGGAGCCTCGATCGTGCCGGAGGCCGCCGGTGGCCTCCCCCGCACGAGCGCGAGATAGGTCCTCTCGATGCGGTGGGCGCGAAGAGAGCGCGTGAGGGATGCATGAGCCTCATCGTCGCGGGCCACCAGCAACAGCCCCGAGGTTCCCTTGTCCAGCCGGTGCACGATCCCGGGCCGCTCGGTTCCCTCGCCCGACAAGCTCAGGCCGAGACCCAGGAGGGCATTCACGAGGGTGCCGCTGTCGTGGCCGCCGGCAGGGTGGGTAACCAAGCCTGCCGGTTTGGACACGACCAGCACCCTGTCGTCCGAATACCGCACCTCCAGGGAGATGTCCTCGGCTCCCGGCGCCGCACGGGCCGGTTCCTCGACCGAGCCTTCGACGACCTCCTCGGGTCCCAGCCGATGACCGGGCCTGACTCGCCGGCCCGCCACCAGAACGTCACCGGCCGCCACCGCGCTGGATGCGGAGCGACGGGAGACACCGGCGCGGCGGGCAAGGACGAGGTCGGTCCGGGAACCCACTTCCGCGGCGGAAGGGCTGAAACTGATCACTTCTCGGGGGCCGCTTTCCTGCTGCTCATGAAGATCACCAATATGACGCCCACAACGATGGCCGAGTCGGCGAGGTTGAAGACGGGCCACACGTGGAAATCGATCCAATCCACGACCCGGCCCCCAAGATGCCGAAAAAGCCTATCGGAAGCGTTCCCGAGCCCCCCGCCCAGCATCATGCCGAGGGGGATCAGCATTCTCTGATCGGAAAGCCGCCGCACCCAGACCACCAGCAGCGCGACGACGAGCACCGTGGCGGCGAGGAAAAGACCGGGAACGCCTTGCAGGATCCCGAAAGCGCCCCCTGAGTTCAACGTCAGCCGGAACGTCAGTACCCCCTTGATGACATCGAAGGGATGGTCCTGGAAGTGGGTTACGGCGAATTGTTTGGTCGTCTGATCGAGGGTCACCACGATTGCAGCGACGGGAATCAGGACGCGTAATGACTTCAAAGATCCTTGTCCGGAGCCGGTCACCTCTCTGGAATTGTCGGGAGGGAGAGGCTCAGCGGGCGCGTTCCTCACGCCGCTTGCAGTCCATGCAGAGGAGGGCGTGGGGCAGCGCCTTCAGCCGGGGTGCGTCGATAGGTCGCCCGCACCGCTCGCAGGTGCCGTAGATCCCCTGATCGATCCGTGAGATCGCCCGGTTGATCTGCTCGATCAGGTCACGGATGTTGTTCTGGATCGAGAGCTCCCGTTCCCTGTCGAAGGTGGCCGTGCCCGCGTCTGCGAAGTCTTCGTCGAAGCCGGCCTCTCCGGTCAGATCCGATTGCGTCTTTTCAAAGACGTTCGCCTCTATCTCTTCGATCCGGCGCTCGAGCTCGGCCCGCTCCTCCTCCAACCGACCGCGGATCTCGGCAATATCACCCTTCTCGAACTTGGTGGGCCGCGCCGGCGACGGTTTCTTGGGAGCCGTCTTCTTCAATGTCATGGGGGGAAGCCCGGGACGCTTGCCCCGCCGCTTGGGAGCCGCCGTCACCTCCCGGGGCTGATCCTTGGCCTTGGCTTCGGCCGCCGTGGATTTGGACGCCGCCGTGGATTTGGACGCCGCGGTGGGTTTGGACGCCGGGGTGGGCTTGGATGTGGTGGCTTTCTTGTCGGGCACTTTCACGGCCACTGTCTTCTTGCGGCTGGGAGCCTCCGCTCCCTTTCGAACCCCCGATGCCTTCTTGGTGGTCTTGCCGGTCTTGGTCGTCTTGGCGGATCCACGCGCGGTCTTCCCGGCCGACGAGCTCTTGGCCGGGGTTCTCTTGGGCGCGGTCTTCTTCGACACGGACTTCTTCGCGATGCTTCTCTTGCCGGCCGTCTTGGAGGCAGAGGATCTGGACGTGGACGGCTTCTTCGCCGGGCTCATGGGCAGGGGAGGATAGCAGGCGGCGGAGCCTGTTTCTGGGTCAGAGCTGCCCCTCGCTTTAAAGTCTCCGGCATGGCTTCTCGCCCCTATCGCCCCGTAGACACCCGCGTTTCCTTCCCGGAGATGGAAAAGCGGGTGGCCCAGGCGTGGGCCGAGGGCGACATCTTCCATCGCTCGCTGGAGCAGCGGCAAGGCCGCCCGGAATGGGTCTTCTACGAAGGGCCGCCGACCGCCAACAACAAACCGGGCATCCACCACGTGGAGCCGAGGGCATTCAAGGACATCTTCTGCCGCTTCCAGACCATGAGGGGGCGCTACGTCTTCCGTAAGGCGGGCTGGGACTGCCACGGGCTCCCGGTCGAGGTTGAAGTCGAGAAAGAGCTCGGCATCAAGCTGAAGAGGGACATCGAGGAGAAGGTGGGAATCGAGACCTTCGTCCAGTTGTGCAGGGATTCCGTCAAGAGATACGTGGACGAGCACGCGCTGTTCACGGAGCGCATCGGCTTTTGGGTCGACATGGACGACGCTTACTGGACGCTTGACCCGAGCTACATCGAGACGGTGTGGTGGTTGTTAAAACAGATCTGGGACAAAGGTCTGCTCGAAGAGGATTTCCGCGTCGTCCCCTACTGCCCCCGCTGCGAGACGTCGCTTTCTGCGCACGAGCAGCATCAGACCGACGCATACAAGATGGTCACGGATCCCTCGGCCTACGTCCGCTTTCCACTGGAAGACGAGCCCGAGACGGCGCTTCTGATCTGGACGACCACTCCCTGGACGCTCGTCGCAAACATGGCCGTTGCAGTGAATCCCGGGCTCATCTACGCCAAGGTTGCCGATCCGGTGCTTCCTGGACACTGGCTGGTGCTGGCGCGCGACAGGGTCGACGAGCTGATCGGGGAGGCCGCGGAGATAGCAGAGGAGATCGCCGGCGACGGATTGGTGGGCAGACGCTACCTGCCCCCTTACGGCTTCGTCGAGCCGGGGGCGAAGGGTCATCGGGCATATGCAGCCGGCTTCGTCACCACCGATGACGGCTCCGGGATCGTGCACCTTGCTCCCTACGGGGAGGAGGACATGGAGGTCGCCAAAGCGGAGGATCTGCCGGTCGCGCAGATGATCGACCCTTCCGGTCGCGTGATCGAAGAGGGGGGAGCCTTCGCGGGCCTGCAGGTGAAAGAGGCAGACCCCCGGATCATCGCCGACCTGCAGGAGCGAGACCTTTTGCTCAAAGCCGAGGACTACGAGCATTCCTATCCGCACTGCTGGCGTTGTCAGACCGCCTTGATCTACTACCCGCACAAGGATTGGTACATCAGGACCTCGCAGATGAGAGCCGAGCTGCAAGCATCGAACGAAGAGATCAACTGGCAACCTCCGACTATCAAGTTCGGCCGCTTCGGCAACTGGCTCGAGAACAACGTGGATTGGGCGCTGTCGCGCGACCGTTACTGGGGGACGCCGCTGCCGATCTGGAGATGCGGGGAGGGGCATGCAACCTGTGTCGGGTCCTTTCAGGAGTTAGAAGAGCTCTCGCACCTGAACCTGGCGGGGTTCGACCCGCACCGTCCGCATGTAGACGAGATCCTTCTGGTTTGCCCTCAGTGCGGCGACCAAGCTCGGCGGGTGCCTGCGGTCATCGACGCATGGTTCGACTCCGGCGCGATGCCGTTCGCTCAATGGCATTTCCCGTTCGAGAACGAGGACGTTTTCGAGAAGAGGTTTCCCGCCGACTTCATATCCGAGGCGATCGACCAGACGCGTGGCTGGTTCTATTCGCTCCTTGCTATCGCGACACTCGTGCGGGGGCAGAACAGCTATCGCAACGTGGTGGTGTTGGGTCACATCGTGGATGCGAACGGCAAGAAGATGTCGAAGTCGCTTGGCAACGTGATCGATCCCTGGACGGTTTTGGACGCGCAGGGCGCCGACGCCTTGCGATGGACCCTGCTCACCGCGGGGAATCCATGGGCTTCGAGGCGGATGTCCGCTCAGATAGTCGAGGAGGCATTGCGCAAGCACCTCATGACCCTCTGGAACACATACGCGTTCTGGATCACGTACGCCTCGCTCGAAGGCTTCGACCCCGGCAGCCAATCGCTGCCCGTGACGGAGCGACCGGTGATCGACCGCTGGATCCTTGCCGAGCTGGGCGACACCGTCGAGGTCGTAACTGCCACGTTGGATTCTCTCGACGCTGCGTCCGGGGGCCGACGCCTAGAGAGCTTCGTCGACGATCTCTCCAATTGGTACGTGCGGCGGTCGCGCAGGCGATTCTGGAGATCGGGCCAGGATGCAGATACGGCTTCTGCCTTCCTCACGTTGTGGGAGTGCCTCGTAACCGTGGCGCAGATCTCGGCTCCCTACACACCATTCGTAAGCGACGAGATCTACACGAACCTCACTTCGCCGGCCGCGGTTGCTCCGGACTCGGTTCACCTCAGTGACTGGCCGGTCGTTCCACCGGAATGGGCCGACGACGATCTGCGCCACCAGATGTCGGTGGTGAGGCGCGTCGTGGCTCTCGGGCGCTCGGCCCGCACTGAAGCGAAAGTCAGAGTGCGACAGCCGCTGGCCCGCGCCCTGGTGGTGCTGCCCTCGAACGAGCGCGAGGACCTGAGCAGCCTTGCTCCCCTGGTGGCAGAAGAGTTGAACGTCAAAGATGTAGAGATCGCCCACGGCCTCGAGGAGCTCGTCTCCTACTCGATCAAACCGCGCTTCAACACGCTTGGGCCACGTTTCGGGCGGCGGGTCAAGGACGTTGCAAAGAAGCTCGAAGAGAGTGACGCGCACGCGCTCGTAGCAGAGCTGGAGGCCCGAGACACCGTCACTCTGTCGCTCGACGGAGAAGAGATCAGCTTGAGCCGCGAGGATCTAGACGTTCGGGTCGAGGGCCGGGAGGGATTCTCGCTCGTTCAGGACGGCGCCTACGGGGTTGCACTCGATCTCGACCTCACGCCCGAGCTGAAGGCTGAGGGCGCGGCGCGAGAGGTCGTGCGCGCCACGCAAGACTTGAGGAAGACCAGCGGTTTGGCGGTCGAGGACCGGATCGAGCTATGGCTGTCGGGTGCAGGGAATCTTGGCGACGCGCTGCGTCGGCACGAGAGCTTCATCGCCGGCGAGACTCTGGCAACTGCGACCCACCACAAGGGAGCACCGCCGGACGCGGTCGCGACCCGCGTGGAGATCGACGGCGGAGTAGTCGAAGTAGGGCTGCGAAAAGCCTGACTTCATTTCAAACTGGAGGGCCACCGCCAGACGTGGCTCGGGTCCGTTTTGTGGTCGGAGCTCCACGCCATAGGTGGTCCGGCCCTGTTTTGTGGTCGGAGCTCCACCCCATAGGTGGCGGAGCTCGCAAAGAATCAGGGTTCGGAGGGTTGGCGGGACGGGAGGGGGCCCGTGTTGGGCTGCCTCTTCTGCGGCCGTTGCACGGGGGGCGGCTGGGTGTGCATCTCGCGGGGCGATCCGTTGGGGGCCGAGGGGTGGCGGGCATGGCTCTGAAGGGTGGCCAGGCTCTTCAGCTGTCCCTCGAGGAAGCCCTGCAGGCGGGACTTGAGATCGGTCTCGTAGGTTTCCAGGCGTTCGATCGTCTGATCCAGCTCTTGCTTGTGCAACTGATGGCGCCGATCGTCCTCGCCGATGCGTCGGGCGATCTCCGCTTCTGCCTCCGCCAGCTTCGAGGTCGTTTCCTGATCGACCTGCCGGGCCCGCTCCCCGGCCTCGGAGAGAAGCTGTTCGGCCTTCGCCTTAGCTTTGCCGACCGCTTCTTCCGCAGCTTGCTGCGCGCTCACCAGCGTCTGCTTCAGCATGTCTTCGGTGGTGCGGCTGGTCGAAACGGTTTGGTCGAGCTCGGTCATACGCCGCTGCAATGCGACGTTCTCCCGCTGGAGACGGTCCAGGGCTTCCGCGATCTTGTCGAGGAAGTCGTCCACCTCTTCCTGGTTGTATCCGCGCCACGCGTCGTGGAACTCCTTGTCGTGGATCTCGCGGGCGGTGACTTCCATGGCGTCAGTATCCCAGAATCAGTTACGAAAACGCGTGTTATCTAGCGCAAACACAAACCGGCTTTTAAGGTCCGCAGAGCGCCCCCATGATCAGCTGCAGGATGATGAAGATGAAGATCGGCGAGAGGTCGAGGCCGCCGATCGGCGGGATGAAGCGCCGGAAGAAGGCCATGATCGGTTCGGTCAGGTCGTAGATCACCCGGATCACGGGGGCGAGCGCGTCGGGCGGCGACCAGAACATCGTCGCCCACGACAGGATGATCCGGGCTATCAGGATGTATTGGTACGCCTGCAGGGCGTAACAGATGATGAACAAAGCGGGTCCTGCTAGGCCTGATTGAAGAAGCCGCGCTCCTCCAAGAACCGACGACGTTCCTCGGCAGAAACCTGCACCCCTCGAGGAGTTAGCAGGAACACCCGGTCCGCCACCTGCTGCATCGAACCGGCCAATCCATAGGCGAGCCCGCTGGCGAAGTCCACGAGGCGGCGGGCTATGTCGGGTGACGCCCCGGCGAGGTTCATAATCACCGAGAAACCCTCCCGGTACTTGTCGCCGATCTCCTGGGCGTCGTTGAAGGCCGCAGGACTGACCAGGTGGAAGCGAGCCGAAGGGGGCGTTGGGATGGTGCGGACGACTGCATCGCGTCTGGCCGGCCTGGGCTCCGGGCTGCGGGAGATCGACCGAGGGGCCGGCTCCGGAGCGGGTTCGTCCTCGTAGCCATACTCGTCAGGCTCGTCGTCCTCGACCAAACCAAGGTAGATGAGGGTTTTCCTCCACGCGCCGGCCATGGCCGAAGGATATAGCGGAGATGGCCTCTGGAAGCGGCTAATGAGCGCGAGAGCCGAAGATCGCTTCCCCCACACGCACGATGGTGGCCCCCTCTTCGACGCCTACTTCGAAGTCGCGCGACATGCCCATGGACAAACCGATCGCGCCCGGGAGGGCCGCTGCGACCTCATCTCGCAATGCCGCCAGTTGCCGGAAGTAGGGACGCGAGGTCTCGGGCTGCTCGGAGAAGGGGGCCATGGTCATCAGGCCGGTGACATTGATGTGTTCGAGCGCCCCCACACCTTGCGCCAGAGCCACCGTGCGGGCCGGCTCGACGCCGTGCTTGTTCGCCTCCCCCGTCACGTTGACCTCGATCAGAACGTCCTGCACGGTGCCCACCGAATCCGCCCGGCGTGAGATCGTCTCGGCCAGCTCGAGGCGATCGACCGAGTGGATCAGACTGGCGACCCCGGCGACCAGACGCACCTTGTTGGTCTGAAGGGGGCCGACGAAATGCCATCGCACGGCGTTGCCGAGCACCGCGACCTTCTCTTTCAACTCCTGCGCACGATTCTCTCCCAGGTCGGTTGCGCCCGCGTCGATCGCGCTCTGCAGGACGCCGGCTGGAAAGGTTTTGGATACCGCTACCAGTGATATCTCCGAGGCATCGCGTCCGGATCGTTCGGCCGCCGTCGCGATGCGTTCCCGAACGCGAAGCAAACGCTCCTCTAGCCCCGCGGTGGAGTCACTCGTGCTTGCCATCAGGGCTCAACGAGGGCCAGGAATGCCCCTTGCCGGCCCGTTACGCCGTCACGACGGTAGGAGAAATAGTTCGGATCGCACGAAGTGCACGCGTCGGCGCTAACGACATGTTCAACGCCCGCACGGCGGAGCGCGAACGAGGACGCCTCCGAGGGGTCGACCCGATCCGGCCCGGCCACCGGCAGACCGGCAGCGCGAAAAGCCTCGATCACTTCCGGGCCCACCTGATAGCAGCAGGCGTGGATGCACGGACCGATCCATGTAGCAGTGACCGGCGCGACCGCGTCGACTGCACTCTCGATGACTCCTGCGACCAACCCCCTCCATCCCGCGTGCGCAACCGCGATCCCACGACCACCGACCAGCAGCACGGCCGCGCAGTCTGCGGTAAGGATCCCGAGAACCGGACCGGGCTCGTCCGCCGTGATGATGTCGCCGTCGCCAAGCACACCTGATCTTCCGGCAGGGGCGTGGAGGCGCCCGGTGCCATGCACCTGGCGCGCCAGCGCCAGAGAAGCCAGCGGGAAGTCGATCGCTGCTGCTGCCCGGCGACGGTTCTCGGCGACCCGATCGGGACGATCACCTCCTCGCCCGGCCAAATTGAGCGAATCGAAGGGGGGTTCACTAACTCCACCGCGCCGCGATGAGAAGGCAACGAGCCAACCTCGCTCCCGCGCCCGGAGATCGGTCAGCACGCCGACGCCACCCTTCGTGGCGGCATCCAACGCGGGCTCATGGTTCACAGCGTGGCCCGGCGCGATAGACGGGGCCCGAAGGCCCCGTCTATAGGGAAGAGGTCGGTAGCTTTTATTCGTTGCGGAGGAACGAAGGGATGTCGAGGTCGTCCTCTCCAGCATCGAAGACGAGATGGTCGCGGTCCGAGCTCCCAGCGAAGGACGAGTCCGATTCGCCGACCCCCGCGAGCGAGAAGATCTCCTCATCCGGCTTGACCAGCTCTTCCGCTTCGCGCTGGCCCCACCTGTCGAATCCTGCGGCGATGACCGTCACGCGCACTTCATCTCCCAGCGTGTCGTCGACGACCGCTCCAAAGATGATGTTGGCGTCGGGATGCGCCGCGGTCGAGATGATGTTGGCTGCCTCGTTGACCTCGAAAAGGCCGAGGTCCGAGCCGCCTGCGATATTGAGCAGCACACCCCGTGCACCTTCTATTGACGCTTCCAGTAAAGGTGAGGAGATAGCCGCTTTAGCTGCCTCCGAAGCACGCGCTTCACCGCGCGCTTGACCGATCCCCATCAGCGACGATCCGGCGTCGGTCATCACGGCTTTCACGTCGGCGAAGTCCAGATTGATCAAGCCGGGAGTGGTGATGAGATCGGTGATCCCCTGCACCCCCTGCAACAGCACTTCGTCTGCCATCCGGAAGGCCTCGAGCATGGACGTCGATTGCGTGCCCACCTGGATCAAGCGGTCGTTCGGGATCACGATCAGGGTGTCGACCTTCTCTTTGAGATTCGCGATGCCCTGCTCGGCCTTCACCGCGCGCTGGCGGCCTTCGAAGCCGAACGGGCGCGTCACGACACCGATCGTCAAGGCGCCCACGGACTTAGCGATCTCCGCCACGATAGGAGCGCCGCCGGTGCCAGTTCCGCCACCCTTGCCCGCGGTGATGAAGACCATGTCGGCGCCCTTCAGGACCTGCTCGATCTCCTCGCGGTGATCCTCGGCGGCCTGCCGCCCCACCTCCGGGTTGGCGCCGGCCCCGAGGCCACGGGTGAGCTCGCGGCCGATGTCCAGCTTCACGTCCGCGTCGGACATCAACAACGCCTGCGCGTCGGTGTTGACCGCGATGAACTCGACTCCCTTCAGACCTACGTCGATCATGCGATTGACCGCGTTGACGCCACCGCCCCCTATGCCGACAACCTTGATCACGGCCAGATAATTCTGGGGTCCTGTCGCCATGCGACCTCCTTTAACGGCCTGAACCGCAGGTTGAGACTTGCCGGATCTTCGACTCGTTCTTACGGACATCGGCATTTCCCCTGGTCAGGAGGGGTGGTCTACTCCCTCATCCTCCACTTCAGGCTTAATGTTATGTCAACCTGAACGAACGGTTGAGGAATCTAGTACCTGAAGCCGCGTCCGTCAACCACGCGCGCCGATCCGCATTGCGAATGCAGGCGCTCGGCCGACGCCGGCGACCTGCCGCGGTCAGGTGGAGGAGGGACTCGGGCTCGCGCTGGAACTGGGACTGGCAGTGGGCGACGCGGTCGTCGACGTGGACGCCGCTGGGGTGGGCGTGACCACCGGCGCTACCGCGGGGCTCGTTGGTACCCGCACGTCTATGTACGAGGCCCCCGTTCCCTCTACGACCGTCTTGTGAAGAAGCGCAAGCAGCACGCGGTTCTTATCTCTGAGGTTCTGGGGACCTCCATAGCGAACCGTGGTTCCGTCCTTCAGCGACATGGTGATGGCATCAACAGTAGGAGCGAACACCGCCACCACCTGGCCGGCCAGCTCAGGGGGCAGCGAGCGCCACGCCCTCAGTGCTCCGGCTCCCGCGGCGCTGGTCAGGCGCAGCCCTGGGCGGACCTGCGGCACGTGCACTCCCGCGATCGTCGGTAGCTGCTTATGGCCCCCGTGCGCCGCAGCGATGACATAACCCGACGAGTCGATCAGCCAGTGCGAGGAACCTACCGACAATTGCAATGCGGGATGGCGTTCGAGGATGCGGACGCGAACGGTTCCGGGGAGACTCCTCTCTACGCGGGCACGGCGCACCCACGGCAGGCCCTCAACCGCGTGGACCACTCTCGAAGTCGATAACAACAGCAGATTGGTGCCGCTGCCGATCCCGGCCACCCGTTCGACCTCCGCCGGGGTGACATGTTGCGACCCCGACACGCGCACCATATGCACGTGCAAGAGCGGCGACCAGAAAGCCGCCCACACGATCACGACGATGATTGCAACCGTCACTAAGCTGCCGAGGAATCGCTTCTTTCGTGACCGCTCTATCGCCTTCCGCCGCCTCGTGATGCGCGGATCGGTCCGCGCCCTGGTAGCGGTCACTGAAGCGCCTCCGCAGCTCGATCCTCAAAGGGGCCAACGAAGCGGATCTCCGGCTCGAGCTCCACTCCCGATGAATCCCTTACGCGGCGGCGCACTTCCTGGACCAGGTCGTAGATGTCTTGAGCGGTCGCTCCCTCGCCGGCCATAAAGAAGTTGGCGTGCAGCTCGGAAACCGCAGCCCCGCCGATGCGGAATCCCTTCAATCCAGCGGCCTCTACGAGATGGCCGGCAGATCCTCCCGGGGGGTTCTTGAAGACGCTGCCGGCATTCTGGGCAGCTCCCGGCTGAGTATCGGAACGGTGCTTTCGGTATCCATCCATCCGTTCTCGGATCGATGCCGGGTCACCCGGTTCGAGCTGGAAGGTTGCGTCGATAACAAGGTCCTTCTCCGTGAGCTCCGAACGCCGGTAGGCAAAGCCGAGAGAAGAAGCGGAAGGCTGCCGCAACTCGAGGCCATCGAGATCAAAAACGGTAATCGAGGACAGTCGATCCGAGATCTCACTTCCGTGGGCGCCGGCATTCATCCGGACCGCCCCGCCGACCGATCCAGGGATCGAGATCGTGAACTCCATACCCGTCAGCGACCGGCGGGCAGCCCAGTTCGCCAGTTGGGGAAGGGTACTCGAAGCTCCTGTCACGAACCCGGTCGGTCCGGCGCTCTTGAGCCACGCGAACGCCGCTCCCATCCGTATGACCACGCCGGGAAATCCCTGGTCCGAGATCACGAGGTTAGAGCCCCTTCCCAGGATCAATATCGACGGCGGGGCCCCGGGATCGCCTTCCCGGAGGGCCTCCCCCAACAACTGGAGATCTGCAGCCGCAACCGGCTCGACGTAAAGGGCGGCAGGTCCGCCCAGCCGGTACGTTGTGTATCTCGCGAGGTTGAACTCGGTCTCGACGCGTGCGTGGGTGCTGGTGCGGAGCCGCTCTGCCACTTCGGCGAAAGTCATCCGTCGGCCCGCCTGGCAAGAAACTCGTCTGCCACGGTCGTGATATCTCCGGCGCCGAGAGTCAAGAGAACGTCGCCACTGTGCGTCATCTGCTCGAGATAGTCCAGCAGCTCGTTGCGGTGCGGCAGGTAGGCCACGGGTCGTCCCGGGAGACGGGTGCACACGGCATCGGCAACGAGCTTTCCCGTCACGCCCGGTACCGGATCCTCCCCCGCTCCGTAGATATCGGTTACAACGATCCGATCGGCGTCGGCGAACGCGCAGCCGAAGTCTCGATAGAACGCTCTCGTGCGCGAATACCGGTGGGGCTGGAATACCGCCACCACGCGCGCCCAGCGCCCGTCCCGAGTCCCTAACTTCGCCGCCGACAGAACCGCCCTTACCTTGGAAGGGTTGTGTGCGTAGTCGTCGACGATGGTTATCCCACGAGTCGAGCCACGCCATTGGAACCTGCGTTCCACTCCATGAAAAGTGGAAAGGCCTCGCGCTACTGCCTCGACGGCGGTGCCGGCCCCGATGCAAGCTCCCGCGGCCGCCAGCGCGTTGGCCACGTTGTATCCCCCCGGAACCTGAAGAACAACATCCGCAGCTTCGGAGCCGTAGCGAAGAGCAAACTCGGTTCGGTCTCCGTACAGCGTTAGGTTCTCGGCCCTCAGATCGCCGGCCTCACCGAAAGTGATCGTCGAGAGCTGCAACTCCTTGCAGCGAGCCACCAGTTGATTCTCTCGCTCCGGCACAACGGCGATGCGGGTGACCGAAGAAACGAATTTCCCAAAGCCATCCTGGATGTTCTGCAGCGAGCCCCAGTGGTCGAGGTGGTCGGCGTCCACGTTCGTGACGACGCCGATGGTAGGGCGAAGCAACAAGAAGGAGCCGTCGCTCTCGTCGGATTCCGCGACAACCAACCCGCTCCCGGATCGCGCGTTCGTACCGGAATCGTTGAGCCCACCCCCCACGAGATAGGTGGGATCCGCACCGGTCGATTGCAGGATCGAGACGATCATCGAGGTAGTCGTCGTCTTTCCATGGGTACCTGCAACGACCACCGATTCGGTGTCGTTGACCAGAGCCGCCAGGGCATCCCCGCGCGTCACTATCTCGGTCCCAGCTTCGCGAGCCGCCACCACCTCAACGTTGGTGGGGGGGATGGCAGAGGAGACCACGACCATATCGGCACCTTCGACGTGCCGCGCATCGTGACCAACGCAGACCTCGGCACCCATCGCCTCCAGGAGGACCGAGGCTCGAGACTTCTTCAGGTCCGAGCCGCTGATCTCAAAGCCGCGCTCGAGCAGCACCTTCGCGATGGCGGACATGCCGACACCGCTGATCCCCACAAAATGCACACGCATGGGGGTTGAGAGTCTCATGCCGCCGCCTCTCGGACGACCTCTGCCAAAGCGTCCGCGGCACGTGGGTGACTGAGAGTGCGGCAAGCGACGCTCATCGTGGCCAAAGTACCGTCGGTGTCGAACAAGGCATCGGCAGCGTCCCCAACCGATCGCGTGGTCGTCTTCGGATCGGGCAGCGTCACGACAGCGCCGGCTTCTTGTAGAACGCGCGCGTGGCGCTCCTGCTGGCGATCCCGGTGGAACGGATAAGGCACGATGATCGCGGGGAGGCCCATCGTCGTGAGCTCGGCCACAGTGGTTGCTCCGCCACGACACAGCGCAAGATCTGCTCCGGAATAGGCGTCCAGCATCGACGGAAGGAAATCGACGATCCTGTAGGGCAGTTGTCCCCCACCAACGACGCCGGCTTGAGCCGCCTCGAAATCGGCTGGACCGACGATGTGAAGCACCTGCCGGTCGCCGCGGTCACTCCATCTCCTGGCAAGGCCGATGGCCGCCTCGTTGATCCGGTGAGCTCCCTGACTGCCGCCGAAGACCAGCAATGTCTTGCGGGAAGGGTCGAGGCCGAAGCGGTCTAGAGCTCCCGGGCGCCGCTCCTCCCGGTCTAGTTGAACGATCTCCGGCAGCACCGGGTTACCGGTGAATACCGCCCGCGGCCCGGCAGCCTGCACGGTGTCTTCCCACGAAACCGCCACGCGCGCAGCGAATCGCCCGCACAGCTTGTTGGCAAGCCCCAGCACGATGTTCTGTTCGTGGATGACGAAGGGGGTGCCTCCGAGCCTGGCTGCCGCGCACACGGGCAAGCTGACGTAACCGCCCATCCCCACAACCACATCCGGCCGGCTCTGGCGGAGCAACGCCCGTGCCTGCACGACTGCAGCCGCCGCTCGGGGGCCGAGCGTCAGCAAGCTAGCGGGCCGGGCGCGGTCGAAGCCCCTGATAGCGATCGTGCTAAAGGGAAATTGCGCGGCGGGGACAAGCCGGGCTTCAGCTCCATTCGCAGTTCCGATAAACGAGACGTCTTCCTGGGTCAATGCACGAGCGAGAGCGATCGCGGGTTGGACATGGCCGACGGTCCCGCCGCCGGCGATAGCCACGCGCATCAGCGCCCTGGTTCGTGATTCTTTGCGACGCGCCGTCTGCTCTGGGTAGCGATGTTCGTCAGGATGCCCATCCCCACAAGAGTGATCACCAACGAAGAGCCCCCGAAGGAAACCAAAGGTAGAGGCACACCGGTAACGGGCAGGGCCCCCGAAACCGCCCCCATGTTGATCAGCGCCTGCAGGGCGATCCAGATAGTGATGCCCGATGCCACGAGCATCCCGAAGCGATCGGGAGCACGGCGCGCGATCTTGATTCCGAGGTAGGCAAGGAACGCGAACATCCCGAGGACGACGAGAGTTCCCAACAGCCCCATCTCCTCACCGAGGATCGCGTAGATGAAGTCCGTATGGGCGTTCGGGACGTACGCCCATTTCTGGCGGCTTGCACCGAGCCCCACACCCACCCATCCGCCAGAGCCCATCGCGATCAAGGACTGGATCGTCTGATAGCCCTGCCCGAGAGGATCCGCCCACGGGTGCATGAAGACCAACAGGCGAGCCCGCATGTACGGCTTCAACAACGCCACCCCAGTTGCAAGGCCGGTGCCCGCACCAAGTACTGGGATCAGATAAACGAGTGGAGTGCCCGCCACGAACATGACGCCGACACCGATGAAGCCAACGAGGACCGTCGTGCCCAGGTCCGGCTGCAACATGATGAGTATCGACAGCAGGGCGGCCACCGGTACCACGGGGATCATCGCGTGCAGGAACGATTTCAATGTCCGCTCCTCTTTGCGAGAGAAGACATCGGCTGCAAACAGGATGAGTGCGAGTTTGGCGAACTCCGACGGTTGGAAGCCCAACGCGCCGAAGCCCAGCCATCGAGAACTTCCTCCTGCGGTTATCCCCACGCCAGGGATGAGCACGGCGAGAAGCAACACGGCAGTAAGGACCACCGCGACGTAGCCAACACCCCGAAGTCTTCGGTAGTCGAATCGAGCGAAGACCACGAAAGCGACGACACCGAACGCAGCCCAGATCAGCTGCTTCTGGAAGTAGCGGAACGAGGAGCCATAGGTAGCAAACGAGGTCACCGAGCTGGCCGACAGGATCATGATGAGTCCGAGGATGATCAGCGCGGCGGTTATGAAGGTCGTCAGAAGGGCGGGATCTCCCCAACCTGAAGGAGCGATCGGAACCGCCTTCTTGCGGACTTTGGCCCGCGACCCCACTGCCTGCCCTGTACTGCTCACATGCCCTCCGCTCGGCTACCGATCTCTTCTGCGAGCTCGTGCACGGCGCGCGCGAACGCTTCGCCTCGAGCCGCATAGCTCTCGTACATGTCCAGGCTCGCACAGCCAGGCGACAGCAAGACGGATCCTCGAGCCGAAGATGCTTCGGTGGCGAGGCGTACGGCGTCCTTCATCGAGCCTGCCCTCTGGACCGGAACCAGGTCCCGAAACACAGTTTCGAGCTCGGCCACCGCCTCACCCATGGCCACGACGGCAACAACCGGACCGGCGGCCGCGGCGAGCGGCGTGAGATCGATGTTCTTGCTGCGGCCCCCCGCGATCAGAACCACCTGTGACATGCCACGGACCGCCGACAGAGTGGCGTGGGGATTGGTGGCCTTGGAATCGTCTATGTAAGACACGCCGTTGACCTCGGCGACCAACTCGAGCCGGTGGGGCAATGGCCGGAAGCTCCGCAGCGCGCCCGCGACGGCATCGACGGCGACTCCATATTCGAGGGCGGCCCCCGCCGCCGCGATCGCATCCTCCAGTCCGCCGCGACCAGGCATCGGCACATCCCCGACGCCGAAGACCTCCCGGCCCCGCCACATGACCTTGTCTTTGGAAACCCCGATCGAAATACCCGTAGGAGTCACCGGCACCGTGTCCACAGAAAACGGAAGGAGCCGAGAAGGGGCTCTTGCGGCAGCTTCCATGACAAGAGGATCATCGGAGTTGACTACAAAGACGTCTTCGGACTGTTGGTTCTCCGCTATGCGTGACTTGGCCGCGGCGTAGGCCTCGATCGACCCGTGCCAGTCGGTATGGTCTTCAGCGATGTTCAACAGCACCGCGATCTTTGGTGAGAAGGTGATGATTGTTGCGAGTTGAAAGCTCGATACCTCAACTACGGCGGCGCCTCCCTGTGGGATCGAAGACACCGCGTCTACCAACGGCAGACCGATGTTGCCCGCCGCTACCGAATCCACCCCACCGCAGCGGAGCATCTCGGCGAGAAGGCTTGTAGTTGTCGTCTTGCCGTTAGTTCCGGTCACGGCAAGGAAGTCACACCGAGCAAGTTGAAACGCAAGCTCGATCTCGCTCCAGATCTCCACACCCCCCCGAACCAGCGCCTTCACAACTGGAGCCGCCGGTGGGATCCCAGGGCTGACGATCGCCAAGTCCGCGTCGAGACGGTCGAAGTGATGGCCCCCCATTTCCACCTCGGCGCCGAGATCGCGCAACAGACTCGCTCGTTCCTCGATTACGGGTGAGGTTTGTTCCTCCGTTACGCGCACCTTGGCATCGAGAGAAAGCAGAGCGCGGGCCGAGGCAAACCCGCTGGTTCCCAACCCCACCACCACCACGCGCTGTCCCGTGAGGACCTTCATTTCACGCCGCCCTTCGACAGGAAATCGGCGTAGAACAAGCCCAATCCGAACGCCACCGACAGCCCCGAGAGGACCCAGAAGCGAACGATGACCGTTATCTCGGCCCACCCTGCAAGTTCGAAATGGTGATGGATGGGGGCCATCAGAAAGATGCGCCTGCCCGACCTCTTGAAGATGGCCACTTGAGCGATGACCGAAAGGGTCTCAACGACATACAACCCGCCGAGGATCAACAGCAGGAGCTGGGTATTGAGAAGGACGGCGAGCACCGCCATGCTGCCGCCGAGCATCAACGATCCGGTATCGCCCATGAAGATCCTGGCGGGCGGCGTGTTCCACCATAGGAAGCCCGCGCACGATCCGAACAGTGCTGAGGCAACCAGCGCCAGCTCGAATGGATCCGAGGTCCGTGCGGTGACGTCGTAGAAGGCGACATGGCGGAACTGCCAGAAGGCGATCACTACGAACGCTGCCAGCACTTGAGCCGCGGATCCGACCGCAAGACCATCCAGTCCATCGGTCAGGTTCACGCCGTTCGAGGATGCAGCCATCATCAAAAACACCCAGACATAGAACAGGATCCCGATATGAAGAGCAGTCGGTCTGAAGAAGGAAATATCGGTGTGGATATGCACCACGCGTACCGCGAGTACGCCGAACACGATCGCTATCGCCAGCTGCCCCAGAAACTTGGCGCGACTCCGCAAACCTAGCGAGCGCGACTTCCTGATCTTGATCATGTCGTCCACGCATCCCAGAGCGGCCAGGGCCACGATCGTGCCGATCGCGAGCAGGCCGCTGTTCCTCGGCGGGGTGAAGCCGCCCGTCCCCAGATGGCCGAGCGCATAGCCGCAAACGGTGCCGGCGACGATCACCAACCCGCCCATCGTCGGAGTTCCCCGTTTCTCGAAATGCGCCTTGGGCCCCTCCTCCCGGATCAGCTGGCCCCAGCCCCGCTTGCGGAAGCTCTTGATGGCCAGGGGGGTGCCGAACAGCGAGAGCAATAGGCCCACGGTGCCGGCGATCAAGATGTTGGTCACGGGGAGCCTCCCCAACCCCGTTTCTGCAGGAGCTCGCGAGCCACCTGGCGGTCATCGAAGGGGATGATGCGGTCTCCGATCTGCTGGCCGGTCTCATGTCCCTTTCCTGCAATGACAAGAACGTCGCCGGCACGCGCCTCGGAGATGCCTCGCGCGATGGCCTCTCTGCGGTCGGGCAGAACGGCGTCGGCACCCTCCGACCGTTCGGCGAGGACCCCCTCCAGGATCTGCCCGATGATGTCGTCGGGATCTTCGCTGCGGGGATTGTCCGAGGTGACCACCACCAGATCCGCTTCTCGGGCTGCCACTGCGCCCATCAAAGGTCGCTTGCCCCGATCTCGGTCGCCTCCGCAACCGAAGACGCAGAGAACCCGGCCCCCATTGTGTTGCGCCAGTCGCCGCGCAGCTCCCAGCACGTTGTCCAGAGAGTCGGGCGTGTGCGCGTAGTCGACCACCAGCGAATAAGGCTGCCCTTCATCGATCGATTCGAACCGTCCCGGCACCGCCTGAAGCTCGGCGATGCCCTTTTCGATCGCCACCGTTTCGATGCCGGCCTGAATAGCAGTCGCGATGGCGGCGAGGCAATTGAATACGTTGAATGACCCGATGAGCGGAGTCGAGATCTTCAAGGCGCCCGCTTCTGTGTCGGCCACGAATCCTGTCCCGGTCGGTGACAGCTCCACAGCAGTCGCCCGCACTTCAGCCGCAGAGCTGGTGCCGAAGCCGATGCAGGGCACGTCGACAGAGTCCTTCAGCTTCCTTCCGTAAGGGTCATCGATGTTCACCGCGCCCCGCTCGACGCGGTGCGGCAGGAACAAAGAGCGCTTCGCCTCGAAGTAGTCCTCCATCTCCCCGTGGAAGTCGAGATGATCCTGCGTGAGGTTGGTAAAGGCCGCGGCTCTGAACCTCAAGCCCTCTACGCGGTTCAACGCGAGACCATGCGACGTGACTTCCATCGCAACGGACCCGACTTGGTGATCGCGCATGTCCGCCAGCAGCGCCTGGAGGTCGACAGACTCGGGAGTCGTGCGAACGCCGGGGATGGTTTGCCCCGCGATGCGAGTCTCGACCGTACCGACGAGCCCGGTGATCTGTCCGGAAACCCGCAGGATCGATTCCAGGAGATAGGCGGTGGTTGTCTTGCCGTTGGTGCCGGTTACGCCGAGCAGGACCAGATCCTTCGCCGGATCGCCGAAGAACGCGGCAGCAGCACGCGCCATGCCTTTACGGGCGTCGTGCACGACGATCTGGGGGGCGTCAAGATCCAGCGCGCGCTCGGTCATCACCCCTGTAGCCCCCCCGGCCACGGCAGCTCGCGCAAACTCATGCCCGTCGGCCATGGTTCCGGGAACGCAGAAGAAGAGATCTCCTCGGCGCACTGCTCGAGAGTCGTAAGAGAGACCGCTCACCTTGGCCTCGCCCTCCCCCACGACCTCGGTAAGCAGCTCGCCGACCGCGTGCGCGAGCGTGTTCAGTGTCGTAACGCGGGACTCCAGCACGGGTTTGAGAGCCTAGTCGTGACCCGGAGCGTTTCCGGACTGGGATGCCTTGATGGCACGCGCGGCCTTGGCAGCGTTGCCGGTCGGCGGCACGTTCTCGCGGCGCAATGCGAACTGCATGATCGTCTTGAAGGTAGGTGCGGCCGAGGCGCCGCCCCATATCGGAGTCGGGTTGTCCAGTGTCACCAGGACGGCGAGGGAGGGCCGTTTGGCGGGAGCGAATCCGACGAAGGTGGCGCGGTACTTGTTGCCGTATCCGCCTGTGGGCAGCGGTTCCTGAGCAGTGCCCGTCTTTCCGGCGACGTCGTAGCCAGGGATCTGCGCCTCCACGCCGGTGCCCCGCTTGACCACACCCTCGAGGATGTTCTTCATCTCCGCGGCGGTTCGGCGGGAAAGGATCCGTCGTCTCTCGGGGGGAGGGGTCCTCTCCACCCCGTGAGGGCCCATGGTGGCGTAGAGCAACTTGGGCTGAACCCAAACGCCGCCGTTCGCAAGCGACGCATATGCGGTGAGTAGTTGCATCGGGGTAACGGCGACCCCCTGTCCGATCGGAACTGTGGCGATGGTGGGTCCCGTCCAATCCCGGACCGGTGTCACCAGGCCCCCAGACTCGCCCGGGAAGTCCAGTCCGGTCTGCGTGCCGAAGCCGAAGCGCTTCTCGTACTCGTACAACCTTTGCGCGCCCAACTTGGCCGCGATCTCAATGGTGCCAACGTTCGACGACTGCTCGATTATCTGCTTGACCGAGAGACTTTCGGTCGGATGGATCTCGGCATCGTGGAAGACACGGTCGGACACCGCGATCGACTCGGGGACGGTGAATCTGGTACTGGGTGTGACAACGTGCTCCTGGAGCGCTGCGGCAGCAGTAACGAGCTTGTACGCGGAACCGGGCTCGTAGACATCTGAAACCGCGAGGTTTCGTTGGTTCGCGGTCGGCGAGGCGGCGGGATCGTTCGGATCGAAGTCGGGGGCATTTGCCATCGCCAATATCTCGCCCGTCGAAGGACGCATCACTATCGCGGTGCCCCGGACCGCGTGATATTGCGCCAAAGCTCTCTTCAATGTCAGCTCCGTGAAGTACTGGATGTTCTTATCGATCGTGAGAAACAACGACGTTCCCGGATGTGGTGCGTCGTAGTGGAAGTGCGCTTGCGGCAGGGGCCGGCCGGCGGGATCTTGCTCGAGCGTGAGATGCCCCGGCGTTCCTTGCAGGATGTGCTCGTACTGCAGCTCTATCCCTGCGAGACCGTTGCCGTCGATCCCGGAGAAGCCGAGAACCTGGGAGGCAAGACGGCCGCCCGGATAGTCGCGGCGGGGCTCCTGCTGCATGTAGATCCCGGGCAGGTTGAGCTTCCTGACCTGGCGCGACACCTTGGGCGCCACCATGCGGGCGAGGTATTCGAACTGATCTGGCGCTTTCAGCTTGGCTACCAGGGCCGAGCGGGTCGTGCTCAGAACGGGAGCGAGCTTCGCCGCCTCTTTCCTGGGGTTCGCAACGTTGAGGGGATCGGCGTAAATCGTCTCAAGGTCCACCGACAAGGCGAGGGGTTGTCCGGCGCGGTCGAAGATGGCCCCTCGGCGGCCCTGGAAGTCAACCGTGCGCACTCGCTGCTTGGCGGCGATCTTGGCGTATGCAGGCGCTTCCATCACCTGCAGGACGAAGAGACGGGCCCCCATGGCGAGAAAGGCAAGGACAAAGAAAAAGAAGAGGCCTATGAGCCGGCCCGACGACAATGATTTGCTGCGGCAACGGCTCGAGGACGATCTGGTGCCGCTGCGTTCCGAGGATGATCTGGTGCGGCTGCCGCCCCGGGGGTCGGATCGCCTGGGAGGCGGCTTGGAAGTCACTCCTCTCTTATCCCACGCCCGGGGTGGTGATCGACGGACCTGCCGTCCCACCTAGGGGGTTCCTCCCGAGATCGGGGCCGCTACCGCCGGCCCAGGAGGAGCCGAATCCGCAACCGGCGCAGATCGGGAGATGGTTGCTCCACCTCGTGGATGGACCCTTGCAATGATGTATTGCACGCTGCTGGGGTCGACCATTCCCAGCTTGGTACGGGCGTAGCGCTCGATCCGCGCGGGGCTCCCGAGCCGGGACGCCCTGAGCATCAGCTCACCGTTCTTGGCTTGAGCGCTCTGCGTCGCCTTCGTGAGGCGTGACAGCTTGAAGGCGGTCTGGGCTAGCACCACTTGCTCGAGAAGGACCCCAAACACGATCGCGCCACTGAGGATCACGGCGAGGATCACCAGAGGGGCCACGCGCCGGCTGCTGTTCCTCTTGATGAGCTTGCGCGAGCGCCTTCGAACCAGCCGGAGCGGGCGGTCCCTCGTCGCTTCTGGCAGCGCCTGTGGGGCAGAGCTCATGAGGCAGCCTCCTGGCTCGGTGCGATGCGCTCCGCAGCCCTCAGCTTGGCTGCAGAGGCTCTCGGATTCGCTGCCACCTCGGAGTCCGACGCCCGCACGGGACGCCTCGTCAGCAGACGCAATCGCGCTTCGGCGCCGCACGCACAGATGGGAAAGTCGGGAGGACAAGTGCAGCCGTTGGCTTCATTGCTGAAGTAGCGCTTGACGGTGCGGTCTTCCAACGAGTGGTAGGAGAGCACCACCATCCGGCCTCCGGGCTCGAGCGCGTCGACGCACTCGGGTAGGACGCGGGCCAACGCCTCCAGTTCCTGATTGACTTCCATCCGGATGGCCTGAAAGGTGCGCCGGGCAGGGTGTGGGCCCGTGCGCCTCGCGGGGGCCGGGATCGCGTTCTTGACGGTTTCAGCCAACGCCACCGTGTCAGTCAGCGGCCGGTGCGAGACGATCCCCTGAGCGATGCGCTTGGCGAAGCGTTCTTCGCCATTACGCCGGATCACCCGTTCGAGATCCTCTTGCGCGTAACTGTTCACGATGGTTTCCGCAGAGACAGGTTGAGAGGGATCCATGCGCATGTCGAGCGGTCCGGGATTGCGGAAGCTAAAACCTCGCTCAGCTTCGTCAAGCTGGGGCGACGAAACTCCAAGGTCGAGTAGGACTCCGCGAACCGACGCAATCCCGAGTCGTTCCAGTACGGACGAGAGGTTCGAGAAGTCTTCGCGGATGAGACGGAACCGACCCGCGAAAGGCTCCAGATACGCCTCCGACGCAGCCAGAGCGGCGGGGTCTCGGTCGATGCCGATGAGCTCGCTGCGGGGGGCCGCCGCGAGGATGAGACGGGCATGACCGCCGCGCCCAAGGGTACCGTCGACGCAGATTCCCCCGTGTTCCAACGCAGGGAAGAGGAGCTCGACGACCTCCTGCGCGAGTACGGATCGGTGTCCCGGGTCCACACGGCCTCCACAGCTCTAGCGCCCCAGGGCTTTCGTCGCGACGGCGACCATCCCCATGACGCCCCCAACCGACGAACCGGAGAGCGCGAGAAGGAAGAAGCCTTGGCCCAGCTCACGCAGCCGGCGATCGTCACGAAGTGCTCCGAACCACTTTGTCATCTTTCTTTCGTTCTCCCCGTCATCTAGAAGTCCAGTTCTTCCGCGAGCTCTTCGAACCCACCCTCGGAGGTCTTTGCCAGTTCGTCGGCCCACTTGCCGGGATCCCAGATCTCCGCGTGATCCAAGGACCCAACGACTACAACTTCTCGCTCGATCCCGGCCCCGGTGCGCAACTTGGGTGGCACGCTGATCCGGCCCTGGGCGTCGATCCCATCGGTATGTGCGCTCGAGGCGATGCGGCGGGCCGAGCTCCTCAGCCTGGGATTGCTGTTGCGCTCCGATAGCAACCTCTCGGCCACCCTCGTCTCGAAGCGATCCTCGGACCACATGGCGATGCAGTTCTCGAACCAGGTCGTGAGTACGACGCGATCGCCAAGCTCGTCGCGCAGTCGTGACGGCACGATGAGCCGCCCCTTCGCGTCGATGTTGTGCCGAAACTCCCCGGTGAGGGCCAACAGTGTCCTCGCTCATGATCAGGCTTCCCCGTTCCCGAGGAGGGCCGCCTAGGAGTAGTTGCTTTACTCCCTTTTCCCCCATTTCCCTCCACTAAGTGCCAAGTAAGCCCCCTGCGCGCCCCGAAGTCAATGAATGGAGCCGAATTACCTAGTTGTGATTCGAGCGGGCGTCGCGACACCTGCGACGACATGCGCGCGTCGAGGCATCGGACGAGGTGAGACGACGAAGCGCGCGCTTGGGCCCCCAGCACGCGCAAAAAAGAAGCGCCCCCGTGTTGGGGGCGCTTCCAACTAGCTTGATCGGCTACGACGTCCTAAGCGCCGCTCCTGGGACAGGGGTTGTGGTCCAGGATCCGCCGGAAGTTGTTGTACCGGGACGATGTCGTCCACCCCGTAGATGCATATGTAGTAGCCAGCAAGGGTCCGTATTCCGCCTTCTCTCCTCCGAACCGGTTGGTGGCCGGCTGGTACTTGCCGCCCTCCTGCCAAACACAGGTTCCGTTCGAGGTGGTGGTCGAATAGAACGGATAGAACTGAGAGTTCGGCGGAGGATTGACGCAATTCGCGCCCGGGCTCGGGTCGGCGGGATTGGATATGTGCCGCTGACATGCAGGGACCCCGAATGAAGTGTCAGCATCTTCGATGCGTGGGAGGTCGGCCTCGAAAGCCACCCGGCCGTAGTTCTTTGCGTCCCGGAACCGGGGGCTCGAGAACTGGATGGGGCTTGGATTGAGCCGCTGGTCCGAAACTGGGTCGGAGATAGACCCCGGCCAGTTGTGCCCATACGACGAGCCGTCGAAATCGCCGTCGGTGGTCAAGCAACCGTTGATATCGACCAACGTCGACAGGGCCCCCGGCAGGCAGTAGGAATCGTCTTGGTCGCCATCGTTGGTGTCGTTCCCCAGCGGCTGGGAGCAGGACAGGTCAGTCAGGTTGACTTTGCCGCAGTTCTCGAAGTGGCCGATCTCATCCGAGTACGCAACGTTGTACGAATGCGCCGCCCACGGAACGCGCGTGCGGGGGCTTGAGGTGTTGTATTCGGGATGGAAGGGCGAGAGGTGCACGGAGCAGCTGGCGGCGTTGGGCTGGAATCTGACTTTGCCAAAACCGTTAGCCCTGCTTGCAGTCATCCCGCCGCTCGTTCCGGTGGTGAGGTCGTCTATGACGACCTTGAAACCTTTGTCGGTATCGAACATGTGCACCCGCAGTTGATCCCCGGATCCCATCAGGAGATCTGCCGGCGTCGGGGTGAAGCGATCCGGGCTGAGGGGGTTAGCCGGAGCCGTTGAGTGCCCATCCTTGGTCAGGAATGCGAAGTTCACCGGCTCGATCCCCGCGTTGTTGAGACAGTCGGTGTTGTTGATCTGGCCGGTGTTCATGTTCTCGGAGAGGCTGTCGACGTTCAGCGCGGCGCACCATTCGTGAGCGGTGCAGCTGATGCCCGGGGGCCATGGCACCCACCCCGGTGGATAGAACTGCATCTCCATGAAGGCAGTTCCCGGATGCAGGCCCATGTAGTGCGGCGACGAAGGGTCGGAGCTCTCGTAGATGTTGGAGTCGCTGTCCCGCTTGCACGGCACCGTCGCATGAGCACCGCTGCTCAGATGTCCAGGATTCGGAGCCGACTGGTTGTCGCACATCGCCATCCCAAACCAGAACGCGGGATGAAGTTGGAAGTTGTCCGTCCCGCCGCTGCCATCGTTCTGGGGCAGCACGGGAGGATCGGTCGGAAGCTTGAGGAGGTAGTTGTTCGAGTTCCCCGAGCCGTCCTTGTGGGAGTAGAAAAGAACCGAAGGCTCATCGTGGCCGATGTACTCGCCCATGGGAGCCCTCGCGTCTGCCTTCTTGAACCAGCTGAACTCTTCCCAATTCTGGAAGGGTTCCGTGCACAGCAGACCGTTCGTGTTGCAGAAATGTTGCGCACCTTCGGGGTGCGCTTGGGAGCTGAGGGGCGCCCCACTCCCCGAAGCTTCCGCCGCTTGGGCAAACAACAGGGTCCCTACGAGAGCCCCAGCGGCTGCAAGGGCCAATAGCCTCTTCATCCACACCACCCCTTGTGAGAAGTACTACTGAAATCGGAGCAAACAATCGCAGAACGATGCGAGCAAGGGAAGTACGACTTTGCCAATGAATGGCAGTTTGATCCTTTAGTACAAAAAGCTGGGCGATTCTGTGGTCTCTGTACCAAAGCGACCATTCCAGGCTGACCCGCCGACCGTCGTCCGCGACTGACGACCATGAGTGGGGTCGATAGACGACACCTGGAGATGAGGCGTGGGTCGCCGGGAACGCGCAGCTAAGCGGTCAGGCGCTTGCGCTTCGGCAGTTCCAGATACTGCTCCCAGGTTGGGTCGACGGTGTCGACCGCGACCATGATCCATACGTTGTCGTGAGGCGGAGCGGGGGCTCGCCGCAGGCGCAGGCCCACATCGGCGGGCGGTCGGTTCTCCTTTCGGGAGTTGCACGGGCGGCACGCGGCCACCACGTTGTCCCACGTGTGGAGCCCTCCCCTGCTTTTGGGCACCACATGGTCCACGTTCTCAGCCGGCCGTCCGCAGTATTGGCATTCGAAATTGTCGCGAACGAATACCGCTCGGCGCGACAGCGAAGCCCTGGCCCGGTAGGGCACCTTCACGAAGTAGTTGAGACGCACGACGCTGGGGGCCGACATCGAGATCTTCTCGCTGCGGAAGACCACCCCATTACTGTGGAGCACCTCAGCCTTTCCCTTCAGAGCAAGAACCAACGCCCGCCGGACCGGAACGACACACAGCGGTTGGTAGGACGCATTGAGGACAAGTGCTCTGCCCAAGGTGGCCCGAGTATATAGACGGTCGCTCGCTACCTAGCGGCGGTCTTCTCGTAATCCCTCGACGTAGCGGTGGAAGGCAAGGTGGTCAGAGGTGCACTCACTGGTGGCACCGTCCCTCTCCAGCCTCACCGTGTCCGATGGTCCGGCGGGGGCCGAAGGATCCTCAGTGATCTCGACGACGCTCCATCCTTCATCGATCAACGTGCGCAACCGTTCTAGCTCGGGGTCGTCTCCCCAACCCGCCATCGCCGGCCCTCCCTGCTCATGCCCGATAGGTCGGGGGAAGCTTAGTTTGATAGTTCCTTTGCGCTGCTAACCTGGTTTCCCTTTCTTCAGCCAGGACGGACGCACATAAATGAGTGACAGCAGGAGCCTCGACTTCACACGCTTCAAGCAGTCCTTCGAGCGCATCGCCTCAAACATCGATCAAACGATCCAAGGCAAGGGCGAGATCGTGCGCCTGGCCTTGATAGCTCTGCTGGCTGAGGGCCACCTCCTGCTCGAGGACGTCCCCGGGGTGGGAAAGACCATGCTTGCGAAGTCATTGGCCAAATCATTGGGCTGTAGCTGGCAGCGCATCCAATTCACGCCCGACCTCCTCCCCAGCGACGTTACCGGGGTCAACATCTGGAATGACTCCGAGAGTGCCTTCGATTTTCGGCCCGGTGCCATCTTCGCCAACATCGTGCTTGGCGACGAGATCAACCGTGCATCGCCCAAAACTCAGTCCGCCCTGCTCGAATGCATGGAGGAACGCCAGGTCACGCTGGATGGAACCACCCGCTATCTGGAAGAGCCGTTCATGGTGATCGCCACCCAGAACCCGATCGAGCACGAAGGCACCTACCCGCTGCCCGAGTCCCAGCTCGACCGCTTCATGATGCGGCTTTCCATGGGCTACCCGAACCGGTCCTCGGAGTTGGAGATCCTGGATACGCACGGGAGCCGCTCGCTTCTGGACGAGCTCCAACCGGTGACCGACGCGCTGGAGGTTGCGGGTCTGGTGGGAATGGCTCGCCAGGTTTATGTCGCCGCCAGTTTGAAGAGCTACATCGTCGACATAACGGAAGCTTCGCGGGTCCACCCCGACGTCTTCCTGGGGGCGAGCCCCCGGGCATCTTTGTTCCTCTTGCGCGCGGCCCGGGCATCGGCGTCCAGCCAGGCCAGGGATTACGTCATCCCCGACGACATCAAGAATCTCGTGATACCCGTGCTTGCACACCGCGTGCTGCTCTCTCCCGAAGCACAGATGCGCGGGGCCAGTGCCGAAGAAGTGCTCGGTTCGCTGCTGAACCAGGTGCCGATCCCGGCACGAGAACGCGCCTAAGCCGAGCCGGGCACGGGGGGCTGGTGCCAACAACTCGAGGCTGGGTCGTCGGTCTTTCTGCCTTCCTGCTGATCATCCTGGGAACGGCTCTCGGCGTTCGGTCACTCCAGCAATTGGGTGTCGGCCTGTTGATCCTCGTCGTGGCCGCAGCCATCGTGGTCAGGCACGGCAAGCACGACATCGGGTTGACCCGCACGGTGGTACCCGAGCGCATCTCCAGCGGCCAACCGGTGACGGTTTCGCTGCTGCTCAAGAACAACGGCCGGGGACCGGCCCCCTTGATGCTGCTGGAGGACCGGCTTCCTCCGCAACTCCCGGGCCGTGCCAGGTTCGCGCTGCACGGCATCGAGGCGGGTGGGTCGCGCCAGGTCAGTTTCGGGCTACGGCCACCGCGGCGTGGGCGCTTCCAGATCGGTCCGTTGGAGATCGCATTCGTCGACCCGTTCGGATTGGCCCACACCCGGTCGCGCGGCGCCCAGATCACCAGCTTTCTCGTCTATCCCGCGATCGAGCCGCTGGCCCTGCCGCGTGACCTCGGGCGCCAGCAGAGTTTGATCGTTTCTGCGCTGCGGAGGCCGACGGGTGCTCAGGGCGAGGAGTTCTACACCCTCCGGGAGTACGTGCAGGGCGACGATCTTCGCAAGATCCACTGGGCCTCCACCGCGAAGCGGCGGACGTACATGATCCGGCAGGAAGAGACCCCGTGGCATACGAGGGCGACGATCTTGCTCGATGACGGCATGCTGGGAGAGCGCCTCGGCGGCTCCAATTCGTTCGAGAGGGCTGTTGAGGCAACCGCCTCGATCGTCGATCTGTACCACCGTTCGAGTTATTCATCGCGGCTGGTTACCGCCAGTGGGGTCACGATCGAAACCGCCAAGGGGGCCGATCACATGCATCGCTGCCTCGACCTCCTCGCCACGATCGAAACCGCCCGAACCGAACGCGGCAGACCGGACCCGCTGCTGGCACGCCTAACCGAGATCCAGTCCGGCGCGCTCGCAGAGGGCACGCTGGTCGTCGTCGGAGGATCGCTGAGCGCGACTGCAGTCGCCGGCCTGGCGCAGTGCCGGCGTCGCTATAAAGAGGTGTTCTGCGTGTCGTTCCCCGAGCACAGGTTCGGCTCGGGCACGACCCGGAGCCGGTGGGACGGCGAGAGCGAGATCCTCGAGATGTTGCGTCAACTCACCCGCTCCGGCATCCGGACGATCGTGCTGGGCCCAGAGGAGTCGCTGGCCCAGGCCTGGGGGTCTCTCTCGGCCGCCGGTCGCAGGGGAGGTGAGCGATCGTGGGAACGGAAGCCCGAGCTCGCCTAAGCCTCTCGGCTCTCCTGCTCTTCACCCTGTGGAGCTTCGCCGAGGTGATCCGTGGCGGCCAATACCCGGGTCCGACCATCCTCGGGATGGGGCTTGCCGGAGGTATCGCCATCATCACTCGGCGCCTAGGCCGCAGCGCGTGGCTGGGATTCGTCGTTTCCGGGGTCGCGCTTGCCTGGTACATCTGTCTCGTCTTCGCGTCGTCGGCCACTCTGTACGGCCTCCCTACCGCCGGTGGGTTCAGCCAGCTCGTCCACTGGGTCGCCGAGGCAGCCCGGAAGAGCAGCACCGATGTTGCCCCGGCCCCCGTGAGACCCGGCTACGTGCTGATGGTCGTGGTGGGCATGTGGATAGCAGCCGCCATCGGCGAGACCGCCGCATTCCGCTGGCAGCGTCCCCTGCTGGCGGTGCTGCCCTGCATGGCTCTCTTCTCGCTGGTTCTGATCGTCGGAACGGGAACCGCGGCGCCTGTCCTGGTGGCGGTGTTCCTGGCGCTGCTTCTTACTTTCTGGGGTCTGGAGTCTTCGAACCGCCTGCGCTCGTGGGGGCGCTGGGTCCCCACCTGGCCCGGTCACCCCGAGGAGCCGCCTCCGCATATCACAGGGTCGCTAGCGCGCAGGATGGCGACCTGGTGTGTCGCGGGGGCCGTGATAACGCCGATACTTCTCCCGCTCGGCCATGGGCTGATCGATTGGCGCAACGGGGTCAGCGGTGGTAGTGGCGGCTCTGGGGGCATCGGCGGCGTCTCCACCATCGATCCGCTGGTCTCGATCGCGCCCACTCTGCTCAAACAGACAAACCAGGAGCTGATGAGGGTGCAGTCAAACGTCCCGTCGTACTGGCGGCTGCAAACGCTCGCGGCCTTCGACGGAACCAGTTGGAGCGCCGCGACCAAACCCAGCCGGCCCATCACCGGCTCCATACAACTGTCCCAGGGAGCGCTCGAGGACACCACCCGCGTCACCCAGACCTACTCTCTCACCCACTTGCAAACACGTTTCCTGCCTGCGGCAGTCAACCCCACCGATATCTCCTTCGGAGGGGTTGGCGTGGCGCCGCCAAGCACCCTTCTCTCGGATCCCGCCACGGGAGACCTAGAGTTGCAGGAGCCCATTGTGGGGGGACTCACCTACCGCGTCAGATCCTCCGTCCCCAACGTCAGCTACAAGGCCCTGCTGGCGGACCACATCGGTGACCCCGGGCCCGCCTACCTTCAGTTACCCGAAAAGCTCTCCCAAACGGTCATCGACCTTGCCCGGAGATGGACCGCGAGTGCCTCCGCCCCGCTGGATAAGCTCCTCGCGATCCAACGGCACCTTCGCCACTTCCAGTATCGGCTGAACGTGAAGGGCGGGGCCAGCACCGACTACCTCACCGCTTTCCTTACCAAGATCAAGGCCGGTTTCTGCCAGCAGTTCGCCACCGCTTTCACGGTTCTCGCCCGCATCGAAGGCTTCCCCACCCGCATCGCCGTCGGCTTCCTACCGGGCTCGGAGGAGCAGGGAAGCCACACCTTTGTGGTGCGCGGCATGGACGCGCATGCGTGGCCGGAGGTCTATTTCGCCAACCACGGATGGCTCAGATTCGAGCCCACGCCACGGGTCGCGGCTGCGGTCCCCTCCTACGCGAGGATCCCGGCAACCCTCCGCGGCGGCTCAGGGCCAGGTGGAGCGAGAAACGGTAGAGGAGCCGGGAACACCGTGCGGGGCCAGTTGAACAAAGCCAACGTCGACCGCAGAACGGGAGCCTTCAATGGTTTCGTTCCGAGACGCGTTTCCCGCCACCGGTTCGGGACCCCGGAATGGGAGAAGGCGTTCAGCCGGTTCGGGCGCACTTTGATCCTCCTTGTCATATTCGTGCTCTTGGCGATCCCCCTCCTCAAAGCCATTCGCAGCAAGTTCCGCTATTGGCGCGCCGGGGGGGCCCGCGATGTAGCAGAGGCCGCCTTCGCCCAGTTCGAAGATGAGGCCGCGGAGCTCGCCGAGCCCCGAGTTCCATCGGAGACCGCCGCCGCTTACATGGATCGGCTGCTCACCAGCAACAAACTCTCCGCCCGGGCGGCTCTGGGCCTGACCCGCATCTACGAGCGCGCGGAATACTCGGCTTCAGGGATCGAAGATCTGGAGGCGGACGAAGCCAAACGCTTAGTACGTCAGCTCCGGACCGATCTGTGGAGCACCGCTTCCTGGTGGGACAAAGCAGAGAGGATCTTCTCCCCGCGCTCGCTAGCGCGCCGCCCGTAGCCTTTCTTTCGAGTCCGAGTTCAGCTGTGGTTCGAGACCGGACTCTGCTTCACGCAAAGCCGAGATGAACCCTGGACGATCGTAGAGGTACCCGGCTCCCCGGATCTGCAGGCCCTGAGCCACGTCCTCCAGGCACAGGAAGAACGCCATTTGGCCCTCCTTGAGGGCATCCATCAATTCGCCCTCCGATTCGGCGATCTTGAAGATGCTTTGTCCATCGGTGACCAGCCTGACTTCGGACAAGTGATCTTCCAGATCCCCTTTCTTGCGGAGGTACTCGTACGCCTTGCGCACACGCTGCAAACTCATGCCGCCATCGAGCAGCGACCTCACCACCTTGAGCGAAACCAGGTCGCGAAAGGAATAGAGGCGTCTCACCCCTGGGCGGCCGCGAGTCTCCTGCACCGTGGGTTTGATGAGGCGGATCCGATCCCAGTAGCGCAGTTGATGCGGGGTGCACCCGGTAAACCGGCATGCCTGTTCAGCAGTGAATCCCTCCATAGTTGGAGTGCAGACCTCCAGGTCAAAGATGCGTTGTAGATGCGGTTGCGAGGAAGTTCGGTACGCGTGCGGGTGATTTCTCTTTGAGGTAAGCAAGGTGAATCTAGCGTGTGCGGCAACCTTGCCGCAAGCGGGATGCGACATTAGAGAAGGGATTCACAAACTTTTTCTCCCGCCGCCCACCGCGGGCGACACAGTCGACGTCTTGCGGCCGTTACAGGCGCTTGTAGCGGTTCCGGAACTTTTCTTCCCATTGCCGGACTGCCGCATTCACGCGTTCGCGGGGGCCGGGATTACGCCGGCGCCGGCCGCTGATCGCAAGGCCCCAGAGAGATCGCATGGCGAAGACTATGCCGGCGACCATAGCGCCGAAGGCCAGCACGCCAACGATGATCAGGTTGGGAGAGAACAAGAACCACAGCAATAAAACGATCCCGGCGATGAGCGTGAAGATGCCCAGTCGCAATCTGCGGAATTCTGCGAAGCGGGGGGCCTTGCGCTTGACGCCGCGAGCGAACGCGGGATCATCCGCGTAGAGATTCTTCTCGATCTCCTCGAGTATCCGCTGTTCGCTATCGGATAGAGGCACTGTCACCTGATTCTATAGAGCAGTCGCAATTATCGGAACCACCATTCATCGCCACCATTCCTGGTCCTGGCAGTCACTGTATCCGGGGTGGGTCGGGGTCATTCTGGACCAGGGATCAGGGTGGCTGGGGCCACCGACGCGTCTCCGAACCGACTACGGATCGTATCGACGGCATGGGCCATGCTCGCCCGCCGCTCATCGACGGGTCGTCCCTCGGTCCCGTCTCCGAGGAGGTCCAACTGTCGCCTCGGGGGCCCGGGCGCGAGGCCCGAGACACTGACGCCGACCAGCCGGATGCGCGGCCGGTCCGGGTGCAACCGCTCATAGAGATTCTTCGCGACGTCGTAGATCTCGGCAGCGGTATCCACTTCGCAGGGCAGGGTCTTGGACCTGGTGATCGTCTTGAAGTTCGAGAAACGGATCTTGATGGTGACCGTTCGGCCGCAGAGATCCTTGGTGCGAAGGCGGCCGGCCGTCCGATCCGCCAGCCGGAGCAGCTCCCTCAATACTCTCTCAGCCGAGTCGAGGTCTCGCTCGTAGGTTTCTTCCGAGCCGACCGACTTCGACGGTTCGTTCACGACGACCTGTCTGTCGTCGATCCCGTTTGCGAGGGCGTGCAGATGCGCCCCGAGTGCCTCGCCGAGGGCCCGTTCAAGCGTTCGGCGCGACAGTCGGGCGAGGTCGCCCACAGTCTTCATCCCCAGCCGGCGGAGAGTCTCATCGGTGTGCGGACCCACTCCCCAGAGGGCCGAGACGGGGAGTGGATGGAGGAACCCCAGGACGTCGTCGGCGGGCACCAGCAGAAGTCCGTCGGGTTTGGCCCACGCCGACGCGAGCTTCGCGAGGAATTTGTTGGGAGCGACCCCCACGCTGCAACCCAGACCGAGGTCCGCGATCGCGCTTTTGATCTGCCTTGCGATCTCGAGTGAGGTTCCGAACAGGCGGACGGATCCGGACACATCGAGGAAAGCTTCGTCCAAGGAAAGCGGCTCCACCATAGGGGTGAACGAGGTGAAGACGGTGCGTATGCGATGTGAGAAATCCTGGTAACTCGAGAAGTCGTTCGATACGAAGATCCCATGGGGGCACAGCCGGCGCGCCCGGACCACCGGCATGGCCGAAGTCACCCCGAAGGCGCGGGCTTCGTACGACGCCGACGTGACGACGCCACGGCCCCCCTGGCCCCCGACGATCACCGGCTTTCCTTTGAGGGTGGGGTCCTTGATCATCTCGACCGACGCGTAGAAGGCATCCATGTCTACGTGCAAAATGGGCTCCGGAACCACCATCGGTAAAAGTTACGCCTCGAAGGGAGTCCTCTATGGAGTACCGCAACCTGGGCCGCACCGGTGTCAAGGTCAGCACCCATTGCCTCGGAGCCATGATGTTCGGCCCGTGGGGTAACCCCGACCACGACGATTGCGTCCGGATCATCCACAAGGCCCTCGACGGCGGGATCAATTTCATCGATACGGCCGACGTCTACTCCCAGGGCGAATCGGAAGAGATCGTCGGGAAAGCCCTCAAAGGCCGCCGGGACGACGTCGTGCTGGCGACCAAGGTGCATGGAGAGATGGGCGAGGGCCCGAACCGCAGCGGGAATTCACGCCGCTGGATCATGGAAGAGGTCGAGAACAGCCTGCGCCGGCTGGGGACCGACCACCTCGACCTGTACCAGTTGCATCGGGTCGACACCGACACCGACATCCAGGACACGCTGGAGGCGTTGGACGACCTCGTTCGTCAGGGCAAGGTCCGGTACGTGGGCACCTCGACATTCCCGGGCTGGACGATGATGGCCGCGTCCGCGCTGAGCGAGCGCAGGGGGCTCGTCCGCTTCGCCTGTGAGCAGCCGCCCTACTCGATCTTCGTGCGCCACGTCGAACGCGACGTCTTCCCCGTGACCCAGCACTTGGGCATGGGGGTCATCGTGTGGAGTCCACTGGCCGGCGGATGGCTCGCCGGCAAGTACCGGCGGGACCGGGACATCCCGGAGGACTCCCGAGCAACCCGGACCAAGAATTGGACGGGACCCGTCGCGGCCCGCTTCGACATGTCACGTCCGGCAAATCAGCGCAAGTTGGACCTCGTCGAGGACCTCGATGTGATCGCGGACAAGGCGGGGATCTCCCTCGCGCACATGGCGATCGCCTTCACCTTGGCCCACCCGGCGGTGACCTCGGCGATCATCGGCCCCCGCACGATGGAGCAGCTCGACGACCTGATGTCGGCCGCCGACATCCGCCTCGATGCCACCACGCTCGACGCCATCGATGAGGTCGTCGAGCCCGGCTCCTATATCGAGAGTGCCGACCGAGGCTGGCAAGAGCCGTGGATGACCCCGGAGCAGCGCCGCCGCTAACGGATTTTTTGCGAGCTTGGCCACGCCCAGCGTGGCCCTGCGACCTCAAAGCGCCACGGGGCCGCCGCACCGCCGGGAAGCTGAACCCGCCGGAGGGCCGGTACCACCGGCGCCAAGGCAGTCCGCAACGCACCAGAACGGGCCAGCGGCGGCATCCTGCGAGGGGCGGCCTTGGGAAGCTGAACCCACCAGAAGGGGCGGCGGGTTTCG
>JAXDJO010000016.1:0-105351 GCA_034667525.1 Actinomycetota bacterium
CGGGCGCCAGCTGCTACGACAACATCGAAGATATCGGTATCGGAGAGTCCGAGATCGCGCAGATGGTCGATGTCGGACTGGGTTATCGAGGTGGCATCTTCTACGAGTTTCTCTGCCAGATCCATCACAGCTACGTCAACTTCGGCAAGCCCGGCCGCGTGGCGATCGAGAAGCACGTCCTGCAGTTCCGACGCGCCAAGGAATTGGTCGACGAGAACCTTGCCGTGTGCGAGCGAGCAATAGCTCGATCGCAACCGCTGGGCCGCGGCTACCGTTACCAGCTCGTAACGGCGGAGATCCATCCCTCCCCTTATCGCTCCATTGAGCTTCTGCCACGCGTCGTAGACGGCAGGTCGGTGAGCGAAAACTCTGGTGTAGTTCGGGACGTATCCCAGGCGCGCCTCATCAGCTCGATAAGCGTCTGCAACGGCACCGCTAGCTTCTTCATCCGGGATCGTCTCGAGGAATGCCATCCTCTTCTCCTCTCGTCATCGGAAGAACCCGCCGATTCGCAGCCCACCCACGTCTTCATTCAGGCGGGGCGTCCCGGAAAGAATCTCACCTCCGGCGAGACTTCCGTGTCACGCCTCAGTGTCCTAGCCTCGGCGCCGGCGATCCATGCCTCGGCGTTTACGAGACAAGACACCCGCGTCGCACGTCACCTGGGCCAGCGGCTTGATCGCGTCGCACTGATATTGACCGGTGTTGGGACCGAAGGAAGCCTGCAGCCAGTTGTGGTTGGTGAGCTCGTCTTTAACGGGGGACCAACCTGTAACCGACGTTTCTTATCGTTTCGATGAGCGCCTCGTGCTCGGCCCCTAGTTTTGCCCGTAGCCGGCGGATGTGAACGTCCACGGTCCGTGTGCCGCCGTAGTAGTCATATCCCCACACCTCCCGCAGCAGCAGATCGCGATCGCATACACGTCCCGGGCGCTGCGCCATGAACTTCAGCAACTCGAATTCCTTGTACGTGAGGTCGAGCGGCCGCCCTCTCACGTACACCTGATAGTTCTCGGGATTCACAGTGACATCACCGACTTTCATCACCGTTGACTCCTCGCCTCTTCCGGTGCGTCGCGCCACAAGAGCGAGCCGGGCAGAGATCTCAACGGTGGAGGCATCGATCAGAAGAAAGTCATCTGCTCCCGATTCGAACCGGAAGCGCTCGGCAGTGTCCTGATTTAAGAGAACGATCAACGGCGGCAGACTGATCTGCCATGCGAGCGACAATCTGCGCGTCGCCTCCTCTGCGGCTCCGAGGTCAACGGTTGCATCGATCAGCAATACGTCTGGATGGCTCGCGATCAGATCCTCGGGGACGGTGTTCTTCAGCGGCCCGTGGAGAAGACCGTAGGGACCGAGAGGAAACGCGGGCAGCAAGTCGCGGATATCGTCACTCTGATCGGAAAGGAGCATGAGGGTCCAGACCATCAGAGATCTGACTCCTCGTACCCTTCGGCGCCAACCGAGCGAGAGGGAAACTCGAAGGGCCCTCCTTCGCGCCATCGGTTCGTGATGGGCAATCTTCGATCGCGGCCGAAAGCCTTCGAAGTCATCTTGGGTCCGGGGGGAGCTTGGCGGCGTTTGTACTCGGCGCGATCGACCAATGCGATAACGGTCTCAACCGTTTCCCTATCGAAACCCATTCCCACTATGTCTGCGACTCCTGCATCTCTCTCTATGTATGCCTCGAGGATGGGATCCAGGACGTCGTATGGAGGAAGCGAGTCATCGTCGCGCTGATCCAAACGCAGCTCCGCCGAGGGGGGCTTTATCAGGACAGTTTCCGGGATGACATGGCCGATCGCATTGCGATAGCGGGACAGCGCGTAGACCTCGGTCTTGAAAACGTCCTTGAGGAGAGCAAGCCCCCCCGCCATATCGCCATACAGGGTCGAATAGCCGCAGGCCATCTCCGATTTATTGCCCGTCGCTATGACCAGGTGGCCGTACCGATTGGAAGCGGCCATCAGGAGGTTGCCTCGAACGCGTGCCTGCAGGTTCTCTTCGGCGATGCCTGCCTCGGTAGCACCGAATCCTCCTTCGAGAGCCTGTAGGTACGAGTGATAGACGTCGGCGATCGGGATCTTCAACAGGTCGATCCCTAGATTGGAGGCAAGCTCCACTGCGTCATCCACGGAGTGGGACGAGGAGAAATCGGAAGGCATCGAAAGGCCGAGCACGTGCTCGGCACCTACCGCGTCGACGGCGATAGCCGCCGTCAGGCTCGAGTCGATCCCACCAGACAATCCGATGATCACGTCCTGGAATCCATTCTTGCGAACGTAATCACCCAGTCCCAGCATCAGGCCCTCGTAGATCTCGCGCTCCGGTGCCGGCTCGGGCTCCAGTACGAGGCTGGGCGGTCCTCCAGGGGGTGATGGCAGCGTTGCTTGGATCCTGCGGACGCTTACCCCCTTCGGGACGGACGAACCGAGAGGGACGTCGGCGAGGGCGAGTGTCTCTTCGAACTGAGCGGCGCGTGACAGCACTTCACCTTCGGGAGATATCACCAGAGAGCCACCATCGAACACCAACTCATCTTGGCCCCCGACCATGTTGACGTAAACGATGGAAGCGTCGGCTCGGCGGGCCCGTTCGCACAACATCTGTGCTCGCTGTGCGCCCTTGTTCTTATGGAACGGAGACGCGTTGATGTTTACGACCAGCTGCGCGCCGGCATCGCCTTGCGTCACCACCGGGCCCCGGGGGCTCCACGCGTCTTCACAGATGCAGACGCCGATGACGCCAGCGTTGGTTTCGATCAGCAGATGCTCTCGACCCGGCTCGAAATAGCGATCCTCGTCGAACACGCCGTAGTTGGGGAGTAGCTGCTTGCGGTAGACGCCGATCAGGTTTCCCGAATGACAGATCGCGGCGGCGTTGAACAGGTGATCGCCCTCTCTGTCTACGAATCCCACCACCGCCAGCAGCTCGCCGGTTGACTCGGCTATCGCGGCCACCGCTTCCAGGTTTGCATCGACGAAAGAACGCTTGAGCAGCAGATCTTCGGGCGGATAGCCGGTGACTCCCAGCTCCGGGGTGGCCACCATCTGGGCCCCCGCGGACTCCGCCGACTTCAAAGTGGAGATCAGGAGGCCCGTGTTGCCCTCGATGTCTCCCACGGTCAGGTTCATCTGTGCCAGAGCGGTCCGGATCATGCTGCCAAGCGTAGTTGTCCCGGGTGGTCCGTAACGTGCCCGAAACCAACCGCGCCTAGGCTCTAAGACGATGGAGAAACAACAGGAGTACGTGCTGCGGACGGTAGAGGAGCGCGGCATCCGCCTCGTGTGGCTGTGGTTCACCGACGTTCTTGGCTTCCTGAAGTCCTTCGCCGTCACTTCCGAAGAGCTCGAGCAGGCATTCGATGAGGGCATCGGCTTTGATGGGTCCGCCATCGAAGGCTTCGCCCGGGTTCAGGAATCGGACATGCTCGCCCGCCCCGACGCGGGCACGTTTCAGATCACCCCATCGTCAGGCCAGGCAGAAGGAGGCGCGGCCCGGATGTTTTGCGACATCCACAGTCCGGACGGGCGCGCCTTTTGGGGGGATCCGCGTTTCGTACTGCGCCGAAATATGGAAAAGGCCTCGGAGCGCGGCTTCAGCTTCTACGTGCATCCAGAGATGGAATTCTTCGTCTTCAAGAACTCCGAAACCGCCTCACCCATCGATGCCGGCGGCTACTTCGATCTGACTCCGGCGGATGCCACCCAGGAACTGCGTCGAGACACGATCGCGGTTCTCGAGCGGCTGGGGATCCCCGTCGAATTCTCGCATCACGAAGTGGCCCCCTCGCAACACGAGATCGACCTTCGGCATGCCGATGCGTTGACCATGGCAGATTCGGTGATCACGTTTAGGAATGTGGTCAAGCAGCTCGCCGCCGAACGCGGGATGTATGCGACGTTTATGCCCAAGCCCATGACCGATCTTCCTGGTTCCGGGATGCATACGCACATGTCCTTGTTCGAGGGCGATCAAAACGCGTTTTACGACTCTGCCGAGGAATACCATCTGTCGAAGGTGGCCAAAGCATTCATCGCAGGACTCCTGGTGCATGCCCGCGAGATCACCGCGGTCACCAATCAATGGGTTAACTCCTACAAGCGGCTCATCATCGGTCGTGGGTATCCGGTGGAAGAGGCTCCGGTCTATGTCTGTTGGGGCCGGCACAACAGATCTGCGTTGATCCGCGTGCCGATGTACAAGCCGCGCAAGGATCAATCCACCCGCATCGAGTTCCGCTCGCCCGATCCCGCGTGCAATCCCTATCTGGCGTTCTCGCTCATGCTGGCGGCCGGCCTCAAGGGGATCGACGAGGGCTACGAGATCCCCGATGAGGCGACCGACAACATCTATGAGATGAGCGATACCGAGCGCCGCGCCAGGGGGATAGCGAAGCTCCCGGACGACCTCAACGACGCGTTGCGAGAGATGGAAAATTCTGAATTGGTTGCGGAAGCCCTGGGTGAGCAAGTGTTCGAGTACCTGCTTCGGAACAAGCGCGCGGAATGGGACCAATACAAGGAATACGTCTCACCCTTTGAAACAGCTAGGTATCTGCCGATCCTGTAGCTTCGATGTTGAGTTGGTTCGGCGGGTCGAGCGTCACTTCCTGCCGCGGTGCCACCTTGTGGCCGGCACCCGGGTGCCACCGACGAATCGCGGCCCCCAGTAGTAGGGGTCGTTGACGGAGTCGACATGTACGCCGCTGGATGACGTCGCGGAGATGAACCTGTGGTGCCCTATGAAGATCCCGACATGACCGATGCGAAAACCGTCGGTGCTGAAGAAAACAAGATCACCCTTCCTGAGACGGCTGCGCCTCCAGATCCGCTTGTAGCGACGGTGCCTTCCCAGACTGAACTGTTTGGCAGCGGAGTGCGGAAGATCGGCACCATGGTCAAGGAAGGTCCAGCGCGTGAAGCCAGAGCAGTCGAATCCCTGAGGTGAGGTGCCGCCGTAGCTGAAAGGGACGCCCAACTCATGCTTGGCGCGGCGCTTGATGTGACGGCGTTCCCGGTGGAAATTGCTCGGAACGTGGGCCAATGCTGGTGTGGTGCTGGTTAAAACCAACGCCCCCAGGATTGCGGGGGCCAGGTACTTCAGAAACCGAAGACATAGCCTTCTACCCGTGATTCCCACCTCCTCGTCCGATCGACCACCGACGCGACGGTGCCGGGATCTCCCCCGGCACCCGGGCACCATAGGCACGGACAACCGAGGCTCCTAGGTTGGAGAGCGCGAAAGAATCGTCCCAACTTTTGTGGTGCATCCACAAGGAAATAGGACCGGGTCTCTGGTATGGGCACCCGCGGACGAGCCCGCTGGCGCTGGGACTGTGAGGCCGCTGTGAGCCGTCAACCGCTCGTTCGCGCCGCCAGCAGGACACTGGCTGAGCTGCTGGACAAAGATGACAAAGCCCGTATCGCGGTGGAGTGTGCCACCCCAGTTCTGGACCGCGGCGGATACCTAGAAACGTTGCACGCGGCGTACGCGGAGGAAGGCTTTTCCGAAGTCAGGACAGAGAAGCACCGCCGCCTCGCGGCGATCGCAGCAGCCGATCTAAACGGAGAGGTGTCTCTTGACGACGTTGTTGCGGCTCTGTCGGATCTTGCAGACGCGAGTCTGACCGTTGCGCTCGAATATATCGACGCTCCCAAAGGTGTGTCCATCATCGGGATGGGCAAGTTGGGTGGATCAGAGCTGAATTACGCGTCCGACATCGATGTCATGTTCGTGACAGATGGCGATGCCATCGTTAGTGCTAAGGCAGCCGGGAGGTTGGTGCAGGAGCTGGGAAGCTCCGCGCCGGAGGGACAGGCGTATCGGATCGATACCAACCTCCGGCCGGAAGGTCGTAATGGCCCTTTGGTCCGCTCCCTGGACAGCTATCTCGAGTACTACCAACGATGGGCCAAGGCGTGGGAGTACCAGGCCCTTATCAAAGCTCGCCATGCTGCAGGCAGCGCAGATGTGGGAGTGCAATTGGTCGACGCAGTTCGTCCACTCGTTTTCCCGGAGCGGTTCGGAGGGGAACGTGTCTCGGACATTCGAAAGATGAAGGAACGTCTCGAAGATCATGCGGTGCGGTCGGCGCGCCGGTCAAAACTATCCGAGGTCGACGATGTCAAACTGGGGCCGGGCGGGATCCGGGA
Organism: Actinomycetota bacterium; assembly: GCA_034667525.1. Classification (GTDB taxonomy): domain Bacteria; phylum Actinomycetota; class CADDZG01; order CADDZG01; family WHSQ01; genus DATAPE01. The sequence continues at coordinate 6,159 of JAXDJO010000016.1, forward strand.
TATCGAGTTCGCCGTTCAGCTCCTGCAGTTGGTTCACGGGGGGACTGATGAGTCCGTGAGACAGAGGGCGACGCTGCCGGCGCTTCAGGCCCTCGTCCAGGGCGGCTATATAGCCGAAGAGGATGGCGCGGCTCTTCAGGTGGCCTACCGCTGGTTGAGGACGGTCGAGCACCGTCTGCAACTGTGGCAGGAACGCCAGGTTCATCATCTCCCGAAGGACGATGCCGGCCGCGCTCGTCTAGCGCGCGGACTGGGTTTCCGGGACTCGCCGGCGGCCAGCGCGATATCTGGTTTCGAGATGGCGCACGCGGGGGTTCTCTCGGATACAAGGGCGCGCTTCGACAAGCTCTTCTACCGGCCGATGATCGAATCGCTGGGCGGAACAGCCGCCGCGCGCCTATCCCAGGGCGCCATGAGAGACCGGCTGCGCGTTCTGGGATTCCGAGACGTCGATCGCGCCGCTAGGACTCTGCACGACCTGGTGTCGGGAACATCACGTCGAGCGAGACTCTTTCGCGTGCTGTCGCCTCCTTTCCTGCGCAGCGTCGCTTCCTCGCCATTGCCCGATGAAGGTCTGTTCTCCTTCTTGCGGCTGGGCGATGCTCTGGAGCGACGCATCGAGTTGCTCGGTGCACTCCGAGATAATCCACCGGCTATCGCGGTGCTTGGGAAGGTGCTGGGGAGCGGGCGTCTCCTCGGGGAGATCCTTTCCCATTCTCCCGAGGAGCTTGCGGCAGTGGCCGATCCGTCCGGCCCCCCCGCACCCAAGGATCGAGAACGTCTGCAGACCGAGGCGATCGCATCGCTCGTATGGCGGGAGCCGGGCAAGAAGCTCGACGGCCTGCGCAGGTTCAAGCGCAAAGAGATGCTCAGGATCTCGATCGCCGACATCACGGGTGTGATCGACGTCGAGCGATCCGGGGAAGCGCTCACGGATCTCGCCGAGGCCTGCCTCCAGGCCGCCTTGAACGGAGCCGAAGAAGGATTTGCAATCATCGGGATGGGCAAGCTGGGCGGGCGCGAGCTCAACTACCCGTCCGACCTCGACGTGATGTTCGTATGCGGCGATCGTGCCGACAGCTCCGAGAAGGTAGCCGTGGAGCTGTTGCATGCGATCGGTGAGGTGACGCCCGAGGGCCAGGCATTCAAGATCGATCCGAGTCTCCGTCCCGAAGGTAGGGCCGGCCCGCTGGTGCGATCGCTTCCTTCGTTCCTGGAGTACTACCGGCGGTGGGCGCAGCCGTGGGAACGGCAGGCTCTGCTCAAGGCCCGCTTCGTGGCCGGAGACCGTGAGCTTGGTGACGCGTTGGTTCGTGAGACCAGAGCGTTGGTGTTCCAAGCGCCTCCTACCGAGCCCGAGCTTCGCGAGCTACGTCACCTCAAGGCACGTATGGAACGCGAGCGCGTCACGCGCGGATCGGATCCGAAGCGCGACATGAAAATGGGGCCAGGAGGAGCTTCCGATGTCGAATTCGCGGTTCAGCTGACGCAACTTCGACTTGGGTACGACCATCCCGAGTTGCAGGTGACAGGAACCCTCGGTGCTCTGGGAATCGCGCAGGAGAGTGGCCTGGTTCCCCCGGGGGATTGTGCCCGCCTCGCGGAGGCCTATCGCTTCGTGGCCTCCGTTCGCAACCGGTTGTTCTTTCTCAGGGGTCGTCCGGTGGACGTGCTTCCGGTGAAGCCCGAGGAACTCGAGGCTCTAGGCGTCGCCCTTGGTTACTCGGACCAACCTCGCCAGGAGCTGGAAGAGGACTATCTACGGATCACCAGAAGGGCTCGGAAGATCGCCGAGCCCTTGATCTACGGCTGACGGTCTAGATGTCGTAGTAGAGGTAGAACTCCCAGGGGTGGGGCCGTAGACGCAGCTCGTCGACCTCGTGCACCCGTTTGTAGTCGATCCAGTGCTCGATGACATCCTGCGTGAAGACGTCACCGTCGAGCAAAAAGTCATGATCGGTTTCGAGTGCATCGAGGGCCTCATTGAGTGAGCCTGGTACCTGCGGTACCGCTGCGAGCTCCTCCGGAGGCAGGTCGTACAGATCCCGGTCGACGGGCTCGGGAGGCTCCATCTTGTTCTTGATCCCGTCGAGACCTGCCATGAGCAGCGCCGAGAAGGCAAGATACGGATTGCAAGAAGGATCGGGACAACGGAACTCGATGCGCTTGGCCTTGGGGGATTTCGAATACAACGGGATCCGCACCGCTGCCGAACGGTTCCGCTGCGAGTAGACGAGATTGACCGGCGCTTCATAGCCCGGAACCAATCGCTTATACGAGTTTGTAGTGGGCGCACAGAGCGCCAGTAGCGCCGGTGCATGCTCCAACAGGCCGCCGATGTACCAGCGGGCCGTGTCCGATAGCTGCGCGTAGCCGAGCTCGTCGAACATCAAGGGCTCGTCTTCCTTCCACAGAGACTGATGCACGTGCATCCCGGAACCGTTGTCCTGGAATATCGGCTTGGGCATGAACGTGACGGTCTTGTTGTGCGTCAGAGCCACGCTCTTCACCACGTACTTGTAGAGCATCAAGCGATCCGCCATCTGGAGCAGGGGGGCGAAACCGAGGTCAATCTCGGCCTGGCCCGCCGTCCCCACCTCGTGGTGGTGAACCTCAACGGGGATCCCGAGGTCCTTCAGCACGATAACCATCTCGCTGCGCATGTCCTGGTAGTGGTCCATCGGCGGAACCGGGAAGTAACCCTCTTTGTAGCGGGGTTTGTAGCCAAGGTTGCGGCCCTCCTCCTCGGCCCCCGAATTCCAGACACCCTCTACAGCACCGATGTAGTGATAGGCAGAGTGCTGATTCTGATCGAACCTGATCGAATCAAAGATGTAGAACTCTGCTTCCGGACCGAAGTACGCGGTGTCGGCAACGCCGGTGCCCTTCAGGTAGTTCTCTGCCTTGCGCGCGATATAGCGCGGGTCGCGCGTGTAGAACTCGCCACTGACGGGATCTTTCACGAAAGCGTGGATCGTCAGCGTCGGGTGTGTGCGGAAGGGATCCATCACTGCGGTATCCGTATCGGGAACGAGGATCATGTCTGATTCCTGGATCTCCTGGAACCCGCGGATCGACGAGCCATCGAAGCCGAAGCCCTCCTCGAATTGCTCTTCGGTGACTTGATCGAAGGGCAGCGAGAAGTGCTGCATCAGGCCGGGAAGGTCAGAGAAACGAATGTCGAAGAACTGTGCGCCGCTATCTTTGCCAAGCTTCAGGACTTCGGATGCGCTTGCCGCCATAGAGCCTCCCTGCCGTCAGATCGTGCCCGCCTTCGCAGTCTGTGACAGATTATCGAGGGCCTGTGTCGCGCCTATTTCGGACGTGTTACGAGCCCGTTAACCGAGATCGGCGGTCGTATTGCTTCCATAACTGCCACTGCTTCGATCCTCTGACGGGGGCCGATCACCCGGGTGGGGAGCCCGAGTCCGCAAGCCAGCGGGTCAGTCGCTCGGCTTCCTCGTCGTACACCTTGGTGACGTCTTCGACGATGACGCGCTCAACCGCAGCACCAACGAATGGAACGTGCACTTTGACATTGCCGGAGACGATCCGATCCGTCGCGCCGCCGCTGCGGAGCAGGGTCATCTCGCCGTTCGCCGAAAGAATGCCGGCTGCGACTTCAGGGATGACCTTCCATTCCCACGACATCTTCTCCGGGAACCAAGTCGACTCTTCCACCCAAACCGGATCGGAGGAACCGAGGATGGCTTTGGCCGCTCCGGCGAGATTCACATCCAGCACGCACCGCACCCTCCGGATCACGAGGCCCTCGCTCTCCCGCTGCGAGAGCAACTCGCGGCTCTTCAATGGACCTATCGGATCAAGTGATCCTTGGTAGCTGGGGTCCAAGATCGTGTCCGCCACGACCTGCGGGCTGGCATCGAAATGGTGCCGTAGCTCGAAGTCCACGGGCGCGGAGAATACTCGGGTCATGAAGAGCGTCCTGTTGATCGCCAATCCAAATGCCGGAAACATGGGAGATGGGCTTTTTCGGAAGGTGCAGGACACCCTTGCCGGCGATTTCCGTTTGGAGGTCTCCGAAACCTCGGAACGCAGCGATGCAACCCATCTTGCGGCCGACGCAGTGGCTTCGGGGGTCGATGCGGTCGTCGCTCTCGGAGGTGACGGCACGGTCAACGAGGTGGCGCAGTCCTTGGTGCATACCGACGTGGCACTGGGGATCATTCCCGCTGGAACCACCAACGTCATGGCGCGCTCCGTTGGGATCCCCGCCGATGTTGTTGGCGCGTCGGCCTTCCTTGCCTCTCGGCTCGAATCGGGGGCCCGGAAACGGATCAACGTGGGCCGCATCGGCGAGCGCTACTTCCTGTTCGGTGCGGGGATGGGATTGGACGCCGAGGTGATCCGTTCGGTAGAGACGCGGCCCGAGCGCAAACGCAGGTTGGGGCACTTCTTCTTCCTGCAAGAGGCGGTTTCGACCGCGGCGCGGTATCGCGCGGCCGAGCCGCGGATCGCGGTGACGGTGGACGGCATCGATCAGGGGAGGTTCTTGCTGGCGCTGATCGCGAACGCCGGGCCCTTCACGTACTTCGGGCGGCGTCCTGTCCACGTCTTCCCCGATGTCCGGCTCCACAAGGGCCTCGATGTGTTCGCGTTGAGCCGCATCGGCAGGGGCACAGTTCCCCGCCTGGCGTGGGCATTCTTTGTGAGCCGGTCTCATCTCCATTGGTCGCACAGCAATTACCACCACGACGTCACCTCGGTTGAATTGCGCGCACCCGCGCCTGTCCCCGTGGAGGTCGACGGCGACTACATAGGCGAGTGGGATCGGGCGAACGTCGCCCTGATCCCTAGCGCCTTGGACCTACTGCTGTGATCTAAGCCTTCTGGTGTGGATAGATGTCCGATTGGGACTCGTGGTACTGAGGAAGATCGGTTGCGTTCTCTACATTGAACCCGTACTCGTACACCAATGAGCCCCCGTACAACGATCCGGTTGACACGAGAGCAAGTGCCAGCAGCGACAGGATCAATATCGAGAGGTCTGTATATGCATGGCTCCAGTAAGACAACCGCACGATGATGTCGATGATCACGATCGCGGTGGTCGTGAGCATCACTGCCATGTGTGAGTTGGCAGTGCGCCACACCTGGCTGTGTTTGGGGGTCGACTTCAACCAGTCCCAGAATCCCGTTGACGCAGTTAGCAGGGAAACCCCGCCGCCAGCGATCAGAACGTAGGTCGCCGCCCGGAAGAAGTCGGTAGCCGTCCTGCTGTGGTTGCCCTTGATAAATGAGATCAGGTCGAACACGCCGGCCAAGATGTATGCGGTGACAGGGAAATCGGTAAGTGGCGGGTGCGCGGGTTTGCCCGCGAAGCCTCTCAATCCTTTGAACTTGCGTCCCTTGAATGAGAGCGAGGGCCCCCACGAAAACCATTTCGTCATCTCTTCTCCCTTCTCCGCTCTCTCTTACGGCGCGGGTCGCTGGTTAGATTCCTACTCGGCGGTCGGTTGGAGAGTCACGCAACATCGGGATGGACCATGGTCAAGGCGAGCCTCCACGCCGGTGCCTCCGAGGCCATCGAGCACCCCGCGTACGAAAGCGAGGTTCATCTGACACACGAGGGCCGGCGAGCCCCGGGCCACATCCCGAAAGGGACAGTTCCTCAGATAGATCTCGGCACCCGGGCCCGTCGCGGGCTCGAAGCCGTGCTGTGACAGGGCCTTGACGGCCGCGGCCACGACAGATCCCGTCTGAGGGACGGGAGCGAGGCGCCCGAGGGCCACCCCCCTGCGCTCTGCGATCGCACAGGCCACCGCCTCGGCCCCCCCCGATGTGACCGCTTCTGCCAGCGCGTCGGCCAGGAGGTCATAGCGTCTCTCGGGCACGCTAACTTCGACCGTGAGATCCGACGGCTCGTACAGCTTCGAGCTTCTGCCGGCCCTGCTTGGTGGCCGGCCCTCGGGGTGGCCGTAGCTCGCGGCTAGCAGTCCGGTTTCCACCAACTTGTCTAGGTGGAATGCCGCCAGCTTGTGCGAGATGCCCACCGCCCCGGCAGCTTCCTCCCTCGAGACGGGGTGCGTCTGCTCCCTGATGAAGAGGTACAAACGGCGGCGGGGCCCGTCGCGGAGCGCTCCGATGGCGGGTAAGCCGAGATCGAGGCCTCTCATCGGCTCACACCCTAAATCACAAACAACCATTAGTGCAATGATTTTCCGGGCTCTCCGCGAGAACCGCTGGCAGGGCATCGCAGCCATTACCGGGGGCAGAGATCTGCCGCTTTTAAAGCACCGGGCTCGCATGGGAGGCCTGTCGCGTCCATTAACCTGTGCGCATGCCCATGCCCACACAGGAACAGATCTCCCAGGTGCTGGGCGAGATCCAGGATCCCGAGCTCCACCGTGGCCTCAACGAACTGAATATGGTGCGCAGGATCGCCATCGAGGGGACCGAGGTCTCGGTCCTGGTGGCCCTCACCATTGCCGGCTGCCCCTTGAAGTCCTACTTCACCGACGTGATCCCTGCCAAGCTGAAGGACCAATTCCCAGACATCAGCCACGTCGAGGTGGAGCTCACTTCGATGACCGACGAGGAGCGTCAGTCTCTGGTTGGTGGGCTCCGCAAGGACACGCCCGCCCCCTTCGCTCGCTCCGATTCCCCCACCCAGGTGATCGCGGTGGGCTCGGGCAAGGGAGGCGTCGGCAAATCGACTACCACGGTGAACCTCGCTGTGTCGCTTGCCAAACTTGGCTATCGGGTGGGACTGCTGGATGCCGATGTCTGGGGCTTTTCGATCCCGCGCATGCTCGGCATAGACGAACGGCCCACGGTGGTGGGCGACATGATCATGCCGCCGGAGATGTTCGGGGTGAAGGTCGTCTCGATTGGGCTGTTTACCAGCGAGGACAATCCCGTTGTGTGGCGGGGGCCGATGTTGCACAAGGCACTGCAGCAGTTCCTGACCGACGTCCATTGGGACGAACCCGATTACCTGCTCATCGATCTGCCGCCGGGCACCGGCGATGTCTCGATCTCGATCGCGCAGTTCCTTCCCGGGGCGAGCATGGTCATCGTGACGACTCCCCAGGCCGTCGCTGAGAAGGTGGCTCAACGGGCGGGCTTCATGGCGGAGAAGACAGGGCTGAATGTTGTCGGGGTGGTCGAGAACATGTCGTACTTCCGTGGTGACGACGGCAAGGCCTATCCGATCTTCGGTTCGGGCGGTGGAGCGACACTTGCCAAGAAGCTGGGAGTTCCCTTGCTGGGCGAGATCCCGATCGATCCCAAGCTGAGGGAGTTTGCAGACGTGGGCGCGCCCATCGTGCTGCAGGCCCCCGACAGCGAGGTGGCTCAGGTGATCGAGACCACTACCAAGGAGCTCGTGAACATCCTGCCGCCGAAGCCGAAGCCGACGAAGCGGATCTCGCTGCCGCTGATCCCCATCGCTCCAGCGGGAGATGCGCACGCAGCGCACGCGCACAGCGCACACGCGCACCAGCACTAGTTCCTTTACGCCAAGATGACGCTGCGTGACGCGTGGCGGGCCGAGAGCGGCAACTGGATCCGCTTCGCCAGAACGCCACAGCATGACCGCTACTACTACCTCCTTAATCTGCCTCGCTTCCTCGAGCTGGTGCCTCCTCCCGGACGCCTAACGCTTGATATCGGTTGCGGTGAGGGACGCCTCGGCCGGGAGCTCGAGCACATCGGACATCATGTTGTGGGCGTCGATTACTCAGAACCTGCGATACGAGCTCTGCGGGAAACGAATGGTGTGGGGGTGGTCGCAGATGCGGTCCGGCTCCCATTGCGGTCGGCAACAGTCGATCTGGTCCTTGCCTTCATGTCCCTGCAGGATATGGACGATCCCGCGTCGGTGATCAACGAGGTCGCCCGGGTCTTGATCTCCGGGGGAAGATTCTGCCTCGCCCTGCTGCACCCATTTGCATCTGCCGGTGCCTTCAGCGATGCGAAAGAAAGCTTCGTTATCCGCGAGCCCTACTGGAACGTCCGGCGGCACGAATATCACACCGATCGTGACGGAATCGAGCTGACCTTCTGGCAGAAGCATCGCCCGCTGAGTCTCTACACGGGCGCGCTGGAAAACGCAGCCTTCACCATAGAGGCGCTGCGCGAGCCGCGACCCGACGAAGAGGCGGCACCCAGCCTGGGAAGCACGCACCTGATGCCGGTGTTCCTGCACGCCCGCGCCATCAAGCCCTAATCTCTCCGGATGAAGATCTATACGAAGAAAGGCGATGACGGCACCACGGGCCTCCTCTACGGAGGTCGTGTTGCGAAAGACGACGTTCGCACGAGCGTCTACGGCACCCTCGACGAGACGGTGTCGGCGCTCGGATTGGCGCGAGCCGGAGGTCTGGTCCCGCGTGTGGAGGAGATCGTGGTGAGGATCCAGAGGGAGATGTTTGTGGTGGGTGCGCAGCTCGCCACCTCGCAGGACAATCAATCGAAGCTTCAAGAGGGGATCTCGAAGGTCACCCCTGAAATGGCTCTGCGGGCTGAAAGCGAGATCGACGAGTTGATCGCTGAGCACCCGTTGCCCAACGAGTTCATCCTTCCCGGTGAGACGATGGGCTCGGCCGGTCTCGACGTAGCCCGTTCGACTGTTCGGCGCGCCGAGAGGCAGGCGGCGGCGATGGACCGCCAGTCGCTGGTTCCGGACCCCGAGATCTTGCGCTACCTCAACCGGGTTTCCGATCTCCTCTTCGTACTGGCCCGTTATCACGAGGCTGAAGAGGGGCGGCGAGCAGCGCCTTCCCGGCTCCGATGAAGCCATTCCGATTCTGTCCCGCTTGTGGTTCCGGTCTCGATGACCCGGATCTGGAGGGCGGCACCACGTGTCCCAGTTGCAAGCGGACCTGGTACCGGAATGCGGCTCCCACTGCGGGGGCCGCCGTGCTGCTCGACGGGAAGGTGTTGGTGGTACGACGTGCGCGCGATCCGGAGAAGGGGCGTTTCGACGTACCCGGCGGCTTCTTGAAGTTCCGTGAAGATCCCGTCTCGGCCGTGAAGCGGGAGGTGCAGGAAGAGTTGGACATCCGCGTAGAGCTTTCCGAAGCGGACTTCATCCAGGCGGTGCCTCACGCCTACGGGGATGAGGACGAGTGGGTTCTCGCGCTGGGTTTCCTGGCGCGGTTCGTTTCGGGAACACCGAAGCCGAATGATGACGTAGCGGAAGCCAGATGGATAGTTGAAGATGAGGTCGACCAGATCGATTTCGCGTGGTCACACGACCGCGACCTAGTGCGAAAGGCGTTTGAGCATGGATGAGCTGACCGACGAAGAGATTGCAAGGCTGTTTGGATGGACCCGAGTCTCGTTCGGGGTCATGGCTTTCGTAGCCCCGCGATGGGCCGCCAAGCTGTGGACGGGTGAGGACATCACGGGCACCACTGCGATCATGGGACTGCGGAGCTTGGGCGTACGTGATGCCGCCCTGGGTCTCGGGCTATTGATCGCATTGCGGCGCGAGAGCCCGGTACGCGGATGGCTGGAGGCAGGTGCGCTGTCGGACGCCGGCGACGCGCTGAACACACTCATGTCGAGTCGCGGACTGCCCAAGAGCCGGTCGCTGCTGGGTTTCGTCATGGCCGGTGGCGGGGTCATGCTGGGCAGGCGCTTGGCAGACGCGCTGGACTGAGGCCGCTACACGGTCTCTTCCAGGAACGGCACCTCGACTTCCTCCGGCCTCACGGGAACGGGGTCGAGCTCGGTTGCCGATAGCGGGCCGTCCCTCAGGGTCTTGCCGAACAACAGAAGCGCAGGGGCGCGCAGGAAACCGGACACGACTATCGCGGTCGAGACCGAGCGCACAACGGCGATCACCCCCAGCACCGGCCCCCCGACAACCTGGCCCATAGCGTCTGCCTGCCCCCACATCGAGTTGACGGTCGCCCTGGAGGCAGAGTCGAGCCCCTGGTTGACCCAGGTCGTGAATATCGGCTCCGTAACCTCACGCAGGAGCTTAGTCATCCAGAATGCAACCAGCGCGAGGGCAAATCCGGGAGCAAGACCGAAGACCACCACGCTGCCGATCAGCAGAAGGTTGATCAGGGCCAGTGCTCGGGCCGCACCGCGGTGACTCGTGATCTCGACCTTCCGCTTGACGAATTCTGTGGCTCCGATCGACAGAAGGTAGCCCCCAGCCGTGATGATTCCCCACCAGGCGACGCGATTCAGGCTTCCCAGTGGAGGGAGGTGGGTGCCGCGGATGAAATGGAGGGCGAACAAACGATCGAATCCTTCTGTCGACGCACCGTGCAGTGCCGCGATCGCGAAGATCAATAGGAGAACCGGGCGGCCTCTGAGCGCGCCGACGCCTTGCTTCCATTGGGATGCGAAGGAGGCGCCGAGTTTGCTGCCCTTGACCTTCTGTCTGGTGAAGTTGTCCTCGGGCATAGATAAAAGCAGGAACAGCGCCAGCGCGATCTCGCCAGCCCCCGAGAGCACGAATGGCAGTGCGAGCGCGGCGGTCGCAAGCCACACGCCCACCCCGATACCAAGGACCGCAGCAGCCTGTGACCATTGCGCGCCTCGTAGATACAGTTTCGCGGCGGGCTCTTCTCCAACCTCATCGGTTACCCATGCCACATCGGCACCGCTGATGAAGGTGTACCCGATCGCGCCCACCACATCGCCCACAAGGATCCAGCCGAAGTGGGGAACGGCTCCGATGAGGATCGTTGCAGCACCGGCCATCGCATAGCCGATGATGATCGATGTACGTCTGCTGATCGCATCGGCCACGATACCGGTTGGAAGTTCGAACAGAAGAATGGTTCCTTCCAGGACGGTTCCCAGGAGGACAAGTTGAAAAGGCCCCAGACGCGCGTCGATGATCAGGTACGGCGCGTAGATCACCACCATCATCATCCACAGAAATCCTTCTGTCGCGGTCATGGCTAGGTAAACGCGCGGTGCTGCCAACTTTCTTCGCGCGCTCATAACTGCATTGCCATCGATAAGCTGTTCATCTCTCTACGACCTCGTTTCATCAAGTTGGGAGGCGCGCTCGATCCCTGTCTTGCAGGATCTGGACACGCGCGAACTTCGGCGCAAAAGCGCCGACGGGGGCGAGATCTAGAGAAGGATTGAGATAGTCCTCGAATTATGCGCTGCTGAGAGCGCGGGCGTCAACGGTCGGTGGCGATCCGTACGAGTGATGCGAGCTCCCGGCCCAGGGGAGTGATTCCATCTTCGGTTTCGATCGTCAGGGGTCCTTCCAGGGGAGCCACATCCTTAACGTGCACTTCCGCCCCCGGTCGTACTCCAATCTGATCCAGATAAGCGAGCACCTCGTCATTCTCGGAGATCTGAGCGATCGTTCCCGACTCGCCCGCGTCTAACAAGCTCAAGCGCTTCAGTTGGCGAAGATCCACCGGGCAGATGGGATGCCCGTGTGGGCACAGGTCGGGGTAGTCCAAGGCCTGGGCCATCGCCTCTTCGACGCGCGCCGAGATCGCATGCTCGATCCTGTGAGCTTCTGCATGCACCTCATGCCATGCCATGCCCAGTTTCTGCACCAGCAGGCACTCGATAAGGCGATGCCGGCGCAGGATCGTGTGTGCCAGGCGACGGCCCTCGGGTGTCAGCAATATCGTGCCGTTTCTCTCCCGCAGGAGGTATCCCTCGGCAGCCAGCCGTTTGAGCATCTCGGAGGCCGATGGAAGTGACACGTCCAAGATCCGAGCGACCACTGTGGCCGTTATGCGGTCGCCTTCTTCCTCCAACCGCTTTATCTCTTCAAGATAATCCTCGACTCCGCGCACAGCGAGAACATCTTAGGCGGTCTGCATCGAGTCACTGATCCCGAAGGTCGTATGTTCATGCGATCAAAGTCGATCTGATGGAGCCGTTGATGATTACCGTGGCCGCCATCGGCGCGGAATTAACCCGCGACGACCAACCTCACCTTCCACTGAGCCACGCGGAGATCGCTGCTGATGCGGCGGCGTGTCGCGAGGCCGGAGCATCCATATATCACCTTCACGTGCGCGACAACCGTGGCGATCCGACCATGGATGTGGAGACCTTCCGAGCTGCTCGTGACGCGATCGCCGACGCCACCGATCTCATAGTCCAGTTCACGAGCGGGGGTGCTGTGAGCGATACCGAAGACGCCCGGCTTGCTCCGCTCCAGCTGCGTCCAGAGATGGCAACCCTGACTACCGGCACCGTTAACTTCGGTGACGAGGTGTTTCTGAATCCGATGCCTCTTGTCGGCAGGTTCTACGAGCGCATGCGCTCTCTGTCCATCCTTCCGGAATTTGAGATATTCGACTCCGGGATGCTCGCGGGAGCCGAGCGCTTGTCGAGGGACTCGAGCAACGATCATCATCGTCATTACGATTTCGTCTTGGGGGTGCCGGGGGGGATGCCCGGGTGGCCCGACGCTCTCGCGTTCTTGACTGCGAAGCTCCCCGACGGGGCGACCTGGACGGCTACGGGGATCGGACGCCACCATCTTTCAGTGACTCAAGAAGCCCTCTCGAGAGGTGGACACGTCCGCACTGGGTTTGAGGACGTGCGGTTCTTCGAACCTGGTCGCCTTGCTACCTCGAACGCCGAGCTGATCCGGCGAGTTGCGCGACTGGCGAAGGAGATGGGAAGAACGCTGGCTACGCCGGATGCTGCTCGCACGTTGCTCGAGCTCTCTTGAGACTAGGATTCGGTGATGGCACAGCGGCGCCTTGTGGAGCGACTCGTCGACCCGGGTTTCCGGGAAGGACTGCGCGATAGATCCCTCGACCAGCTGCGCGCGGCCCGGGCCGAATGCAATGAAGGCGAGATCGAGCTTTCCTTCGAGCGCCGTCTCTGTCAGGCGCGGATCGACATCCTTTCGGCGGAGATCGAGCAGCGGCGTGGCGGAACCTCGGAAAGCCTTGTCGACCGACTGCCCCAGATCTTGGCCACCGAAGGGTCAAGGGAAAATGGTCTTCCCTCTCGCGCTCCCGATTTTTCGGTCCCGCGCAACGCCGACGTTCAACGCCGCCGCGTAGAGGAGATCGTGGGAGAACAGGCGCTGGCCCGGCTCCCGGAAGTACCCGAGGAGGAGTTGAAGGTACTCATACGCTCCCTCGCCGACCATGAAGCCCGTCTCTCCCAGCGAAGGAAACAGGTGCAAGAGGTCATGGACGAGATCCAGGATGAGATCGTCCGTAGATACACGAGCGGCGAAGCCGATCCCTCCGAGGCCCTCCGCTAACCACAGCCTGCCTCGCCGCGGAAGCGCAGTTTCGGAATGACCCCCCGGGGAAATATCGGTCCCAAAACCGTCGACGGGAGGTCATCGTGGATGCCATCAAGCTGCTGAAGGAAGACCACAGAAAGGTCGAGAAACTCCTAGAAGAGCTGGATTCGACAACGGAGCGCGGCGTCAAGACCCGGCAGGATCTGTTCGCCAAGATCTCGACTGAGATGCGGGTCCACGAGACGATCGAGGAAGAGATCTTCTATCCCGCGCTTAAAGAGCATCCCAAAGCCAAGGAAGTGGTCCTCGAGGGCTACGAGGAGCACCATGTCGTCGACGAGCTGATGGGCGAGTTGAAAGAGACGGCTTTCGACGACGAGCGATGGGGTGCTAAGGCGAGTGTGATGAAGGAGAACATCGAGCACCACATCGAAGAAGAAGAAGGCGAGATGTTCGAGAAGGCCGAGCAGCTCATGGAGGACTCAGAGCTCGACGAGCTGGGCTCCCGTATGGAGGCGAGAAAGAAGCAACTGGAGGGCTGACGCGTTCGGCGCTGCTCCCGGATTGGCCCCGCCGGGCGACTGCCTACTTCTTCTTGGTGTGATGACCGTGGCCGTCGTGACCCTTGCGGTCGTCGCCCTTGCCATGAGCGTGCTGGTGGTGACCGTCCGTGTGGCCGCCGTGACGCCTGGCGTGAGCGCGCCGGTGGTGATCATCTGAGCTGCCGCGATCGTTACGAGCCTTGGCGTGAGCGTGCCGGTTGTTACTGGGATGCCTGGGGCCGGGACGAGCATGCCCTCCGCTGCGTCCTCCCCTGGGCCGATCTCCGTGGTTGCCCCTGTGGGAACGTGTCCCTGCGTCCTTTGAGCGGTGGCCGGACCCCTCGGCTTTGTGGCCGGACCCCTCGGTTATGTGGCCGTTGCCCTTCGCGTCGGGATCCCGGGGTTGGTTTTCGTGACCATCGTGGCGGCCGCCGTGGCCCGGGCGGTTGCGATCGGCCGAAGAGCCGTCGTGGTCCCCGTGCTCGAGCGACTCTTCGTGGCCCTGGCTCTTGCAGGGGTGGAGAACGTGACCTTTGGCCTCCACCGCGGTGGATGATGCCCGAGAACCCTGTGGGAGGTGGATACGGTGCCCGCGCGAGCGGCCACAGCCGTTCCACCGATCTTCGTCGACGACGGGTGGCTCATCCACCGGCTCGGTGGCGGTGGGTGAGGGTGTCGGGCTCGGGCTCAGGCTCGGCGCAGGACTGGGCGTTGGTTGCGGGCCGGGGGAAGAGGGCCCGGTCGGGGTGCCTGCGCCAGACCCCCCCGCGGACGACGATCCCGACCCTGAAGGTGCCGGAGACGGTGTGAACAGAGCGACCGTCGTGAGATCTCCGGCTCCCGGCGTGCTGAAGCCCGTGATCACAGAAGCCACCTTGTGCCGGCCATCGCCGGCGTGTCTCCCGGAGAGTTTAGGGAAAGGCGCGGCCGGTTGAGCCCGGTGATTGCTGTTGGAGACGATGATGCGGGGACGATGCAAAGTGGCGGGGGGTGCAAGATGCTGTGCCACCAGCACGAAGAGCACCAGCGATGCGCCCCCGACCAGCACGAGGAGACCCACCGCGGCAATGCTCATCGGTCCGTTCCGACGGGTCAATCAGATCCTCCGTGCCTTCCGTCCATGGGGTTGTGCGGCCTATTTCGATCGAAGCTACAGAATGCACTTAACCAATTACCCTCAGTAGCTGGAACCCCTACGGAACGTATATCGGCTCGTACGGCGTAGTCCTAAAGGACTAGTCAGGTTTGGGATGTCCCATATCGGCCCCCCGGACCCGAGGCCTTCCAGGACTGGGGGAACGTGTCGGGGCCCGGTGGTGTTGGGAAGGTTGTGATCGAGACGAAGACCCTTGAGGTGACGGTTCTCTCCGACGAGAGTGGTTTCTCGCTCCCGGAGTGGGACCGGCTCCTGGCCCTTGACCCCAACAGGCACGTTTTTGCCACTCCCGAGTGGAACCGGCTGTGGTGGGCGGAATTCTGCGTCGGTAAGGATCTGCTGACCCTGCTACTTAGGAGAGATTCCAAAGTCGTCGCCATCGTCCCCCTCTACAGGAAGCGGGAAGGGGCCCGGCAGGTCCTTCGCTTTGTGGGCGGTATCGACCTCACGGATTACCTTGGCCCTATCTGCTCGATCGACGACCGGGGCGAGGTGGCGGATTGCCTGGTGACCTGGTTGCGGGACACCGCTCTGGAATGGGACGAATTCGATGGGCACAACATGCTGGTCCCCTTCGGTTTCGCTGAGTACCTGGTGGAGAGCGCTGACCGGCACGGCCTGGACTTCACGCTGTCCCAGGAGGAGACCTCGGCGCTATTGCCGCTTCCCGGAAGTTGGGACGAGTACCTCGGGTCGCTGGACTCAAAGGATCGCCACGAGCTCCGCCGAAAGATGCGCAGGTTTACCCGCGACTACCCAGAAGCTCGTCTCCGCCTCGCCACCGCGGAAACTCTCGAGCGCGACCTCCAGGTGTTCGTAGACATGCATCGCGGAGCCGAGGGGCACAAGGGCCACTTCATGGGGCCCGAGATCTCTACCTTTTTCGAGCGCGTTGCCGATGTGTTTCAGGAGCGTGGCTGGCTGCGGCTCGATCTGCTGGAGATCGGTGACCGCGCGGTGGCATCAACCTTTAGCTTCCAACTGGACAACACCTTCTATCTCTACAACTCAGCCTATGAGCCAGAAGCGGCACGGCTGTCGCCAGGCTTGATCCTGGTGGCGCAACTCGTGCAACGCTCGGTCGAACAAGGACTGCACTGGTTTGACTTTCTGAGAGGGCCAGAACGCTACAAGTACCAGCTTGGAGCTCAGGCATTGCCGTTGAACAACGTCCGCATCTTGAACCCCGGGAAAGATCGATGATCGAGGCGACCGATGTCCGCGTCCTGCCGAAACGGATAGCGCTCATCTCTTACCATTCCTCGCCGCTTGCGGAGCCGGGGGCCGGGGACGCGGGCGGAATGAGCGTTTACGTGCGACAGACCGCGGAGGCATTAGCACGGCGTGGTGTTCGAGCGGACGTTTATACGCGCCGCACGGTTGATCTTCCTCGGGTTGTTGAGTTGTTCCCGGGGGTTCGTGTCGTGTGCATTGAGGCGGGACCGTTCGAGGCCGGCAAGGAGGACTTGATCGGGTATCTGTCCGAGTTCACAGCAGGAGTGTCGGCCTTCGCTGCGGCACAGCATCTCAGCTACGACGCCGTCCATTCTCACTATTGGCAGTCGGGCCTTGCAGGCAAAGAGCTAGCACAACGTTGGCGTGCTCCTTTCGTGCACTCGAATCACACCCTTGGTTTGGTGAAGAATCAATCGTTACCGGAGGGTGATGTGCCCGAACCAGAGATGCGGATACGCGGCGAGGCAGAGGTTGTCGCTGCTGCGGACGTTCTCATCACGTCGACGGATGAGGAATTCGAGAACCTCGCGTGCCTTTACGGCGCCGCGCACGATCGTCTGAAGACGATCTTCCCCGGGGTGGACCACGAGATGTTCTTCCCAGGCGATAAGGATGCTTCTCGCCGGGAGCTGGGCCTGGGGAACGAGGCTCTCTTGCTATACGTCGGCCGGGTCCAGCCTTTGAAGGGCATCGAGCTGGCGTTGCGGGGGCTTGCCGAGTTGGCGCCGAAGCTGGATCGAGATGTTCGCTTGCTCATCGTGGGCGGCCCGAGCGGTCCGAGCGGCGAGGAGGAGATGGATCGCCTTTATCTTCTTACCGCGGAGCTAGGGATAACCGAAAACGTAATCTTCACCGGACCCCAGCCACATCAGCGCTTGCCGGTCTTTTATCGGGCAGCGGATGCTGCAGTGGTTGTTTCACATTCTGAATCGTTTGGTTTGGTTGCTCTCGAGGCCGCCGCATGCGGGACGCCTGTGGTGGGCACCTCGGTCGGCGGTTTATCGCACGTCGTCAGTGACGGTGTCTCCGGATACCTGCTGGACCGGAGAGATCCAAAGCTGTTGGCGCAGCGTCTGAATCCACTACTGGAAGACGCATCGCTTCGCAGAAAGTTCTCAGCCCAAGCGGAACAAGCCGCCGCGCGATTCAGTTGGGTGGGAGCTACAGATAGTTTGCTCGAGTTGTATGCATGTTTGATGAACGAATCGTCGGCAGAGCTTTGTACCTGCTGATCGTCGCGATTTAACGCAATAACTCGCGAAGAAAAGTTGCAGCACCGTGAGCAGGGGATATGCAGGTCTACCTGCACCGTTAGCTTCTTGACGATGTTCGCTGGTTGCATCTATGTTGTCGCACGTTCCGAGCAGCCAAGCGAGCGAATGGATCATGGTCCACTCAGGAGTTGCTCGGAATGCTAGGCCCCAGAAGCCAAGGTAAGTTGCGTCTCGTGTGTGGGGAAGTGCACGAGGCAAGACCTCACTGAAGGTTCCTGGGGCCTCTTCTTATCCCGATCTCTCTTTCTTACCCCTGCGCCAATGCGCGAAGGAAGAAGCCCAGGTTTGCAGGGCGCTCGGCTATACGCCTCATCAGGTAGGGATACCAGGCCGATCCAAACGGGACATAAACCCGAACCCGCAGATCTTGGTGGGCGAGCTTTTCCTGTAGCTCTCTGCGGACACCGTACAACATCTGCACCTCAAAGCCCCGGTCGCCGGCTCCCGTCCGTCGTGCAGCTTCACGCGCGTGCGAGAGCAGCTTTTCATCGTGACTGGCGATCGCAGGATCGGTGCCGTTTTCGAAAAGCCAGTCGATGAGGAAGCGGTACTGCGCGTCGATCTCTCGCTTCTTTTGGAAGGCCAGGTGTTCCGGCTCGGCATAAGCCCCTTTGACCAGGCGAATCTTGGGTTTGAGGTCCCGCAACCGCTCGAGGTCGGATAGCGTCCGCCGCAGGTACGCCTGGATCGCCAGCCGGACGTCTTCGAAGTCGGATCGAAGACGCCGGTACACCTCGACCGTATCTGCGACGTACTGGGACTGCTCCATGTCGATCTCGAGCGTCTTGCCGATCGACCGAGCCTCGGCTGCAAGGCCTCTCAGGTGCCGGAGGCATTGCTCCTTGTCGAAACTCAACCCCAGTTGCGTGAGCTTGACCGAGACGGTGCTGTCGACACGCGTTTCATCCATGCGTTTCAACGAGGCCAGGTAGCTCTCGGCAGCCGCGCTGGCTCCGGCCGGATCCACCACCCCTTCGCCGAGCAGGTCCAGGATCCCTCCAACCGGGATTCCGTTCAGCTCCTGGATCGAGGCGATCGCGTCTTCGAGGTGGTTGCCTGCGACGAATCGCTTGACCACCCTCTGGGTGAGGGGGCCGTGAACCACCATCCGCTGGACCCGGGGTTTCTCCGCGACCCACAGCAGCGACCGGCTGATCAAATGTGCATCCCCTTTTGCCGTCGGGTTGGGGTCGTCATCATAGGCAGCGGCAGCCGCCACGCAGCCAAGGCCGAGCGGCCTTGCCTCTAGGATGCCTGTCGCAACTCAGCTACGTGCGTAAGGGGGAGATGAGCATGCGAACCGAATTCGGAAACTTCATCGACGGCGACTGGGTCGACTCGGTTTCCGGAGAGACGTTCGAGTCGCGGAATCCGGCGGACAGAACCGAAGTTGTCGGTACCTTCGCGCGCGCCGGAGCGGCTGATGTAGATCGCGCCGTGCAGGCTGCCGTGGACGCGTATCCCGCATGGATGCAGACACCTGCTCCCATCCGAGCCGATTACCTACTAAGGGTCGCCCTGCTCCTGGAAGAACGTAAGGAAGAGCTCTCGAACGTGATGACGAGGGAGATGGGCAAGACGCTCAAGGAATCGCGGGCGGATGTGCAGGAAGGAATCGACTTCGCCCATTTCATGGCAGGTGAAGGACGACGCGCAATCGGCGAGTCCATCCCTGCCGAGCTGCCGAACAAGGTCTACATGACGGTGCGGCATCCCATCGGGGTGGCCGGTCTCATCACCCCGTGGAACTTCCCTATAGCCATCCCGCTCTGGAAGATCGCCCCCGCCCTCGTGTCGGGATGCACTGCCGTCTTCAAACCGGCCGAGGACACACCTCTGTGTGCGTCTCTGCTCGTAGACCTGTTCCATGAGGTGGGTCTTCCCCCTGGCGTGTTAAACCTCGTGAACGGGTTTGGAGAGGAAGCGGGAGCTCCCCTAGTGGATCATCCCGATGTCAGTGCGATCTCCTTCACAGGCTCACTCGATGTTGGTCGAATGATCAACGAGCGTTGCGCTCGTTCTATGAAGCGCTGCTCGCTCGAGCTGGGCTCGAAGAACGCTCTGATCGTCATGCCGGACGCGCAGCTCGACCTGGCGGTCGAGGCGTCTGCATGGGGAGCCTTTGCAACGTCTGGCCAGCGCTGTACTGCTACATCCCGCTTGATCGTGCACGACGAGGTTCGGTCCGAGTTCACCGACCGTCTTCTCGAGCGTGTTGGCGGGATGAAGGTGGGGAATGGTCTCGAACCGGATGTCGAGCTCGCCCCCGTCATCAACGAGCAACAGAAGAACAGAGTGCTCGAATACATTTCTGTCGGCCAGCAAGAGGGAGCAAAAGTTCTGACCGGCGGCGAAGAGCTCAAGGGGCCCGAATACGAGAATGGGTACTTCTTATCTCCCACTGTCTTTGACAACATGACGCCCGATATGCGGATCGCAAAGGAAGAGATCTTCGGGCCCGTCACCGGAATCATGAAGGTCGAATCTGTCGAAGAAGCGATCGCCGTTGCTAATGGGACCAACTATGGATTGTCGTGCGCGATCTATACGCACGACATCACCAACGTCTTCAAGGCGGTTCAGCAGCTCGAATTCGGCGTCGTCTATGTGAATGCGCCCACCATCGGGGCTGAGATACAGGTCCCCTTCGGCGGCATGAAGAACACCGGGAATGGCCATCGCGAGGCGGGCCCTCAAGCGATGGACGAATTCACGGAATGGAAGACCGTGGGAATCGACTTCTCCGGCAAGCTGCAACGCGCACAGATGGGCGAGGCATAGCACCCGGCGTACAACTGCTCCACGGCCGCCGGCACAGCCAGAACGTCTGATGGCGCCTAGCTGCTCGGGCCTGGGACGGGTCGCCCTGGTTTCCGTAGAGGCTCGCGCGCTCGGATACGACTTCGGGAGGAGTCACCCCTTACGTCCGGAACGGGTGCTCCATACCTACGAGAACATCCGTTCTCTGGGACTGATGGACCGGTCCAACGTTCGCGAGATCCGCCCGCGTTTGGCCCGTGACGAGGAAATCACCGCGGTACACGAACCGGCATTCGTCGAGACGGTCCGGGGGATCGATGCGGGTGTTCTGCCACGGAGCCTCGGGATGCAATTCGGTTTGGGAACTCCTGATGACCCCATCTTCGATGGAATGCACGAGGCCGCCGCGGCGGTTGCGGGCGCCTCCATCGTTGCCGCTGAGATAGTCGTTGGAGGATCCGCTGACCACGCCTTCAATCCTGCAGGTGGATTGCATCATGCCCGACGCCGAGAGGCGTCTGGCTTCTGTATCTACAACGATCCGGCCATCGCCATCGCAAAGGTCCTGGAGCTTCAGCCGGATTGGCGGGTGATGTATGTGGACGTCGATGTACATCACGGCGACGGGGTGCAATGGATCTTCTACGAAGATCCTCGCGTTTGCACAGTGTCGCTTCATCAGTCGGGCCGCTATCTCTATCCGGGCACCGGCTTCGAGGATGAGATGGGGGCGGGATCGGCCCTCGGGACCGCAGTCAACGTTCCACTGATGCCGCGTACGAACGGACAGGACTATCTGTGGGCGCTCTCTGAAGTAATGACACGAGTGGGCGAAGCCTTTGCTCCCGATGTCGTGGTGACGCAGCTTGGTGGCGATACCCATTTCGGCGACCCGCTCGCCAATCTCGGATTGACGATGCCTGCCTATCCAAAGATCGGAAGGATCCTGCATGAAGCTGCACACACGTACTCGTCCGGTCGTTGGATCGCGACCGGAGGCGGGGGCTATCAGTTCGACGTGATCGTGCCGCGTATATGGACCATCCATTTCGCGGAGATGTGTGGCGCCCCGGAAGTGATCCCTCCCGAGTGGCTCGAAGACCCGCCGTCGGAGGAAGTGTCCCAGAGCTTCCGATCCCAGCTGGAAAGCTCCGTTGCCGGCGTTCTCGACGACTGCCTTCCCTTGCTGAGGGCTCTAGCGCGATAGAGCACGGCCCCCCGCTATCGTTGCCGGGCCGTGACAGAGATACATCACTACTTCGCCTTCTTGATCCCCGTGGGCTGGTTGGCGCTCGCCGTCTGGAGTGGTTCGACCCTCGTCCGCAACAAACCACCGAGTTCGTACTTCTGGTCGCTGCTGGCCGTGATGCAGGTGGCGCTGGGAATCCAGGCGGTCTTCGGGATCATCCTTTTCCTGATGGGTTACCGGCCGCATTCGAACGGGCCATCGTGGTTGCACTACATCTATGGCCTGGTCTTCCCGGTTACGGTCCTGGGCTTTGCTCACCGCTATGCGCGCAGCGACCGCTTCAAGGACATCCCGTGGCTCGTTTTCGGGGTGGCTGCCTTTCTCATCGGTTTCGCGACGATCCGTGCCATCCAGACGGGCCTGGGGATCGATTGAACGTCGTCGACCTGATCGTGATCGTCTTTGCCGTTTTCGCCGCGCTCCGCGGCTGGCGGCTAGGTTTGTTGGGGCAGATCTTCGAGCTGGGAGGTGGGTTCGGGGGGCTGCTCGCGGGCCTCTATCTCGGACCTCATGTGGCCTCCTGGTTCGTCAACAGCGGAGCTCTTCTCCGCTCCGCGATCTCATTGCTCGTCGTCTTCATAGCTCTGTCGCTGGGTCAGACCCTCGGCTACCTGGTCGGCCGGCGGTTCGGCTCGATCGCCCGGCGCGCCCGGCTCAGGGTTCCGGACTCGATCCTGGGAAGCGCGTTCGGCGTTGCGGTCGTTCTCCTTTCGTTCTGGCTGGTGGGCTCGCTGCTGGTGCAGGGTCCGTCACGAACGATCGCACGAGCGCTACGGGGATCGCGGCTTCTGTCGGTAACCAACAGAGTCATGCCAGATCCACCCAACGTCCTGGCCTATCTTCGGCAGTACCTGGACACTTCCGGTTTTCCGCAGGTGTTCGCAGGTCTTCCGCGGCCGGTCGGCCCCCCCGTTCGCCTTCCTTCGAACGCCAAGGCGCGTCAGGCAGTGCAGCGAGCAGCGAGATCGACCGTGCGTGTAGTTGTCTCTGGGTGCGGAGGGACCCAGCTCGGCAGCGGTTGGGTGACGACTTCCAACGACGTCGTCACCAACGCCCATGTGGTCGCCGGAGGGGACTCGGTGGTCGTAGAGGACCGAGCGGGTCAGCACCGGGGATCGGTCGTCCTGTTCGACCCTGAGATCGACATTGCGATCATCCGGGTCGCCGGGCTGGTCGGGCCGCCGTTGCCCCTCGACACGCACGCACTCGACAGGGGGGCTCCGGGGGCGATCCTTGGATATCCCGGGGGAGTCATCCACATCGTTGCTCACCGGGCCGCCGTCTCGGCTCGGTTCGAGGCTCAGGGGAAGGACATCTATGGGCGGCATGACGTGTCCCGAGAGGTGTACGAGTTACGTGCGCCCGTTCGTCAAGGCGATTCCGGGGGTCCTTTCGTGGTGCCGAGCGGCCAAGTGGCGGGCGTGGACTTCGCGGCTTCGACGACGGATGCAGAGGTGGGCTATGCACTGACCGGATCCACGATCGTCAAAGACGTCCAGAGTGGGAGGGCACGCTCGGCGGCCGTGCCCACCGGAGCATGTGTCCACTAGTCGTGGCGGCGGGGGACAGCGAACTACACCTAGGATGCTGTCATGCCAGGGATGTCGATAGCCGCCGCGCGGACGGCTCTCGTCGCAGCAGGCATAACCGGCCCGCACCAGAGCCACGAGCGAGCAAAGAACATCGCCAAGCTCCACGCGCTTCTGGAAGGCGGCTCCGACGACAGCTTCGGACTCGGCGGTGTCGACCGCTATTCGGCAGGCGAAGTGCTCGGCTTTCTCGCCGAGCTGACCGGGTGTTCGGCCGACATCGCCGATCTGCAGTGTGACGAGGTCATCGATCCAGACAAGACCATGTCCGGGATCTTCGCGGCCGCGCAGCGGCTCGAGGAGCATGCGCGCACAGGCGGGACGCTCCTGGTCGCGACCGGGCATCCCACCGGACTGCTCGAGAACCACCTGAGGATCGCCGACTCCTTCCGGGAGGCGGGAGGCAAACTGCTGCGACTACGAGAGGAGGAGCGGCTTGCCATCCCGGGCAGGGGCCGTGAAGTGCGTTATGTGGGAAGCGTCGCCTGCCTCGCCGATTGGGGCCAACTGCTTCACACCCACTCTGCGGCGGCCATGGAGGCGCTGCTCGAGTCGCAGCCGTGGCCCGAGATGGTCCTGGCCGATCACGGGTTTGCGGGGGCCGCGATCGAGCGCGCGATCCCGACGATCGCAGTGATGGACATCAACGACTATGCCCTTGCGGTGCCGGCGGCGGAAGGTAAAGACCTCATTATCGTTCCGATGGACGACAACCGGCCCCCGCGCCTGTACGAGCCCGTGTGGCGTCTGTTCGAGCAAGTGCTGGCAGGTGACGAGGTTGACTGACGCCGGTCCTTCGCCCCGCATGCTCGACGATCTCATCGAGTGGTTGAAGATCCCTTCGATCTCCTCGGGCGGTGGAGATCCCGCCGAACTGATCCGGGCCGCCGAATGGGCGGCTGCGAAGCTCACCGATGCCGGAGGTTCGGCGCAGGTCATCCAAGGAGAGGTGAACCCTCTCGTCGTGGGAGAGCTTTCGGGCGCTCACGCGGATGCACCCACCGTGATGATCTACGGACATTACGACGTCCAGTCTGCAGAGCCACTGGACCTTTGGACGTCGCCTCCGTTCGATCCCGTGATCCGCGGCGACCGCTTATTTGGACGCGGTACCTCGGACGACAAAGGGAATTTCTACCCGCTGCTCTACGTCGCCTGCGAGCTCGCCCGCGACAAGCAGCTGCCGGTGAACGTCAGGGTCTTGATAGAAGGCGAAGAAGAATCTGTAGGCGACAGCGTGAACCGGTGGCTGGAGCAAGACGATCAGAAAACTGATTGCGCCATCGTGTTCGATTCGGACATGCTCGATGCGCAAACTCCTGCGTTGACTCTGGGCGTACGCGGCATCGTGATGATCGACGTAAAGGTGCGGACCGCCACCCACGATCTGCATTCGGGTATGTACGGAGGCAGCGTCCTCAACGCGACCCACGTTCTGATGGACATGCTCGCCGCGGTGGTCCCGGGCAACGAAGGTTTGCCTCCCCCGGAACTGCGCCGTGGCGCTATCGAGCCCACCTCTGAGGAACTGGCGGCGTGGGGCGCTCTTCCTCCGGGCGATCAGGTTCTCGCAGAGGTCGGTGGCAGCCCACTCACGCCATCGTCGGGAGACGAGTACTACCGGCGCAATTGGGCGGACGCCTCGGTGGACGTGCACGGCATCGAAGCGGGCGATGCCCGGCAGGTCAGGACGATGGTGCCGTGCACCGCTCGTGCCAAAGTTTCGGTCCGCTTAGCCCCCGGCCAAAGGGTTGAGTCCACCGGTCAGGTCTTCAAAGAGCTTCTGGAACGGGCAGCACCCCAGGGGGCCGAGGTCCAGGTTTCCATCGTGTCCACAGGCGAACCGGCGGTTTTCGATCCCTCTACGCCTGCATTGAAGCTCGCCGCCGAGGCCCTCGAGGAAGTATGCGGGCGCCGCACCGCCCTTACCCGCGTGGGGGGTTCTCTTCCCGTGCTGGCAGCTTTCGCAGCTAAACAGATCCCGGCGATCGTCAGCGGGTTCGCCCTGGCCGGTGACGGTATCCACGGGCCGGACGAGAGCTTCCGGTTGGAGAGCTTGGCGCTGGGGGAAGCTGCGGCGCGCGAGCTTTATTCGCGCCTGGCAGAGCTGTGATGGCGTGATGGCTCCAGGTGCGGGAGGCCGTCGTCTTAGAGTGCTGGGGTGGGAGGCATCCTCCTTGGGTCGCTACCGGTTCGGTGTGGCCCCTGGATCCCAGAACCTTCGGCCGCGACGGGTGCTCGCGGGACGGGGCCGATAGCTCGCCCCAGATCTATATGAAAGCGAGGATGTGTGCCGTCGCTCATCAAGAAGCGTCGAAAGAAGATGCGCAAGAAGAAGCACCGCAAGATGTTGAAGAAGACCCGTTGGCAGCGACGGCAGCAGGGTAAGTAGTGTCTCGGTGGATCACTAGACTCTGGCCGCGATGAAACCGCGCGAGATCATCACCTTTCTATCCGACTATGGGCTCGAGGATGAGTTCGTAGGGGTTTGCCATGGGGTGATGCTGAAGATCGCTCCCCACCTCAAGATCGTCGATCTTCACCACAACATCCTTCGGCAACACATCCGCCATGGAGCCATCGTGCTGCAACAGTCGATGCCGTTCGTGCCCGAATCCGTGCACCTGGCGGTGGTGGATCCCGGCGTGGGCTCGGGCCGGCGGGCGCTTGCCGTCGAGTCGCGCTGGGGCGAAGTATTTGTGGGACCGGACAATGGGTTGTTGGTGCCGGCAGTGGAGGCTTGCGGCGGCGTGCAGCGGCTCTTCTCGATCACCGACGAGAGATTCTTGTTGACGCCGATCTCGCGCACCTTCCAGGGCCGAGACGTGTTCGCTCCGGCCGCAGCCCACATCGCGAACGGTGTCGATCCCTCGGAGCTCGGCGAACCTGTCGATGCCGCCGAGCTGATCCGCTTAGAGATGCCGCGAGCGTGGATCCACGACGATCATCTTCATGCGGAGGTCCTTCAGGTCGATCGCTTCGGGAATCTTCAGTTCGACCTCGAGCGTAAGCAACTGGAAGAGGTAGGGCTTCTGAACGGCGGCAAGCTCGAAGTGCGACTGGAAGGTCATCGCGTCAGCGTCCCGCTGGGCTTCAGCTTCGGGGACGTCGAGAGCGGTGAGTTCGTGATGATCGAGGATTCCTATCGCTATCTCTCGCTGGCCATCAACAATGGCGATGCTGCAGCCAAGCTGCGAGCCGGCGCCGGCTCGACCGCGATCATCGGGGGCACCGACACGGCGCAGTAGCCGGCCCCCGGAGGATCCGAACGGCAGGCGGCGGAGGATCAGAACGGCAGGCTCAGGCGAGGCGCCAGAGGCGGAGAACCCCGAGCACCCCTGCGATCGCGATGGCGGCGAGCAGGAGGCCTATCGCGACCACCGTGTTCCTGCGCATCAGTAGCAACGGATTCTCCTGGGCCCCCGCGGCCTGCTCGGCTCCCGACCCAGCTCCCTCTGGAATAGCCACCCGCTCTGGTGCCGCTGCGGCCATCAGGTCCGGGCGCGCCAGGATGAGGTAGGTGAGGACCCCGAACGGGGGGAGCACAAGGATGAACAAGATCCACGGGATCTTGGTCCTCCCGGCCCTCCCCCACGCCTGCCCGTCCCAGCGGATGGCGTCGTAGAGCACCCAGATCCAGGGCACCACCACGATCAGCACCAAAAACAGCTCGACGAGCTCCAATACGACCACGCCCCGATTCTCACACCCAGTTCTTTGCGAGCTTGACCACGCCCAGCGTGGCTGCTCGACCTCAAAATCGCTGCGGGGCGACTCGGCTCGCCCGTCAGGGGTCGCCACGCCGGGCCTGACACTTGACTGATGTCGGAATGATGTCATAATGCTGTGCATGGATCTACGGCCTTATCTCGAGGCGCTCCGGAGCGACGTCGAGGCGAGCGCGGCCCTCGGGGGCCAGGAGTTGAAGGATGCCGCGGTGCTTCTGGCGGGGGCGCTGGAGGCGTCCTTGCGGCTCCGGCTGCTCGATCTCCTGAACGAGGCCGCCCTCGAGTTGAGCGGGCAGACGGCCCCCGACGGCCATGTGGAGGTCCGACTATCGGGCCGCGAAGTGCAGCTGGTTTTCACCGCAGAAGCGGCCGATCCCGAGGCCCCCGCCGACGACGACATGACCGCTCGGATCAGCCTCAGGCTCCCCGAGCGGCTGAAGGAACAGGCGGAGGCTGCCGCCGTCAGAGAAGGGGTCTCGGTCAATGCATGGCTGATCCGCACCATCGCCAGGTCAGTGGAGCGGCGTCCCTCGGGCCACCGGCTCCGGGGTTTCGCTCAAGGATGAGAGGAGAAAGATCGATGACCGTTCACCAAACTCCAGGAGCCGTGCAACTCAGGCTGCGGCTTTCTGCCGGCTGGATCAGGATCACCACGCAAGAGACCCAGGAGACGCGGGTCGATGTCATCCCGTTGAACGACGATCCCGCGTCCGTTGAGGCGGCGGCCGCGGTCCGCGAAGAGCTTCGGCGCCGAGAGGACCACTTTGAGGTGACCGTGGAGGCTCCGGAACACAACCACCGCTTCTTCGGCTTTGGCCGCCAGCCTCAACTCGGATTCGAGATCACTGCGCCGAAAGGCACGAGCCTGGCAGCGTCGGTTGCTTCGGCAGATGTCTCCGGCACCGGCTCCTTCGGCGACATCGAAGTCCGCTCCGCCTCGGGCGACGTACTCTTCGAGGAGGTCGCCGGGTTAGCAACGATAAAAACTGCTAGTGGCGACGTGCGCCTGGAAGGGGCCGGCCGAGGAGCCGACGTTAAGACGGCCTCGGGTGATGTCCGTCTGAGCAAGGTAGAGGATCGCCTCCGAGCAACCCTCGTTTCCGGCGACCTAGAGGTGTACGGCGTTGCAGGGTCGACTCATGCTTCGACGGTGTCCGGTGACATCCGCATCGAGAATGCCAGCCGGGGCGATGCCACACTCCGTTCGGTGTCGGGAGACATGTTGCTCGATGTCGTTCCCGGCTGCAGCGTGTGGCTGGACGTCTCATCGCTCAGCGGCGACACCAGTTCCGAGCTCGAGCTCGGAGAGGCCCCCGCTGCGGAGCGGGCGGACCTCGAGCTGCATGCCTCCTCGGTCAGCGGCGACATCCGCGTCACGCGCGGCCACGAGCGAACCGCTGCGGGTCTGTAGACCGGCACAACGACCTAGAGATGATCCCTCGTCAGCTCGACCGCGGCTTCAAACCGCTTGTTCTCCAACCGGTCGCTCTGGACGGCGGCACTCACGACAGAGCGACTAGCTCGAGCAGGTCGTCGCCCCAGTAGTCGAGAGTTCCCTCGGGCATCATCAGGACGCGTTGGGGGCGCAGCTCTTTAACGAACTCGGTGTCGTGACTGACGATCACCATCGTTCCCGGCCACGCCGCGAGCGCGTGCGCTACCGCCGCGAGGGATGGCGGATCGAGGTTGTTGGTCGGCTCGTCGAGCAGCAGCAGGTTGTGACGTCCGGCCACCAGTTGTGTCAGCGCCAGCTTGGTCTTCTCGCCCCCCGAGAGCGTTCCGGCGTCCTGGAAAGCCATCTCTCCAGAGAGCCCGAACATGCCCAGCAAACCGCGCAATTGCTGGTCCCCGACGTCGGACTGGCTCCTCATGTGATCGAGCACGGTCTTCTGCGCGGTTATGCCCTCGTGCTCCTGCGCGTAGTAGCCCAGCGATACGCCCACACCGATCCTGATGTCGCCTTGGCCATAGGCGGTCTCGCCCGCGATCATCCGCAAGAGGCTCGTCTTTCCCGCGCCGTTGAATCCCATTATCAATAAGCGCTCTCCGCGGCCCACGGTGAAACTGATGTCCTCGAAGATCGGTGGACCTCCGTAGTCCTTGCTGACTCCGTCGATGGTCAACGCGATGTCTCCGCTTCGAGGGGGCTGCGGGAACCGCACCGCGATCTGGCGCTCCTGCTTGGGCGCGGTCACCGAGCGTGTCTTGAGCTTTTCCACCCGCGTGTCGATGCTCTTGGCAACTCGAGCGCGCCTGACGGTTTGACCTCTCATCGAATCGGCGAGCGTGCTGAGTCTCCGGATCTCGGCTTGCTGTCGGCCCGCGAGTTTCCCCATCCTGATCTCGTCTTCTTTGCGTGCCGTCCGGTACTGCGAATAGGTCCCGCGGTACTCGTCGATATGCGTTTCATCGAGATGAAGGATCCGGGTTATCGCCTCGTCCAACAGGACGAGGTCGTGACTCACCACGAGCAACGCTCCTCGGTACGAACGCAGGAAGCGCATCAGCCATGACTTTGCGTCGGTGTCCAGGTGGTTCGTCGGCTCGTCGAGAAGTAGCACCTCGCTTCCTGCGAACAGGATGCGGGCCAGCTCAACTCGCCGGCGTTCTCCTCCCGAGAGGACCCTTACCGGTCGGTCGAGCCTGTCGTCCGAGATGCCGAGGCCCGCCGCGATCCTGCGCGCCTCGGACTCCGCCCTGTAGCCCCCCTGCGAGCGGAAGATCTCTTCGGCGCGCGAGAATCGTGCGACGTTCGTTGTGGTGGGGCTCTTCTCGAGCACCATCCGCAGCTTTTCTAGCCGGTTCGCACTCTCGTCCAGGCCGCGCCCGGCGACGATATGTGTCAGGCCGGTCACGTCAACCGCCGCGCTCTTGAGTCTGGGATCTTGATCCAGGTAACCCAGGGCACCCTGGCAAGACACCTCTCCTGCGATGGCGGTGGCGCGCCCCGCCAGCACTTTCATCAAGCTGGTCTTACCGGCGCCATTTCGTCCTACCAGCCCGGCCTTGTCGCCCGCGTGCAGAGAGAACGTGGCGCCATCGACCACGATCTTTCCGGCGACCTCAACGGTGAGCTGTCTAACCTGAAGCATGCTGATGCGTCCTCCATGAAGCTCCGAGCTTTTGCTGCCCGGGCTCAGATCGAAACCTCTACCCCTTCGGAAGGTCTTCGGCGAGGGGGCCGGGGGTCAGCTGCTGTTCGATGAACTCCCGGTTCTTACGCAGCATGCTTACCAGCTCGGAAGGTCGCTCGAGATACCCCCGCACGGTGAGCTCGAGAGACACGGCCCCCGAATAACCGGTTCCCTTTACCTCTCGCAAGAAGCGATCGAGGGGCAGGACCCCCTCCTCCAAACCCAGATGTCCGTCTCTACCGTCGTCGGCGTTGTTGGAGAGGTGGATGTGGATGAGCTTGGGGGCCAGTAAGCGGTACGCGTCGAAGATGTTCTCCCGGGCAACGGTCAGGTGGCTCGTATCCAAAGCCAGATAGGGGCAGGCGGCGAACAGATCACGGGGATCGAGAAAGCGATAGATCCGGATGCGCCGGGTCCCAAGCCATTTTGGATACATGGTCTCGACCGCTACCCGTACGCCCGTTGCCGCGGCGTGATCTTCTGCCTCGGCGCGCAACCATGCTGCGTATTGCTGCTCCCATAGGTAGGGCGGATGGACGACAAGGGTGGAGGCGCCTAGCTCTCTGCACATGGCGGTTCCCCGCCTGATCTTCTCGAGGGGATCGGCCCCCCACACGCTTTTGGTGAGGACGAGGAAGGGGCCGTGCAGGGAAGTTATCCGCAGCCCGTGTTCCTGGGCCAGGCGTGAGGGCACCTCCGGCGACTGGGTTTGAGCGTCGCGGGTGACCATCAGCTCGACGTTGATGAACCCAGCCTCTGCGACCGCGGCGAAGGTCTCGGCGAGCTCGAAAGCCCAGAAGGGCCCGGTCGAGCATTGGACGCTGACGGGATGGCCCGGTGCGGTCATCACTCCATGCTCCCACGCCGCCGCGGCGTGGCGACGAATACCGAAGGCCCGCTTTCTTCCCCGCGGCTGCTCGTGACCGCGTCTCGCAGCGATCAGGCGTCGCGCGGCCCCCTGGCCATCCGTCCCGTACACCTGATCCGCTCGAGCACGTCGGGCCTGAGGATCCGCAGCCGCCGGCCCCGGTAATCCAGGAGCCCCTGCGACTGGAAGCTCCGCAAGGCCTTACACGTGCTCTCCCTCGAGATTCCGGCGAGACGTCCGAGATCACCCTGCGCCACCGGCAGATCGATCTCCAGGGTTCCCCCCTGGATCCTCCCCAGGAGATCGCCGAGATCGAGCAGCCGTCCTGCGAGACGAGCGGGCACTTCGCTCGACGTTCGCTCCAGGGTGGTGGCGTAGAGCCATCGCATCTGTTTCGCCATGCCGCGAGCCAGAGCGAAAACGGCGCCAGGACAGTCTTGGAGCGCGGTGTACAGAGATGGAGCGTCCAATCCCAGGGCTTCGGCGCGCGTGGCGGCGATTGCGTCCGCCGGTTGGCACAGCTCGTCGAGCATCGCCAGCTCGCCCACGAGGTCCCCCGGCAGGGCCAGCCCGACGATCGTCTCCCGGCCCTCGCCATCTCGGGCACTGAGTTTGATCACCCCTCTGGTCACTATGTGAACCCGTGGCCGGGGGTCGCCGGAGAGGTGGAGCACGTCGCCGGCGCCAAGCGATCTTCGGATGCCCCTGTCCAGCAAGACCGAACGCTGCCGCGGCGAGAGGGCCAACATCACGGGCGAAGCTAGAGCTGCTTCCATTTCACCTCCAGATCCGGGTTGGATGGAGGGCGCGGATAAGGGGTGGGCCCGGAAGCCCACCCCTCCTCGGAGGGAGAAGCTACCGTGCCGCCGACGCCCTTGTCCAGCGTGAAGAGTTGTTGGCCCCGCACGCGAAGATGGCACGTCGATGGCAACCCCTCCTTCTCCGCCACCATCCGCTCCAACACGGCGCCGCCCGTGGCTGCGGGTCGTGGCCTTGCTGGTCCCGGCACTCCTGTTCATCGCCGTCCTCGGAGCCGCCACCCTGCACAAGGTGGAGAACCTCGGGCCCGGGAGCCGGGCCCCCGATTTCACCGCGCCGCTTCTGAACGGACACGGCTCGGTCTCGTTATCGAGTCTGCGCGGCAAGCCTGTCTTATTGAACTTCTGGGCGTCTTGGTGCGGACCTTGCAAGGACGAAGCGCCTCTGCTTCGGAAGGCTTTCGCCGCTTATGGATCGAGGGTGCATTTCCTCGGAGTCGACGAGCGCGATGCAGCCACTGCCGCGCTTGCTTTCGAGCGTGACAATCACATCGCCTACCCGAGTGCGCGCGACGAAGGCTTCCATATCTATGACGATTACGGGGTCACCGGCCAGCCCGAGAGTTTCTTCATCGATCAGAACGGCGTGATCGTGCAGCACGTTCCCGGCCCCCTCACGCGCCAGGAGCTGTTCGACCTCCTCGACGTCATGGTGCGAAGGAATGCCTAACCCCACCATCCCTATCGCTTTCCTCGCGGGGCTCGTCTCGTTCCTATCGCCGTGTGTGCTTCCTCTGGTCCCCGGTTACCTCTCTTATATGGCCGGCATCGGAACCACCGAGGGCGACAGCGCCAGCCTGCCCCCGGTGGCCGTCGCCGCGACCTTCGTAACCGGGTTCACGCTGGTGTTCGTTGCCCTGGGAGCCACAGTCACCGTCCTCGGTTCCTTCCTGAAAGATCACCAGCTTGTGTTCGCCCGCGCTGGCGGCGTGCTGATCATCCTGCTCGGGCTGGTGTTCATGGGCCTCCTCAAGGTTCCTTTCCTGTATCGCGAGGCCCGCTTCCATCCCTCCCCCGGCGCGGGCTTCTGGGGGAGCCTCGTCCTCGGCGGGGCGTTCGCCTTTGGCTGGAGCCCTTGCATCGGCGCCACCATGGGGGCGGTCCTGCTGATGGCGGCGGGACAGTCCGCTTCCGGGGGGGCCGGCAAGGGGGCGGTGCTGATGGCGATCTATTCGTTGGGCCTCGGGCTTCCTTTCCTGTTGGCGGGGATCGGGATCTCGCATCTGACCAGCGCGGTAGCGTGGCTGCGCCACCACGTCCGCACCATCAACCTGGTCAGCGGCGCCCTGCTTGTCGGGGTCGGGATCCTCTTCCTGACGGGGCAGCTGTTCCAGCTATCGATCTGGATGCAGCGAGCTTTCACGGCGGGCCACCTGAATTTCTGGAAGGGTTTCTAGGTGGTGTCGCGGCGCCTGGAGAGCTGAAAAGCTCAGGTAGCGGGTGCTGCTGGAGCTTGTGAGAAGTTTCACAAGCTCGGCTACCATGGATGCATATGCGCACCCGTCCTATCCCCGAAGCCACCGTTGCCAGGCTCCCGGTTTACTTCCGTTCCCTGCTGGACCTCGCGGAGAGCACCGGCGCTACCACCGTTTCCTCCGAAGAGCTTGCTCGGACGTGCGGGGTCAACGCGGCAAAGGTTCGCAAGGACCTCTCGTATCTCGGTTCGTATGGGACGCGCGGGGTGGGCTACGACGTCGAGTACCTCCTTTACCAGATCAGCCGCGAGCTTGGTCTGACACAGGACTGGCCGGTTGCTCTGGTGGGGGCCGGCAACCTGGGGCGCGCGCTTGCTTCGTACAAGGGGTTCGCCGAACGAGGTTTCTCGATAGCCGCGATCTTTGACATCGAAGACGACGTCGTCGGCAACGAGGTCGGCGGGATGACCGTTCGGCACCTCGATGAGTTGAAGGACGTGGTGGCCGAGGATGGCGTCTCCATCGGGATCATCGCGGTGCCTCCGCTCGCGGCCCAGGAGGTGGCCGAACGACTGGTGGATGCGGGAGTCAAGTCGATCCTCAACTTCGCCCCTTCCGTCGTCAAGGTGCCACCGAACGTGACGGTGCGAAAGGTCGATCTTTCGATCGAATTGCAGATCCTCTCCTTCTACCAACAGAGAACCCAGGCGATAGCGACGGCTCGGGAGGCTAACCGGCGTCTGCGTCTGCAGGCTCCCAAAAAGCCGTTGTGACCTCGAACTGTCTCGCAGTTGTCGGTCTCAATCACAAGACTGCACCGGTCGATCTGCTCGAGCGCGTGGCGATCTCCGAGGAGATGCTCCCCAAAGCGCTCCATCATCTGACGACCTACGACCACATCCTCGAAGGAGCGATCCTTTCCACCTGCAACCGCTTAGAGGTTTACGCGGTTGCGACGAAATTCCATGGCGGCGCGCAGGATCTGCGCAACTTCATCGCAGAGTTCTGTCACGCGGCCCCCGAGGAATTCGCCGATCATCTGTACACGTATCACGACGATGGCGCGCTGCGGCAACTGTTCAGAGTCTCTGCCGGGATCGATTCCATGATCATTGGCGAATCAGAGATCCTTGGTCAGGTCCGGCGCGCACTGCAACATGCGGTCGAAGAGGGCGCCGCCAAGCGAGTCGTCGGTGCGGCGTTCACGCGGGCACTTCGTGTAGGCAGGCGCGTGCGTACCGAAACCGCGATCGGCCGCAATCCCGCGTCGGTGTCGTCAGCCGCAGTGGAACTTGCCAAGACTGCTTTTCCGTCACGCTCACTGCGGGACAAGACGGTCGCCATCGTGGGGGCGGGAAAGATGGGACGCCTGGCAGCACGAGCTCTCGCCGATGCCGGAGCCCACGATGTCAGCGTCCTCAATCGCAGCTCGGAGCGGGCGGAAGAGCTCGCGGACCTTGTCGGGGGCCGCGCGCTGGGTCTGGAACACCTGGAACAAACCCTTTCGTCTGTCGACATCTTGATCTGTTCGACGACATCTCCGGCAACGGTTATCGATCAAGATCTCGCGCAGCGCGCACTCGGCGTCCGTACGAGCAATGATCCGCTGATAATCGTCGACATCGCCGTCCCTCGCGACGTTGATCCCGAGGTGGGAAATCTGCCCGGCGTGACGCTCTGGGACATCGACGATCTGCACGCGGTGGTGCAATCGACGGTCCACGGCCGTTCCGGAGAGGTCGCAAGGGCCGAGGCCATGATCGATGCGGAGACCGCCCGGTTCCTGGATTGGCAGCGTGCCGCATCGGTCGGCCCTGCCGTCTCTTCGCTGTTGGACAAGGCCAACGCCGTCCGTGAATCCGAGTTGAACCGCGCCTCCGCTCGGCTCCAGGGCTTGACCCTCGACCAACGCGAGGCTGTAGATCAGGTGACTCGGCGGATAGTGGCGAAATTGCTGCACACTCCGGTGGCTCGTTCGAAAGAGTTGGCGGATTCGAAGCAGGGCCAGCAGTACCTCGATGCTTTACGGGTGTTGTTCGACCTGGACCACGATACTTCCGGCGATTAGCGGCAGATCTCTGTGGCGGTCCCGGCGCAGATAACGATCGCGTCCCGAGGTTCTCGCCTCGCCCTCGCGCAGTCAGAGATCATCCAGAACATGTTGATGGAGACATATCCGGCTCTAGTCGTGCGCGTGGAGGTCATTACTACAACCGGTGACCGTGACACGCGCCCATTTGCTTCGATCGGCGGCAAGGGCTTGTTCACGAGCGAGGTCGAGCGAGCCGTCGGCGAGGAACGCGTTGACGTAGCGGTGCATTCCGCGAAGGATCTCACCGCGGAGCTGGCCGCAGGATGTTCACTGATCTGCATCCCGGAACGGGCGCCGGCGTACGATGTGGTTCTGGGGGGTTCGGGCAGCACCGGTGAAGAGCGCCTGGAGGGTTTGCGCCCGGGTGCTGCGGTCGGTACCTCGAGCGTGCGGCGCCGAACCCTGTTGGCCGAAGTACGCCCGGATGTGACTGCGGTGGAGTTCCGCGGCAATCTCGACACCCGCCTGCGCAAGACAGGCGAAGGCGAGGTGGACGCCGCGATCGTCGCGGCCGCAGGTCTGCTGCGCCTGGGACACCGGGATCTGGCGCCGCTCGACCCGGAGCGATGGGTCCCGGCCCCCGCCCAGGGCGCTCTCGCAGTGGAGGCCAGAACCGAACGCAGCGACCTCATCGAGCTCTTTAGCGCGCTGGATGACCCCAATGCGCGCGCGGAGGTGGAGTGTGAAAGGTCCTTCGCCGAGCGGCTCGAGGGAGGTTGTTCGGTGCCTCTCGGGTGTCACGCGGTCCTGCGCGACGAAGGGTTGGTGGTTTCAGGCTTTCTCGGCTCTCCGTTCGGCGGCGACAGTTTCCGCGATCGGATCTCCGGGCCTGTCGCCGAAGCGCGCGCCCTGGGGACCGAGCTTGCCGAGGCGATCCTGCACGCGGGCGGCGATGAGGTGCTTGCCGAAGTGGCCGCATCGGTCACTGAAGAGGTGCCTGCGCCGTGACGGAAGGGGGCCGGGACGCAGCTGTCTCCCGGCCACTGGCCGGCTGTCGCGTGGTGGTCACCCGCCCGCGATCTCAAGCCGGCCTGCTGGAGGAGCTTCTCCTCGCACGCGGCGCGACCGTCGTGGCGCTGCCCACCATCACGATCGCAGCCCCGGCTTCCTACGACTCTTTGGATGCCGCGTTGAAAGATCTCGCGGCCGGCGGCTACGAATGGATAGCCTTTCTCAGCGTCAACGCGGTCGAACAAGTGCTTGCACGGCTGCACCAGCTGGCACTCGACGTCGAGATCGTGGGCCGGGCGCGGGTAGTAGCTGTGGGTGGTGCCACCGCCGAGGCGCTCTCCTCGAGCGGTGTAGCCGTGGATCTGGTCCCCGACGATTTCACTGCCGCGGGAGTGGCCACCGCCCTCGGCCCCGGCACCGGCAGCGTGCTGGTGCCGCGCGCCGCGGATGCACCGGCTGCGGCGCTGGATCCGCTGCGATCTGAGGGATGGCAGGTGGATGAGGCCGTGGCTTACCGCACCGAGATCGGAGGAGACGCGGGCGAAGCCGAGGCCGTTCGGCAGCGCGGATTCGATGTGGTCACTTTCACCAGCGGATCTACAGCCCGGGGCTTCGCCGCGATCGTCGGTGTCGCTCGGGCCGGTCTGGCCCCCGGGGATCCGGGGGAACGCAAGGTTGCCTGCATCGGTCCGGCGACAGCAAAGGTTGCCACCGGGCTCGGATTCCGGGTGGACGCCATCGCTGCGGAGCACTCCGCCGAGGGGTTGGTGCAGGCTGTCGTCGAGCTCCGCACTAGTTCTGATAACGAGCCCCAAGATGGCACGATGGAGCCATGAGCTCCTTCCCCGACTACCGCGCGCGCCGTCTGCGGCGGACCCCCTCGCTGCGACGGGCTTTCTCAGAAACGTCGTTGCGACCGGAAGACCTCATAGCTCCTCTGTTCGTTAAGGAGAACATCGGGTCTCCCGCGCCGATCTCCGCGATGCCCGGCCACTTCCAGCACGGTCTCGAGTCTCTCGTCAAGGAGGCCCGGGAGCTGACGGAACGAGGCGTCGCCGGCCTGCTGCTATTCGGGATCCCTGCAGATAAGGACGCCGAGGGGTCCCAGTCCTGGGCCAAGGACGGGATCGCCCAACAGGCCCTGCGAGCTGTGAAGGAGGAGGTCGGCGGCGACGCAATCGTGATCGCCGATCTGTGCATGTGCGAATACACCGACCACGGCCACTGCGGGGTGCTGGATGGCGATGAGGTGAACAACGATCGCACGCTCAACTCCTATGGGCGCATCGCGGTCTCGCAAGCTGCTGCGGGCGCCGACATGGTCGCCCCTTCCGGGATGATGGACGGCCAGGTGGAGGTGATCCGACAGTCCCTCGATGGAAGCGGCTTCGAGGAGACCCCGATCCTGGCCTACGCCGCTAAGTACGCGTCGAGCTTCTACGGGCCCTTCCGCGAGGCAGCCGAGGGTGCACCAAAGTTTGGAGACCGGCGCTCGTACCAGCAGGATCCGGCAAACCTCGAAGAGGCGCTACGTGAGGTGGAGCTCGACATCAATGAGGGTGCGGACGCGGTCATGGTCAAGCCGGCCCTTCCGTACCTCGACGTCGTCCACGCGGTCAAAGAGCGGTTCGCCTACCCGACTGCGGCATACAACGTCAGCGGCGAGTATTCGATGGTGATGGCCGCAGCGCTCAAGGGATGGGTCGACGAGCGCTCCGCCACCCTGGAGGTTCTGACTTCCATCCGGCGCGCAGGAGCCGATCTGATCGTCACTTACCACGCCAAGAAGGCCGCAGAGTGGCTGACGTAGGACTCGCTAGAGCGGCCTCGGAACGACTGTTCCACGAAGCCCTTTCGTTGATGCCCGGGGGCGTCTCTTCGCCGGTGCGATCTTTCTCTGCCGTGGGCTCGGACCCCTTCTTCGTTGCGTCGGGCTCGGGGGCCGAGATCCGCGATGTCGACGGCAACACCTACATCGATCTGGTGCAGAGTTGGGGTGCGCTGCTCTTCGGCCACGCGAATGAGGAGGTCGTGGCTGCTATCACGCAGGCGGCGCGCAAGGGGACCTCGTTCGGCACGCCGAGCGAGCTGGAGGTCGAGCTCGCTCGCGACCTCGTCGACATCGTTCCCAATATCGAGAAGGTGCGCTTCGTCTCTTCTGGCACGGAGGCGGCCATGACGGCGATCCGTCTGGCGCGCGGGGTCACCGGACGCAACAAGATCTTGAAGCTCGCCGGGTGTTACCACGGACACCTTGATGCTCTGTTGGTCGAGGCCGGGTCGGGTGTCGCCACTCTGGGGATCCCGGGAACCCCGGGTGTGACCGATGCCGCAGTGGCAGACACGGTCGTAGCTCCCTACAACGATCCCGCCGCGATCCGCGCCGCGGTCGAGCCCATCGCCGGCGATCTCGCGGCGATATTGGTCGAGCCTGTCGCCGCCAACATGGGATTGGTGATACCCCATGAAGGTTTCCTCCACGACCTTCGTCAAGTGGCGAATCAGGCAGGAGCCTTGCTCGTCTTCGACGAGGTCATCACCGGGTTCAGACTCGGCCCAGGGGGTGCGCAGGAACGCTTCCGCGTCGACGCCGACCTCGTCTTGATGGGCAAGGTCATCGGCGGTGGCTTGCCGCTCGCGGCTCTCGGTGGGAGCCATGAGGTGATGGATCAACTCGCCCCCAGCGGGCGTATCTATCAGGCGGGAACCCTGTCAGGCAATCCGCTCGCGATGGCCGCGGGGATCGCCACACTCAAGCTGATCAAAGCCGATCCGCAATTATTCGATCGCATCCAGTCGACGGGACGCAACCTGGTGCGCGGGTTGGTAGACGCCGCCGACGCCGCCGCTCGTGTCCCGATGTCGGCTGCAGCGATAGGGGGCCT
The DNA here is from genome assembly GCA_034667525.1 of Actinomycetota bacterium. Taxonomy (GTDB): domain Bacteria; phylum Actinomycetota; class CADDZG01; order CADDZG01; family WHSQ01; genus DATAPE01. Next base: position 45,033 of record JAXDJO010000016.1, read on the forward strand.
CGCCGGCTTCTTCTTCGCGGACGACGAAGTCACGAACTATGAAGAAGCCAAAGCGACCGATGCAGAGGCCTACGCCCGGTTCTTCCGAGGCATGCTCAACGAAGGCATCTACCTGCCACCGTCGCGCTTCGAGGCTCTGTTCATCTCCACAGCTCACACGCCGGGGCACATAGACCGCGCGGTAGAAGCAGCCCGCAAGGTACTCGAGTCCTTCTAGTTTTTTGCGAGCTTAGCCACATCCAGAGTGGATCAGCGACCTCAAAGGTGACCGGTCGATCCTCGCGCCCGGGTTTCACTTCTCCCTAAGAGTCTGGTTCAGTCCTCGCGTCCGAGGATCCACCACAGGATCAGCGCGATCAGGAGCAACATCCCTGCCATGGCAACGAAGGCGACGCCCCCATTGTTGGTTTCGGTGTCGCCGCCTGCGTCGATCCCCGTGCCGCTGCACGCCGAAAGGAACAGCAGCGCACCCGCTGCGACGAGATAAAGCCATCTGATCGGTCCTCGGCTAGGCATGCGTGTTCCCGCCGTTGCCTGCGACTTTTGCTTTGCGCTCGATCCGGTTCATGCCGAAGAGATGCAATGCGAACACGACGAACAGTCCCAGAGTGATCTTCCTCGGGGGCCCAAGAGGATCTCCTGGGTTGTAGTAGAAGAGGGCGACTGCCGATGTCGGCTTGCCGCTGGTGGAGCCGTAGGTGACCGCCCCGTATTGCTTGTTGCCCTGGAGCAGCAAGCGTGTCTTAGTTCCGTCCACCACTGCCGTCGACGTAGTGGGAAAGTTCTTGACCTTTCCACTGGTGATCCCGCTTTGGAGAGCCGCGGTCGCCACCCCCTGCATCGCCGAGGCGAGAGCGACCTGCGCGGCATCGTTCTTGTTGGGCGTCTGCCAGGGGCCGTTCGGGTACGCAGACATCGGGCCGAAATTGATCTGGGAGGGAGTGTCGGCTGCAGCCTGCGGCACCCAGGCAGGTAGCTGCCCGACCGGTCCGAGGGGATTGATCGACCACACCACCCCGAGGATGACGAGGATCGCCAGGGTCACCGACGCGGTTACGAAGTAGGCGAGTCGCGCTCCCATGATGAGGGCAAGCAGCAGAAAGATGCTGCCGATGAAAACGATGATGCCGGCAAGGGTGACGGCGACGCCGGTGACGAAGATCGTGCTCATGTTCTAGAGCGTCCGTTCGTACTGCATCACGGCGTTGATCTGATCGTCTGACAGAGGATTCGGCGGCACCGGAATCCCCTGCGCCGGCGACTGCCCCCACGGGGGCATGAAGGCGAATCTTCGCCCATTGACGATCGTGAAGAAGTGCTCGCTTTCGGTCAGGTGGCGTACGTCGCCGTGCCACAGGGCCATGCCCTGGTACCACACCGGGCCTTTCTGCAATGGGACCCCAGGGACGCCCGTTCCCGGCAGCGCAACTTGTTTGGTGTCCTGCTTGCCCTGCCCCTGGGGGCCGTGACAGACCGCACAGCGGGCCATGAAGATGCCTTTCCCGCAGTTCATGACCTGAGCTGACACCTTCGTCTGCGGCTTTCTCTCACCGAACGGGCCCGCGGTCGGGGACGGGGACGGCGCCGCCTTTCCACCAGAGGATGGCGTGGGTGACGGCGTGGTCGACGTCTTGGGAAGGTGGTTGCAGCTGGCGGGAAGGGGCGGGACTGCCCCCGGCTGGTTCCCCGGCAGGGAGTGCAGGTACGCGATGACGTCATCGATCATCATCTCGGTCATCGGGCCCCCGTAGTTCACACCCCACGTTGGCATATCCGTTCCGGGCCGGCCCTCCTCGATGGTGAACCTGACGGTGTCCTCGTCCCAGCGCTGGAAGACGTTGTTCAGGGGCGGCACGGTGTAAACGACCTTGTTTCCCGTTACCGGATCGGTGAACACGTTCTGGCCCCCCGAAGCGTCACCACCATGACAGTTCGCACAGCCCATCCCGAGCGAGAGGCTCTTTTCGACTTTCTTGAACTGGATCGGATTGGCGTTTGGCGGCAACTGTCCGGGTGGTTGAAAGATGATCTTGCCGCGCTCGATCGAGGCTTGGTTCATCTTGTCTTGAAAGGCGACCTGGCGCTGGGTCTCCGGAAGCCAATAAGCGGGGATGAATATCGCCAGAGCGAGGGTGACGATGAAGCCCCACGTGAGGATCCGCTCCAAGCGCTTGCCCTCCAGGACCCCGTCGGGTTGACCCGGCCGCAGCGCGGCAGGTATCCCGAGGCGCGGGCGGGCCGGGCGCCCGGAACGGCCGCGCCGTACCAGGAAGATCCCCCACAGCAGCGCCGCCGGGACCGCAACGAGAAGGGCGACGAGGATGACGTCGTTGGTGCTCACTGCTGGGCGATCCTCACTAGGTCGGGATGCAGAAGGGGCCGTTCGGTTGGTTGAATTGCGGCCAAGTGGCCGTACCTCGAGGGGGCCCGGTCTGCAGGTTGCCGGTGTCGACCACTATCTTTCCCCCGGCGATCGAGATCGGGAAGCGATCGAGGCCCCGCGGGGCCGGGCCGGCGAAGTACTCACCGGCCAGTGTGTACTTCGAGCCGTGACACGGGCACTCGAACAGCGTCGAGGTGCTGCACCACGGCGGTGAGCAACCAAGGTGCACGCACTTGCGGTAGAGGGCCTGCATCTTGTACTGCTTCGCCTTCGTTGCGAGATAGACGGGCGCGCTGCCGTCGCCGCCGTAGTAGACGAGGTAGAAGCGCCCCTCCGCTACATACTGCGGCGTGTATTTCGCGTTGGGCCCGATCTGCGAGAGGATGTCGTTGTAGTTCCCCGCGGTGATCTTCGTTCCGAATCCTCCCGTCAGCTTCGGCCACAGGAACGAGAGCGTCGACAATCCGAAGAAGCCCAGGAAGCCGAGGAACGACATCGTCCAGGCGCGGTTCAGGAACTGTCGCCGAGTCACCGCCAGCTGATCCGGCGTCAGAGGCTTGCGCCGCTCCTTGGGAACCGTTTCTACAGTCACTGCTGGCTGCTCTGGAGGCGGTGGGGGCGCCGACCCTCCCGCCGCCTGCGGCTCGGCCCGGGCCTCCGCTGGCGCCGCCGTCGCCAGCACGGCTTTCCGTTGCCGCCTGATGATCGTGTTCGCCATGAACAGACCCCATGCCGCGACGCTGAGGGCGATGACGATCAGCGCAATCGTTCCGGCGTTCATCGGAACAGCTTTCCGGGCGCGCGCGTATACGAAGAAGCAATGTCAGAGTTCAAAGAAGATCCCACCCTTCCAGGGAAACACGAAGTTGAATCCCGGCCCCCTGAAGAACATCCCGAGGATCACGAGGATCGAGAAGCTGAGAACGAAGAAAGAAAAGAGCACGATCGCAAGCTTGCGGTCGTCGGGGCGGGTCGACGGGTTGCGGTCGATGAAGGGCGCAGCCATCAATCCGATGATGATGACCGTCGGGATCGTCACACCCGCCACCTGTGGGTGGAAGTAGCGCAGTAGCTCCTGCAGGCCGAGGAAATACCACGGCGCCTTGGAGGGGTTTGGGGTTTGGTTGAAGTTCGCGAGCTCGCGCAGTGGCGCGTTGACATTGGCCGAGAAGATGGTGAGGAAGAAAAGAACCACCATGAGCGAGATCAGCTCCGCGGCCATCAGGTGCGGCCACACGTTCACCCGATCCATCGGCTGCCGTTCAACCTTCTGGATCGATTCAGGTTTGACGACTGCCAGCAGTCTCTGGACGCGATCCGGCACCGCCGGCTGGCCGTTGCCCACCGCTTTCTTGGCCGGCGCAGTGGGCCTGGCGGAAGCCGCGGCAGGGGCCGGACGCGCCGTCGCCGCAGGGGCGGCGGCTACCGCCGCAGCAGGCTGCGCTTCTGTCGGGCTCGCGCCGACGCCGGCGGGCACCTTCTCGGTGGCCGGGGCTGCAGCCTCTGTTCCACCCCGGGCCGTGGCCGGATCGGGCTTATTGGGCGTTGCCGATCCACGCTGTGCCCGGACGCGCGCGGCCTTGGCCCGGGCTTGGGCAACCGCCGGCGACGAGCCCTTGGCCGTTTCTTCGGCCAGGACCTGCTCGTAGACCTCGTCTGGGGTGGGCATCTTTGTGGTCCGCGGCCTACATGGGCCCGGAGATTCCTCCGTCCTTTCTGACTCTCCAGAAGTGCACCGAGATGAATATCACCAGGATGAACGGCAAGAACAGGACATGCAGCGTGTACCACCGGAGAAGGGTCTCAGGCCCGATTATGGGCCCTCCAAGCAACGCGAATTGGACCTGATTCCCGATGACCGGTGAATTCTGCATCATGTTGGTCCCGACGGTGATGGCCCACACCGCCAGCTGGTCCCACGGGAGCAGGTAACCCGTGAAGGCGAGCAGCAGGGTCAATAGGAACAGGACGACACCCACGATCCAGTTGAACTCCCGTGGCGGCTTGTAGGCCCCCGTGTAGAAAACCCGCGCCATGTGGAGGAAGACCGTGATGACCATCAGGTGCGCGCCCCAGCGGTGCAGGTTGCGGACGAGCAATCCGAAGGACACCTGAGTCTGGAGCCGTTGCATGTCGCTGTACACGAAATCGACTGAGGGCCGATAGAAGAACATCAGGTAGATCCCGGTGATCGTCAGGAGGATGAACAGGAAGAACGAGAGACCTCCCAGACACAAGGTGTAAGAGAGCTTGATCCCGTGACGCTTCACCTTTACGGGGTGCAAGTGATAGAGAAGCGAGTTCATGACAACGTACGCGCGATTGCGCGGCGAGTCTGCATATCCCCGCCGGAAGATCGATCCCGGCCGGAAGATCGCTCGCCATACCTGGCTGTTGTGAAGCTGATCTACGCGCTCGGCCAGCTTCTCTCTGGGGTTCCACCCTGCGGCTTTCGCCAACTTAGCTGTCCTGATCCTTTCCTACGAAGGCTTCTGCGATGTGGGAACGCTACCTAACGCGCGACCTCCGCGCTTCTTGCCGCCTGCGACCTCGCTCTGAACGAGAGCTCCGGTCGGACAGCGCTCCACGCAGAGGTTGCATCTGGTGCAGGCATTGTCGTCGATGAGAAAGAGGATGTCGTTCGGGCCCATCTGACGCGCCAGCTCGACATTGCCGGACTGCTCAACCGCGGCCGGATCGACCATGAAGATGCAGTACCACGGGCATATGTCCACGCACCCTTCGCACAGGATGCACTGCTCGGGGATGAAGTCTATAAAGCGCTTGGGCTTGACCGCGCTCTTCAGCCAATCCGAGTCGACCATCTCCATCTCGTAGTCGGCGCGGAAGATCGGCTTCTCGATGATCTCCATGGGCTTTGGTTCTGGCGTCTGCGGCATCCTCGTCCTCTATTTACCGGGCATATAGCCCTTGACGACGTCCTGGACTCCTCTGGTCCCGGTCCGCTTCCGCTTGCTCTCTTGCCACTTGTAGGCCACCACAAGCATCAGCACGAGTAGTCCCATCTGAACGGTGTTGGCCACGATGTCGCGAAGGATGTCGATCTGCCGAGGGTTGCAGCCGAGTGATGCAGCTTGTCCTGATCCCAGAGCGGCGCACGTCTTGCCGAAGCCGGGAAAGTGCTTGGTGAAATCGATGAGTGCGGTTACGTCCGTATCCGCTTTGTAGATGATCCAGGACGGGAGCTGGCCAAGCAACAGGATGACGAGGACCCAGATCAAGGTTCCGTAGATAAGAGCGCGCGTCCACGTCATCGGCGCATCCATGAATCGATAGAAGCGGTCTTTAGCGCGCGTGGCCATGAAACCGGAATCCTAACGCTCGGTCCGCTCCTAACGCGGCCGGAGATCGCTCAAACATTGTGCGCTTGAGCAGGGCCTTTGCTCGTGGACGCGCGGTTTCGCATGTGGTCGCCTGCATCAGGTTTTGTCGTCAGCGTTGGAGAGTTGGCCGATGCGTGTTTCGAGTTTGCGCTGCCGTGCGCTCAAGGTCACAAGGTAGAGCCCGATGGCGAGCCACACGATCATCACCGCGACGAAAAGCCACCCGAGGTTGCTCACGTGGTGACCACCTGGCGAGCCCGGACTACCGCTTCCCGCCGCCGACCCGAGACCACGCCCATCTCGAGCTCGTCCGCTCGATCCTCCAACCGCCCCAGCCGCGCCCTCATCGCCAGCAACCATGCGAACAGGAGGGTGAAGGCGGCAAGGGACGTGAAGAACGCAGCCAGCTCCGGGGTTCCGAGACCAGAATTGGCCGTGGGATTGGCAGGCGTCGGGCCGGTTGGATGCAGGGTTCTCCACCAGTAGACCGAGAAGTGGACGATCGGGATATTGACCAGTCCGATGATGCCGACGACGGCGGCCAGCCGCCCTCCCCGGCGCCGGTCTGTGGTCAGGTTGCGGATGAACAGATATCCGACGTAGGTCAGCCAGGTGACCAGCGTGGAGGTAAGACGGGCATCCCACTGCCACCAGGTTCCCCACACCGGGTGGGCCCAGATCGGGCCGGTGATCAAGACCAGGGCCAGAAAGACCACGCCGAGCTCGGCTGAGGAGTTGGCCAGGATGTCCCAGCGGCGGTCGTTGGTGCGCAGGTAGGCGATCGAGGACATAAAGACGATCGCGAAAGCGAGGTACGCGACCCACGCGGCGGGGACGTGGAAGTAAAAGATCCGTTGCAGCTCGCCCCCCATCGCTGATTGTGCCGTCCGTGCGACAAAGAAGATGAGCACCAGCGATATCGAAACCGCCGTCCATGCGGCCGCTCCGAGCCAGCCCAGCCGGCGGCCACTGTCGCTGAATTCCACAAACGGCACACTACTTGCGCTGGGCGGTTACCCCTGACTCGCGTCCTACTCCACAGTGAATTCGAAAAGCAGCGCGCCGGCGGTGATGAAGATCACGTCGAAGGCAACGAGGATGGCGAACCATCCCCGTCGGGCCACTTCATCGAGCGAGCTGCCGGCGAACAGATCGGACGTCAGTACCACCGCGGCAATGAAAACTGGAACCAGAACGGGAAGGGCAAGTATCGGCAGGATCAGCTCGCGGCTGCTCGTCTGGGCTGCAAGCGCCGAGAAGAGCGTGCCCACGGCAACGAATCCGAGGTCCGCCAGCAGCGCTACAGAGGCAAGGACCGCCCAGGAGCCTCCCAGGTCGATCCCGAAGAGGATCGCGAACAGCGGTATGAGGATCGCTTCTACCAGCACGATGAACAGCAGGTTGGGGATGGCCTTGCCGAAGAACAGGCCGGAGCGGTCCAGCGGCGCCATGAGGAGTGAATCGATCGCCGCCTCTTCGCGCTCCACTTCGAAGGTGCGGGCAAATCCGATGAGGCCCGCGAACAGGACGGTGACCCATAGGAAACCGGCGAGGACGTCGGTCAGCGGGGCGCTGCCCGCCACGATCCTCACGGGGGCCGAGAGGTTCCCGCTCGAAGGGATCGAGAAAGCCAGCAGGACGGCAACCGCCCCCGCGAACGCAACCATCGGGGGCAAGGTGTCGCGGGCGCGCAGCTCCAGCTTGACGTCCTTGACCACGAGCGCCCAGGTCTTGCCCACGAAGCCCGGCCCCCCCGCTCTCATACCTGGGCCCTGGCGCTCAGAGCCTCGGCGCTGAGGTGCGTAATTACCCGTCCCCTTTGCAACACCACCCTGCTGTCGGTGAACTGCTTGATCCTCTTTGCCCCGTGTGTTGCGATCACGGCAGTTCGGCCGGGCGCCCGCCAGGAGCGAACTGCTAAGGAGACACTTTCGGACGCCTCATCGTCGAGGTGCGCGTAAGGCTCGTCGAGGAGCAACAGGTCGGGCTCATGCAGAAGGGCCCGGGCGACGCCCGCTCTGCGCTTGAGGCCGGCCGAGAGCTCGCCAACGAGAGTGGAACTCCGGGGCCCGAGCCCCAGGATCTCCATCACGTCGTCCACGCGCGTCACCGGAACCCCGTAGAGACGGGCGAACAGGATCAGATTCTCGCGGATGGCCAGCTTGAGGTAGAGACCAGATCCATGTCCCGCGAAACCGATGCGGGCGCGCTGCTCCTCTCCGGCAGACCCTATCGGCGCCCCCTCCCAAGTCACTGCACCCGACGTGGGGGGGAGCAGGCCGCCCAGAACGCGCAGGAGAGTGGATTTGCCGGAAGCGTTCTGCCCGAAGAGTCCGACGATCCCGGGTGCGAGCTCGAGATCGACATGGTCGAGGGCGATCGTTCGCCCGAAGAACACGCTGAGGTTCTGGATCTCGATCATCGCGGTTGTTCCACCTGCGACTTCAGACGTGCCCGTTCGTGTTTCCACTCATCTTCGGCAACCTCGCCGGACTCGTGCCCATTGTCGAGCTTGGCGATGGCAACGAGGACGTCCTGTCTCGTTAACGGTTTGGTCCGAACGGCCGGCTTGCCGGCAGAGCGACGACGCAAGAAGGCGAAGCACCCAGCGATGATGCCGACAGCAGCGCCGGCGATGATGCCGATCACGAGACCGGGGGCCAGGCCCGCCCGCGCTATCGCCAGGGCCTGGAGCTCGTCTCCCGGTGCCAAGGGATCTTTCGAGGACCATCTTTGGTACTTGATCTTTCCGACCGTCACCTCGCCCGCGCGGCTAAGACGATTGCTCTGGATCGCCAACGGGGGAGCGGCGAAGATGCTGACCTCGACAGTTGGGTAGAGGGTCGTCCTCGAGATGTCGGTCGCGCCTACCAAACCCTGAACGCGGTACGAGTACGTGATCCGGGTAACGCCGGGTGGGATCGCGCTCGTCGCGGCAACACCGAAGTCGGTGGGGAGCAATTGCGGAAGATCGAGATCGGATTGCACGATGGCGATCCCTCCGCGTGCGGCCCCCGACGGCAGCGCGAATCCCAAACTGGGAACGGGACCTTTGCCCTTGCCCGCCACATCCGCACCTCGTCCTATATATGCGGCATCGGTGCTGTTCTCGGCACTGATGGACTCGATCACTCCAGCGCCGTCATGGTTCTGCTGCACGAAGAGGTCATCGCGCGTGATCAAGATGGCGGAGGGATCGGTGGTCGTTTTCCACACCCGCAGGCGGGTCTTGATGACGGGGCGTACCGAGGTGTTGCCCGGAACCTGGATAGCGCCCCCGGCGAACAGGCCGCCGTCGTACCGGGCGTTCAGTGCGTAGATCCGGTCGTTCGAGGCCGGAACATTCGGAAAGCTGAAGGTGCCGTGCGCATCGGTACGCGCGGTTCGCTTGATGGCATCGGATCCGTCGCGCTTGGCGCCCAGCAATGTGACCTTCACGTGCCCAAGGGGAGAATCTTTGGGCGCTTTGATCACCCGGCCCTCGATCGTCCCGGAAGTGGCAGCCTCCGAGCGCGCCGGCACCAGCAACATCCCGAGCGTCAGCAGGAGAAGAAGAAGTTGCGGAGCCCGATCTTTAAACGGAGTCACCATCGGCGAGGCGGGCCTTGAGCTCGGCGATCTCTGCCTCCAGATCGTCTTCGGGAGCGCCCAGTTGGTCGAGCTCGGCTATCGCTACTATCGCTTCGGCCTCGTACTCACTGCGGAGGGCGGCGAAGTCCTCATCGTTCAGTTTCCCTACTGCCCGTTCTCCTTCAAGATCCACGATGCCCAACAAGGCCGCTCGTTTGCGGGCGGCGAGCTCGGCCGCCATCCCCCTTCCGGGATCTCGGTCGATCCCCGGACGGGTCACGGCAGCCGCGACGTATACGGCGCCCGCGGCTGCAAGGACCAGCACGATGAGCCAGCTCACAGCTCGTTCCTCACTAGGGCGAGCTCTTCCTCGAGCCTGTTCCTGTCGCGGGGGTCGAGCGCCGGCGGGGCAACCGGATCGGGGGCCGGACGCGACCATCGGCGAGCGAACACCGCAGCCGTCGCGCCACCCGCAAGTAGGGCGAAGCCGGGGAGGAGCCACACCAACAGTGAGGCGCCCTGGTCAGATGGCACCGCTCGGATATCGGGCCCGTACTCGGCCAGCAGCTTGGTCATGATCCGTTGGCGCGTCCAACCATGCGCGGCCCAGCGCGCGATCTGCGCGCGGAGGCCGACCGCATTGTCCGACGGGCAATCGTGAAGCGTGACGCCCGGACAGAACGGTGACATGACGTGCTCCGAGATGCTGTTCGCAACATCCTGCGGTGCCTGCGCTGCGGACATCGGAGCCACGCCGACCAGAGAGAACATCACGAGGGCTGCGACCAGTGACCACTTCATTTGGCGGCCAGCGCGGGCTCGCGCACCAAACCCGTTGCCCGGCGAGGTGCTGCCGCCGTGGGCCCGCCGGTCAAGAGGACCGCCATTCCCAATGCCATCACTCCGGCTCCGAGCCAGATCCACCACGTCAACGGATTCACGAACGCGCGCAGCGCCACCCCGCCGTTGGGATCTACGGACGTCACGACCACGTAGAGGTCTTCCTCCGGATTGGTCCTTATGGCCACCTCGGATTGAGGTTGTCGTTGGGCGAAATGGAAATTGCGCTGTGGGTAGAGGGTGGCGATGTCGCGGCCCCCGCGAGCAACCGTGATCGTTATCCGGTTGATGAACTTCTCCGCAGTGGATGCTCGCTCCAGATGGGTGTACGTCAAGGTGTACTGGCCGACGTGCATCGATTCCCCCCGTTGGAGCAGGGCCTGTCTTTCGCTGCGGAACGCGGAACCGGCAAGACCCAGCACGATCAGCAAGACGCCGAGGTGAATCACGTAGCCGCCGTAGCGACGCCGGTTGCGAAGGATCGTTTGGCCGAGCGCGCGAGGCCATGGTGTTCCTCGGGACCTGTACACGTGGCTCCCGCGGATGAACTCTGACACGATGGCGGTGGCGGTGAAGGCGCACAACCCGAAGGCCAGCAGCGCTCCCAGGCTATGAACCCCCTGCACTCCGAGAAAAACGACCACGGCGGCTCCAGCCACCAAGGGAGCTCTGACGATCCTCGTGAATGCACCCTTGCTCATCCGTCGCCACGAGATCAACGGTCCTATCCCGGTCAGAGCCACGATGGCCAGCGCGATCGGGACGAAGACCGTGTCAAAGAAGGGGGGCCCCACAGACAGCCGAACTCCACTCGTCACTTCGCTGATGATGGGGTAGACCGTCCCCCACAAGACTGTGAAAGCGGCGGCGACGAACAGCACGTTATTGGCGAGGAATGCTGATTCGCGCGACAGAAGAGAATCGAACCGGTTCTCGCTCCGAAGATCGTCGAAGCGAATGGCGATCACGGACAGCCCGCCGATCAGCATCACGGCCAGGAAGGGGAGGAACCATTTGCCTATCGGGCCCTCCGTAAAGGTGTGGATGCTGGAGAGGATCCCCGAGCGAGTGAGGAAGGTCCCGAACACCGCGAGGACATAGGTGAGAAGGATCAAAGAGACGTTCCACACCTTCAACATCCGACGCTTCTCCTGGATGATGACGGAGTGGAGGAAGGCGGTGGCGGTCAGCCAGGGCAGAAACGACGCGTTCTCGACCGGGTCCCACGCCCAGTAACCGCCCCACCCGAGCTCGGTGTAAGCCCACGCGCCTCCAAGAACGATCCCGATGGAGAGCGCGCTCCACGCGAACAGCGTCCACCTTCGGGTGGCGGTGAACCAGGTGTCCTCTAAGCGGCGCGACAGGAGTGCGGACATCGCGAACGCAAAGGGGATGGAGAACCCTACGAAACCGGTGTACAGGAGCGGAGGGTGGATCAGCATGCCCGGAGATTGGAGCAGGGGGTTCAACCCGTGCCCATCCGCAGGGATCGGTGCGAGCCGCTTGAAGGGATCGGCAGCGAAGACGATAAGGGTGAGGAAGAACATCGCGATGACCGAGAGAACGGCACCCGCCCAGGCCACCAGACGCGCGGTGATCGCGGGGGCCGTCTTGAGGGCGATGACGGCGTAGATCATGAGGAGGAAGGTCCAGAAGAGCAGCGACCCTTCCATGCCTCCCCAGAGTGCGGTCAGCGTGTACGGGCCCGACAGTGACCGAGAGGAGTAGTTGGCGACGTACTCGAACGAGAAGTCATGAGAGAACAGGGCGCTGAGCAAACAAGCGGTCGCCAGCACGACCAGAACTGCCGACACACGCAAGGCCCGCTGGCCGGCATCGCTCCACTGAGGGCGGCCGGTCAGCGCCGACGCAACGAACAGCGCCCCCGCCGCCACCACGAAGAAGAGGGCGACCACCAGGCTGGGGTGCCCGAGCGGTCCTAACGAATGCATAGCGTCAACTCTTGGGCTTGAACTTCGAGGGGCACTTCGCCAAGACCTGTGTGGCGCTGAACGAGCGGCCGTTGTAGGTGCCGTCGGCCACTACCTGGGCCCCCGGCTTGAAGGCGCTGGGCAGCGGTTGCCGTGTTGTCACTCTCACCTGGCTGTGGGCATCGGTGACGGAAAAAGTGGTGGCCAAACCGTGGTGGCGGATGGACCCAGGAGCGACGTTTCCGCTAACTCGGTAGCTCTTGGTTGTGCTCGGCCCCCGGGCGTGCAACTCCGTCGGAGTCAGGTAGTAGGACGTCGACCCCGGCCGTGCCATCGCCCATCCGATCAGGCCGACGAGGGCGAAGAGGATCGTTCCGGCGCCGATCGCAAACTTTGCGCGCCGTCTCGAGGAAGGCGAAGCCGTGGGCTGGTCCATGGGCGGCCAAAGCCTAAACGTCCCGGCGACTAACTGAGCGCGGCCGTGGCGTCCGAATCACCGGGCAAGGAGGGCGTCCGCTCCCTTCTGGAGCTCTCGGAAGGAGATGGCGCCGAGAACCGTTGTGCCGGAGTGTTTCACGCCCAACTGCTTGCCGGCAGCGGTGGACAAGAAACGGCCATCGCGGCCGATGAAGTAAGTGATCGGCAGTCCCGGGACCTTCATCCTCTGTGCGTAGCTCAGGGAATAATCGGTCACTACCGGGTAGGTGATGCCGTACTTACGCACAAACTCTCTGGCGGACGAAGTCGTGTCGGTGACGTTCACTCCGATGAAGTGGATGCCGCGGCTCTTGTACTTCTGCCACGCCCTTTCCAACAGCGGCGCTTCCTCGCGACAGGGCACGCACCAGGAGGCAAAGAAGTTCACGACCAGCGGGGTTCCCTTGAGGCTTGCGCTCGAGATCGTTCCCTGGCCGTCCAGGCGGCGCAGGGTAAAGGCGGGGGCGAGCTTCTGCACCGGCGCGCGCCTGAGGCCGAAGGCTAGAAGAGCGCCGACGACGATCACGACAAGGCTCCCCAGCAGCAGCCGTCGCGCGATGGATGCTTTGTGCGGCCGCTCGAGCTCGTCACTGGGCACCATGCCCTCATATATATTCCCTGCGGTCATGATCTGTGCTCACGCGAGGGTTGATGTCCCGACCGACAGTTGATCGCCGGAAGGTTGCTCTGCTGGGGGGGTCCCTCCTTCTCATCGCTCTCATCGCCACAGGTTGTTCGCAGAAGTACCCGCAGAGCGCCCTATCACCGGTCGGCAAGGTGGCCGAGGAAGCCAACAACCTGTGGAATCTGGTTTTCGGCATCGCCGTGGTCATCTTCTTTTTGGTCGAGGGTGCGCTGGTATATGCGCTCATCAAGTTCCGTCAGCGGCCGGACAGGCAACCTGCGCAGTTCCACGGAAATACCAAGCTAGAGGTGATTCTCACCATCATTCCGGCGCTGATCCTGGCCGGGATCGCGGTGCCGACCGTGCAGACGATCGCGCGGATAGCGAAACGTCCCACCGGGAGTAACGTCCTCAACGTCACGGTGACCGCTCACCAGTTCTGGTGGCAATTCAATTATCCGCAGCAACACATCACGACCGCCAACGAGCTGCACATGCCGACCGGCACACCGGTCTATCTGTCGCTCGTTGGTGCAGACGTCATTCACAGCCTGTGGGTGCCGGCGCTGTCCGGTACCCAGGACGTCGTTCCCGGTCACATCAATCATCTGATGTACGAGACCGATAAGCCGGGCGTTTACCTGGGCCAGTGCAAGGAATTCTGCGGGCTGTCTCATGCCAACATGCATGTGCGGGTCTTCGTACAGACCCCGGCGAACTATCAAAGATGGGTAGCAGCACAACAACAGCCAGCCCAAACCGCTTCCCTCAGTGGGGATGCCGCTGTGGGCGAGAAGCTGTTCCTCCATGGCGCTAGCGGTGGCTCCTTTCCGGGGGGCCCTGCGTGCAGCGGGTGCCACGCGGTTTCCGGAACATCGGCGCAGGGAGTGGTCGGTCCGAATCTCACCCACTTCGGCAGCCGCACTCGTTTAGCAGGCGAGACCTACGTCAACAACACGGGGAATCTGACGAACTGGCTCAATGACCCGCCGTTGATGAAACCGGGTGTCGATATGCCTAAGCTTGGATTGACCTCCACACAGATCAAAGAGCTGGTTGCCTATCTGCAGAGCTTGAAGTGACGGTCCTTCATAGAGGAGTTGATTGATGGCCACCGTGGTGGTGGAGCAGCGCAGAAGGATGTTCAACCGGCCGACGGCCAAGACCGGTTGGTGGAGTTGGGTAACGTCGGTTGATCACAAGCGGATCGGCCTCATGTATATCGCTACGGCGCTCGCCTTCTTCTTGATCGGCGGCACCGAAGCCCTGTTCATCAGGCTCCAGCTCGCTAAGCCCAACAACACCGTACTCAGCGCCAACGCGTACAACCAGTTCTTCACGATGCATGGCCTCACCATGATCTTCCTGGTTGTCATGCCCTTTGGCGTGGGGATGATGAACTATCTGGTCCCCTTGATGATCGGGGCGCGTGATGTGGCATTCCCGCGTCTGAACGCTTTCAGCTATTGGCTCTTTGTGTTCGGCGGACTGTTCCTCTACTCGAGCTTCGCGCTGGGTGGGGCTCCGGACGGGGGATGGTTCGGTTACGCTCCCCTCAGCACCACGCTGCCGAGCCACGGGATGACCTTCTACTCGATCGGTCTGCAGATCCTGGGTGTCGCCTCGATCGCGGGGGCCGCCAACTTCATCGTCACGATCATCAACATGCGAGCGCCGGGGATGACGTTGATGCGCATGCCCGTATTTGTCTGGATGTCACTCGTCACCTCTTTCCTGTTGCTCTTCGCCATGCCCGTTATCGCGGTGGCCCTCTTTGAATTGATGTTCTCCAGAGTCTTCGGAGCGGTTTTCTTCAATCCGCTGAAGGGAGGAGACCCCCTGCTGTGGCAGCACCTCTTCTGGATATTTGGCCACCCAGAGGTTTACATCATGATCCTTCCCGCCATGGGCATCGTGTCCGAGGTGCTGCCGACGTTCTCGCGCAAGCCCTTGTTCGGGTACGCGGCAGTTGTCTATGCAGGGATCGCCATCGGATTCATGGGTTGGGGCGTGTGGGCGCACCACATGTTCGCTGCCGGCCTGGGACCGGTGGCCAACTCGGCGTTCGCCCTTTCCACGATGTTCATAGCGGTTCCGACCGGCGTGAAGATCTTCAATTGGATCGGGACGATGTGGGGTGGCTCTCTGCGATTCCAAACCCCAATGCTCTTTTCGATCGGCTTCGTCGCGATGTTCATCATCGGTGGGCTGTCGGGTGTGACGCATGCAGTCGTGCCTTCGGACATGCAGCAGACGGATACCTATTACATCGTTGCCCACTTCCACTACGTCTTGTTCGGCGGAGCGATCTTTGGACTCTTCTCGGGCGTCTACTACTGGTGGCCGAAAGCATTCGGTTACACGCTCTCCGAAGGCCTCGGCAAGTTGCATTTCTGGTTGATGCTCATCGGGTTCAATGTCACTTTCGGCCCGATGCACATCCTCGGACTCGAGGGGATGCCCCGTCGCATCTACACCTACCCAAATGGGCTCGGGTGGAATATGTGGAACCTGATCGAAACGATCGGGGCGTTCACCATCGCTGCTTCGATCGTGGTTTTCATGGTCAACGTGCGCAGGAGCCGCAAGGTTCGGGAGATGGCCGGCTCTGACCCGTGGGACGCTCGCACGCTCGAATGGAGCACCCCTTCTCCGCCTCCCGAATACAACTTCGAACAGATCCCTCTGGTGGAGAACCGGGATGACTGGTGGCACCGCAAATACATCCTCGGACCATCCGGCGAGCCTGTGCGGGTGTTCGCTGGAGGCGCCGACATGGTCGATGAGAATGTGGCGGTCCGCGATGAACACGGCCACGGCATACACATGCCGTCTCCTTCCTATTTCCCGGTCGTTCTGGCCTTCGGCCTCCCCCTCATGGGCTACGGCGTGATCTTCAAGCTGTGGTGGCTGGTGGGGGTTGGTCTACTGGTGCTCCTGACCGGGGCCTATGGCTGGGTGCTCGAGCCGGCAACGGCGGAAGAATGAGCACACCGGAGCGAGTCCTCGTCGTAGGGCATGAGACACCAACGGCAACCGGTCTCGACAACACAAAGCTGGCGATGTGGGCATTCCTCGGATCTGAATGCCTGTTCTTCGGCTCCCTTATCTCGACCTATCTCTTGTACCGGAACAGGGTGTGCTCCGGCTGTGGGCCGACACCACACCAGATCTACAACATCCCCTACACATCGGTCAGCTCGTTCGTCCTATTGATGTCCAGTCTCACGATGGTCCTGGCCCTGTCGGCCGTGCAGAAGGGCGACCATCGGGGGATGCGGATCTGGCTGTTGGCCACCGCTCTGCTCGGCATGACGTTCGTTGGGGGACAGATCTTCGAATTCACGGACTTCTACCACAAGGGCCTCACGCTCTCGACGAGCACCTTTGGCAGCGCTTTCTTCGTTCTGACAGGCTTCCACGGAGCTCACGTCACCGTTGGGATCTTGATGTTGCTCTCCCTGGTAGTCATGTCTCTCCTGGGTAAGCTCGGCCCTAACGAAGCGCGAAAGGTCGAACTGATCGGTCTGTACTGGCACTTCGTGGACATCGTTTGGATCGTCATCTTCACCGTCGTCTATCTCATCCCATCCAAGTGAGGATCCTGTGAAGCAGCCGGTTTACGAGGATTTCGAAGCCCGCGACGCTCCGCACCATCCGGAGCCTCGCCAGTACGTCACGATCGCACTCGTCCTGGCTGCTATCACCGCGGTAGAGGTGACCGTCTACTACATCTCTTCTGTTAGAGACCTGCTTGTGCCCATGCTTCTGACGATGTCGGTCGTGAAGTTCGTGTTGGTCGCTTTATGGTTCATGCATCTGCGTTTCGACAGTCACGTCTTCAGGCGTTTCTTCATGATCGGTGTCGTGCTTGCTTTGGTCGTCTTCGGTGTTCTCCTGGTGTCGCTCCTGTCCCGCACGCACGTGCCGGTCGGCTAGCCGGAGGCAGGGTCCAGTGACTCCATCGCCGTGGCAGTGGCAGCCCCATCCGGAGGTCTGGCTGCCCCTGGGTCTGCTACTGGCGGGGTATTTCTTTGCGGTGACCCGGTGGGGCCGTACCGATGGGAGGCAGCTGGGGGCCACGTTGAAGCAGAAGCTGCTGTTCCTTTCAGGCGTCATCGTCTTGTGGGTTTCGGTGGACTGGCCCATGGACGAGCTTGCCGACCACTACCTCTTTACTGCTCACATGGTGCAGCACATGATGATCGCTTTCGTCGCCCCGCCCCTCTTGCTGTTGGGTATGCCCGTGTGGTTGCTTCGCCGGCTGCTCACCCCGCGTCCACTTTTTAAGGTGGTGCGCGCGGCCACCAAACCCGTAACGGCCTTCCTGGCCTTCAATGGGATGATCGCGTTGCTGCATTGGCCGGCGCTCATGAACGAAACGCTGCGTTCTGAGCCGGTTCACTTTGCGGTCCATTTTGGCGTCCTGCTTACCGCACTGATGATGTGGTGGCCGGTAGTCGATCCATTGCCTGAGCTATCTCGCTTGTCCGAACCGGCGAAGATGTTCTATCTATTTCTGCAGTCGATCATCCCGACGGTCCCTGCCTCCTTCCTTACTTTCGCGAGCAGGCCGATCTACACGTTCTACGAGTCCGTCCCCCGGCTATGGGGGATCTCGGTGGTTACCGACCAGAGGATCGCCGGTTTGATTATGAAGATCGGCGGCGGTTTTCTGCTGTGGGGAGTGATCACGGTGATGTTTTTCCGGTGGTACGCGCGTGAAGAGTCCGGGAACGTGGTGGAGCAGGTCAGCTGGGAGGACTTTGAGCGTGAGCTGCAGGCTTGGGATATGAGGACCTAGGTGCAGCGACCGTCCGATCCCAACATCGTTCGAGAGCTGCGCATAAGGCTGCCTCTGCCGATCCTGATCCCGGTCGGCGCCTTGCTGCTGATCGCACTTTGCACGATCGGCCTATCCAGGATCCTTCTGAATGTGCCTCCCCAGGTAGCTGTCATCGTGGCGCTCGCGATGGCCGTCAACGTGCTGGGGGCCGCCGCCTATCTCGCTGCCAATCCCCGGCCCGCAGGCGGAACGGTGAGCGAACTGGCGATGGTTGTTCTCTTTCCTATCGTGATCGGGATCGTCCTGACGCAGGTCAACTTCGCCAGCGCTCAACCAGCCCACAGCCAGGCAGCCGGCCCCGCGGCTCCCTCCAACAGTGCCACGTTGGTAGCCAAGAACGTGGCGTTCGTTCAGAAATCGCTCTCGGTCCTCGGCACAAAGGGTTTCACGGTGCACTTCGATAACCAGGACCCGACCACTCACAACTTCGCCATCTACGAAAAGAAGGGCGGCAAGGAACTCTTCAAGGGCAACGTCATCACGGGACCGACCACGACCGATTACAGCGTGAAACCGTTGAAGGCAGGCACCTACTACTTCCAGTGCGACATCCATCCCGCGTCCATGAACGGGACCCTCACCGTCAAGTAGCTGCGCTTTGGGCGCGGGCGCGTCCACCAACGCTAAGTGGGGGACCTTCTCAGACCGATCCCTCGCTTGAAACTCCTTTGCTTTCGGTTTCCGCTCGGTCCATCTGGAAGGGGGCCGCTAGTGGAACAGGCCTCGCAGGGGGACCAGCTCGTCTACGGCCATGGCTGCGAAGAGCAAGGCCAGGTAATAGATAGAGAACCGGAAGAGGCTCCACGCCACTCGGGGAGCAGGCTCGCGGCGGACCCGGAACGCCCAGTAGATGAAGATCCCGTTGAGTACGAGCGCGCTGGTCAGATAAACGAGGCCCATCCTCGCTACCGAAAAGAAGATCAGGCTCATCGCCAGCAGTAGGAAGGAATAAAGAAGGATGTGCTTGGCGGTCTCTTCCCTGCCATAAACGACGGGCATCATCGGTACACCTGCGGCCGCGTACTCTCGTTCGTACCGCATCGACAGTGCCCAGAAGTGGGGTGGAGTCCAATAGAAGACGATCGCGAATAAGGCGAGCGCCGGCAGCTCAACCCTTCCTGTGACTGCCGCCCATCCCACGAGCACCGGCATGGCCCCCGCAGCTCCGCCGACCACAATGTTCTGAGGGGTTCTCCTCTTCAACCACAGCGTGTACACGAGGACGTAAAAGAGCAGCGCCGCGGTGGTCAGGCTCGCGGCGAGGAGATTGACCGTGGCCCATAGGAAAGCGAAGGCAAGGACGCCGAGCGTCGAGCCGAAGATGAGCGCGTTGAAAGGACTGACTGCGTGCGCGGGCAGTGGGCGTTTCCGCGTCCGGGTCATAACTTGGTCTATGTCGCGATCGATGTAGCAATTGATCGCGTTGGCCCCCCCGGCGGAGAGCGATCCGCCCACCAGGGTGGCGATCGTCAGCCATAGCGGGGGCAGTCCGTGAGCGGCAACCACCATGGGGGGGACGGTAGTGATCAGCAGCAGCTCGATTATCCGAGGCTTGGTCAGAGCGAAATAGGCGGCGGCTCGTGCACGCGTGTGGGGAATGGTGAAAGTCCGGTCGACGCCCCCGTCCTCGGCAACGGAGGCGCTTTCGGTCACGGCGGCGCGCGCCATCAGCTTCCTTCGAGTGCCGGTTGCACGGACATCCTCGAAGATTCCCCGGCAACGTGCTCCATCGCTGGGTGGGACGCAACGGCTGTCCCTACAAGGCTGGCCCAGATCAGAGCTCCGATGAGCAGGTGCGCCGTGACCGCAGCCGCGTTCAGGTTCGTCCACACGTTTAGTGCTCCGACCATTATCTCGATGGCGAACAGGCCGATCGCCGAGTGCATCAGCTTCGTCTGAAGCGGGAGCTCCTGCTTGCGCCGGATCACTCTGACGGCGACTACCGCTACCACTATGCCCACGATGAGAGCCAAGACGCGGTGGAGGAAATGCAATGCAGCCAGCTGGAAGCTCAGATCCGGCACCAATCTGCCGTTCATCAAGGGCCAGTCGTTGAATACATTGCCGGCCCCCCTGCCGCTCACGTAAGAGCCGACCAGCATCAGGACCAACACACAGCTGGCGGCGAATCCTGCCTGATTGCTGATCGAAATGTTGCTGGGAGCCAGCCTCCCCGAGGCGGCGAATGCCGCCACGGTGATGTAAACGAGGAGCCCCAACAGGAGCATCGCAGTGAACAGGTGGAGCACGACCGAGACGGCTTCCAGCTGCATCTTCACGACCACTGCTCCCAGGATGGCCTGCACGATCACCAGGCCGAAAGCCGCCACGGAAGGCCACAGGATCCGGGGAGAGCGGCGATATTCGAGGAAAGCTGCCAGCGCCAGACACCCGAGAAGCACCACCACCACCGTGGCTGTGACGCGGTGCGAGTACTCGATGACGACTGCCCGGTTCTCCATCGAGGGCACCAGACGTCCTTGGCAGTGGGGCCAATCGGTGCCGCACCCCAAGCCGGACTTCGTCGCTCGTACGAGGCCCCCGACCGCCACGAGCACCACGGTGGCCGCGGTCGAACCGAGGGACAGCTTCTGGAAGCGGGTCATCAGCGCAGCGATGTTACAGGCGCGTCCGTACCTTCCCGACACAGCTAATGTCGTGTGATGAGGTTGCGCACGTCGATCGCTGTCCTATCGCTGTTCGTGGTTGGCGTGGCTTGTGGTTCGGCCTCTCCAACCAAGCCCGGAGGCCCCGTCATCACCAAGCCAACTTTGTCGGCGGGTGCGAAAGCGATACCCGTGATCGCATCGAGCGAGATCCTGGTGGGCTCCAATCGCTTCTTGGTGGGTCTCTTGAACCGCAATGGCGCTCCCATCGGAACACCGCACACGCGAATGGACATCGCGTTCTTCGATCCCAAAGGGTCGACGACGAAGCCAACGTCGACTATCGCGACCAAGTTCATCTGGGGTCTGAAGCCCGCGGTCGGGTTCTACGAAGGGCGCGCGCGATTCAGCCATCCGGGGACCTGGCTGGCGGCCATCACGCTTTCCGGTGGGGGGTTCCACGAAACCGATCAACAGCATTTCTCGGTGACCACCCACGGCACGACGCCGGCAGTCGGCAAGGCCGTCCCGGCATCGGATTCACTGACAGGACATGGCAAAGCTCTTCGCCACATCACCACCGACCCACACCCCGACCCCCGCTTCTATTCGACGTCTATAGCGGATGCGATCCATTCTCATAAGCCATTCGTTGTCGTGTTCGCAACTCCTAAATACTGCGTCTCGCAACTTTGCGGGCCGATGTTGAATATCGCGAAGCAGGTCTCGAAGCATTTCCCGAAGCTGACCTTCATCCACGTGGAGATCTACCGCTTGCCCCACAACGGACGGCTTCCGGCCGACCCGAGTTCGCTGCCCGAGTCGACGGCCGTCAAACAATGGGGGCTGCGGAGCGATCCTTGGACCTTCGTCGTCGATGCGCACGGGCGTGTCTCTGCAAAGTTCGAGGGGACGGTGACTCCGGGCGAATTGATCCACGCGATCGATCAGGTCGCGGGATGAGTTCGATAAACGATGCCCTCCTCGGCCTTCAAGAAGCAGACCGACAAGATCCTCCTGGATTTCCTCGCCGAGCGGCGGGCGGCTTTGGGCGAGGGTGCCCCCCTCATCGATGAGATCGAGAGGGTGTTGACCGCAGGCGGTAAGAGGTTGCGACCTGCTTTCTGCTACTGGGGTTACCGGGCGGCGAATGGGACAAACGAGAGCGCCATACAGCGATGTGCCGCCAGCCTCGAGTTGCTGCACACCTTCGCTCTGGTGCACGACGACATCATGGACGCGTCCGAAGAGCGTCGCGGGCAGGACGCAGTGCACGTCCGGCACGGTCAGAACGTCGCCATCCTGGTAGGCGATCTGGCACTCGTGCTTGCGGACCACCTGTTCATGACCTGCGGCTTCCAGGCGGGAGACATGGCCCGGGCCTTCACGGTCTATTCCGAGATGAGACAGCAGGTCATCGCGGGCCAGTTCCTCGACGTGACCTCGGTCGGCCAACCTGCCATGAGCGAAGAGCGAGCAAGGCTGATCGCCACCATGAAGTCCGGCGCCTATTCCGTCGAAAAGCCCCTGGTGGTCGGCGCCACGCTGGCGCATGCCTCCGATCAACTCGTGGACGCGCTGTGCGCGTTCGGGCAACCGCTGGGCGAGGCATTCCAGCTGCGCGATGACATTCTGGGAGTCTTCGGCGAGGAAGCCGCCGTCGGTAAGCCGGTGGGCGCCGACATTCGGGAGGGCAAGCACAACGTTCTGTACGCGATGACGATGGAGGCGCTGGGCCCCCCGGAGCGCGAACGGTTCGCTTCGCGGTGGGGTGACGAGGCCCTCACGCCTCCCGACGTCGACGAGCTCCGCGGCATCGTCGAGACCTCGGGAGCGAGAGCCGACACCGAAGAACTCGTGGAGGAGTTGCGGTCTCTGGCCATGGATGCGCTGGAGAGCGCTCCGATCCCCGAGGATGCGCGTGTGGAGTTGAGCCGCCTGGCATCGGCAGCGGTGGACAGAACCGACTGAGCGTGAGGAGTTCGCGTGGCGCCCCGCTGATGCTCTCACTGTCTTGACGCATGTAGATTTGCCGCCTCATCACCGAAGCAGGAGCTGGTTTGGATCCCGAACAGATCTACGCAGAAGTCCTAAGTGAAGAGCAGCAGAAGGGTTCCTCGGCGGCGGTAGCCGAGGGCCGGGCAAAGGCCGCCCGGGCACGCGCGGAGGCGGGTTCTCCCACGCCGAAGGAAGCCAAGTGGTGGCCCGGGGCGCAGGCCCATCTGGAAGGTGGCGAGGCTCCGGCCGCGGCCGAAGAAGCCCCGGCTGAGGAAGTCGTTGCGGAAGTTCCTGCTCCCGAGCCCGCCGAAGCCGCCGCCCCGTCTGCTGCGGAGGCTCCCATAGCCGCCGCGGCTCCCCCCGTCGAACCGGCAGCTGCACCGCCTCCCCCTGCCGCGCCCGTCCCGCAGGAGCCGGCTGCTGCCACCCCACCACCCGCACCCGTGAGCGCACCGGTCCCCGTCGCGGCAGCCTCCGTCCCGACGGCACCGGCCGCGGCGCAGCCCCTTCCCCCGGGCGTCTCGGCCGGCACCACCACCGGCACGCGCCTTCGCCCCGAGGACGAGTCCGCCACCGAGGCCCAGTTCGAGGGCCAACAGGCGATGTACGAACGACGCAAGCTGATCGACGACTTGGTGTCGACCGGCGTTCCGGTCGTGACTGCATCCGACGGGGGTGGCTCGCGCGGTGGAGCGTTCCTCCTGTTTCTGTATCTACTGATCCCTATAGTCGCGATCGCGATCCTCGCCGGCGTGAACAAGGGTGGAGCCGCCGCCCCTGCCGCGGCGAGCTCGGCGCCCACCGGTCCCACGCTCATCGCCCAGAACGTGCAGTTCACTACGTCTTCGCTGAACCTTCCGGCGAACCAACCCATCACCCTTCACTTCGAAAACAAGGACTCAACCCCCCACAATGTCGGGATCTACGACAAGAAGGGCGGCAAGGAGCTATTCAGAGGCAGCCCGATCACCGGGCCCACGACTACCGACTACAAGATCAGCCCAGTGAAGCCGGGGACCTACTACTTCCAGTGCGATATCCACCCCGAGTCCATGAACGGTTCCGTTACGGTCAAATAGCAGCCGGGAGGGGTCAAACCTTCAAACAGGACTAGACTCGTCGGCGCGCTCGTGAAAACTTTCACAAGCTCTGAAACCCGCCTCGCCGGGCATGGAAGGGGGTATCCGCAGTGGCCACAGAAGTCGACGTCGCGATCGTCGGCGGAGGCCCTTCCGGAGCTGCGACCGCACATCTTCTTGCGACCCGTGGCCATTCGGTCTTGGTCTGTGAGAAGAAGGCGTTTCCGCGCGAGAAGACTTGCGGAGACGGCCTCACCCCTCGAGCGGTAAAGATCCTGGACGAGATGGGCCTCGCTCGGGAGCTGGGAACCTGGGAGAAGGTCAGGGGGCTGCGGGTCCACGCTGCGGGACGCACGCTGGCGCTTCCCTTCCCGGAGCTGGACGACTTCTGCGACTACGGCTTGGTAAAGCCTCGTAAGGATCTGGATCAGATCGTCCTGGACAATGCAGAAGCCGCGGGGGCCAAGGTCCTCTACGAAACCCAAGCGATCGCGCCCACCTTTGACGTGCACGGCAATGTGATCGGCCTCGTTGCCCGTCGCGAGGGAGACAAGGAAGAGATCCTCGCGAAGTTCGTCGTGTGTGCCGAAGGAGCCGCCACCAAGTTCGCCAAGGCCCTGGGCCGGGCCCGAGACCTCGAATATCCGATGGGCTTCGCCATCCGCCAGTACTTCGAGTCGCCGATGCAGAGCTCGGGGTGGTTCGAGGCATACCTGGAAGTGCGATCGGGCCCCGATTCTCTTCCCGGCTACGGCTGGGTGTTTCCGGTCGGAGACGGAACCGTGAACGCAGGAGTCGGCCTGCTCTCGACCTTTGGAGCGTGGCGAGACATCAATCTGCACGACCTGCAGAGCCATTTCATCGCTCAGCTGCCTCCAGAGTGGGAGGTGAACGCTGACTCGGTGACTTCCAAGCCGCGTGCCGGCCGGTTGTTCATGGGACAAAGCATCTGGCCCCCCCACGGGTCGGGTTTCGTCCTCACCGGTGACGCTGCCGGGATGATCAATCCCTGCAACGGCGAGGGCATCGCCTACGCGTATGAGACCGGTCGCATAGCAGGCAGACACATCGACGACGCCCTGCGATTCGGGTCGTCGCGATCGCTCGACGGCTACACCCGCGAGCTCACTGAGACTTATGGTCCCTACTACCGGCTGGGACGCCGATTCGTGAAGCTGATCGGCCACCCGGTGTTGATGGAGAAGTTGGTTAGTGCCGGCATGAGATCCCAGCGCGTGATGGATTTCGCGTTGACCGTGCTTGCCAATCTGGAGGATTCCACCGCGCACAACGGACAGCAGAGGGGGCTAAAGCTGCTCAAGAAACTGGCTGAGATCAAGCCATGACACTTCCGGCTTACCTTCCGATCCTTTTCCTGGTCATCCTTGCTGCCGGATTTGCTGCGGGCTCCATGCTCGTGGCATCCAAACTGTCGCCACTGAAGCGATCGATCGCGAAGGAGGAGCCGTACGAGTGCGGCATCGTCCCCGAGCCGGACACTTACACCGACCGCGAACGCTTCCCGATCAAGTTCTACCTGCTGGCGATGCTGTTCATCGTTTTCGATATCGAGACGGTGTTCCTGTATCCCTGGGCCGTCGCTTACAGGGAGCTGAACCTGTTCGGCCTCGTTGAGATGCTCGGCTTCATCGGGGTGCTTCTGGCCGCGTATGTCTACGTGTGGAAGCGAGGGGGCCTGGAATGGGCGGAGTAAGCGACGTTCTCGGTGCCAACTTCCTGACCGCTCGTTTGGACAAGCTCGTTAACTGGGCCCGTAAGTCCTCGCTGTGGCCTGCAACCTTTGGACTGGCGTGTTGCGCTATCGAGATGATGGCTACGACAATGCCGCGTCACGATCTCGCCCGTTTCGGCATGGAAGCCTTTCGTGCCTCTCCGCGGCAAGCAGATCTGATGATCGTTCCGGGCCGCGTCTCGCAGAAGATGGCGCCGGTATTGCGTCAGGTGTACGACCAGATGACGGAGCCGAAGTGGGTCATCGCCATGGGCGCCTGCGCGTCGACCGCCGGTGTCTTCAACAATTACGCGGTGGTTCAGGGGGTCGATCAGATCGTTCCCGTCGACATCTACGTTCCTGGCTGTCCGCCGCGGCCCGAGATGCTGATCGACGGCATCATGATGCTTCACGAATCGATCACCCGCGGCGACTACTCGGCGAAGCGAGTCTCTGCTTGATGATGTTCGGCTCCGGTCGGTAGAGATGGAAAAGAAGTGGGTGAACGCGAAGGAATGGCCGGACCTCGTGCGCGCGCTCACCGACGACGGGTGGTGGCTGGCCGATCTCTGCGGAGTGGATCGGCTGAATCTTGGCGAGGGAGGCTACGGAGAGGCCGAACGGGAGGGTCTGGGCGGGGCCGCCACCGATGGTCAGAGCGAGGATGCGGCTGGCCAGAGCGGGGCCTCGACGCCGGAATCCGGGGACGATCGGTTCGAGGTCGTTGCCCAATTCCTTCACCACGAGAGGCGGGAGCGGACGTCGGTGCACGTGCTGGCCGCCGGCGATCCCCCAGCGGTGCCCTCGGTGACCGGCCTGTGGCCGACCGCCGATTTCATGGAGCGGGAGGCGTTCGATCTCCTCGGGATCGTCTTCGAGGGCCACCCGAACCTCAAGCGGATCATGCTGCCAGATGAGTGGGAGGGACATCCCCTGCGCAAGGACTACGGCGTGGGCAAGATCCCGATCGAGTTCATCCCTCAACCTTTCCTGCAATTCGATTCCCCGCATCAACAGCCGAGCGGTCTGGAGAGTGGATCCCCGGTCGACCGCTTGGGCCAGGCCGAGATCGCCGGGGGGACCAGCGCCGGTGGGCTGAGCCACCTCGACGACACCAAAGAGAGATCGTCCTCCGACAACGAGGGCCAGGCATGAGTCGCGGCGCTCAGATCATCGAGGATCTCGAACGTCGTGGCCAGGGGGCGTTCGTCGAAGATTTCGACGAACAACAAGATCGCATGGTCATCAACATGGGTCCGGTGCACCCCTCGACCCACGGTGTGCTCCGCCTTCTCCTCGAACTGAGCGGCGAGACCGTGATCAAGTGCCTCCCCCTGATCGGCTACCTCCACACCGGCATGGAGAAAGAGTGCGAGGACCAGACCTGGCGCGCCGCCGTCGTGATCGTGACGCGGATGGACTATCTCGCACCTTTCTTCAACGAACAGGTTTACTCGAGTGCAGTTGAAGAGCTGCTCGGGATCGAGGTTCCTCCGCGCGCCAAGTACATCAGGACGATGATGGCGGAGCTCAACCGGGTCGCCTCACATCTGATCTGGTTCGGGACCCAGGGCTTGGACATGGGCGCGATGTCCGCGATGTTCTACGGCTTCCGGGAACGAGAGTTATTCCTCGATTTCTTCGAGATGGTCACGGGACTTCGCATGAATCACGGCTACCACATCCCCGGCGGGGTCTGGGAAGACCTGCCGGAAGGTTGGGAGCAAGCGGTGCGCAGCATCACCAAGCTGATGCCCGGGCGCATCGACGACTACGAAGGTCTGCTGTCTCAGAACCCCATCTTCCTCGAGCGCACGAAAGGCATCGGAGGTATCAGCAAGGCCGAGGCGCTGGCTCTGGGCGTCACCGGCCCCCTAGCCCGCGCTTCGGGCATCGATTGGGACCTTCGGCGCGACATGCCCTACGAGGCGTACGGCGATGTGTCCTTTGAAGTTCCCGTGGAGACTGAAGGCGACGTTTACGCCCGCTATCTCGTGCGGATGCGCGAGATGAGAGAGTCCGTGAAGATAGTCGAGCAACTCGTTGACGGCATGCCCGGCGGCCCGTTCAAGGTGATGGACCCAAAGATCATGCCGCCGCCGCGTTCGGAGTTGAACAGCTCCATGGAAGCGGTCATCCACCACTTCAAGATCGTCACCCAGGGCTACACGGTTCCTCGCGGCGAGGCCTATGTCGCCACCGAATCCCCTCGGGGGGAGCTTGGCGCGTACGTGATCTCCGACGGTGGTACATCGCCTTACCGCATGCACATGCGGGACCCCTCGTTCGTGAACATGCAAGCGCTCTCTGTGATGGCGCGCGGGGGCCTGGTGGCAGACCTGATCGCGATCATCGCCTCGTTGGATCCGATCATGGGCGGAGTCGACCGGTGAGAGTTCTGGCAGACGACATGCGCGGTGAGATAGATGGCATCCTCGGCAAGTATCCGAACTCGCGGTCCGCTGCCCTTCCCCTTCTCTTCCTTGTGCAATCGGTGCAGGGTTACGTGAGTGAGGAGGGCATGAAGGACGTCGCCGACATCCTGGGTCTCACATCAGCGCAGGTACTTGCCACCGCCAGCTTCTACACGATGCTTAAGAAGCGGCCGCAGGGCGAATACCTGATCTCGGTGTGCAGGAACATCAGCTGCACGCACCTCGGATCTCGCCGGGTGTTGGCCACACTCGAAGATCGTCTGGGAGTGAGTGCCGGCGAGACAACCGATGACGGGAGGTTCTCGTTGGAATCGGCAGAGTGCCTCGCCACTTGCGACGGAGCACCAAGCCTTCAGATCAACTACGAGGACTTCTATCGCGTGACCCCTAAAGACGCCATCGATCTCGTGGACAGGCTCGAGGGCGGCGACAGCATCACGAGTGTCCGCGGTGAGACCGTCCGCACCGCCAAAGAGATCGCGCGCGAGATAGCGCTTGCGGGGATGCGTATCGCGGAGGCGGGCGTCGAGGAGGCGCGTACGATCGGCGGCGAATCTCCTCGCGCCGACACGGCCCCGGGCTTTCGTCCCAAGGTCAAAGGCGAGGGGCAAGATGGCTGACTCGACCGCCCCGGTGCAAGAGACTCACGTCGTGCTGCGGCGCGCCCGCACGTTCCCCCAGGATTCCTGGACCTTGTCACGCGTCTTGGGGGACAACGGTTACGAGTCCGCGAAGGCGGTGATCGGAGGCAAGTCCCCCGAAGAGACCGTCCAGATCGTGAAGGATTCTGGATTGCGGGGGCGGGGCGGAGCCGGTTTCCCGACGGGGGTGAAGTGGTCCTTCATCCCCAAAGACGTTTTTCCTCGATACGTCGTCGTCAATCACGATGAGGGAGAGCCGGGGACCTTCAAAGACCGCGAGATTGCCGAGAGTGACCCGCATCAGCTGATCGAGGGCATCGCGATAGCAGCGTGGGCCTGTCAGGCCAACAAGGCCTTCATCTATTGCCGGGGGGAGTTCTCACTCGGCTCCCGGCGGATCGATGCTGCGATCAAAGAGGCTTACGAGCAGGGATTTCTGGGCCGCGGCATCTTCGGCTCGGACTTCGACCTTGACATCGTTCTGCATCGGGGGGCCGGCGCCTACATCTGCGGGGAGGAATCGGCTCTGCTGGATTCTCTCGAGGGGTATCGGGGCCAGCCGCGCCTTCGTCCGCCGTTCCCGGCGATCAAGGGCTTGTACGGACAGCCGACTGTGATCAACAACACCGAAACGTTGTCGACACTGCCCGCGCTGCTCGCCAACGGAGCGGACTGGTTCAAGCAGTGGGGCACGGAGAAATCGCCAGGCACGAAGGTCTTCTCGGTGTCCGGCCACATCAACAAGCCGGGCAACTACGAGATCCCCCTCGGGACCTCGTTGGCGGATCTTCTCGCGCTGGGCGGCGGGATGCGCCCCGGCGGCGAGCTGAAAGCGATCATCCCTGGGGGAGCCAGCGCTCCGCTGCTGACGACGACTGACGTGGCCATGGACTTCGAAGCGTTGAAGGATGCCGGCACGATGCTGGGATCCGGGGCCGTCGTGTTCATGGACGACTCGACGTGCATGGTTCGCAATGCGCTGGTCACAACCGAATTCTTCGAGCACGAATCCTGCGGCAAGTGCACACCCTGCCGCGAGGGGACGTGGTGGGCGGTCAAGGTTCTCGAGCGCATCGAGCATGGCGAGGGCCGTGACGAGGACTTGGACCTGCTTCTCGACATCGCCGATGGGATCGACGGTCGCTCCTTCTGTCCGTTGGGAGATGCAGCATCGTGGGCGCTGCGATCGAACGTGCAGCTGTTCCGCGAAGAGTTCGAGCGGCACGTCATCGATGGACGGTGCCCGTTCGAGCATGACGACAAGGTTCTCGTGGGGGTCCTCAGCGGTGGTGCCCAGGAGCGGAGTGGCATCGGGCTGGGCGCGGCTGGTGTCGGCCCGCAGCCCTCGGCTGGCATCGACGTGGACCGAGAGGGCGGGGACGGAGCGGCGGGGGAGCGCGACTGATGCCCGAAGAGTTCGTGAACGTCACTATCAACGGCGCACAGATGCAGGCGGAGAAGGGCCGCATGCTGATCGATGTCGCCGAAGAGATGGGGATCTTCGTTCCCCGCTTCTGCTACCACCCGGGCATGAAATCGGTTGCCGTATGTCGCATGTGCCTTGTCCAGATCGAGGGTCAGCGCAAGCTGCTTCCCGCGTGCGCGACCCCGGTCGATAACGAGATGAAGGTGAACACCGTGGACGAAGGAGCGGTCGACGCTCAGCGCGGGATGCTCGAATTTCTTCTCATCAACCACCCGCTCGACTGCCCCATCTGCGATCGAGGTGGCGAGTGTCCCCTGCAGGACCAGACTTACAGGCACGGGCCCGGAGCATCCCGCTACGTGGAGCCCAAGCGAACCTACGAGAAAGCGCTCGAGATCTCCGACCTGGTGGTCCTCGACCGCGAGCGTTGCGTCCTCTGCTGGCGCTGCGTACGTTTCTGCGACGAGATCTCCGGCGATCGCTTCATCCAGCTCGTGGACCGAGGGCCGGGCACCCAGATATTGACGTTCAGCGACGAGCCCTTCAATAGTTATTTCTCGGGCAACACGATCCAGATCTGTCCTGTGGGCGCGTTGACATCCTTGCCTTATCGATTCGCGTCCCGGCCCTGGGATCTGCAAACCGCGCCCAGCGTCTGCGCTTACTGCTCGGTCGGTTGCCCCATCACGAACGAATCTCGTTCCGGCCAGCTGGTTCGTTGTCAGGCGCTGCCGAACGAGAATGTGAACGACTTCTGGATCTGCGACAAGGGCCGGTTCGGATACCACTACGTCTCGTCGGAGGAGCGGCTCGAGACGCCACTTGTTCGCAAGGACAATGAGTTCGTCCCTGCCTCTTGGGGTGAGGCATTGCAGACCGCGGCGGAGAAGCTCGGCGGCAAAGGGCGCGTCGGAGTGATCGCCGGGGGACATCTCACCACGGAGGATGCGTTTGCGGTATCGAAGCTGGCCCGTTCGGTGATCGGCACTCCACACGTGGATTCGCGCATCCAGGATTCGGGTGCTCCTTACGAGCTCTTCCGTTCGGCAGGTGGGGTCGCCGGATCGACTGCAACCCTGAACGACCTCGAGAACGCGAAGACGGTCTGGTGGGTAGGGCCCGATCCCAAAGAAGCGCTGCCGGTGCTATTCCTCAGATTGCGCAAGGCGGTGCTCGATCGCGGGGCGCACCTCACGGTGGTCTCCCCCCGACGCATATCGCTGGACGAGTTCGCCGACCGCGTGGTCAGGACCTCCGACAGCCTGACGCCCCCGGCCGCGATCGCGGAGCAATCGCGCGTCGCGCCGGAGGGTCCCGCCGTGGTTTGTTGGGGACCCGCGTGCCCAGGGAAGGACGAGACCGAGACGGTGCGGGCTGTGATCGAGCTCGCTCGGGCCCACGACGCGAAGATCCTGGTCTGTCCTCCCCATGCAGGTTCCCAGGGACTGCTCGATATGGGCGTGCACCCACTGATGGAGGCCGGCTACGCTGACGCCGCGACGCCGGGCAAGGACACGCGCGCCATCCTGGAGGCTGCCGTCGCCGGTGAGATCGACACGCTTCTGCTGGTGGGGGCCGATCCGATCGCCGATTTTCCCGATGCCGCCTTGGCGCAGCGAGCCCTCGAAAGCAAGGTCTTCTCGATCGTCGTCGAGTTGTTCCCCACCGAGACCGCCCTGCGGGCCGACATCGTGTTGCCGGCCGCGGCCTATGCCGAACGGGACGGGACCTTCACGAACCTCGAACGGCGACTGCAGAAGCTCGAACGTCTGATGACTCCTCCCGGCGCGGCGCGCGACCCATGGAAGATCTGCGCCAGCCTCGCCCAGGTGATGGGTCAGGAGTGGAAGTGGCACGATCTCGACAACGTCTGGGACGACATCCGAAGGTTCGTGCCCACGCACGCAGGGGTGCGGCTCGAGGCCCTCAGTCAGCAGGCGCCCGCGCCCGCTCCGTTCTACGAGCCCGCTCTCGGTGTCGACCAGGGAACCGCTTCGGGCGCGATGGGGGGGCCGGGCGGCCCCTATCCGAAGGGACACCGCGGGGGCGCGCCGTTCCAAACCGGCCAGAATTGGCCTCTCTCGTGGGAGCTGCGTGCCTTCGAAGCCAAGCAGCGGGCGGGGTTCGTACCCGCGCTTCCTGAGGGGGTACCGGCTGCGCCTGCGGGCGGCACCGCAGGAGAAGCTCGGCGGCCAGCCTCATCAACAGGCGGACCCGAAGGGCGGGTCGATGGGGAGGAAGCCTCTGCAGGAGGCGTCCCAGCCGCAGGCTGGGCCGACTCCGAAGCCCGCGACGGAGCATCGGGCCCGCCCGCAGGATCCGCCGGTAGGCACGTTGATGCCGACGCAGGTCTCTCTTCGTTCGTTCTCTATTCGGGGCGCTTGATCTACGACGAGGGGGCGATGGTTCGGCGGACTGCTGCTCTACGGGGGATACAACGCAAGGCGTTCGTGGAGATGAACGAGTACGACGCCAAGCGACTCGAGGTTGCGGATGGAGATGAGGTCGTCGTGGGGGGCAATGGCTTCGAAGCGCGGCTTCGAGTTGTTGTCGCCGACATCGCCGAGGGGGCCGTCTTCGTTCCTTACGATCAGGAGGGGCTCAGGGCCAATCGATTGATGGGCGGCATCGATCCGGTTGTTGAGGTGACGCGGACTTGAGCTCGATCGTCACTGCCCTGGTCGTCATCTCGCTGATCAAGGTCGTTGTGGCGTTCGTTGCGCTGCTCGTGGTCACCATGGTCGTGGTGTGGGCCGAGCGCAAAGTGCTCGCCGACATGCAATCGAGGGTGGGGCCCGATCGATGGGGGCCGTGGGGCTTGGCGCAGACGCTGGCAGATGGCGTGAAGCTCTTCTTTAAGGAGAACTTCAGGCCGATCACCGCAGACAAGTGGGCATATGCCATCGCCCCGATCATGACCATGGTGCCTGCGTTCCTGGCGTTCGCAGTGGTGCCCGTGGGGGCCCCCGTCACCGTCGCCCACCACCACGTGAGCCTCATCGTGAGCGACCTGAACATCGGCGTCCTTTACTTCCTCGCTATGGGTTCCCTGGGCGTCTACGGGATCGTGCTTGCCGGGTGGGCGTCGGGGTCGAAGTACCCGTTGCTCGGAGGTATCCGCTCAACCGCGCAGCTCATCAGCTACGAGATCGCCCTGGGGCTGTCGCTGGTGCCGATCGCGTTGGTTTCGGGCAGCGTGTCGACAGTTCACATCGTGGCCGCGCAGGCAGGCACCATCCATAACGTGACCTTCTTCAACGGGATCCCGGTGCTGGAACAGGTCTCTCACGTCTTTGAGTTCGTGCCTCGTTGGTACATCTGGTCGCAATGGCCGGCCTTTCTCATCTTCGTGATCGCGGGGATCGCCGAGACGAATCGCGCTCCCTTCGACCTTCCTGAAGCGGAGAGCGAGTTGGTTGCCGGCTACCACACGGAGTACTCCGGGATCCGATTTGCGATGTTCTTCCTAGGTGAATACATCCACATGGTGGTGGTCGCCGCTATGGCGGTCACCTTGTTCTTTGGTGGATGGCAGGGGCCGATCTTTCATAACTTCCTGCCATGGATCTGGCCGCTCTTCTGGTTCTTGTTGAAGACGTCTCTCTTCGTCTATCTGTTCATCTGGGTGCGGGCTACGCTGCCCCGGTTGCGATACGACCGCCTTATGTGGCTCGGTTGGAAGCGGCTGATCCCCGCTGCTCTCTTGTGGATCATGGTCACGGCGGTGGTCAACACCAACGGCGTCTCGCGAGGCGTCCGCCTGGGCGTCTTCGCCGCGCTGTTCTTGATCGTCCTGGCGTGGGTAGGGCGAGGAGATCCACGGCTGACCCAGGCGGTGACCCCGCAGAGGAGGCTTCGTGGCGTTACCTGAGATCTTCAACGGCATGCGGATCGTCATCGAGAACACCTTCAAGCGCAAGGACACCGTCGCTTACCCGGAGGTCCGGCGACAACCGTTCCCTCGCTTCAAGGGACGTCACGTTCTGGACCGGCATCCAGACGGTCTCGAGAAGTGCATCGGATGCGAGCTGTGCGCAGGGGTGTGCCCGGCGGACGCTATCTATGTCGTCGGTGCAGAGAACAAACCGGGAGCCCGCTTCTCGCCGGGTGAGCGAT
Source organism: Actinomycetota bacterium (assembly GCA_034667525.1). GTDB lineage: Bacteria > Actinomycetota > CADDZG01 > CADDZG01 > WHSQ01 > DATAPE01. The sequence goes on from JAXDJO010000016.1 coordinate 79,082, forward strand.
ACGCGCAGATCTACCAGATCAACTATCTGCGTTGCATCTTCTGCGGGCTGTGCGTTGAAGCCTGCCCGACAGAAGCGCTGCTGATGACGACGGAGTACGAGCTTTCAGGCAGCTCCCGTGAAGACCTCATCTACACCAAGGAGCAGCTCATCGTGGACGCGCCGATCGTGCGGCATTGGGAGACGAAGAAGGAGCTTCCTCCCGGACGCGACCTCGTGTGGGAACAGACGGGGGAGATCAGGTGAGCCTGGCGGTCATCGTCTTCGGCGTGATGTTCATCGTCGCATTGGGCGCATCTCTTGCGATGCTCTTCTCGCCCAATGCCGTTCACGTCGCGCTCTTCCTGGTGGTTGCGCAGGTGGCGCTAGCCCTCGCGTTCCTTCTGCAGGGGGCCTATTTCGTTGCTGCGATGCAGATCATCGTCTACGCCGGCGCCATCATGGTGTTGTTCCTCTTCGTGATCATGCTTCTTGGGGTGGATAAGCGTGAAGCTTTGATCGAACCACTCCGGGGCCAGAGGCAGGTTGCTATCGGATTGGGGTTGCTCCTTGCCGCAGAGATCAGCTACTCGGTCCTGCGGGGTGTGCATCTGCTGGGGTTGGGAAACGGCGGTTCCGCCGCGCTCAACGCCATCAATCAGAATCCCGGAAACGTAAAAGCCATCGCTCGCCTGCTGTTCAGCCGCTACCTGCTGCCCTTCGAGGCCACGTCTGTGCTCCTGGTGGTAGCGATCGTGGGGGTGATGATGCTGGCGAGGCGGATCGATACGGCGGCGGGCCTGTTCGAGCCACGGCAACCGGCGGAGCCCTCCGCGCCGATCGAAGCAGAGCGCGAGGCTGTATGACCTCGGTTGCGCCCGGTTACTACCTCGTCCTGGCGGGCCTGATGTTCACGATCGGAGTCGTGGGCGTTCTCGTTCGGCGCAACGCCATCGTCATCTTCATGTTCGTCGAGCTCATGCTGAACGCGGTCAACCTGATCTTCGTCACGTTTGCCCGCATGCACGGCAACGTAGACGGTCAGATCCTGGTGTTCTTCGTGCTCGTGGTTGCGGCCGCGGAAGTGACCGTCGGTCTTGCCATTATCTTGATGATCGCTCGCCGCAGGAACAGCGCCGATGTTGATGGCGTTCACCTGCTCAGATGGTGACCTGAACGGGTGACCCTGTACCGCCAGTGCGCCTCCTGCCTTCCTCTGACGGGAGGCATGATCTTCTCCTGGTTCCTGAACCCGGGATGGCTGATCGCGTTCCCTCTACTGGGCGCCGTGCTGCTGCTCTTCTTTGGGAAGCGGATCGGAAGATTTGCGGGAGTTCTCGCCTCCGGCTTGCTCGGTCTCTCATTCGTTCTCGGGCTGGTCCTGTTTGGGGCGCAACTCGGCACGGCGGGTTCGCAGCGGACCGCCTACGTGCACCTGTTCGACTGGATCAGCGTCGGCAGCTTCCGCGTGGGAGCCGACCTCACCCTGGATCAACTGTCGATAGTGATGGTTCTCGTCGTGACCGGTGTTGGGACGCTGATCCACATCTATTCCATCGGTTACATGGAAGGCGACCCCCGTTACCCCCGGTTCTTCTGCTACCTCAATCTCTTCGCCGCGCTCATGCTCACCCTCGTGCTGGCGGGAAACCTCCTCCTCCTGTATGTCGGCTGGGAAGGAGTGGGGCTCTGCTCGTTCCTTCTCATCGGTTTCTGGTTCGAGCGAGCGAAGGCGTCTAACGCCGCCAAGAAGGCCTTCCTCGTCAACCGTGTGGGTGACTTCGCCTTTTTGATAGGGATCTTCGTGCTGGCCAAGGCCGCGTCGACCCTGTCGATCCCCGTCATCAACGCGCTAGCGGGTCCCGCTCCACCAGGTCCTGCCGCGCTGCTCCATCAACCGCTGACGACGGGCATCGCCACGGTGGCGTCGCTGCTGTTGTTCGCGGGGGCCACCGGCAAGAGTGCGCAGATCCCGCTGTACATATGGCTGCCCGATGCCATGGAGGGGCCGACTCCCGTCTCCGCTCTGATCCACGCCGCCACGATGGTGACGGCAGGCGTGTACATGGTGGCGAGGCTCAGCCCTCTGTTCCAGCTGGGCAGCGCGCTGACGGTTGTGGCTTGGATCGGCGGGCTTACCGCGCTGTGGGCAGCATTGATGGCGTGCTTCGAGTTCGACATCAAGCGCGTCCTTGCCTACTCGACCATCTCGCAACTCGGTTACATGTTCCTGGCGAACGGCGTCCAGGGTTATTCGGCTGCGATGTTCCACCTCGTCACCCATGCGTTCTTCAAGGCGCTGATGTTCCTGGGGGCCGGCGCGGTCATGCACTCGCTGGCGGGCGAGACGGACATGCGCAAGATGGGAGGGCTGCGCAAGGCGATGCCGATAACCGGCTACACGTTCCTCGTCGGCTGGCTCGCGATCTCCGGGGTCTTCCCCTTCGCCGGCTTCTGGTCGAAGGACGCGATCCTTGCGTCGGCGTGGCACCAGGGTCAATACGCGCTGTGGGCTATCGGAGTCGGCACGGCTCTGTTGACCGCGTTCTATATGTCGCGTCTTTACTTCCGGGTATTCGAGGGTCCTTTGCTGGTGCCGGACGGCGTCGAGGTTCATGACGGAAGGGTGCACGACGCGCCGATCACCATGGTGATCGCGCTCGTGCCGCTGGCATTCCTGTCCGTCGTGGGCGGCCTGCTCAACCTTCCGCCTTCCCTCACGCTCGAACATTTCCTGGAGCCGGTAGTGGGCCGCTCCGAGGTCCCGGCCGGTCTGACGCCGTGGTTCCTGGCGAGCCTGGCCCTTGTGGCGGGGCTGGCCGGCATCGCCATCGCCTACATGCTCTACATGCGCCCCGACGGGCAGACTCGGCGAGCGGCCCTGTATCCGCGCCTCAGGATTCCTATCGCCGCCGCAGCCAACAAGTTCTACGTGGATGAGCTGTACGGACGTGCCATCGTCCTGCCGGGGAAGGCTCTGGCGAGCTTCTCGGCGTACACGCTCGATGCCCGCGGCATAGACGGTCTGGTCAATGGAACCGGTGGCTTGATCGCGGCGATCTCAGATCGCGTTCGCAGGGTTCAGAGCGGTTACGTCCGCAATTACGCGGCAACATTCCTCCTAGGCGTGGTGGTGTTGTTCTCCATCGTCGTAGTGAGGTTGGCCACCGGATGAGCGGTGCAGTTCTGCTGAACATCGTGATCTTTGTTCCGCTCGTCGGCGCCCTAGCCGTGGGCGTGCTTCCGAAAGACCGCATCGCACTGCCGCGCCTCACCGCGCTGGCGGTGTCGGTGATCACCTTCCTGCTCTCGGTCGTGCTTCTCATTCAGTTCAAGACTGGGGTGGCGGGCTTTCAATTCGTCTCGCACCGGCAATGGATCCCGCAGTTCGGCGTCGGCTACACAACGGGCATCGACGGCGTCAGCCTCTGGATGGTGATGCTGACCACGTTCCTTATGCCGCTCGGAGTGCTGGCCTCCTGGAGCATCACGTCCCGAGCGAAGCCTTACTTCGTGTTCTTGCTTGCTCTGGAAACGGGGATGCTCGGAGTGTTCTCCTCGATCGACATGTTCCTGTTCTACCTGTTTTGGGAAGTGGTGCTGATCCCGATGTATTTCCTGATCGGCATGTGGGGATACGAGCGTCGCATCTATGCCGCGATAAAGTTCCTTCTCTTCACGCTGGTCGGGTCTCTGTTGATGCTCGTAGCGATCCTGGCCCTCGCCTTCTCCGCTCAGGGTCATCTCACCTTCGATTACCGATCGCTGCTGGGTACTCCTCTGTCACTCAGCACACAGCGTCTGCTGTTCCTCGGATTCTTCGCTTCTTTCGCGGTCAAGGTGCCGCTCGTTCCGCTGCATACGTGGCTACCCGATGCCCACACTGAAGCTCCCACCGCAGGTTCGGTGATGCTTGCCGGGGTTCTTTTGAAGATGGGTGCCTACGGTCTCATCCGCTTCGCCATCCCTCTGTTCCCGGACGCGGCGCGCGAATTCGTACCGCTGATGATGACGCTGGCAATCGCAGGGATCGTCTACGGCGCGCTGGTTGCGATCGTGCAGCGCGACCTCAAGCGGTTGGTTGCCTATTCGTCCGTGGCCCACCTGGGGTTCATCGTGCTGGGGATCTTTGTGGGAACGATCCAGGGGATGAGCGGCGGCATTCTGCAGATGCTGAACCATGGACTGTCGACCGGCGCCTTGTTCCTGCTGGTCGGTGCCATCTACGACCGCCGCCACACCCGCCAGATTGCAGACTTTGGAGGCCTCGCTCGTTCTATCCCGATCCTCGCGGGCATCTTCTTGTTCGTGCTGCTGTCCTCTATAGGTCTTCCGGGGCTGAACGGATTCGTCGGTGAGTTCCTGATCTTGGTCGGGACTTTCTTCCGCTACAGGTGGTGGGTCGTTCCCGCCGCCTTCGGCATCGTTCTTGCGGCGATCTACCTGCTGTGGGCTTACCAGCGGGTGTTCCAAGGGGAGATCACGCGTGAAGAGAATCGAACCATGCGCGATATCGATGTAAGAGAAGTCGCCATGTTGGCGCCCGTGATTGCGCTCATCATCGTTATCGGCGTTTATCCCAAGCCGTTCCTCGACCGTATCGAGCCTTCCGCGGCCCGCGTGGTGCAAACACTCCGGCACGGCTCAGTCATCTCTCCCACCAGCAGCGTCTCGCAGGTGCCCTGATGCCGCTGAACCTGCCGGCGGTGCAGCTTGGTGGCATCGGCCCCGAGATCGCGCTTACCGTCACGGCCCTCGTCGCGTTGGTTGCCGAAGCCATGGTCGGCGACAAGATCAGCCGCTGGTATCTGCCGGTGATCGCTACTGCCGGGTTGGTGGTGGCAGGAGTGCTTGCGATCGCCGCATGGAACACGTCCAAGGTGCAGCTGGCAGGAGCCATCGCCAACGATGACTTTGCCGTTTTCGTCAAGGTAGCTCTCGCCATCTTCGGTCTGCTCACCGTTTGGGTGGCCCGCGAGTATCTGGAAAGAGAGGGGATCGAAGAGTCCGAGTTCTACGCTCTCGTGTTGCTGGCGGTGGCCGGGATGATGTTGATGGCGGGGGCAGCCGATCTGATCGTGATGTTCCTGGCCCTCGAGACCTTCTCTATCGCGCTCTACGTCCTGGTCGGTTCTCGCCGCCGCTCGCTGGACGGCCAGGAGTCGGCGATGAAGTATTTCTTGCTCGGTGCCTTCTCCTCGGCCTTCTTCTTGCTGGGGATCGCGCTTGCTTACGGCGCGGCCGGGACGACCAATCTCTACTCCTCTCCCGGGGGGGTTCAGGGCATCGCAGGGTTCCTCAGCACCCACGCTTCCTCCAACCTTGGGCTGTTGTCGATGGCGGCGGTCCTTTTGATCGTCGGCCTTGGGTTCAAGATCGCCGCGGTCCCATTCCACATGTGGACGCCCGACGCGTATCAGGGGGCACCCTCCCCGGTAACCGGTTTCATGGCGGCGGCAACCAAGATCGCTGCTTTCGCGGCGATCTTGCGGCTGTTCGACGCGATCCTCTACCCGTTGCGATGGGACTGGAGGCCGCTGGTCATCGGGATAGCGATCATCACGATGATTGCGGGCTCGATCGCGGCAATCGTCCAGGAAGATGTGAAGCGGATGCTTGCCTATTCCTCGATCGCCCACGCGGGCTTCGTCCTGACCGGCGTGATTGCGGCCAACGATCAGGGTGTTTCCGGAGCACTCTTCTATCTGGTCACCTACGGCATCACGGTGCTGGGCGCGTTTGCCGTTGTCGCGATGCTAAGTGGACGAGATGAGCAGCGTGTTCGCCTCACCGATTACAGGGGTCTCTTCTACGATCACCCGTTGTTAGCGGGATCGCTGACTTTGTTCTTGCTGTCTCTCGGTGGTGTGCCGATCACTGCCGGCTTCGTTGGCAAGGTGCTCGTGTTCGGTGCCGCGGTCCAGGCGGGATATGCGTGGGTTTCGGTCATCGGAGTTCTGGCGAGCAGCGTTGCGATGTTCTTCTATCTGCGAGTGATGGTGGTCATGTACATGCAAGAGAGTGAGGACGCACAGGCTGCGCTCCCGATGGGGTCACTTGCCGGCGGTGTCATAGCGCTGTGCGCGGTGGCCACCATCTTTTTCGGCCTTGCCTGGGGCCCCCTCTTCGAAGTGGCCCAGAAGGCGACGTTCTTTGCAGGCGGATGATGGCGTCATCGATGTCTCTACCGGGGCCGGTTGGTGACTTGGCTTCCTCCGAGCTCCACGTATGCCTTGGTCAAGGCGATGAGGCCCGCGGTTGAAACGATCACTGCTACCAGTGCGGGCAACACTCGAAAAGCACCCAGGCTCTTGAGCAGATCGAAGCCTAGGAAGCGGTCCCCCAGGAAGTTCGGCGCTACCACGAACAGAGCGAACAAGATCCCGATGGGCCGCCGCGCGGGACGCGACAGCTCGCCACTTCTGCCCATGGCATCGAACGGCCATCTCCGCTCGAGGACCGCGGCCTGCTCCGCGATTCCGACGATCGAGCCCACGACGAAGCCCCATACCAGGCCGGTGACTACCGCTATCAACCCAGCCCACAAGAGGGGCAGCTGCGCCCCGGCGACCAACACGATGGCGAGTCCGACCACGACCATCAGCCTTACCAACAGACGGGTGAAGGCAAAGCGCCAGAAGCATCGCCTGCGGAAGACTCCCAAGATCCACGGATCTGCGCTGCGGGCGGGCTCTGGGTCGGCCGCCGCCAGCAAGATGGCGACCTGCAGAAGCGCGGACACGATGAGCAGAACGATCGCTCCCAGGATTGCCGCCGCGTCTGTGGCGCGAACGGGGATGCTGGATGCCACCAGAGTGATGAAGATCTCGACAAGAAGGAAGATGCGAAACGGGGGCCGGAGCAGTGCCAGCGCGCCCGCGCCCATCAACCGGCGAAGAGACACCTCATCTTGCGTTTCCTGCATCGCTCCATCCTATGAAGGAGCCACGAGCGCAACGCGTCGACGGCGCCCGCCGAGCCCTGGTTCACGAGTGAACGAGGGGAAGGCAAGCAACCCTTGCATGTTAGGTTTCGGCCCGGTACCAGGGCTTTTGCACTTCTGGACCCAGCGGATTGCACGCTTGCCCTTCGACGCGACTAGGAGCGGTTGGCAGAGTGCCTGAGGGCTACTTCGGTCAGTACGTAACCATCGGAATATTCGTGCTTGCCGGCGCCGCGATCGTATTTGGAACGCTTCTCGCCTCGAGGGTGCTGCGACCGAGCGTGCCCGGCAAGGACAAATACACGACCTACGAGTCTGGGATCGATCCCATCGGCACCGGATGGGCGCAGTCCAACGTTCGGTACTACATATTTGCACTCCTGTTCGTCATCTTCGATGTGGAGGCTGTGTTCCTCTTCCCCTGGGCGGTGATCTTCCGACGGCTGGGCACCCAGGCCTTGATAGAGATGGTCATCTTTATAGCCATACTGGCTCTCGCATTGCTCTACGCGATAAAGAAGAGGTTGCTCGAATGGCTGTGATGGAGAAGGTGAAACTGCCCAGTCCCGTGACTGCGCTGCTGAACTGGAGCCGTAAGTACTCGCTCTGGACCATGCAGTTCGGCCTTGCCTGCTGTGGGATCGAGATGGGAGCGGCTTTCGCCAGCAAGTTCGATGTGATCCGTTTCGGCGTCATACCCTTTCCCGCGTCGCCCCGCCAGGCCGACCTGCTGGTGGTAGCCGGAACGGTCACCGACAAGATGGCGGCCCCTCTGCGGCGCGTCTACGACCAGATGCCCGAACCCAAATACGTGATCTCGATGGGCTCGTGCGCGAACTGCGGGGGCCCCTACTGGGATTCCTATTCGGTCACGAAGGGCTGTGACCAGATCATGCCGGTGGATATCTACGTTCCGGGATGCCCGCCCCGGCCCGAGGCATTGCTCCAGGGCATCATCCGCCTTCAGAACAGGATCCAGAACGAAGACACGAGAGAGGTATGGAAGGGCCATCGCGCGGTGATCCCCCACATACCGCAGCCGGGTTTGGCTGGCGGCATCTAGGTGGAGTCGAGATAGTGCCCGTCATCGACAGGCTGGCCCCCCAAGACGCCCTTGCCCGAGCGAAAGACGTGTTGGGCGATCTGGCGTCCGAGATCAAGCTGAACTTCGATCAGCTCGATGTCTCCTGCTCCCGCGAGCGCCTGGTCGAAGTCATTAAAGCTCTCCGCGACGGTCCCTTGCAGTTCCGTTTCTTCACCTTCTTGTCCGCCGTCGACCGCAGCGAGCTGGGGGGTGAGGGGGCCGGCGGTGGCATGGAAGTTCTGATCCATCTCTACTCGCAGGATTGCGCGACGCATGTCAACGTGCACGTGCCGGTGGATTCATCTGAACCGCGCTGCCCGACGTTGACGTCGATCTTTGCGGGCGCCAACTGGCACGAGCGCGAGACACGAGAGATGTTCGGCATCGACTTCGAAGGGCATCCTCAGCTTGTGGGCTTGTACCTGCCGGAAGACTTCGACGGGCACCCGGGCCTGCGTTCCTTCAAGTTGCCCGCCCGCTCGGTGGTCAAAGAGTGGCCGGGCGCAAAGGATCCCGACGAAGCCGCTGCAGGGGGCCGCTGACGGTGACCGGCGGGAGCGCCTGAATGGCGACAACCGAAGAGCGCGTGCAGTGGCCTGAAGACGTCGTAGCCGACTCCGCTTCGGGCCGGCTTCAAACCCAGTCCATGGTCTTGAATGTTGGACCGCAACATCCGGCCACCCACGGGGTCTTCCGTTTGCTGGCCACCATCGACGGTGAAGTGTTGGTCGCTGCGGAACCAGTCATCGGTTACATGCACCGCGGCTACGAGAAGCTTGTCGAAGCGAGGGATTACCGGCAGATCACTAACCTCGTCTCTCGCATGGACTGGCTCTCCGGCATCAGCAACGAGCTGCCGATGTGGATGGCGGTGGAGAAGCTGATGGAGGTGGAGGTTCCCCTTCGCGCCCAGTACATGCGGGTGATCCTCGTCGAGATGAACCGGATCCTCAATCATCTGATGTTCTTTGCGTCTTTTGGCGCGGAGCTCGGCGCGATCACGCCAACGTTCTATGCGTTCAGGGAACGCGAGGACATCCAGTACGTGATGGAGTCAGCCACAGGGGGCCGGATGCACTTCGGCTTCATGCGCTGCGGAGGTTTGAAGGAGGACGTTCCGCGGGGCTTCTTCGAGGGGGCCTTGAAAGGTGTTCGCCAGGTCATCGACCGTCTGGATCAATACGAGGACCTGCTCATCGGCAACGAGATCTTCAAAGAACGCACAGTCGGGATCGGTGTCCTCGATCGAGAGGCGGTCCATTCCTACGGCGTCACGGGGCCCATCGCTCGCGCCTCGGATGTGGATATGGATGTGCGGCGGGACGAGCCCTACCTCGTATACGACCAGTTCGATTTCGATGTGCATACCGGGCTTCACGGCGACTGCTTCGACCGGTTCTGGGTGCTCGTGCACGAGGTTGTCGAGTCGGCGCGCATCGTGGAACAAGCGATCGAGGGCATCCCCTCAGGACCCATCATGGGCAAAGTCCCGCGCGTCATCCAGCCTCCGGCCGGTGAGGTCTACGTCCGCACGGAGAACCCGTTGGGCGAGCTCGGTTTCTATCTCATCTCCGATGGGGACCGCCGTCCCTACCGGATGAAGATCAGAACTCCTTCGTACAACAACGTGTCGGTTCTTCCCCACGTTCTCAAGAACACCTTCGTGGCCGACATGATCGCGATCCTCGGCTCGTTCTTCTTCGTGCTCGGAGACATCGATAGATGAGCGGCCTGACGCTCGCCACCATCGTTCCAGTTATCCACTTCACCGCCTGGGAGATCCTCGGGGTGAAGCTGGTGGTGGTTCTGGTGACGGTCCCCGTGGTTTCCCTGATCGGGGGTTACGTCCTGCACAAGGAGCTGGCCCATCTACAGCAACGGCTCGGCCCGATGTACCCGGGAGGCTTCCACGGTTGGGGGCAGACCTTGGCGGACGGCGTCAAATTCATCTTCAAAGAGGACATCATCCCGATCAACGCCGACAAGTGGGTGTTCAGTCTGGCTCCCGCCCTCATTTATGTCCCGGCGATCATGCTCTACCTCGTCATCCCGATGGACCGGAACCTGATCGTCGAGAACCTCGATGTCGGTGTTTTCTATCTGCTAGCTATCGGTTCGATCGCGACCATCGGAGTCCTGATGGCGGGATGGTCGAGCGCCAATAAGTACTCGCTGCTGGGCGCGCTGCGGGCTGCCGCTCAGCTGATCGCGTACGAGCTGCCGATCGTGCTGATGGTGGCGGTGGTGGCGATGCTCGCGGGGACGCTTTCGATCATCGGCATCGTCGAGAAACAGAGCTGGCCCTTCATCCTGTGGCCTCCGGGCATCGGGCTCGTGGCGTTCCTGGTCTTTTTCACAGGCGCGATGGCCGAGATGACATTGCCCCCCTTTGACATGCCGGTCGCGGAATCCGAGATCATCACCGGGCCTTTCACGGAGTACACGGGCATGCGCTTCATATTCGGGTTCTTCGGAGCCGAGATGGCGCACATGGTGGCGTTCGCCGGCATCATCGCGACGCTGTTCCTGGGTGGGTTCATGCCGATAGTGCCGTGGCACCCGCTCACTCTGATCCCGGGCATCATCTGGTTCCTCGTCAAAACTTCCTTCATGGTCTTCCTCATGATCTGGGTGAGGTTCACCTTCCCCCGGCTGCGCGAGGACCAGCTTCAGCAGTTCGCGTGGAAATTCCTGATCCCCATCAGCCTGCTGAACATCCTCGCTGCGGGGGCGTGGGTTCTTTACGCTCCGGCATGGGCATGGAGGTAACTCGGTGGCGATAGACGAACGTCCGGCCGACAGCCCGGTCGCCGGAGCGCCCCGGGAGCACCCGGCCTATTCGAGCACTCGCTATCCCGAGAAGCTCAAGACCGAGCGCAAGATGACATTCGGCATAGGACTTTTCAAGGGCATGGCGGTAACCCTCAAACATCTGTTCATGCACAACACCGTCATCCAGTACCCGGAGGTCAAGCAGGACCTCTCTCCTCGGACCCGCGGTGTGATCGCTCTCAAGGAGGAGAACTGCACGGTCTGCATGCTGTGCGCGCGCGAGTGCCCGGACTGGTGCATCTACATCGACTCGCACAAGGAGACACTTCCGCCCAAGCGCGCAGGGGGCCGTCCCCGCAAGCGCAACGTTCTCGATCGCTTCGCGATCGACTACGCGCTGTGCATGTATTGCGGCATCTGCGTTGAGGTTTGTCCTTACGACGCGCTCTTCTGGAGCCGCGAGTTCGAGTACGCTGAATTCGACATCCGCGAGCTCACGCACGAGAAGGAACGGCTGTCGGACTGGATGGCTTCGGTGCTCCCTCCTCCTTCCCTCGAGCAGGGGGCCGAGCTGCCGGGTCAAGCTGCTGCCCCCATCGCAGCCGGCGGAGCAGGTCCCGGTAGCGCGCAGCGGCCGGCGCCTCCCGCCGCGGTGACTGCTGCGGCCGAGCGTCCCGAGCAAGCGGCCAAAGCCACTGCGCCGGCTCAAGCATCGGCTCCCGCTCCCGCGGCAGCATCCCCTTCACAGGTTCAAGCAGGCGAGACCGCCCCGGGATCGGCTGCAGCCCCGACCGAAGAAAAGGTCGAAGGCCGCACCGGCGAGCAACCAGCCAGTGCAGCCGGAGTGGGAGCCGGAAGCGGCCCCAGCGGCCCCGACGCGGCAGTGACCCCCACCGAATCCGTGGACCCCGCGGCAGCGGCACAGAAAGACGACGCGGTTACCGCCGAGGAAGGCCGCGCGGTGGCGACCGGAGCGGAACCGGCCGGTGCCGCCCAGGGCGCCGGCGGCGGTGCCGAGGTCCCACCCCCGCCTGCAGTCAAGGACCAGGTGTCCCAAGCGGACGTTGCCAAATACCAGGAGATCCCCGGCCCGAACGTCGAAGTACCCCACGAGGAGCCACACCCCCGGGGCCTGGAGCAGACCGAGAACGCCGAAGAGGTCTACGCCGAGGTCCTTCAGGAACAGCTCGACAAAGGGTCCTCCCCACAGGTCGCCGAAGCCCGCGCCAAGGTGGCGAGGGTCAAGGCCGAAAGGGGTATCAAGCGGGGGCCGACGCCGATCTACACGCCCAACCTGGTCCCCAGCGCGCCCACCGGTGGCCATGAGGATCCGTCGGTACCCTCAGGTGCGCCGTCGGCCGCGCCGATCCAGCCCGATCCCGGGCCCGTCGCACCCAATGCTGGGGAGGCCCCCGGTTCGGAGCCGGCTGCGGGGACAGCTATCGACACCGCCGGCGAGGAGGCTGCGCCTGCGGAGGAAGCCTCTGCAGGCGGCGGATCCACCACAGGTGGAGGCGCCGCCGAAGCCCGCGACGGAGCAGGTGCGGCCCCCGCAGCCGGGCCGGGAGCCGCGACTGAGGGAGCCGCGGTGCCGACCACCCCGACGCCTGTTGATGCGGGTGGGGCGGAGGATCCCGAGGCCGCCTACGAGCGGGTGCTGGCCGAGGAGCGCGCCAAGGGGTCGAGCGATGCCGTTGCCATGGGGCGAGCCAAGGCGGCGCGGGTCCGCGCTCAGAAGGCTAAGGGCCGTTCCGTCTGATGCATAGCGGGCAAGAGGTCATCTTCTGGATCGCCGCCGTCCTCATCGGTGGCGCCGGGATCCGGGTCGTGACTTCTCAGAACGTCGTTCACGCTGCGCTCTACCTCGTCGCGACGCTGTCGGGAGTCGCCGTTCTCTACGTGATCCTGTTGGCGGAGTTCGTGGCGTGGGTGCAGGTCCTGGTTTACGTGGGCGCGGTCGTCGTCTTGATGCTATTTGGGTTGATGTTGACCCGGGCCCCCCTGGGCAAGGCGAATTACGACAACGATCAGCGGCCGCTTGCTGCTCTGTGTGCGCTCGCGATCTTCGGCGTTACGAGCTACATCATGGTGGACGCCTTCGCCGGCAAGGAGATCTCCTTCGCCCGAACGTTGGGGACCACAACGGCCAGCCTCAGCCAAGTGATCTTCTCCGCCTACGTTCTTCCTTTCGAGGTTGTTTCAATCCTTCTCCTTGCCGCTCTGGTGGGAGCGGTCGTGATCGCGCGCCGTGACGACTACGACCGGCCCCGCCCGGTGCGTCGTCGAGCCTTGTCGGAGCGCCCGCTTGACGAGCCTCCCCCGCTGGAGCGGACCGAGGTGACCGGTGCCCGTTAGCTATTTCCTGGTGCTCTCCTCATTGCTGTTCTCGATCGGGATCTACGGCGTGCTGGCTCGCGAGAACGCGGTGCTGGTTCTTCTTTCGATCGAGCTGATGCTCAACGCGGTAAACATCAACCTCGTCGCGTTCGCCGCTCTGTTCAAGCAATCTGGCATCCCGGGTCAGGTCTTCGCGCTGTTTGTGATTGCGGTGGCGGCCGCAGAGGTTGGTATCGGCCTCGCGATCGTGATCCTTATCTTCCGCAACCGGCAGGATGTCGACCTGGACGAGATGTCCTTGATGAAATGGTGATGCAGTGAGCGGCTTCGAGCTGGCTGCAGCCGTCACCACCAAACGCGGCTTCGTGATCGATTTCATGTGGCTGGTGCCGCTGCTCCCCTTCCTTGCTTTCTTCACGATCCTCTTCTTCGGCAAGAAGATGCGCAGTAGGGGACACAGCGTGGGCATCTTTGCCGTCGGCGCCGGGCTCCTCATCTCTCTGATCGGTTTCGCGGAGCTCGCTTCCGGCTACGCACAGGTACAGAGGTCGTGGACCTGGTTCCGGATCTCGACGGTTCATCTGCAGTTCGGGATGAACTACGACTTCCTGACGGCTCTGATGTTTGTCGTCGTAACTACCGTGTCCCTGTTGGTGCAGATCTACTCGACCGGATACATGAACGACGACAGTCGCTATACATGGTTCTACGCAGCCCTTTCGTTGTTCACCGCCTCGATGCTTTTCCTGGTCATCGCCAACAATCTCCTGCAGATGCTCGTTGGGTGGGAGGGCGTCGGTGTTTGTTCCTACTTCCTCATCGGCCATTACTGGGAGGAGAAGGAGAACTCCTCTGCGGCGATCAAGGCGTTTATCACTACCCGGGTGGGCGATGTCGGATTCATGTTTGGGATCTTCGCTCTGTTCTTCGCGGGCCACACCTTCAACATCATCCGGCTGAACCATGAGGCCCAAACCGGGCAACTGCACGGGAGCCTGCTGACCGTGGCGGCCTTGCTCTTGTTCTGCGGAGCCGCCGGCAAGTCTGCGCAATTCCCGTTGCACGTCTGGTTGCCCGATGCCATGGCCGGTCCAACGCCGGTATCGGCACTGATCCACGCCGCCACCATGGTCGTGGCCGGCGTCTACCTGGTCGCCCGGATGTTCCTGGTCTTCACCCACGCAGGGGCAGCCCTCAACGTGGTTGCCATCATTGCCTCGATCACGATGCTGGGAGCTGCACTACTTGCCCTGGTGCAGGATGACATCAAACGCGTTCTTGCCTACTCCACGATCTCGCAACTCGCCTACATGATGGCTGCGTTGGGAGTGGGCGCTTACACCGCGGCGATCTTCCACCTATTCACGCACGCGTTCTTCAAGGCTCTGCTCTTCCTCGGCGCCGGGTCTCTGATCCACTCGGTCCATTCGAACGACATGGCGGACATGGGCGGGCTAAGGAAGTACATGCCGCACACGTTCAGGACCTTCATCATCGGGTCGCTCGCTCTGGGAGGCATCTTTCCCTTGGCCGGTTTCTTCTCAAAGGACGAGATCCTCGGCGAGGCGCTGCGCTCGGCCAACTCGGGAACGGCTGCGACCGCATGGGTTGTTTTCATCGCGGGCATCATCACCGCCTTCCTCACCGCGTTGTACATGACTCGCGTCTGCATCAAGACCTTCTGGGGCGAATACAGGGGCCATGGACATCCTCACGAGAGCCCCGGTTCGATGGTGACTCCGCTGTGGGTGCTGGCGATCCTAACCATGACGGTTGGTCTCCTCGGCTTTCCCGTGATCGGGCCGTTCAAGGAATGGATCAACGTCCCCGGGCAGGAGAGTCCCGGGTTCTCTGCGTTCTACAACGTGATCCTGCCGGTGGTTTCGGTGGGGTTGGCTGGGGCGGCCATCTGGCTTGGTTACATGCTGTTCTACAAGAAGCGGTGGCAGGTCGACATCCTCGCCGGGCCGTTCGCGTGGATGTACAGACTTCTTGTGAATAAGTACTACATGGACGACCTGTACACCAAGGGGATCGTGAAGCCGGTCCAGTACACGTTCTCCAAAGCTGCTTACTGGACCAACCAGAACGTTTTAGACGGAGCAATCAACGGGATCGCTGCAGGCACGATTGCGACTGCGAACTTCACTTACGACGAGCTCGATCAGAAAGTCGTCGACTACGCGGTCAACGGTGCCGCCGGATTGACGGGGGCCAGCGGAGGACTGCTGCGCTATATCCAGGGGGGCAACGTGCAACGGTACGCTGCCGTGCTGTTCGCATCTATCGCGATCTTCATCGGTTTGTTCGCTCTTACATCGATCGTGCACATCTAAGGGGGCTGGCGCTTCATGGAGTGGTTCCAGAACGGCTGGGGGGTGACCTTGGCCACGTTCCTGCCGATGGTCGGCGTCGCTGCGATGCTTTTCATCCCCCCTGCGCAGGACCGGTTGATCAAGCTGGTGGGAACGATCTTCGCGGGGCTGACACTTCTCGTCGGGATCGTGTTGTTGTTCCAGTTCGACTACGGCTCTGCCGGCACGCTTCAGCTTGGTACGAATCTGGATTGGATCCCCCAGATCGGCTCTCGCTATCACGTCGGTGTTGATGGGATCTCGTTGCCGTTGCTCGAGCTGTCGGTGCTCGTGTGTTTTCTCTGCACGATCTATCTGTGGTGGCACGTCCCGGCCCCCGGAAAAATCAAGGCCCTTCTCTCCCTAGTTCTGCTGCTCGAGACCGGCATGAATGGGAGCTTTGTCGCTCTGGACCTGATCCTGTTCTTCGTGTTCTGGGAGCTGGTGCTGGTCCCGATGTATTTCATGATCGGCATCTGGGGGGGCCCGCGCAGGCAATACGCGGCGGTGAAGTTCTTCCTCTACACGCTGTTCGGCTCGATCTTCATGCTCCTTGGTTTCCTCGCGATCTATTTCAAGAGTGGAGCGACCACCTTCGACATGGTGACGCTCCGAGCGCAAGCCGCTCAGGGAGGCGCGCTGGGATCGACTCTCTTCCAGAACCTCACCTTCCTAGGGCTCTTCCTCGGGTTTGCGATCAAGGTCCCCATGTGGCCCTTCCATACCTGGCTACCCGACGCCCATACCGAAGCTCCAACGATCGGATCGGTTCTCCTTGCCGCAATCTTGTTGAAGATGGGGACGTATGGTTTTATCCGGATCGCCATCCCCTTGTTGCCCCAGGCGGCACACGACTTTGCTCCCCTGATCGGCATCCTCGCCGTGATCGCGATCATCTACGGCGCCCTATGTTGCTTCGCACAGAGCGACCTCAAGCGACTGATCGCCTTCTCTTCCGTGGGCCACATGGGCTTCGTGATGCTAGGTATCTCGACCCTCACGTCCCAGGGCATCAACGGCGCCATCTTCGGGATGGTTGCTCACGGATTGATCACCGGGATGTTGTTCTTCCTGGTGGGATCGATCCACGAGCGATATCACACGAGGGAGATATCCGACCTCGGAGGTGTGCTCCAACAGATCCCCCGCTTCGGCACACTGCTTACTTACACGGCGATCGCCTCGCTCGGCCTGCCGGGTCTAGCAGGATTCTGGGGTGAGATGCTGGCGCTGCTGGGCGCCTACCATCCCGCCATCGGTCTGAGTCCGGTCCTGTTCCGCATCCTGATGGTGGGAGCGGGGATAGGGACGGTGCTCACCGCCGGCTACTTCTTATGGATGTTGCAGCGGGTGAACATGGGCCGTGTTCCTGAGAAGTTCGCCGCGCCCGGCCGGATCTTCGACGTTCAGCGGCTCGAATGGTTCGCCTGGACTCCCCTGCTGGTCCTGATCATCGTCGCCGGCCTCTACCCCAAGATGATCCTGAGCGTGACCAACGGTGCGGTGCAGGCTCTGGTCGTTCATGTGGGGGCCGCGCTTCACGCGGGATCGACGGTGGCTCTTCACTGATGCCGCTCGCTCAGCCTGCGGTCAACTGGCACATCATTTCGCCGGAGATCGTCCTCGCCCTGACCGCTTGTCTCGTTCTGGTTGCCGATCTGTTTCTGCCCGAGGATGCGAAGTGGGTGGCGATGCCGTTGTCCGCCGCGGGGATCTTTGGGACTCTTGCTGCGGTCGTCTCGCTCGTCGGTACACATCCCACATACACACTGGCGAACTCTTATCAACTCGATCATTTTGCATTGCTTTTCAAGGGTTTGTTCTGCGTGATTGGATTGATCGTGCTGGCCATCTCGTTCCACTATTTCCGAGCGGGCCACTACTACCAGGGCGAGTACTACTTCTTGATGCTCTGTTCGCTGCTCGGCGGATTAGTGATGTCGAGTGCCCGCGATCTCATCACGATATTCATCGCCATCGAGCTCATCAGCGTTCCGGCCTTCGTCATGGCGGCTCTGAGGAAGAGCGATCCCAAGTCGAACGAGGGGTCTCTCAAGTTCTTTCTGTTCGGCGTTCTCTCCTCTGCCGTGATGCTCTACGGGATGTCGTTGATCTACGGCGTGACCGGCCACACTCAGATCGACGCGATCAGGGTGTCGATAGCGCACAACGGCGCCAAGCCGATAATCGTTCTGTCGGTTTTCTTCGTCGTGGTCGGTTTCGCCTTCAAGATCTCTGCGGTGCCGTTCCATTTCTGGGCCCCCGACACCTACGAAGGTGCGCCTCCACCGGTGGCCGCGTTTCTGTCCACATCTTCCAAGATCGGCGGCTTCGTGGGCCTGTTGGTCCTGATGTTCCGTGCGTTTCCGGTGGTTGCGGACGCGTGGCGGCCCATCTTCGCCGTGCTTGCGGTTCTCACTATGACGGTAGGCAATCTCATAGCGTTGCGCCAGCAACACATCATCCGGCTCCTTGCCTACTCCGGGATCGCGCAGTCTGGCTACATCCTGGTGGCGTTCGCCCTGATCAATCCGCAATCACCGGCCGTCAGTCATCAGGCTTTCGTGTCGGCTCTCGTCTACATCGCGATTTACGGGCTGATGGATCTCGGGGCCTTCTCCGCTGCCGTTGCCTTTGCGCGCAAGGGGGGCAGCTACTTCATCAACGACTACGCGGGGTTGTGGCAGCGAAGTCCCGTGCTGGCCACCCTGCTTGCCGGTTTCCTCGTGTCACTGGCGGGCGTGCCCCCGATGGCCGGGGCGTGGGCGAAGCTGTTCATCTTCCTCGCCGCCATCAGGGCCCAGGTCTACTGGCTCGCCGCCGTCATGGGTCTTAACGCGGTGATCGCCAGCTGGTACTACCTGGCTGTGGTCAAGCGCATGTTCTTCGATCCTCCGGAGACGGACGATGTCGTGGAGGTGCCCTACCTGATGCAAGCAGCCATGGGAGTAGCGGCCCTCGCCCTCGTAGCAGGCTTCATCTATCCGCAGCTGATAACGCACCTAGCCGCCAACTCAGTCCTCCACTAATTTTTGCGAGCTTGGCCACCTATAGCGTGGCTCCTGAACCGCGAAACCACGGCCACACCGCATCACAGACCTTCTCCCCAGCACCAACCTGAGATCCGCGCCAGATGACCGAGCGCTCGATGCGGGCATCCTCCTCGACCCGCGATCCTGCAAGGAGCACCGCCCCCGGGCCGAGGGTGCCCTTCGCCGCAAAAGCTCCCGGTCCCAAGTAGGCGACGCCCCCGGGGCCCCGCAAGATCTCGCCCGGCCATGCCATCGGCGGGGCGGGCCCTCGGCCCTCCAGAAGATCGAGCGAAGCACCTACGTAGCGGGGGAAGGTCCCAACGTCGGCCGCATATCCAGCGTGAATGAAAACGGCGAGCTCGCCGCGCTTGACGAGGGGCCGCAGGATCGACTCGGCAAGACCCAAAGGTCGGTCATCGGGTAGCGCCTCCAGAACAGCTCTCTCGAAGACCGCCGCGCCGATGAAGCGCGCGCCAGCGGCCTCAGGCCGAAGCCGACGATCGATGAAGGTGGTAGCCCATCGCCCTTCGATGGCGAGATCCGCGTTGCCGGCCACCGGCGTGACCGCGACGGTGGCGGGTGCAGCCGATGCCCGGTGGGCGTTGAAGAGATCCGAGAGATCGAGGTCGGAGATCGTGTCCGCATTCCACGTCAAAGCTCTCTCTCCTATCCGGTCACGAAGGGCCGCGAGTGTCCCGGCCGCGCCGAATGGCTCGGGAGACTCTTCGAAGATCGTCATGGCCTTGTCGTTGCCAAACGCGCCCCCCATCCCGGCCCTGAGCTCGACCTCGATGACCGATCTGGCGTCGGAAGCTGCGTTCACGATCACGCTCGAGCAGATCTTCAACAGCTGAGACATTCCAAAGGCGCCAAGCGGCACGTCGAGCATCGGCAGCACCGCCTTGGGAACGCTGTCGGTGAGGGGCCTCAGCCGAGTGCCGCGGCCCGCCGAGAAGAGGACACCGGTGCTCGTCAGCGTGTCTTTCCGATCGTTCCAAACCGCGCGCTGTCCAAGGCCGTCAACTCTAGGAGCGGGAGGGCGAAGGAGGGTGGAAACGAAGGGGCCGGCCCCGATCAACCTGTAGCGCGTTTCCTCCGGCGGGAGGGGCGAGGAAGAGTGGAAACGAAGGAGGTCCGGTCCCCCCATCAACCTGCAGCGTGTTCCGGCTGGTTGCCGGAGGGAGAGTGGAAACGAAGGGGGTCCGGCCCCCGTTTATCCTGTAGCGCGTTTCCCCGGCGGGATGCCCGAGTGGCCAAAGGGAGCGGTCTGTAAAATCGTCGGCTAATGCCTACAGAGGTTCGAATCCTCTTCCCGCCACCGAACCCGTAGCCATCGCCGTTTCCTGGGAATCTCCTGTGGTGGAGCCCCGGGCATAACTGTTCGCCGAGGATCTGGGACGACCCCTTCGATCCTCATGGACCGCGTTTGGGAGCCTGCGCCAGTTTCAGAAAGGCAAGCCGGGGGGATGTTCCGGAGAAAGCTCCTGGACCGATTGGAGGGTCTGGATATGGCTCAAAGCGTCAGTGACTTCCTCGTCGAGCGCCTTTCGCAGTGGGGCGTCAAGCGCATCTTCGGCTTCCCCGGAGATGGGATCAACGGGATCATGGGGGCGCTCGACCGGAATTCGGACAAGCTCCAGTTCGTACAGGTCCGGCACGAAGAGATGGCTGCGTTCATGGCCTGCGGCCACGCGAAGTTCACCGGGGAGGTAGGAGTTTGTCTGGCGACCTCGGGGCCCGGAGCTATCCACTTGCTGAACGGCCTATACGACGCAAAGTTGGATCATCAGCCAGTCGTTGCGATAGTCGGCCAGCAGGCACTCAGCTCGCTCGGTGGTAACTATCAGCAAGAAGTGGATCTGCTGTCGCTGTTCAAAGACGTCGCTCACGAGTATGTGCAGATGGTGTCATCCCCCAGTCAGGTGCGCCACCTCATCGACAGAGCGATGCGTATCGCGCAGGTGGAGAGAACAGTCACTTGCATAATCGTTCCGAACGACATTCAAGAGCAGGAGGCAGTCGCCGAGCCTGCCCATCAACATGGCACGATTCACTCGTCGATCGGCTACGCCCATGCACGAATCGCTCCTCCCCAGGAGGATCTGCAGCGGGCTGCGGACATCCTTAACGCGGGAGAGAAGGTGGCGATGCTCGTCGGCGCGGGGGCCTTGTCCGCGCCGGAAGAGGTGCTGCAAACGGCAGAGCTGCTGGGCGCGGGGATCGCCAAAGCCCTGCTTGGCAAGGCGGTTGTTCCCGATGACCTTCCCTTTGTAACCGGCTCCATCGGACTTCTGGGTACGAAGCCGAGCTGGGACATGATGATGGGCTGCGACACCTTGTTGATGGTCGGCTCGAGCTTTCCCTACTCCGAGTTCCTGCCCGAGGAAGGTCACGCGAGGGGCGTCCAGATCGACCTGGACGGCAGGATGCTGGGGATCCGCTACCCGATGGAGATCAACCTTATGGGAGACAGCCGTGAGACGCTGCGCGCCCTGCTGCCACTCTTGGCAAGGAAGCCGGAGCGTAAGTGGCGAGACGAGATCGAGGGGAACGTCGCCGATTGGTGGAAGGTGATGGAGGCGCGTGCGATGAACGATGCCGACCCCATCAATCCTGAGCGCGTGTTCTGGGAGCTTTCTTCCCGGCTCCCACACGATTCGATTCTCACATCTGACTCTGGCTCCTCTGCAAACTGGTTCGCGCGCGATATCAAAATGGGCAGTGGTATGAGCGCGAGCCTCTCTGGAAATCTCGCCACCATGGGACCGGGCGTTCCTTATGCGATAGCCGCCAAGTTCGCTCATCCCCACCGCCCGGTGTTCGCTCTTGTCGGCGACGGGGCCATGCAGATGAACGGAATCAATGAGCTCATCACGATTGCGAAGTACTGGCGTCAATGGAACGATCCGCGGTTATGCGTGCTTGTCCTTCACAACAACGATCTCAATCAAGTCACGTGGGAACAGCGGGCGATGGAAGGGGACCCCAAGTTCGAGGGCTCACAGGACGTTCCCGACTTCGACTACGCGGCTTTCGCCGAGATGGTCGGCCTCAAGGGCATTCACATGGAAACTGTCGACGCAGTAGGGCCCGCTTGGGATGAGGCACTTGCAGCTGACCGTCCCGTCGTCGTAGACGCCCGCACGGATCCCAACGTCCCTCCGATCCCACCACACATCGAGTTCAAGCAGGCGAAAAATCTGATGTTTGCTCTCGGCAAGGGCGACACCGACGCCAAGGGCATCATCCGGCAAGGGATCAAAGACAAGATCGAGGATCTAATACCGCGATCCAGCAGTTGATGTGGCGGCGATCTCCGCACCCGACGTAAGGATCGATCAGGTGGAGGTGTGGGCCTTCACGATACCGACCGACGCGCCAGAGTCAGACGGCACGCTCGAATGGGACTCGACGACCGTCGTCGTGGTCTCGGCGCGGGCAGGCGATACCCACGGCCTCGGCTTCACCTATACGGACGCAGCAGCAGCCAAGTTGATTGAGGGCAAGCTCGCCCCCCTGCTGCTTGGACGCGACGCCTTCGGCATACCTGAGGCGTGGACCGCGATGATCCATTCGATCCGGAACCTCGGCCGTCCCGGCATCTGCTCGACCGCGATCGCGGCTGTCGACGTCGCGCTGTGGGATCTGAAGTCTCGCCTTCTGGATTTCCCCCTCGTGACGCTTCTGGGCGCGGCGCGCGACGGTGTGCCCGTCTACGGCAGCGGCGGATTCACTTCGTATTCGGATCGGCAACTCCGGGAACAGTTCTCTGGATGGGCGGAAGAAGGGTTCCGCATGGTGAAAATGAAAGTGGGCCGGGAGCCTCAGAAGGACCTAGCGCGCGTAGAGGCAGCGCGCGCCGCGGTAGGTGACGATGTGGAGGTGTTCGTCGACGCCAACGGCGCCTTTCATCCCAAGCAAGCCCTGGCTCACGCGCAGCGGTTCGCCGACTTTGGGGTGACTTGGTTTGAAGAGCCAGTTTCTTCAGACGATCTCGCCGGCCTTCGCTACGTGCGCGAGCTTGCCCCCGGTGGGATGGAGATCGCGGCAGGTGAGTACGGTTACGACCAGCCCTATTTCCACTCGATGATCACGGCAGAGGCCGTCGATGTTCTCCAGGCAGACGCGTCTCGGTGCGCGGGCATCACCGGGTTCCTGCAGGTCGCCCCCTTGTGTGAAGCAGCCTCCCTCCCGCTGTCCGCTCACACGGCCCCCGCGTTGCACCTCCATCCTTGCTGCGCACTACGAAATGTGCGCCACATCGAATACTTCCACGACCACTCCAGGATCGAAGGAATGATGTTCGATGGCGTGGTGGCGCCGGTTGACGGCGGGCTCCGTCCTGACCTGGAGCGCCCCGGCCTTGGTCTCGAACTGAAGATGAAAGACGTGACCGATCACCTCGTTTATCACAGTGGCCCCTTGAATGGAGGTTCGAATTGAAGCTCGACTTCAAGAGCGTGACGACCAGCGGCGTGGACGCGGCCGCTCTCGCTGCCGATCTCAAAGCCGCCTTGCGGGGTGAGGTGCGCTTCGACAGCGGGAGCCGGGCCCTCTACTCATATGACGGTTCCAACTACCGGCAGGTCCCGATAGGTGTCGTGGTTCCGTACGATGCGGACGACGCGGTCACCGCCGTTGATGTGTGCCGAGCTCATGGTGCTCCGTTGTTGAGCCGCGGTGGCGGCACCAGCCTTGCAGGTCAATGCTGCAATGTTGCAGTGGTCCTCGACTACTCCAAGCGACTCAACCACATCCTCGAGATCAACGCAGAAGAGAAATTCGCTCTGGTTGAGCCGGGGGTTATATGCGATGACCTGCGGTCAGCCGCAGAGCAACATCACCTCACGTGGGCCCCCGATCCGTCGACGCACCAGTACTGCACCATGGGCGGGATGATCGGCAACAACTCGTGTGGCGTTCACTCGATCATGGGTGGAAAGGCAGAGGAGAACGTGATCGCGCTCGAGATTCTGACCTACGACGGTCTGCGCACCTGGGTGGGAAAGACCGAAGACCGAGAGTTGGAGACGATCATCTCCGGGGGCGGTCGCCGCGGGCAGATCTACCGTGATCTCAGAGACCTGCGAGACCGTTACAGAGATCTGGTGCGCGAGCGCTATCCACAGATACCCCGCCGAGTGTCCGGTTACAACCTCAATAGACTTCTGCCGGAGCACGATTTCGACGTTGCCAAAGCCTTGGTGGGCACCGAATCGACGTGCGTGACGATCCTTCAGGCCAAGATTCGGCTCGTCGACAGCCCTCCCGTGAGATCGCTTCTGGTGCTCGGCTATCCGTCTGTTTATGAGGCAGCCGACCATGTTCCGGAGGTCATGAAGCACGGACCGATAGGTCTTGAAGGTCTCGACGACAAGCTGATCGACGACATGAAGAAGAAGCACATCCATCCCCAGGACATCGATCTAGTGCCTCCCGGCAAGGGCTGGCTGCTCGTGGAGTTCGGCGGAGAGAGCAAGGAGGAGTCCGACGACAAAGCGCGAGCCTTGATGGCAGCTGTGAAAGGAAAGGATGGACCTTCCACGAAGCTCTTTGACTCCAAGGAGGAGGAGAAGAAGCTCTGGGAGGTGCGCGAATCCGGCTTGGGCGCTACCGCTCGCGTCCCGGGAGCCCCGGACACCTGGGAGGGCTGGGAGGACTCTGCGGTGCCGCCCGAGAAGATGGGCGATTATCTACGAGACCTGCGGAAGTTGTACGAACAACATGGCTACGACGGCTCGTTCTACGGTCACTTCGGGCAAGGATGTCTGCACACCCGCATCAACTTCGACCTGAAGACGAGCGCAGGGATCAAGAACTTCAGATCGTTCATCGAAGAGGCAGCAGATCTTGTCGTTCACTACGGCGGTTCGTTATCGGGCGAGCACGGCGATGGGCAATCTCGCGCCGAGCTCCTTCCGCGGATGTTCGGCCGGGAGATCGTTCAGGCCTTCGGCGAGTTCAAGGCTATCTGGGATCCGCAGGGCAAGATGAACCCGCACAAGGTCGTAGATCCTTACAAGCTCGACGAGAATCTGCGTCTCGGCTCTGACTACCATCCGTGGGATCCGAAGACAACGTTCGCTTACACGGAAGATGACGGCAGCTTCAATCGGGCGGTCCTGCGCTGCGTCGGTGTTGGTCAGTGCCGCAAACACGACACGGGGACGATGTGTCCCAGCTACATGGCGACCCGGGAAGAAAAGCATTCCACCCGCGGACGCGCCCGCCTCATGTTCGAGATGATGGAGGGTGAGACCATCTCCGACGGCTGGCGTTCCAACGAGGTCAAGGAAGCACTGGATCTCTGCCTCTCGTGCAAGGGGTGCAAGGCTGAGTGCCCCATGGGTGTCGACATGGCCACCTACAAGGCTGAGTTCCTATCGCACCACTACAAGTGGAGGTTGAGGCCTCGGCCCGCTTACGCGATGGGGCTCATGCAGTACTGGGCTCGGATCGGGGGCCGGTTGCCGAGGACCGCAAACTTCGTCAGCCACTCCCCGGTCCTCTCAGCGGCTCTGAAACGGGTGGGGGGAGTTGCTCAGGAGCGCGAGATTCCAGCGTTCGCCCATCAGACGTTCACCGAATGGTTCCGTAATCATCCGTCGCGCCGGGGTGCCAGAGGCAGGGTGATCCTCTGGCCGGATACCTGGAACAACTACTTCCATCCCGAGGTAGCTGAAGCGGCGGTCGAGGTTCTTGAAGCCGCCGATTACGAGGTCTCGATCCCCTCTGCCTCGTTATGCTGCGGACGCCCCCTCTACGACTACGGGATGCTCACGCTCGCCCGTCGGTCGCTGCAGCGGGTATTGAGGGTGCTCGGCGATGACATCCATGCCGGGGTACCGGTGATCGGGCTGGAACCAAGCTGCGTGTCGGTGTTCAAGGACGAGATGCTCGGCATGCTTCCCCGGGATGAGGACGCAAAGAGGATGAGCAACCAGACCTTTGTACTGAGTGAGTTCCTCGAGAGGAACGGATACGATCCCCCCTCTCTAACGCGCTCCGCCCTGGTGCAAGGCCACTGTCACCACAAGTCGGTTTTAAAGATGGACGCCGAGCAAGCCCTCATGAGCAAAGTGGGGTTGAATTTCCAGCTCCTTGATGACGGATGCTGCGGCATGGCGGGCAGCTTTGGATTCGAGGCGGACAAGTTCGACGTCTCTCTCGCAGTAGGGGAACGGGGACTCTTGCCAGCCGTACGCGATGCTTCCCCGGACGTGCTCCTTGTTGCGGACGGCTTCAGTTGCCGAGAGCAGATCTCTCAGACCACCGATCGCAGGGCGCTCCACCTCTCGCAGGTGTTGCAGATGGCGCTGCGCGAGGGCCCGAACGGCCCCGCTGCGGCTTATCCGGGAAGGCATCGGACCGCGAGGTCTTCGCCTTAGGTGTACTGGCAGGGTGGCAAAGAAGAAGTCCTAGGGGCTCCCAAGCGGACTCTCAGACGTTCCTCAGGGAATCCTGTTCCGATGAGGGCCATCTGACGTGATCGAAGGAGGAAAGCCGGAGCCG
The DNA here is from genome assembly GCA_034667525.1 of Actinomycetota bacterium. Lineage (GTDB taxonomy): Bacteria > Actinomycetota > CADDZG01 > CADDZG01 > WHSQ01 > DATAPE01. The sequence goes on from JAXDJO010000016.1 coordinate 105,094, forward strand.
TGTCGGTTGTCGATAGCTGGAAGCGCCAAAAGCCTTCCTCGCGCCTGCTGCGCGGGTTCCTGGGCGTCACGTTCCTTTACGCGGGTGTCCAGAAACTGTCGGACCCAAATTTCTTCAAGCGGGGCGGCACCACCTACATAGGAAGCCAGATCCAGGCGTTCGCGCACGGGAGCCCCATCGCTCCCTTACTGCGCTTCGTTGGTCATTTCCCGATCCTCACGGGACTTGTGGTCGCATTGGGGGAGATCGCTATCGGGG
>JAXDJO010000017.1:0-140846 GCA_034667525.1 Actinomycetota bacterium
GCCGTGGGATCTCATGATTGCGCCTATCGGTTGATTCCTACACGCTCTCCATCCGCACAAATACGTAGTAAGCCTTTCAGCCTGCCCTGCCGATACACAGACTTGACAGGGTGATCTCACCCCTTTAATCGACAGGAGCCCCAAATGACAATCATACGAAAGGCTTTACTCGGGGCACTGATCCCCACCCTCGTCATCGCCGGAGCCGCGACCGCGCAGGCAAAGGTCAAGTTCTACAGCGTCCAGTACGAGTCCCCTGGAGTCGATAACGGCACCAACAAGAGCCTCAACGGCGAGTACGCGACCATTAGGAACTACGGCACCAGGACCAAGAATCTAAGAGGTTGGAAGCTCGTCGACAAACGCGATACCCAGCGTTCGATCGTCTACAAGTTCGGTCGCTTCCGCCTTCGGCCGGGCCGGAGCGTGCGAATCCACACCGGGCGTGGCAGCAACACCCGAACCGATCGTTACTGGGGCCGGAGCGGGCTGAACGGCTACGTGTGGAGCGATAATCACGACACCGCCTACTTAAAGAAGCGCTCTGGAAGGCTGGCCGACAGCTGCTCGTGGATAAGCGCAACCAATCAGACCTCGCCCCCGAAGATGTGCTGAAGAGGAACGCAATCAGACCGACCGCGGCGGCTGTCTGTTATCGATGGAGCGCTGGAACGCCTGAGTTCCTGCTGGTAAGGACGAAGGCGGGGAGGTGGATCTTTCCCAAAGGCGGGATCGAACCAGGCGAGACCACGTGGCAGGCCGCCGCCCGCGAGGCGCTAGAAGAAGCCGGCGCAAGTGGCAGGATCTGGGAGCGACCCGCGGGGACGTTCCTCGACCCGAAGAAGAACGATGCAGGATCGGCGGTCGAGGTCGTTGCCCATCTCTTGGAAGTGCAAACCGAGCAAGCTCCATCGGAGCGATGGCGAACGCCAGAGTGGTTCACACCCGATGTCGCCAAACTCAAGCTCGCCGCAGGCCGCTCGGCGTTCTTGGCGTGGTCGCTGACCGACTTGATCGAACAGGCGATGGTTACACTCGGCTGCGATGAGGATCCTTCGTGGTAACGCGCGGCTCGGTACGCTTCCAGAGGACTCGGGTGGCGAAGCATGGCCCCCGGATCTGGAGCAACTGCAACCTTCGTCCGACGAGATTTGGCCAGAAAGGCTAGAGCGCCGCTCCCGCCCGCGGCCCCCCCGGCATTTCCGGAGGCTGGAACTCAAGTACATCCTGCCTGAGAGATATCTCGAGCACATCCTCGATTGGATCACCCCGCACACTGAGGTCGATCCCTATCTTGTCAAGGAAGGCCGCGGGCGCACGTCGTATCCAGTGACGTCGTTGTACTTTGACTCTTACGACCTCTTTTGTCTGGACGAGAAAGAAGCGGGACGCCGCTTCCGGCGAAAGATCCGTTTGCGTAGTTACGAGAAGGAGTTCGCCGAGACGGTCCCATGCTTCATGGAGATAAAGCGCCGACTCGACTTCGTCGTCCTGAAGGATCGCATCGCCCTTCCGCGCGGACTATTGGCTGCGGGAGTGCCGATGAACAGGATGCTGGATTATCTGCTGAAGAACGCGACCGAGCGCGACGAGACGTGGACCGAAGCGGTGATGATGAACAGCTGGTTCAACCTGGAGCCCACCGCGATCGTGCGGTACCAGCGCTATGCCTTTGCAGATTCAACCGACCCCAGCACCCGTCTGACGATCGACCTGGACATCGAGGGCAGCTTCAAGCCACCATCTCTGGTGGGGACGGTTCCCCTGCGCTCCATCGACAACCTGATGGCGACTGGTATCACCGGGATCTCGGGCCGCTTCGGGATATTGGAACTGAAGTGCAACCACATGATCCCGTGGTGGTTCCACGCCATGGTTATGGATCTCGAACTGATGCGGGACGCCTTCTCCAAATACTTCCTGGTTGTATTAGGTTTGCGCCCGCAGATCTACGAGGACTGTGACGATCGCTTTCAGGAGGCAGGGTGGATCGGTTAGCGCAACTGCCGTTGCCAGCAGTTACCCCCAACCCACGATCGCTCGCCGGTGCGCACCCCTTGACCGCGGCCTTCACCCTCTTGAGCACGCTGGCCCTGTGTCTGTTGATCGCGTGGATCTACAAGGCGACACACCGGGGACTCAGCTACTCGCAGACCTTCCAGTTCTCTCTGGTGATGCTGGGGATGCTCGGCGCCACCATCATGATGGTCGCCAGCAGCGGACTGCTTCCGGCGGTGGGGATCCTCGGGGGCTTCTCGCTCATCCGGTTCCGTACCGTGATCAAGGACCCCAAGGACATGGCCTACATCCTCTTCGCCCTGGCGATCGGGCTCGCCATGGGGGCACGGCTCTACTATCTCGGAGCGGTCACGACAGTGATCATCTGCATCGTCATCGTCGTCCTGACCCGGATGAACTTCGGGCTTGCTTCGACCCACGAGTCGATAATCCGGTTGACGTGCACAGCAGCCGATGAAGGACAAGCGGTAGACGCGGATGCTTATGAACAGATTCTCGATCGGCTGGCACAGTCGTCCCATCTTCTGAGCGCGGTCGGCCATGGTACCCGGATGGAGTTGACCTATGGTGTGCGTCCGAAACGTGGCGGCACTAATCTGGAAATCCTCATGGCTCTTCGGGAGCAACATGATGTCGAGCACGCGGAACTGTTCGATACCAAGCACCAGGTTGAGTTTTAGGGACTCAGCTATTCGATCCGCCGTTGTACAGCGGTACTACAGGAGGTAATGAGAAGGCCGCCGTCTGGCTATCGAGGTAGCGCAGCCCCCACACGGGATGGATCTCGTTCCATCCATTGTTCTGATCGAGCACCCAACTTCCGAAGACCGCGAGGTGCTCTCCGACGGTGGGTGCTGGCAACCTCTGTCCGGGCATGATCTCGATAACGAGATCGCCATTCTCGGAGTTGTAATTGCCTTCGTTCAAGAAGTGGGTGAACCCTGCGTCTGGGCGCACCAAGATATGCAGATCACCGTCGCTGCGGTTCTCAACCTGCGTGACCGTCCCGCGGAACCACTGGCACTCTTTGAGCACGTGGAGACGGTTGTTGTTGTAGACCCCTAGTTTCGCGTGGGTGGGACAGGTGAAATGCACCGTTCGGGAAGGATCGGCGGAGGGTGTCGCAGATGACCCGGCGCATCCTGCCCCGGCAATGACTGCCAACAGGGCAGCCAGGATTCGGACCTTCACGTCAGCAGTAGGGCTGGGGTGGGCAGAGGTTCACCGTCAACGTTGTCTTGGGCGAGGTGAACAGCGACAGGACCGAGGTCTGATTCTGCTTCAACCACAGCAAGCTCCACTCTCCACCGGCGCCAGGGTCCGACTTCGTCCCCAGCGTCCAGCCACCAGCGATCATCGCGCGCAGATAGAAATCGAAGAGCCTGTTGCTGTTCGCGGGAGTGAGGCCCCCGGGCCCTGGCACGAACGCATCCTTGCCTGGGCGGGCGACATCCTGCTTCATACCGTAAGCCCTGGGCGGTACGGGGACCTGAGTGCCTTTGATATAGCTGACCGACAGCTTCGCACCTGCCGGTATCAGCCCCGATGATTCGGTGTGCGCGCGGATGACGGGGATGCTGACGAGGATCAGAAGTAGTAACGCAACGCCACTGATGTTCACCCAGGGCACCCGCACGCGGCTAGAGGTGCGAAGCGTTGTGCTGGAGTGCAGTCGCGGATGCATCCATTCACCCTAGCCCTAGGAGGCGACCCGGTTGGGCTGCTTTCGATCGCTTCTCGCCAGCACGAACACGCGGCTTGAGTTGCAGGAGCCTGGACCCCGCTAGGGTTCGCAGTGGAGGTTGGAGGCACCGGTTGCTGCGACCCCAAGTCCGGCCCTCGCCCAACCAGCTTAGCAACCCAAAAGGGAGAGCGAGGTTCCTCGAATCTCGATACGCGATCAGTGCTCGGCGTGGGAGATGCGGACAGCAAGACGAGCCGATCTGCTTCGGAGTCTGCGGCTAGCCTCGCGAGATCGGATTCGTTAACGGAGGTCTGATGCGCCTACGAGTGCTGCAAGGGGAACGGTCCTTTTTCGACCTGTTCGAAAATCTCGCGAACAAGGTCCAGACCGGTGCCGAAGAGCTGCTCGATCTGTTGAAGAACTACCGCGACCTAGAGAGAAAGACCCAGAGGGTGCTCGACATCGAGCACGAGGGCGACGAGCTGACGCACGAGGTCATGCGACGACTGAACACCAGCTTCGTGACTCCCTTCGATCGGGAAGACATCCAGCAACTAGCTTCCAACCTCGATGACGTGCTGGATCACATCGAGGCAGCAGCCGAGTTCCTTCAGCTGCACAAGATCGATCAACCTCTTCCCCAGATGATCTCGCTAATGGAGACGCTGACGGACTCGGCCCGCAAGACCGCCGCGGCGATGCCCAACCTCAGAAGCATGAAGGATCTCGAGCGCTACTGGATCGAGATCAATCGCCTGGAGAACGAAGGAGACCGCTTCTACCGGCGCACGATCGCGGAGTTGTTCTCCGGTGACTACAAGGCGATGGATGTGCTGAAATGGAAAGAGATCATCGAGCAGATAGAACAGGGCATCGATCGTCTTGAAGATGTAGCCAACACTATCGAGACGATCTCTCTGAAACAGAGCTGATGTTCAGCCTTAGCTTCGAGGCGATCGTTATCATCCTCGTGGCTCTGTCTTTGACTTCGTGAATGGGTTCCATGACGCTGCCAACTCGATCGCTACCGTCGTCTCGACCCGTGTCCTCTCGCCGCGGTTGGCAGTGGCGTGGGCTGCCGTTTGGAACTTCGTCGCCTTCCTCGTGTTCGGGACTGCGGTAGCCAAGACCGTGGGAGCCGGCACGATCGACCTGGGACGCCTGGCCACTTAGGGCGACATAGAGGAGGCGTCGTGCGTCTGGCTGGTCGGGGAACGGCGAGGCGCTGCAGTGGGCCACTATGACGTGGTCAAACTCCTGGCCCTTGGCCTTGTGGATGGTGCTGGTGCAGCGGGTTGGCACATTGCCGGCGTCATGGCGGTACTGCACCTCGGCATCGAGCGCCGCCCGCGGCGTCTCATCCTCCGGGGCCGCAGTCGTGCGAGCACACCTGGTGGCTAGAGGACTACACGGATGCCCGCAAGATCCGCGATCGAAAGCTGTTGCTTAGTCAGTCCGCCGAGTTCCGACCCGCCCGACGGGCCTTCATGCGCCCGAGGAGATACTGCCTGCATGAAGGAACCGGGCGGACAGCGATCCTTTCCCCGGGATCGAGGTGACTAATCCTCCTCGAGCCTCTGTAGGATCCTCCCGACAGTCTTGATGGTGCGAGTGGTTACCTCTTTGCCGAATTGTTTCTCGATCCACCGGTAGTGATCCGAAGGCCGGGGGCTCTTCGGATCGACAACGCTGCCCAGGGTCACTTCGTCGAGGGCAACGACCTTGAAGCTTCGATCATGCGGTTGGTAAGGAAGGCGGGGAATCGTTGGAGGTCTCCTCTTGAGAAACGTAACGTCGACGTCGTCCGGGTGAGATCGAGCTAACGATGTGAGTGCACCCCGCTGGAGGAGGTCTTGAATCTGTTTCTTGCTGCGAATGATGGTCGTGCTCGTGAATCCAAGTTCTCTCGACCATGCCGCCTCTAACTGACTCTCGAACTTTTGAATGGACGATGAAGGACTCTCGAACAGAACGTTGCCGGTCGTGATCACAGTGCGGACATTCTCGAACCCGAGACCAACGAACACCTCGCGCAGTTTCTCGTTGCGCATGTTCGGATTCATCGGGCCGATACCTCGCAGCAAGGCGGCGAAGCTAGGCATGACTTAAGGTTAATTGGCATGAGCCCATAGGTAGAGACTCGAACAAAGCTGCCTGATATCGCTTTCTAGTGGACAGAAACTCACACTCGGGGTGGTGGATGTTCCCGCCGGACGCGCTCCCGGGGGCCCGCGTGTGGTGTGGTTACCGTGTCTCGGAGGCGATGTCGCAGCACCCAGACCCAGCCGGGCACCCTGTCCCCGATTTAGTGCGGGACACGATGCAAAAGCTAGAAAAGCCGCTCTGCGCCACGTGCGAGCTGGGGGCCATATCCAGCCTGGCGTCGGTCAGTAGTAACAACCCGTAGTCATTCTCGTAGTAACTGACCGGAATAGCCAACGTTAGTACCGAGTAACTACTAAGGCGCAGTAACTCTCGTAGTAACTCTAGTTAGTCAACCCGAGTGACTACCAAGGTTAGTAACTCAGTAACTAACGCGCTCATTACATAACAGTCCGACCCATCGGAAAGCCTCCTGCAGCGCGGATCATCGAGGTAACCCCCGAGGGGCGTATTTATTAGCAGGACAAGCGCGGCGGCTTTTACTTCTCCAATATCGTCGGCGTGAACGCGGGTTTCGAGTCATTTCTGTCACCCGATGGCAGATCTACCTGCGCGAGGGAGCGCGCCTCGAGACTTTCTCGAGGTGGTCAGGCCGAGTTTGCGGCGAACCTTTCGCTCGTGCGAGCAGAGGAAAGACTGACCTTGGCGCCAGGTGACGGGGCTGTAGGCATGGGGAAAACATTCAACGTTCGTAAGGGTGGAAGGCCTCTACCACCGCGGAGAGCACCACAAGGCCGGCGACACCTTCGAAGCCGCCCACGTGCCCGATTACTTCACGCGGTTGGGCTACGTGCTCGAAGTGAAGCCCGAAACGAAGAAGGCCAAGGCAAAGAAGTAGCAGAGCATCAGGGGCGGCCGGCCCAATCCCCGCCGGCCGTCCCTACTCACTTTCGACGGACGTAAGCTGAAGCCTCGGATACCTGGTTGTGGTGGCCGGCATCCGATGCCACAACGATCCAGGAGATAGGAGTGAATGATGCGAGCGATCGTCGCTATCACACTGGCTATGTCGCTCCTTGGGATCTTCACGCCCGCAGGTCAAGCCTCGACCCCGACCTGCGGTGGTTTGCCGGCGACCATCGTCGGCACGAGTGGAAACGACACATTGACCGGAACCGACGGCCCCGATGTGATCGTGGGACTGCAGGGCGACGATGTTATTCACGGAGGCGGCGGAAGCGACTACATCTGCGGCAACAAGGGCAACGACACTGTCTACGGAGAGAACGACCCCGACAACCTGCTGGCAGGCGGGAATGGCAACGACAAGATCTACGGAGGCGCTGACAATGGCGAGGGCGATGTTCTCGACGGCGGCGCGGGAAACGATGTGATCGACGGTGGTTCGACCCCGGGGGACTTTGGGGACGTCGTTCAGTACCAAGATGCTCCCGGCCCGGTGGACGTCAACCTCGACACCGGCGTCGCGACCGGCGATGGTACAGATTCGGTGTCGGGGATCGAGAACGTGCTCGGGTCCAACTTCGGCGACACCATCGTTGGCGGTACCAGCCCCATTCAGGGTCTCCAAGGAGCGGACGGGAACGACTACATCAAGCTGACCAGTAACGCGAATTTCGTTATCGGCGGCAACGGTGTCGATACCATCAAGATCACGCCGGGCGTTTATAGCGACGCCGGCCTGACCGGGGGCCCGGGGAACGACGTCTTCATCGGAAGCGCAGCCGGCGACACCATGAACATCCAGGACGACTCGGGAAACGAGACCGCGTACGGCCGCGGCGGAAACGACACCATAAACATGACCGACGGCCAGCCTGGAGACACCGCCAACGGCCAGGACGGCACCGACACATGCAACGTGGACACCGGAGACCAGACACTGAACTGCGAAAACTAGCGGGGGCAGTTCTCCAGCTTCGTCATCCACGTTCCGAGACGAGCCTGAAGCAAGAGAGATCCCGCAACAGGCTTTGGGGCTTGGACGTCGGGCGCGATTATCGTGAGGGGTGTCAAAACGCGATTCATCCTCCGACGAACGTTCCCTAGGATGCGTCGGTGCTGTTTTCCCTCCTCTATATGGTCCTCCGGGTCGTCCTTGGACTCACCCCGGCGGGTGAGGCGCGAGACCGTGAGGCCGAGATCGTGGTCCTTCGCCACCAATTAAAGATCCTGCAGCGCCAGGCCCCTCGCCCCAAGCTCTCGCGCCTCGACAAGCTCTTCCTCGCGGCCGCCTCTCGCATCCTTCCCAAGGAGCGGTGGTCGAGCTTCGTCGTCACCCCGGCGACTTTGCTCCGCTGGCATCGTGAGCTAGTCCGTCGCAAGTGGACCTACAAAGCCAAGCGAACGGGCCGCCCGCCTCTCAATCCCCAGGTGCGGGAGCTCTTGATCCTCATGGCGAAAGAGAACCCCCGCTGGGGCTACGTCAGGATCCAAGGCGAGTGCCGCAAGCTCGGCATCCGGGTGGGAGCGAGCACCATCAAGCGGCTACTTCTTCGTGAAGGGCTGGGACCTGCACCTAGAAGAGACGGTCCGAGCTGGTCTGAGTTCCTACGTTCCCAAGCGACCGGAATCATCGCCTGTGACTTATTTACTGTCGAGACGATGTTCCTGGGAAGGTTTTACGTGCTCTTGTTCATCGAGCTCTCCACCAGAAAGCTCCATGTGATGTCTGCGACCAGCCAACCCAACGCTGAGTTCGTCACTCAGCAGGCGCGTAATCTCTTCGCCTGCCGACTCGACCAGCGGGACGAGCCGATCCGTTTCTTGATCCGTGATCACGACTGCAAATACACATCTTCCTTCGTTGAGGTCTTTAGGAGCGAAGGCGCGCAGGTTGTCCTGACACCCATCCGTGCACCGACCGCGAATGCCTTCGCCGAGCGCGTGGTGAAGACGGTTCGCTCAGAGATACTTGATTGGACGCTGATCGTTTCTCGAAAGCATCTTGATGGGGTCCTTCGAAACTACGTTTCCCACTACAACGCGGAGAGGCCTCACCGGGGACTCGAGCTAGCGGTTCCAGATAAGCCATGTACCGTCGCCCCCGTCGATGAAGTCCCCCCGATCGGGCGCCGGGACCTCTTCGGCGGGCTCATCAAGGAGTATCGAGCGGTGGCAGCATGATGAATCTTCGTTTTGGTACCCCACACGATTGGCGACGTCAACTTCGCGCTTGCTTCCGCGAGCTGGCCATCGCGAGAGCACGTCAGCGAGCGCCGGGCCGCAAAGAGCGAGGGCGCTCTCAGGTTAGATGAAGTGCGGAGGGATTTCCAGGTACCGGCACGTACGTCAGTTTGTGTGAGTTGTCTAGGGGACGGCCCTGTAGAGCCGCCACCGGTCGGGGATCCCTTTCAGTTCGCGTGCCCCGATGTCTTCGAACGCCAAGCCTGATCCAGCAACGAGATCCTTTACGGTTTGCGAGACGAGGACCTCGGACGGGCCGGCAAGCCCGCCGACACGCGCGCCGATGTTTACGGCGATCCCTCCGATCTTCCCGTCGAGGGCTTGGATCTCACCCGTGTGGATCCCGGCCCGGATCTGTAGCCCAATCGATTCCACTGCTTGAACCAGTGCTTGCGCGCAGCGGACGGCGCGTGCCGGGCTGTCGAACGCCGTGAAGAAGCCGTCGCCAGCGGTGTCAATCTCGCGCCCTCTGTAGCGGGCCAGAAGGGCCCGAACGATGCGGTGATGCTGCTCGACGAGTTCCGTCCACCGGCGGTCGCCCAGCCGCGATGCAGTTTCCGTCAAGCCGACGATGTCTGTGAACAGGACGGTCGTCAGGACGCGGTCGAAATCGGCTTCCTCTTCGGTCACCGACGCGAGGAACGCCTCGATCTCGCTTACTAGTGGCTCCGGGTCCTCCACCCAAACCACCACGGCCGTCCCCGGGATTCCGGCGACCCGGCAGCCGGGGACGCGCTGGGCGAGATAGCGGGCGTGCTGTTTGCCTGTATGTCCACTCGTGCCCGCGCGATAGAAGACGAGCGTCGGCGAACTCACCGCCGACAGGATGTCCCTTACATCAGTCTCGTACCACATGCGGGTGAAAGCGGCAGCCGCGCCTGGCGTCGCCGCGAAACGCATAAATCGCGCTACCAGCGGTTGAATTCCGGGTCGCGCGGTGCGTCTTCGGGACGATCACCGAAGCCAAATTTGGCCATCTCCTCGTCGTCCCCCCAAGCTTTGACCATTTCCGCGGTCTCGCTTTCTTCCTCCTCTTCGGCCGACCCCCATGGATACCCAGCAACCCGTCGCTCGAGGATTTGCGGATCCGTGCACACGGCGATGGTCCGTTCCGGATAGGTCGCCGCGAAGAACAACGCAGAGGGCGCCCCGCCGGTACCCCACCCGAACAGCGCGGCACGCTCCACGCCGGCAGCGTCCATCACCGCGCGCACGTCGTCCATCCGCGCACCAATATCAGGAGGTCGCGCGAACCGGTCCGACATCCCCGTGCCGCGCTTGTCGAACACGAGAATTCGCATCTGTCGTGCCAACCGGTTCATGAACTGCGCGTAACGCGGCTCCTCCCAGTACACCTCCAGATGCGTGATCCAGCCGCTGATCATGACCACCGTGACGGGACCTTCACCAAAATCCTGGTAGGCGATATAGGCGCCATCAACGGTCTGTGCCCACCGAGTCCTGGGGATCACGTCGGACATCGTGCTCCGATTGGCGTGGGTGCGCAAACGAGGAAGACCCTCAAGCAAGGATGGTATGCAACAGTCCTCCGCATGGGCGCGACCAGGGAACCCATAAGTTTGTCGGGATCACGCGATTGCGCTCCGACTTGCAAGGTGAGGGTCGCCAGTTTGAATGGTCGCCCGTTCCCAAAAAGGATTGCAGGGTCACGAGCATTTAGAGCGCTATTGACGATTCGAGCACTGATCAGTGGCGATCCTGAGTCGGATCCATCGGTATTCCCCGTCGCCGACCCTTTGGCAGGTGAGCTTCATCTGCTGTCAGGTCTTAGGTTCGAGCCGCACCCGGGGGACGACCTCCTTGATGAAACGTTCTAGTGTCTCCATATCCGGGACCGCGACCTGGAAATGTGAAACGCCAAAGTCCACCAATCGTTCGACTTCCGCTATCACCTCCACGGCTGTTGGCCCCAGGTCGTAGAACGTCTGGCCCGGGTAGAAGCTGTGCTCAAAGGTGGGTTGAAATGTTGACGGGTCCGCGGGCAAGTTCACCGGAAGGCCGGCGGTAAGCACGATATCGTCGAACGAGCGGCCGATCGAATCGCAGTGGGAGCGCAGCTTGGTGTAGGGCTCTCGATAGACCCCTTCCCAGGGCGCGTCCCAGTTCCACCAGTCCGCCAGCTGCGCGGCAACTCTGAGTGCTTTCGAGCCGTTCGTGCCCACCATGATCGGTATCGGTGGATCCGGTCGAGGCTCACAATAGGCGTTGTCGATGTGGTGGTAGGTGCCGTGATAGGTCGCTGGGGACTGCGTCCACAGCGCTTGGATAACTTCGATCGCCTCGCCAAGCTGTGCTACTCGGACACCACCACTGGGGTAGTCATACCCGTACGCGCCATACTCCTCTGCATGCCACCCGGCACCGATGCCGAGGATGAATCGGCCCCCACTCAAGTGCTGGAGTGTCGCCGACATCTTCGCGAGTAGAGCGGGATTGCGAAAGCTTTGGCTCAAGACTAGGTGTCCGAACCGGTAGCGCGGGAACTCAGCAGCGAGGAAAGCCACGGTGGTCCATCCCTCGAGCTGGGCCCGATCCCCAAACTGCAGGTGGTCAGAGATCCAGGCGGTCGAGAACTCTGGTGGCAGCATCTGAAGGACGCTTCGATAGTGCTCTGCACGATCAGCTCCTTGGGGGATACCAAAGTCGAGCCCAATTCCGAAATCCGCCAACGACCCACCTCATCTCATACAGGTGATCTTGATTACCGGCTACCTTGGGGGAGAGATTAGCTTCGGGAGGGGCGTCTGTGGCTACTCTCTCTACGCTGAGGGTTATCAACTCAGGAAGCTTTGAGCAGGAGATGTCAGTAGCCGCTCGTGATTCCCCCGTCGAGGCTGATGATTGCCCCCGTCATGAAGTCCGTCTCTGCAGAGTAAGCAGCGGCACGAGCGACCTCTGCTGGGGTTCCAAGACGCCGTAGCGGTGTCGCCTCCGTGAGACTCTTAATCACCTCATCGGCGTCCACGCGTCCCAAGAGGTGGTCGGTCGCGATAAAGCCGGGGGCGATGCAGTTGACGCGAACGTTGGGTGCAAGATCGAGGGCGAGTTGTTTGGTCATATTGACGATGCCCGCCTTGGCGGCACCGTAGGCGCTGCAACCTCCCCGCACTCCGACAAGGCCAGCATCCGACGCCATCGTGACTATGACGCCGCCTGCGCGCCGTAGGGCCGGCAGTGCTGCCTGAATGCAGAAGAACGTTCCCTTCATATTGGAATCGACGATCGAATCCCAGAGCTCCGCGGACATCTCCTCGACGGGGGCCGTGCCGTAGACACCAGCGTTGGTGAAGAGGACATCGATCGCTCCGAAGGCTGCCTCCGCGACTCCAGCCACCGCCCGGCAGCCGTCTACCGTCGTGACATCAGACGCAACCGTCGCAACACGATCGCCACCGTTCAGCACCTCGACCGCCGAGGCGAGACTCTCGGAGCGGCGGGCACCGATGACCACGCGTGATCCGCGCTCCAAGAAGAGTTGCGCCGCGGCGAGGCCGAGGCCGCGAGCTCCTCCGGTGACCACAACCACTCTGTCGACGAGATCCACTGACCTCCAGCTTCCTAGCCGTTGTCGACGGTCACGGGTGCTACCTCCTAGAGAGGGCAGAGTCTCACATCTCATTGGACTCCTTGCCGCTCCTTTTGGCACTTTGAGCTCGGCGACGCTCTGGAGCAAGCAAACTTGGCTCCAGTGAGTCAACATGTGGGTCACCGTGCGACCCGCCGCCATTTCCGTCGATCCGGATCGATTCGAGAATCCGCTCGAATGGACCCGGCTCGATGACGTGGCCGGAGCTCTCTACGATGTGTAGGGGATGAAAGGAAGGGACCGCCAGCCTCGGGACCGGTACACGGCGCCTTTCTCGCCACGCTATGGCTGCCGCGGGATCCGCGACCTCACCCGGCTTCGTGGAGGCAGACGTTCGCCCCACTGCGGATCCGGAACAGTGGAACGTGCGAGCGTATCAATGCGTTAACGAACTCGTTGCCACCTAACCGCTATAGGTGAGAAGTTGCGCCATGCGCAGGTTTACGTCGGACGGTGTGAAACAGCTTCACCTGGACGCTTCTGCTGGGGTGTCAGGGCTTACGGGGTTCTGCCGCCAACATCACGGCTAGCCTCGGGAGTGCCCTACCTGCCGATGGCCCAGACCGGCCATGCCTGTGACTTCGACTTCACCGACTGCGTCATGCCAGACCTCGACCGGTTTCCTGGTTGTGGCACGTCTCCGATCACTATCCGCTCTGGACGGAGTTGTCGACCCGGACGACAACCTAGCTAACGCTTCTAGAGCACTGCCCTCGCGCGAACCAGGCTTCGCGTACACCATCTCAAGCGATCTCCGACCTTGTCCGACAGCAAGACGGTCGAGCCGAGCGGAATTAGGGCCGCTCCGCTCGACCGCGAAGTTTCTGAGTCTAGGGCCGGCTCTAGGACGAACTCTCGTGGTCCATATATGCAGAGCCGGTGAGAGGCTCGCTCTCCGTCGCGCCGACCGGTTTCGCGCTAATGCGCGAGTGGGTGCGTTCCCCAGTCCGTCATGTGGTCGAACGTTGGGCTGTTGGAGATCTGCCGGATGTGCGTACCGTCTGCGTTGGCGGTCGCGATCCCCTCCTGGAAGCTGTGTGCCGCGGTCTGGGTGATCAGCAGAAAGACGAGCTTGTTCCCGTTCGGCGACCAGGTGAAATCGCCAGCGAAGGAGCGACCGTGCGTGACAAGCGGGATCTTTGCAAGACCCCTTCCGTCCGGGTGGACGACGAAGAGCGAACCCCGGTGCTCAAAGGCAATCCTCGTTCCCTCCGGGGACCAGCTGCCGTCGTCGTCGCAGAAGCCCCAGGGAGTGATCCGGTGCAGGCCCCGCCCGTCGAGGCGGATGACGTACAGGGCAGAGTGTTTGTCGCAGCCAAACGGACCCGTCCGGGCGAAGACGAGCCTCTTGCCGCTCGGTGAGTAGTCGATGGGGAGGTCATGGCCGCCGTGGGCGTTGGTGAGTCGCTTAAGTCCGCCGCCGTCGGAGGAGCGAATCGTGTAGACACCATTCACGCTCGGGTCGCTGTCGTTCCCCCCGTCGCAAGCGAGACGCCGACCGTTGACCGACCAGATCGTGCAGAACGTGAACACGGCCGGGTCTTGCATGGGAAGCGCCCGATACCCGCCCGTGTCTGGGTTCACGATCACGGCCGAGTAGGGGCAGCAGTCGGTCGCCCCTAGACCCGAAGCGACCGCCACTTCGCTGCCATCCGGCGACCAGTGCGGCGACTCCGCCGTGAAGCCCGGAAGGAGCCGATGCATATGGCTGCCGTCGGGGTTCGCGGTGTAGACGACGGTGTCCCCGAGAGCAGGATCATCGCGGGCGAAGACGATCTGACCGTTCGGGCCGGGAGGCTTGGCCTGCGCAGGGGCCATGATCGCCCCCGCTGCGACCAGCGCCATAGCAAGCATGATGAGCCCCGCGACGCTCATTGCCTGTTGCACCGTTCGAAACGCTGCGACGCCTCGATGCGATTGCCTTCGTCGATCCACCGTTCCTCCTCCTGCGCTCGGCTCGTCCGTTGTGGGGTGCCGCCAAAGTACACGCGTCAGTGAGGTGAGGGGTTACAAACCGAAGCCGCATTCTGCGCCTCCGTCTCGACCGGCAGTCTGCAGGCGGCGCTAGAGCGGTTGCGTGGGGGGTCCCGTCGCTGAAACTTGGCGGGGTGAGGCGTTATGAGGCGCAGACGTCACCTTCACGTCGTTCTACCGGCGTTACTTCAGCGAGACGGATCGCCTCCGAGCGGTCCTTGAGCAGGAGACGCGCCCTCCAGCGGTTCCTCATAGCTTTGACCCAGACTTGCGCCGGGCGCTCGATGACCTCCCCGTGCATCAGCGCGCTGCCATTCTGCTTCATCACCTCGAGGATCGATCTGTCGCGGAGCTCTCGAATCTTTTCGGGTGCAGCGATGCAGCGATGAAGGTATGGCTACATCGGGCTCGCAACCGTCTCGCGGAGCGATTGAGCGGTTTCGACTCCACCTGGATCGGGAAGAAGGCTTTCTCCGCCGACGCCGTCGTGGCGCTTCTTCGAGAACAAGGTTGGGATCGCTTCACCGATCCGGTGGTCGAAAACCTGCCCGTCGGTCAAAGCCGATGGGTGATCTCATTCAAGACCGGGCGCTTCCGCCTGACTAATGATGCCGGCGAGCCACTTGACCGGGGAACCTTCCGCCTCATTGGCGATCGGGTCGTGCTGCGCTCTCGAGGGTATCCGGGGTTTGTTGAACACCGGTTGCGTTTTAACGACGACCGCCTCGAGCTGAAGCAGGTTCAGAACCGTAACCCAGTTGTTTACGGTGTCCCCGACGAGGTCTTCCAACACATCTTTTTTGGCGTCGCACCCTTTGAGCGCGTTTACCGGCGACAGCGAGGAATCCCGGCGCCCTTCCGGAGTGACGCAGCTCTGAGCCCAGCAGATATCGACACCCTGTAGGCCTAACAAAAGTCCGACGAAAGTCCGCATGCACCTGTAATCAAGGTGTTACGCGAAGTGCCATCGATTACGCGTTTTCCCTGGTAGATGGCAGTTTGTGTACTTGGGTGAATGTCCGTGTAACCCGGTTTTCATCTCTCGCTCGGGTGAGGTCAGGGGTTCGACTCCCCTCTGGTCCACAAGACAAGAGGTTAGGCCACACTTGACATCGTCCTCAAGAGCTTCCCCCACGGTTGAGGGACGAATGCAGAGCCGTCTAAGCTCACCCCACGCGGAAGCGGCATCCTCCGCGCCTGAGGTGTAGCGTTCCCTTGCCATGGCGCAGAAGGGGGTTTCAGAGATGCTAGCCGACGCTCAGACGCACACGACGCTGCCTGTGGAGGATCTCGCTCGAGCCAAGGCCTTCTACGCGGAAAAACTCGGTTTGGAGCCGGTGTCCGAGGAGTCCGCCGGCAACTTTTATGAGACCGGCGGTACTCGATTCCTGCTCTTTCCCACCCAAGGACGTCCCAGCGGGACTCACACGCAGATGGGGTTTGCGGTCGACAACATCGAAGCCACGGTTGCCGCGTTGAAGGAGCGCGGCGTGCAGTTCGAGGAGTACGACTTTCCCGGCTTTGACAAGCCCACGAGCATCGCTCACACCGGCCCAGTGCAGGCGGCCTGGTTCAAGGACAGTGAGGGCAACCTGTTAGGCGTTGTGCAGCTGCCCGACTAGGCCTGGTCCGGAACACGAATGGAAAGGAAGGGCCGCCGACGGCGGCCTTCCATTAGGTTGCAGGCGCGCGATCTGAACTCCGCGATCTCTGGGGTAGGAGTCCGACGAAAGTCGGCATACGCTTACTAGCAAGCGGTTTCACCTGAAGCCACCGATTACGCGTTTTCCCTAGTAAATGACTATCTGTGTAACCGCGTGTACGTCTGTGAGACTCATTCCTCATTCCTCATCCCTCGCTCGGGTGAGGTCAGGGATTCGATTCCCCTCTGGTCCACTGCCGGTTCGCTTCGTGTCGCAGCCTCGCGTTCGCGCCGGAGTACCGCAACACTGATGGATCGCCAAAGCGGGCCCCCTCGTGGCCAGTGGCGATGGCGTTGGCCGTGGCGAAGACAACAAACCGAGAAGACCGCTGGGCTGCGCACACAATGACCAGAAAGGCGAGTGCAATGATCTGGGCCTTCGCAAGCCGGTCGGCCCGCGTGAGAGGGTGGGGGCCGACATGAGCGAGAACGCCATCGTGGTGGAGAATCTTCGTAAGCGGTTCGGGGAGGTCATCGCGCTCGATGGGATCGACCTCGAGGTACCGAGAGGCGCGGTGTTTGGTCTTCTCGGACCGAACGGCGCGGGAAAGACAACCGCTGTGCGGGTGTTGGCCACCATCCTTCCCCCGGACGGCGGGCGCGCCGAGGTTCTCGGCCTCGACGTAGTGCGCGACGCGGCTCTGGTCCGTAGACGCATAGGTCTGGCAGGGCAGAGCGCGGCCGTGGACCCGAACTTAACCGGACGCGAGAACCTTCGGATGATAGGGATCCTTGGGCAGTTGCAGGCGGCCGTCGTGAAGAAGCGCGCGGTGGAGCTCCTGGAGCGCTTCGATCTCCTCAAAGCAGCCGACCGACCCCTGCGCACCTACTCGGGTGGGATGCGGCGCCGGCTCGACGTCGCGGCAGCGCTGATGTCCCGGCCACCGGTGCTATTTCTGGACGAGCCGACGACGGGGCTCGACATCGGCAGCCGAGGCGCACTTTGGGACATGATCCGCGAGCTCGTGTCAGAGGGAACCACGGTCCTCCTGACGACTCAATATCTGGAGGAGGCGGACCGTCTGGCGGCCCGAATCGCCGTGGTCGACGCCGGGAGGGTAATCGCGAACGACACTCCCGAGCGGCTGAAGGCGCAGCTCGGCAAGACCGTCATCGAGATGGAGTTTCGCGGGGACGGCCGCGCCGAGCAGGCCATGGGATTGCTGGCGGGTTCTCTGCGCAACCGTCTCGAGCGTGACGATCACACGCTTCGCATAACAAGCGATACTGGCGCGCGCGTTCTGATCGACGCGCTGCGTTCGCTCGACGGGGCGGGGCTCGAGCCCGACGGCCTTACCGTGCGCGAGCCGAGCATCGACGACGTATTCCTGGCTTTGACCGGACATCGGGCCGAAGACCCTTCCGGTGCGGCGACTTCGAGCGAAGGGTGAGGAGATGAGCTTTCAGACGGCCTCGACCACGATCGAGCAGGGGGACGACCGGCGAATCCCCATGGGAGCCGTACGCGACACGCTCGAGATCACTCGCCGGAATCTGATCGCTTACATGCGGGTTCCTCAGCTGCTCGTCTTCTCGACGATCCAGCCGGTCATCTTCGTGCTCATGTTCCGCTACGTCTTCGGCGGCGCCATCCAGGTGCCAGGTTTCAGATTTCCATACGTGGATTACCTCATGCCCGGGATCTTCGTGCAGACCGTAGTATTCGGCTCGCTTGCAACCGCCGTGGGCCTTGCTACGGACCTCAAGAGCGGACTAACCGAGCGGTTCCACGCGCTGCCGATGGCACGCTCGGCGGTGCTAACAGGACGCTCCATGGCCGACCTCTTCAGGAACGTGTTCGTGGTCATCCTCATGATGGTCGTCGGCTTCCTGGTCGGATGGCGCATCCATACGAACGTGATCGCGATGATCGGTGGCGCGCTCCTAGTGCTGCTGTTCGGCTACGCGATGTCGTGGGTGTTCGCGACCGTCGGCTTGGCGGTGGGGGATCCGGAGTCGGCGCAGGCCGCTGCGTTTCCGGTTCTGGCACCGCTAGTCTTCGCGTCGGCGGCTTTCGTATCGGTGAAGTCGATGCCGGGCTGGCTCCAGGCCTTCGCGACCCGTCAGCCCCTGTCGCTCGCGGCGATGGCGGTGCGTGCGCTGATGGTAGGTGGACCCACCGGAACCTACATTTGGCAGTCGATCGCTTGGGATCTCGGAATCATCGCGGTGTTCGCGCCGATTTCCGTGCACCTTTACCGCCGCGCCGTCTGAGACCAGGTAGCTCCACTAAAGTTGAACGGCACAACGTTCGTCACCCGCAGGAGCATGCTGAGGAGCACCGCTGAACGGTCGCGCGTACAGCCTTACCGAAGCGGTGCAAGCTCGACGCTTATCCTTGCCTCTGCCTGACCCACTTCAACGAGGATCGACTCTTGCCTGACCCTTCTGCCCGCTCCGACACTTCTGACCCTGCGGGCCGCCCCCCTGTTCGGGTCAATCGCCGCGTTTTCGTACGCGGCGCACTCGCCGCGGCCGGTGCAGCGGCTCTGGCGGGCGCCGGTTACGCCGGCGCGCGCTGGTCACGCCCCACCCCCTCCCCCTCTGCCGGTGACCCAGGGGTCATGCGCTTCCGTTCTCGGCCAGACCTAGCCCCACCTTCCGTCAATGTCACGGGTCCTGCGGTGGGATCACCCGGCTACATCTTCGTGACCCCCAAGACGTTCGAGGGTCAGGCCCCCGGGCAGCTAGGCGAGATGATCGTCGACACCCGCGGTGATCTGGTGTGGTTCCGAGAGACACTAGGGACCCCGATGAATCTGCGAGTACAGCGGTACCGCGGTGAGCCGGTGCTCACGTGGTGGGAAGGTCGCGCCTTCCATGGCCACGGCCAGGGCACGTGTCACGTGCTCGACACCTCCTATCGGGAGATCAGCACCATCCGGGGACATGCCCCCCTCTATCCCGACTTGCACGAGTTCAGGATCAGCCCCCAGGACACCGCTCTGGTGACGTCCTATCGCGATAGGGCGGTCGATCTCTCGACTCTGGGGGGAAAGACAGAGGCGCCGGGATATGAGTCCCTCATCCTCGAGATCGACATCGCCACGGGCGAGATCCTGTGGGTCTGGCACAGTCTCGACCACGTCAGCATCGAGGAGACCGCGCTCACTCTTGAGATCGCGCCCCACGACCGCCCTTTCGACTACTTCCACATCAATTCGATCGACGTCTTACCTGACGGCGACCTCTTGGTCTCCGCGCGCAATACGAATGCCGTCTACCGTGTCGCACGGGCAAGCGGTGACATCGTGTGGCGGCTGGGGGGAAAGAAATCGGACTTCGCTATGTCGGACAACGCCCATTTCTTCTGGCAGCACCACGCCAGCTGGGCAGGCAAGGGCCTCGTCACCGTATTCGACAATGCCGACGCGCCCCAGATGGAGGCTCAGTCGCGGGCCCTGGTGCTTAGCCTCGACGAGCGCCTTATGCGAGCCACGGTTCACCAGAGTTTGCAGCATCCCGCCCGGCTGCTCTGCAGCAACCAAGGCAGCGTGCAGTCATGTTCGGGCGGGAGGACGTTCGTAGGTTGGGGAGACGAGCCTTACTTCACGCTCTTCGACGATGCTGGGAGCATCCTTCTGGATGGGCGATTTCCCGAGGACAAACAATCGTACCGAGCTTTCCTCCAGCACTGGGGGGCGCGGCCCCAGGATCCCCCCGTGCTCGCGGTGGGTTCCAACCCACCCGCGGGCGTTACCGTCTACGCCTCCTGGAACGGCGCCACTGAGGTGCATAGCTGGCGAGTGCTAGCTGGAGCGCAAAGGAGACTTCTGAGGACAGTTGGCGAAGTACCGCGCAGCGGTTTCGAGACGGCCATCGCGGTGAATGACAAGGGCCCTTACTTCGGGGTGGTAGCGCTCGATGCCACTGGCCAAGAGCTGGCGAGGTCCGCCGTCACCCGGACGTGAAGCCCATACTTCCGAACCGCGAGCTTCGTACGGCCTGGCCTGGCGTCCCTTCGATCGCCATGATGGTCGTGCCCGGCGCCGTCGCGAACGCGATCCGCTTGGCACGGGGCGGGGCGAAGATCAAAGTGCCGGTGGGCGCGTCAATCTGGTCGCCGTTCAGCTCGAACCTGGCGTGCCCTCGCACCACGAGGAACAGCTCCTCATCCGAACTGGGATCGTCCTCGTCGTGCTCATCGATGACCAAGTCGCCTGCGGCATGGGCCGTCCATGCAGTGATGCCAAAGCCCGCTATGCCGAAGTAGTGCCTGACCGGCCGAAAGAGACAGCGCCCGTCGGCCCGCTCGTCGATCTCATCCAGGTGCGCAACCGCGAAACCATCCACAGGACCTCCTAGTCGCCGTTCGATCAATCAATTCTGCTTGCGGATTCCGTAGATTCGCGCCCCCCTGAAAATCGGATAACGCGAGTGCAGACCGCCGGTTCTACGTCACGAGAGCCCCAAGGAGTGGACGGTGTCGAGCTTGTCGGACTCACCTGGTGGCCGACCCTGTCGTAGGTTTGTCCACGCCGTGGAAGCTCAGATCTGGACCGTTATCGGCCTTTTGGCTGCGACACTCATCGGTACGCTCGTCTATTTTGGGCGGCCGGATCGAGAGCTTGGGAACAAGGGTCGACGGACGTTTGGACGTCCTATCCTCGGAGGTTCGAGCTCAGTGCGTTCGGATCGATGGTCTTTCGAGCAGGATGGATGGGCTAAGCGCTCGCATTGAGGAACAGGGTGCCCACCTCAGCGATCGCATCTACGAGCTAGCCGTCAAGCTGGATGATCACCTCAGGCGCCACGCGAGTTAGGTCCCAATGATTCTAGGTTCGCGCCTCTTTTTAGGACGACCAGCCGAGAGCGACTACAGGCGGCCCGCGGCCACGATTCGCTGAAGGAACCGCTGGGTGCGCGCCTCACGTGGCGTCGTGAAGATCTGGTCGGACGGCCCTTGCTCGAGTATGAGTCCATCATCGAGAAAGCAGGCTCGCGAAGCGATGTCGCGGGCGAACACCATCTCGTGCGTCGCGATCACCATCGTCATAGCCCCAGCCGCCAGCTCGCGGATTACTTCTAGAACCTCTGAGACCAGTTCTGGGTCGAGGGCGCTCGTGACCTCATCGAGGAGCATGATGCGGGGCTGCATGGCAAGCGCGCGTACGATCGCAACGCGTTGCTGTTGGCCCCCGGAGAGGCGATCCGGATACTCGTCGCGCTTGTCTTCAAGTCCAAAGCGTTCGAGGAGCAGCATGGCACGTTCCTTCGCCTCGGAACGAGAAAGGCCGAGCACATCGCGCGGAGCCAGTGTGATGTTACGCAAGACGCTCATATGAGGGAACAGGTTGAAGGCCTGAAAGACAATCCCGATCTGACGCCGAATCTCATTGACGTTTACCCCCCGCAGATGAGCGGGGCGCTTCTGCGATATGGAGATGACGTCGGTTTCGGGATCACGACTGCCGTGTTCCAGCTCTACCTCGAGTCCCATCCGAACAAGGATCCAAACCCTCGGGTACCAAACGGCATCCAGAACGAGGGCCATCAGGCCCTATTTGATCCTCGCTGGGGGGGTCACCATTGTCGTCAAAGACAGGTGCTCGCAGTCGAGGAGAGGTGACGGCATGAACGAGGTGCAGAGAACGGACTTCGGCATCGTTTCGATACGTGATCTCATCCCAGATGTTTCGGATCCGGGCATGGAGACTGTGGTCGCGGACCTCATGACGACGCCGGCCATAGCTTGCCGTGACGAAGCTCTGTTTGAGGAGATCGCCGAGATCCTCGCAGACCGCGACATCTCTGGGATGCCGGTAGTCGACAAGCTGGGAAGGGTAGTGGGAGTCATTTCGGAGCGCGACCTTGCGCATGCCCTTGGTGGTCCCATGGTCCGGCTTGCTCTCCGGCGCTCCAACCATGGGCCCCGCCGTCCCGAGACCGATCGTGGTTCCTGGGGGCTGCATCGGGCCAAGGACATCATGACCTGTCCGCCAGTCACGGTCGGTCCTCAAACGCGTCTAGATGAGGTGGCTCGTCTCCTGAGGGTCCATAAGATCAATCGCATTCCGGTCGTTGATGGGGAACGACTGATTGGAGTTGTTACTCGTGGCGACGTGTTGGCCGCCATTGGTCATCTCCAACACCGTCCGATTGATCCCGGCCTACCCCCCGTATTGGTGGGAAGCGCGGGAATGCACCCCGGTCTGGGCGCTGGGGGGGAGGGGTCCATCAGCTTCGCTCCGGGATAGACCGGCAGTGTTGGAGTTAACCCGTTATTCATCCCGATCAGCATCGGGCTGATCTTGGCTTGGAGGGTCGCTGGATACTACGGTTTCGACCGCTTCCTCCTCCCCGTGCTTGGAACTCCCGAAGAGCCGGGAAGGGCCTTCAAGCGCTCCGACGCCAAGAGTATGTGGACGCAGACCTCGGAGAAGGGGGGCACAGAGGGGTGAGAGCTGGTGATGGGGCCGGGAAACAGTGATCGAGGAAACGGCGTGAGCGCGCGCGGAGTTAACGAGCGTGAGTTGTTCGAGGAGTTCGGTCCCAAATACACTCCTTTAGCTTGCATCCCGAGTCGAGGAGGGAGCCCATGCACGCCCTACTGGTGACTGCCGACGTCGAAGCGGGCCACGAGGAAGAGGGGCTGGAGTATCTCCGGACGATGCTGCCTCAGCTCGAACAGGTACCAGGGCTCTTGTCCGGATACTGGCTGGCGACCACTAAGGATGGGGAGAGCCTAGCCATAGTCCTTTTCGAGAACGAGGCGGCTGCCCGGGAGATGGCCGAAGCCGGTCTGGAGAACGCCCCGCAGCCTCCCGGTGCCACCTTCCGAGGGGCAGAAGTGAGAGAGGTCGTCGTTCACATCTAGCGTTGCATTATCCAGTGTGGCTCGACGGAGACCGCTCTGCGAATGGCGCGAGATCTGTGACGTCATCACGTACAGGTTGGGCTGCTTGACGCCGACACCGCACAACGGTGAGGGTGGACGCGGTGGCAAAACGCGTCACCTAGGTTGTCGAACTCGACGAAGGAAGGAGTCCTAGATGGACTCAAACAGGAACATCGCCCGGATAGCGGGATGGCTCTTCATCATCACCTTTGTCACAAGCATCCCTGCAGCGCTGGCGTTGTACAAGCCAGTCCTAGAACACGTCCACTACATCGCTGGCGTGGGCGCCAGCGCTGACAATGGCATCGCCCTCGGAGCGCTCCTGGAGATGATCCTCATCGTCGCCAACATCGGAAGCGCGGTGGTGCTGTTCCCGGTCCTCAAGCGACAAAGCGAAGTTCTAGCCCTCGGCTACGTCACCGCGCGGATCATGGAGTCCGCCTTCATCGCGGTCGGCATCCTCAGCCTTCTTACGGTCGTGACGTTGCGGCAAGATGTCGGGGCCGCGGGTGGGAGCTCGCTCGTCAACCTCGGCAGGTCGCTGGTCGCGATCCACGACTGGACCTTCTTGCTAGGCCCGGGTTGGGTTGTGGGCGTCGGGAATGGGCTGTTGCTGGGGTACCTGATGTACCGGTCTGGTCTGGTTCCACGGGGCATGGCGATGCTGGGGCTCATTGGAGGTCCGCTCATCATCCTTTCGGGGACCGCGATCATGTTCGACCTCTTCGAGCCCGGCTCGGGCCCACAGGTGATTGCGACGGTTCCGGAATTCTTTTGGGAGTTGTCGCTCGGCATCTACCTCATCGTCAAGGGCTTCCGGGACGTTCCGATCGTTTCGGGCAACGCAAGTTTCGTCGCTTGATGGTGTGACGGTCGCGCACCGATAGGCAGGTTGCCGGCGAGTTCATGATCCGGCTCGGATTTCAGAATCGCTCGCACCCGACGACCGACGGAGTGCCGCGTGGCCCCTAGATCAGGGGGCCATCGGCCCTGACGGGTTGGCCCGCTGCCGACGATGCTAGGAGCAATTCCTCAACAAAGGGAGCTCTCAGTGCAGAACGCAGCGGATCTCAATCGGATCAAGTACCAGATCGTGTGGGGTATGGCGGGTTTCTTCGTCGCAGTGGCCTTCGGAGTTGGGTTGATCCTGGGCGCGTTCGGCAATAGCACTGCTGCAGTCGCACAGCCATCTGCCCCAATCCAGCCTGTCGCGGCCGCGCCGTCGCAAAATGGCACCGTCGTCAAAGCCTCTGTGGCGGACTTTTCTATCAAGCTCGATCAGGCCACGATCCCCTCGGGCAAGGTCACTTTCGATGTTGCCAACACGGGTCCGTCTTTCCACGAGTTTGTGATCTTGAAGACCACCCATGCGGCCGGAATGCTTCCGATCATCAAACAAGAGGGATACATGCGAGCCGCTGAGGACAAGAAGGGCGATGTGAATGTGGCCGAGCTGGGTGGAATCAAGGTGGGTGCGAGCAAAGATCTGACGACAACCCTGAAACCGGGCCACTACGTGATCGTTTGTAACCTGCCGATGCACTACCGGTTGGGTATGCGGACGGCATTGACAGTCAAGTAAGCGTCGGAGGCTTCAGCACCGTAGGAAACCAAATCAGCGTCCAGCTTCTGGAGAAGCTCTGTCATGGCGGTGGCACCGTGCGCTTACGAAAGTGGGAGCAGATGAACAAGTTAAGAGTCGAGGACGTGATGACCCACCTCGTGGTGACGCTCCGGTCCGAGGACGCGATCGAGGATGCCGGAAGGATGCTGGCGAGGAACCGCATCAGCGGTGCACCGGTTGTGCACGAAGGAAAGCTCGTTGGCGTCGCCTCGAGAGCCGATCTCACGCGAGCCATAGCCCCGCCGCACCTCGGGTTTCCATTCGAGGCCATCGATCCCCTAAGGTTCCAATTGCGAGAGGCGCCGTCATGCTTGGTCCACGGCTCCTGCGTGGGAGACGTCATGTCTCGAGAGGTCGTATCGATCTCGAGGGATGCCTCGGTGTGGGAAGCAGCTTCGCTGCTCGACCGGCATGGGTTCAGGCGACTTCCGGTTATAGATGGTGACGGCTACGTGATGGGGGTCCTTGCCCGCTCCGATCTCGTCCGAGCCATGGCTCGCACGGATCTCGATGTAAGCACCTCCGTACATGACGCGATCGAACTGTTGGGCTTGGGGCACTTTTCCGGTCTGGTCACCACCTGCGACCACGGCTGCGTAATCATCCAAGGAAGAGCGGACCGAAGGTCGATGTGCAACCTTGCGATGGAGATCGCAGCCATCGTGCCAGGTGTGCTGGGGGTTTCGGGAGAGCTCGTGTGGGGTTGGGACGACACCCGCGTGACGCTGGCCCCGGACCGATCAGGCAGCCACGACCTCGAATCTGACCTGGGTGCTGCAACCTCATCGGCGAATGGGGCTTCAACATGAAGTCCTCGCCGGCGCCGGCCGCTTAGATTCAGGACCATGAACAGAGCCGCTGAGCGCCAGACCGCTGGATTAGTCGAGGCGGGGCTGGCACTCGCCTCGGAGTTCGATATCGATGCAGTTCTCCAGCGGATCGCTGATGTAGCCCGCGAGGTAGTGGGGGCGCGCTACGCGGCTGTTGGCGTTCTGGGTGACGATGGACTTCTGACGCGCTTCGTCTATTCGGGTATCGAGCCGGCTGCGGCAGACAGGATCGGAGAGCTTCCGCATGGAAAGGGCCTCCTGGGTGCCTTGATCCAAGGCGGTCGCCCACTGCGCACAAACGAGATCTCCGACCATCCCGATTCCTATGGCTTCCCACCGAATCACCCACCGATGCATTCGTTCCTCGGAGTGCCGATAATCGTGCGAGGGCGCATCTTCGGCCGCTTGTACATGACTGAGAAGGAGGGCGGTCATAGGTTCTCCAAGGATGACGAACGGATCGCCATGACGCTTGCGGCCCAAGCGGGCGTCGCCATTGACAATGCGAACTTGGTCGAGGACTTGAGGCTCCGTGGAGAAGAGCTGGCCGTTCTGGAAGAAAGAGATCGAATCTCCAAAGAGCTGCACGATGGAGTGATCCAGTCGATCTACTCCGTGGGTCTATCACTTCAGGGCGTCATGACGCTTATAGAGCGGAACCCGGAGGCGACGAAGAGGCGAATAGATGAAGCGATCAGCACCCTGGACGATGTTGTGCGTGATGTGCGTTCCTACATCTTCGCCCTTCAGCCCAAAACGGTAGCAGAACGAGGACTGAAGGGAGGCATCGAAGAGCTCGTCAGGGAGCTCGAGATCAATGCTCTCAGTGAGGCATCCGTCCAACTGTCCGACACCGCGCTCGATATGATTCCTGAAGCCGCTAGAGGAGATTTGATACAGATAGTTCGCGGCATCCTCTCGAACATCGCGCGTCACGCTCGAGCAAGCCAGGTTTGGGTTGCATGCGCTATAAGGGAGGGCAAGACCGTCGTGATGACCATCGAGGATGACGGCATCGGTTTCGACCCAGCTACGGTCCAGCGAGGTGACGGCCTCACCAACATTGAAGAACGCGCCAAAAACATCGACGGAGAAATCATCATTTCGACGCGCAAGCCCAAAGGTACCGTGCACACTTTGTCGATTGCCATAGAGGAGAGGTAGCACGTGCCGGGCATCCTCAGGGTGATGCTGGTTGACGACCACGAGATTGTGCGTCAGGGACTCCGCTCCCTGCTTGAAACAGAAGATGATATCGAGGTCGTAGCCGAAGCCGACGACGCACTTAGCGCAGTCTCGCTAGCTAGCGCACATCAACCGGATGTGATCGTCATGGATGTTCGGATGCCCGGAGGCTCGGGAGTGGAAGCGTGCCGCGCAATCCGTGATGAACGTCCAGATGCACAGGTCATCATGTTGACATCGTTCTCGGACGACGAGGCCCTATTTAACTCGATCATGGCCGGAGCGGCCGGCTTCGTGCTGAAGCAAATCCGGGGCAACGATCTGCTCGATGCCATCCGCACAGTGGGGTCCGGCAAATCGCTTCTCGATCCGGAAGTGACTGAACGCGTGTTGGAACGACTGCGCAAAGCCAAGTTCGACGAGAAGGACCCCAAACTGGCCCGCCTCTCACCTCAGGAGGAACGGATACTCGGATTGATTGGAGAGGGTCTCACCAACCGTGAGATAGCCGCGAGGATCCACCTGTCCGACAAGACTGTGAAGAACTACGTCTCCGTCATCCTGCAGAAACTCGACGTCGCCCGCCGCGCGGAGGCGGCCTCCTACATCGCGCGGGTGCGTGCGGAGCACTCGCAGACTGAAACCTAGCCAGTAAGGCTTCGGGAATGGTCCGGATCACTCTGAGCGCACCACTTAGGGCTATCTGAGAGGGCCGAACGCCTCCTCAAACTCGGGCCGTTCGGCCCTAAGAGATTCGGCGCATTTCGACGATGCTGATCTAGTAGCCCGTCACTAGAAAAGGGAGCCCACCATGATCCAGACCAAGAAGCTTCACTACTATGAGGAACCGAAGCTCGCCAGGTGGTTGTTTGCATCGCGCCCGGCGGCCGTGATCTGGCTCGCCGCAAGGCTCTACCTCGGTTACGAGTGGCTCAAGACCGGATGGGACAAGGTATTCGGCCCCGGAAGCGCCGCATGGATGAAAAGCGGTGTCGCGGTAAAGGGCTTCAGCCAGTTCGCAGCTACCCAGCTCACCAAAGGTGATCACCCTGCGGTGGCCTATGGCTGGTACAAGTCGTTCCTGAACGTGATTGCGAACGGGCAGTATCACTGGATCGCCAAGGTGGTTGCGGTCGGAGAGTTAGCGATCGGAATCATGTTGATCCTCGGAGTTTTCACAGGGATCGCCGCTCTGTTCGGAGCGACGTTGAACTTCAGTTATGTGTTCGCTGGCAGCGCCGGGGTAAACCCGCTGTTCATCTTGATAAGCATCGGCTTGATTCTGGCTTGGAGAGTCGCCGGATATTACGGTGTTGACCGTTATCTCTTGCCCTTGTTGGGGACTCCGGACGAGCCCGGAAAGGTCTTCAGCAGGACCCATGCCAGAGGCGCAGTCAGAGCAGCCGCCTGAGAGACTAGGGCCGTGTCGGTATCGCACGGTCGGAGGGGAAACTCTGGTCGACAGATAGTGCGTCACCATGACGGTGGATGATCTTCCATTCACCGTCCTCGCGCCGATAGGCGTGAGTGACTCGAACGGTGGTGGACTCCAATGGCCCTCGGTCGAAGGATCTCGAACAACGTTCGATGCCGACCGTGTAGGCGAGGTCCCCACTAGCGCCCGCAGCGAGCAGTTCGAAGTCGTAAGCCGTGCAATTGGAAAACCGTGAGGCAAGCGCCCGGAAGGTCTGGCTCAGCGTGTCCCACCCACTCTGAGCAATGCCCAACGCGCCGAAGAGAGTCACCGGATCGTCTTTGGACCACATCTTCAATCGTGGTTCGGCGTCGCCGTTGTGAAGCGCTTCCTCTGCCTCAAGCTGGCGGGGGAGGGCCGTGCCAAGGAAATCATCGAGTTCACTCACCATCGCCTCCTGGGTCGATCACGTCGAGGACAACCGCTAAGAACAAGCTACCAATGCCCGCACAGACTCCACTTGTGTGTGTCTGCCTCGGCAGAGCGGCGGCGCCGCGCTTTTTGGTCCGTGTCTTCGGAGGTGATGGCAGGCAGCCAGCACGGCAGCGCGCCTAGGTGCCTTTCGCGATCAAATAGTCAGGATTCGCACGAGATCTGTACTTGCAACGCGCGGCGGTGAGCCCCCGGCAACCAGGGCCATGCGTTCCCCCGGCCGGCCCAAGCCCGAATCGTGCACCGCAGTTAACGCCCTCTTCAAACCTCGTACCGAGAGTTCGTCAGCTCGAAGGAATGGAACCTGAAAGGGGACGACACCCCACACCAGGGCCAGGCGTTGCAGAGTCTCGATGCTGTGATAGATCGCGAGGATCGGCATGCTCGGCCGGAAAGCAGCTATCCGTCGTGCGGTAGCACCGGTGCGGGTTGGGCAAACGATCAGTGCCACCTTCAGCTCTTCGGATGCCTGAACGGCTGCTCGAGCGATAGCCCAGGACACTGGATCGTCGGGTCCGGGTCTGGCCCGAGCTGGTGCGGCGCTTCCTCGAAGTTCGACCTCCATAGCGATCTCGCTCATCACCCTTACGGTTTCTACCGGATAATCACCTACGGCGGTCTCTTCCGAGAGCATCACGGCATCGGTTCCGTCGATCACTGCGTTGGCCACGTCGTTGACCTCCGCCCTCGTTGGTAGCGGCGAACGAGTCATCGACTCCAGCATCTGGGTCGCCGTTATGACGGGCTTTCCCAGCTGGTTGCACGCAGCGATGATGTTCTTCTGAAGCAATGGAATCTCGCGGAAGGGGAGTTGGATACCGAGATCACCACGCGCGATCATCACCGCGTCTGCGAGCTGGATGATCTCATCGAGGTTGTCGACCGCAGAACGCGTCTCTATCTTTGCCACGATCGCAGGTGGGCTCGGCTTTGTCACTGCGACTCTCTCTTTGGCGTGGGCAACATCGTCCGCATCTCTCACGAAGGAGAGCCCAATCAGGTCAGCTCCGATCTCGAGAGCTTGGCGGAGGGCTTCTTCATCGCGCGCGCCGAAGGCATGCAGCTTCCGCTCCGCACCGGGAATGTGCATCCCCTTTCCAGAGCGCAGGATGCCGCCCCGGATCACCCGAGTTCGGACGCCTTCGTCCTGCACCTCCTTTACCTCGAGAACGATCTGCCCGTCCGCCAAGAAGACCTCGTCGCCGGCTACCAGCAGGCTCGCGATCCGGGGAACCGTCGTCGTCACTCCGATCTCCCCACCCACGTCATGGCCCTCGCGAAGCTCGAACGATTGCCCGGATTCCAAGCGAACTTCGCCGTCCCTCACCGGTCCGGTCCTCATCTTGGGACCTGGCAGATCGGCGAGGAGGCTTACCACTCTCCCGTTCCGACTTGCACCTTCCCGAACGAGCTTGGCAAGCTTCGTCTGCGTCCGCGCGTCCGCATGTGCGAAATTCAAGCGGAGGACGTCCGCTCCAGTGTTGATGAGGGAATCGATCACCCCGGCGTCGTATGAGGCAGGTCCCAGGGTTGCAACTATCTTCGTTCGCCGCACGCGTACCGCCTCCAACTTGGAGTTGATTCATCCATACCGCACTGGCCCTGGCTCAGGTCCCATCGGGACACGAGCTGATCAAGGCTATTTCCACCAACTGCGCCCGTGCAAAGCGACATCCATAGCACCTCCTTTCTCGGCCCTGCACAAAAGGAGATGTAGGTAGCCAGATTGCGACCTTGGTCGCCCTTTGGTGAGGGGGGCTGCGAAAGGAGTGGTCGCCAATCCCGGGCGCCGGGGCTCCCAATATCCTTGCCTTAGCCCGGAGAGGAAGCGGTCGGAGGATCGGCCCGACGCTTGGGTTCCTAGAGGGGGATAGCCATCAATGCTGCGATGTGTCTTGCGTCCGTTCCGCAGCAACCGCCGAATACAGACAAGTGAGGGAGCCTGGCGTTGAGCTTCCGCTGCGCTGAGGCAAACTCGGCCGGATCGCCGTCGTCTAGTTGGATGGCCTCGTCGAGCTCAGCGTGATCCGCGGTGGACGCGTTCGCGCGAGTGCCCGCGATGCGGTGCGTCCAATCGCCCTCGTTGGACAAAGCTCGCTCGATGTGGCTTGGATGTGCGCAATTAACCAGGAAATAGTCAGGAGCGGCTGAGGCGTCAACTTCTCCGATCGCTCGCGCAAGCGTCACGCCGCTGGGTAGCCGTCCATCGGTTTCCACGGTGAACGACACGGCCACGCGTAAGCCGAGGCCCCGTGCGGCACGGACGATCCCAATGGCCTCACCGACGTGCGTGATCGTGTAGGCGGTGGCCAGACCGGCACCGGCGGATGCGAACGCGGCGAGTTGAGGGTGGTGGTACTCCGCTGCCGCGTCCGGCGGGAGACTCAAGCGATCGGAATAGCCGTCGAAGCGAGGACCCACGGATCCGCTGACGAGGATGTCCGGGATTTCATCCAAGTGCTGGTTCCGGATTCCAATCATCATGGCGATCGCCGATTTGTTCAGGCGCGACAGATCCTGCGCCGAGTAGCCGAGGCGACTGCCCCAGTCCGGGTTCGCCCGCCAGGTGGGGCTTTCCAGCATTAACCCGCATCTGCTGGCCTTGGCAATCGCGATGTAGTCGTCGTAGTACTGCCGCAGCACTGCCACTCCCTCTCGACTGTCGAGCAGGGGAAAGGCGGCGAATTCCGCTAGGTCCACACCTCGCCGGTGGATCAGATCGGTCTCGATCCCCCCGTCTGTAACGAATATCCGGCCGCGGTTAGAAGGCACTGAGGTGTCAATCGAGGTGTTCGATGCATCCTCCACTTTCTTGAAACTACCCGTCCGTCCTCATTCGAGAAGCCTCCCTGGCCCTGCCCTACCGGGGGGGCATCGTGTGACGCAGGGGAGACGGAACGAAACGGGCAATCCCTATCACCGACCCTCTCGAGAAGCTGTTCTAATGCCCGCTACAGAAAGCAACGCAAACCCTTAACTGAACTTGATCGGCTTGCAATATCAGGAAAGGAGCTGTCCCTCTTATGGGCTTCGATCAGTACCACGAGCCTGCCGGCGAGCTGCCTGCCGAGACTCGCACGTTTGCACGTATGTGTGCGTCGTTGACCGAAGAGGCAGAGGCGATCGGCTGGTACGAGCAGCGCATAGCGATCG
Source organism: Actinomycetota bacterium (assembly GCA_034667525.1). Classification (GTDB taxonomy): domain Bacteria; phylum Actinomycetota; class CADDZG01; order CADDZG01; family WHSQ01; genus DATAPE01. Next base: position 31,833 of record JAXDJO010000017.1, read on the forward strand.
AGCCGGATCTCGAGGCGCGCGGAATCATGCGAGACGCACAGGGTGAGGAGTTCAAGCACTTCGCGATGGACCTCGAGTTCCTATTGCGCCGTACCCCGCTGTGGCGAGAGATCGCCGAAGGCATCCTCTTCCATGAGGGCGACATCGTCGAAGAGGGCGAAGAGGCTGAGGAGGGAGCGGTCGAAGGCGCTGCATCCCGGGGCGCTCCCGTTGTCGGCGGTATTTCGCTCGGCATCGGTAGTTTGAGGGAGGCTCGGGCATGAGCCACCTGCTCCGCGAGCATGCCCCCATCAGTAAGGCCGCGTGGAGCATCCTGGATAGCGAAGCGCGGGAGCGGCTGACGCCGAAGCTCGCGGCACGCAAACTCGTTGATTTCGCCGGCCCACACGGCTGGGAGCACAGCGCGACAAACCTGGGACGGAAGCGGCGACTCAACGATGAACCTTGGGAGGGTATTCGGGCCGCGCAGCGGGAGGTCCTTCCGCTGGTTGAGCTACAGGCGCCGTTTACGGTGGACCGGGAGGAACTACGGGATGTAGATCGTGGGGCGCGAGACGTCGACTTGTCCGCGCTGGACGAGGCCGCACAACGACTCGCGGTGGCGGAGAACAGCGCCGTCTTCCATGGCTGGGAGTTGGCCGGAATCGCGGGGATCCTCCAGCGCGCTAAACACGATCCGATCCCGCTGGGGGACCAATGCGAGCTCTACCCTCGTCACGTAGCCAAAGCCGTCGAGGCGATGCTCGCTGCCGGCATCGATGGTCCCTACGGCCTCGCGCTCGGCCCCAACGCGTACACCAACGTGCTCGAGACCAGCGAACATGGCGGCTACCCGCTCCTCGACCACCTCCGCAAGATCCTCGGCGGCCCGCTCGTCTGGGCCCCCGGAGTCGAGGGCGGAGCCGTCGTCAGCTTGCGCGGGGGCGATTTCCTTTTCGATTCGGGCGACGACATCTCCATCGGCTATGAGCGCTATGACGCCGATACCGTGTATCTCTACTTGGAGGAGAGCTTCAGCTTCCGCGTGGTTACGCCCGAAGCGGCGGTCGCGCTCGCTCCTTGACGGACCGAGCAGCGGCCACACCCGCTTTGAGCACCACGCTGATCGCGCTCGCTTTGACCGAACTCGCAGCGCCTAGCCGCCGGAACCTGGCTCGAACGGCCCTACCTCTATCGTCGACGGCTGGCCTTGTCCGTTGCATGGTGGAGGACCCGCCGAGTCCACTCCGTTCACGTTGACGGTGCCCCCACCTGGAATCTCGATCTGCCATAACGGGCTTGGCCTTCCATCAGGGCACCAGTTGGACCAGCTCGTGCGAACGGAAGCGGTTTGGCCCGGCGCCAGCGTGGCGACGGGCCACCCCGGAGGCGCGGGCGAGGCGTTGACTTGCCACGTTGCGGGAACCGAGCTGAAGACGACGCCGGACGTGATCGGTTTTAGGTTCTGATCCAGCAATCTGATCGTGGCGTCGCCCTGCAAGGTGCAAGTGACGTCCGAAAAGTTCGTGAGAATGATCGCCCCTGCACGTGAGCCCGCGGCTCCCTGGAACGATCCGACCGCCCGAAGCTGACCTGAAGTACAGGCTGTCGTCGAGGCCGGCGCAGTCGGCTGCACCGTTGGAGTCCAGGCCGGCCGAGTCGGCTGCGCGGTTGGAGTGGATGCCGGCCGGATGGGCTTCGTCGATCCCGGCGTGTTCAGGGCTCGTGCACCCACGAAAGTGCCCGCTCCCAACAAGACAAACATTGTTCCCACCGCCGCAGCGTTTCGTGCGATCCGCAGCCGCACCCGCGGCTTCAACGATTCCGGAACTTTTCCATGTGGAGGCACTTCGTCCCCTTTCTGCCGCAAGAGCTTGCGGATTTCATCGTCCATTTGGCTCACCTGTCCTCACCGATTTCGCTTCTCAGCTTTTCCAGCCCTCGCGACACGAGGGATTTGACCGTCCCGGGAGCGCACTGCAGGATCTTCGCCACTTCGCCTTCCGGAAGGTCCTCGTAAAAGCGCAACACGATGGCGGCACGCTGGCGCGGAGACAACCTTCCCAACGCTTGCCACAGCTCCTCTTGGTCCTCCACCGAGCGGCCCGGCCGGGAGACCTCCTCGGGTTGAACCGTGCTGCGTTCTCGGTCCAAGTACTGACGTTCCACCCGCCTGCGACGAAAGTACGAGCGGCTGAGGTTGACGACCGTAGTTCGCAGATATGCGTCGAAGGCGTCCGCGTCCCGGAGGTGGACCAGGCGCCCACCAAGCCTGACGAAGGCATCCTGGACGAGGTCCTCCGCCACTTCGCGGTCTCCCGTGAGCAGATAGGCGAGTCGCACTGCGGCATCTGCATGTCGCAGGTACATCTCGCCTATCCGGGACTTGTGCACTGACGCAAGCCGATCCACCTTGGTGCTCAGCATTCTGTCATCACGCTATAAGGACGCCCAGCCCCCCCGAATGGTTCCATCGCCAGCTTTAGTGGTGACGGCAGGATCGGCAGATCCAGTAAGAGCGGCCACCCAACGGCCGTCTGACGTGGGCCATTTTCAACATGAGGATGATCTTGTGGCAGCTCTTGCACTGACGAATGAGGGAAAGAGGTCGGGGGTGATGTGCCTCCCGAAACGGCACGAAAGGATGTTCGTGGAGTCCTCCGTAAGGGATCTCGTCTCCACATATCGGACAACCCCACTGGTGGTCGTCCCTGTCGATGTTGTAGTCCATCCGTGAGTTATCGGCAGCTCGCCGGAGCTAGGTGATAGGCACCTGTGCCGGCTGTTACCGTCGGCTCTCCACGGCTAGGAGGAAAAGAGTCCAGGTGTTGAGCATGCATAGAGCGCCGCGCGCGACCACTCGGGTGCTGGTTGTTGTGCTGATTGCTGTTGTAACAAGCGTCTGGACAGGAGTCGCGTCAGCCTCCTCTGGCCCGAATCTGCTTGGCAACGGAACCTTCGAAGCCGGTACAACGACTGGCTGGACGGCGGTGGGATCCACACTGACGGTGGCCTCTGACGCCTTTAGCGGAAGCTGGGATGGGAAGGCGGCCAACAATGGGGTCGCCACCTTCGGTCTGAGGGCCGTGCCTCGTCCGGTGACTCGCGGCACCGCCGGAGCGCAATACACGGCTTCAGGCATGGTTCGCAGTGACACTCCTGGGGGTTCGGTATGCATCTTCTTGATTGAATATTCATCGGGTGGTAGTCAGGTCCATCAGACTTCTTCCTGCACCAAATCCCAGTCCAGTTGGAGCCCGCTGGCGGACAACACAGTTTCACTTGCCAACGCCGACGATTCTCTCTCCATGGTTGTTCGCGAGAAGAACGCGGCCGTGGACGACAGTTTCGAAGTCGATAATCTCAGCCTTTCGCAACAGACATTTACGCCCACTGACGTTGGTCTCTGGACAATGAACGAGACCTCCGGCGGGACCATGCTGGATTCAGGTGCTGCCCCAGCGAACGATGGCACCCTCAATAACGTGACGCTGGGAGTGCCCGGAGTTGATGGCAGCACCGGCTATGGCTTTACCCGCGGCTACGTCAGCGTCCCGGACGATCCATCGTTGAACCCAGGGAGTGCGAACGTCAAGGTCTCGATCTCTGCGGATCCGTCGTCTTTGCCTACCAGCGGCGATTTTGATGTCATGCGTAAGGGAGATTCGCCGGCACAGCAGATCAAGATGGAACTCCTACAGTCAGGTGCCCTGCTGTGCTCCTTCCGCGGAACCAGTGGCAGCAAGGAGGTTTCCAGTACGGTAACCCTGCTCCCCAACACCGGTTATCACACTCTGCAGTGCGTTAAGACGACAACTCAGATACAAGCGGTGGTTGACGGCTCCGTTTCGGTGCTAAACGCCACGATTGGCTGTATCTCTAATACCGCCCCGGTTGTAATCGGTGCCCACGGCGACGGCAGTTACGACTTTTACCGCGGATCTTTGGACGAAGCAGTAATTACGATCGGTTAGACGGCCAACTAACAGGTACGGTTTTGCGTCATGCAGGTGTCAAAGCATCCGGCGAGCTTCAGGATCTGGGGGCTGGCGGCGGTACTTACGGTCATGGCCCCGGCTTGTGTATCGAAGGGCGCGACCGGTCCGCCTCCGACCACCATCGCGCACATGCCCACCTCCGTGCACAAGTCCAGTGCGGCACCCAAGCCCACCACCGTGTCACCTACTCCGATCGCCCTCCCCAGCCCACCCCTTTCCTGCGCGCACAAGGTGCTCCACCATTTGACGCTGCCACAGCGCGTCGGGCAGCTCTTCGCGCTGGGGCTCGCTAGCGACCGATTGGGACCCGCCGAATTGGACGTGATACGAACTCACCACGTTGGATCCGTGTGGTTTACCGAGACCACGACTTCAGGAGTAGCCAGCGTCCGAGCGGTTGCGACTGCCGTGCAGGCGCAGGCCACACGAGTCGCGACGGGCGGCGTTCGGTTCTATGTGGCAGCGAACCAAGAAGGTGGCGTGATTCAAGCACTACAGGGCGTGGGGTTCTCCCCGATTCCAAGCGCCGTGACCCAAGGGATGTCCCCACCGTCGACGTTGCGACGTGACGCGCTCGTATGGGGCCGCCAGCTGTCCGAGGCCGGGGTGAATCTTGATTTTTCGCCGGTGATGGATGTCGTGCCGCCAGGTACCGACGCCCTGAATCAACCGATCGGTGCGTTGCAGAGAGAGTTTGGCCACGACCCTGCAACCGTAGCGAAACACGGTCGGTCATTCATCCACGGCATGTCTGATGCCGGCGTCGCGACAACCGCCAAACATTTTCCCGGCCTGGGCCGGGTTCGGGGGAACACCGACAACGTGGCCGGAGTCACCGACACCTCCACAACTGGGACGAGCGCGTCCCTGCGTTCGTTCCGAGCTGCCGTCACTGCCGGTGTGCCCTTCGTCATGGTCGCTCTGGCTACCTATACGCAGATCGATGCCGCTCATCTTGCGGTGTTCTCGCCGGCCGTGATGCGCCTGCTGCGCGCTGGGATGGGCTTCAAGGGCGTGATCACATCGGATGATCTCGGTGCGGCGAAGGCAGTGGCCGGCCTGGCCCCCGCGAGTCGGGCGATCGACTTCCTGACGGCGGGCGGTGACCTGATCGTCTCGAAGACCGTCGCTCCGACGGTAGCGATGACAGATGCAGTGGTGGCCCGAGCCTCAACAGACCCTTCATTCGCCGCCCGCGTCAACGACGCGGTACGCCACGTCCTCGCAGCCAAGGATGCGTCGGGCCTTCTCCCCTGCTCATCGAATCAGTGAAAATGCCGCAGAACTGGGTCGCTAGACCAGGGTCCTTAAGCAGGAGTCTTGGCGAATAGTCTCTCGCGCCCAGTTCGAAGGAGGACGGTGGCTTGGCCAAGCCCATAATTCTTACGGTTGACGATGATCCTGCCGTCTCTCAGGCGATCACCCGCGACCTGCGAAGGCAGTACGGGTCCGAATACCAGATCGTCCGTGCTCTGTCGGGTGCCGATGCGCTTAGCGTTCTAACGCAATTCGCCCTCCGGGAAAGATCCGTTGCCCTTATCGTGTCGGATCAGCGGATGCCCGCCATGACCGGTGTGGAATTCCTCGAGCAGACGCGGACCCACGCACCCGTTGCGAAGCTGGTGCTACTGACCGCCTACGCCGACACCGAAGTGGCGATCGCTGCGATCAACGACATAGACCTCGATTACTACTTGCTTAAGCCATGGGATCCTCCCGAGGAACGGCTGTATCCGGTCCTGGACGACTTGCTGAACGACTGGCGTGAGGGCCACTTTGATGATGCCGGTGGACTCCGCGTGGTTGGCGATCGCTGGTCAGAACGCAGTTACGATGTGAAGACCTTCCTGGCACGGAACCATGTTCCATACCGCTGGTTCGACCTGGAACGCGACGACGAAGCCCGGCGACTCCAGGATCTGGCGAGCGCAGCCGCGACAGACCTGCCACTGGTGTTGATTCCCGATGGCGAGACGTTGCGCGCTCCATCGAACCTGGATCTTGCGAACGCTCTTGGTCTCCGAACCAGCGCGCAACAGCCGCTCTACGACCTTTGCATCGTCGGCGGCGGACCGGCAGGCTTGGCAGCCGCGGTTTATGGGGCATCGGAAGGACTCCAAACGATTGTCATCGAACGAGAGGGGCCAGGAGGACAGGCCGGCCAGAGCGCGTCCATCGAGAACTACCTCGGATTTCCTAAGGGCTTGACGGGGGCCGACCTCACTCACCGCGCCGTCGCGCAGGCGCGTCGTTTCGGAGCCGAGATGGTCCTCGCGCGCGACGTTGTTGGATTCGAGGTGCGCGAGCCGGTTCGAGCGGTGCGTTTCGCCGACAGCGGCGAGATCGAAGCGCGGGCGGTGGTCGTAGCAACAGGTGTCTCGTACCGGATGGTCGAAGCTCCGGGACTCCGTGAGCTCACGGGCCGCGGCGTCTACTACGGCACCACCCCGAACGAAGTGGTCTCCTGTGAGGGCGAGGACGTCTACATCGTCGGTGCGGCTAACTCGGCGGGCCAGGCAGCACTGAATCTCGCTCGCTACGCCCGTCGCGTGGTGATGCTGGTGCGTTCGGATTCGTTGGAGAAATCGATGTCGCGGTATCTCGTCGAGCGCATCCTCGCAGCCGAGAAGATCGAGGTGCGGCTTCAAGCGGAGATCGTTGCCGGACGCGGCGACGGTCACCTCGAGACGATCACGGTCGCCGATCGGGCCGCGGGGACCGAGGAGGAGGTGGCGACGAACTGGGTCTTCGCTTTCATCGGTGCATCGCCGCGCACGGACTGGCTGGGTAAGGATGTCGCTCGCGACGACAAGGGGGCAGTCATCACCGGTCAGGATCTGTTGACCCGGAAAGACGAGCCTCGGTGGCCGCTCACTCGTGCCCCCTTCGCGCTGGAGACGAGCGTGCCCGGTGTGTTCGCGGCAGGCGACGTGCGGCTCGATTCCATGAAGCGGGTAGCTTCCGCCGTCGGCGAGGGAGCCATGTCCGTTTATCTGGTGCACCGGTATCTGGCAACCATCTGATGGACATCGAGGAGCTTCGTTCTCTCTTTTTGTTCGCAGGCCTCAGCAACCAGCAGTTGCTCCAGATCGGCGACGTTGGCGACTCGGTTTCCTTCTCCGACGGCGAGGTCCTCTTCCAGGAGGGCGAACCCGCGGATTTCTGGTGGGTGTTGCTCGAGGGGCGGGTCGAGCTGTTGCGCCGCTCGGGCCATGAGCAATCTGTATTCAGCGTCATGGACCGTCCCGGCGTCTGGTCGGGAGGCTTCCGTGCGTGGACCGACTCCCCCGGCTACCTCGCGACCGGTCGCGCTGCCGGTTCTGGACGCATGCTCCGGGTGCCGGCGGTGGCGCTCGGCGAGCTCGTTCGAGCCTGGTTCCCGTTCGGGGTGCACTTGATCGTCGGATTCTTTCAGACGGTTCGGATGATGGAGGCGATGTCGCGCCAGCGCGAAGCACTGGTTGCGCTAGGTACGTTGGCGGCTGGGTTGGCCCACGAGCTCAATAATCCGGCCTCCGCCGCGACGCGGGCGGTTGATGCGCTGCACACGACCTACGACACGCTCTTGGCTTCCCTGGTGGGGCTTGCCGAGGGGGGGCTGGCGCCGGAGCAGTTCATGATGATGGAGTCCCTGCGTCGTGAGGTCGAAGCATCCTCTGCCAGCCTCGATCCACTTGAAGTCGCGGATCGAGAGGAAGCGCTCACCGACTGGCTCGACGCCCACGATGTCATCGGTCCGTGGCGCATCGCGCCGGTTCTCGCCGTAGCTGGAGTCGAGCTGTCGTGGTGCGAGCGGGTTGCCGACCTGCTCGACTCCTCCGTTCTGGGCCCTGGCCTCGAATGGGTAGCGAGCACTCTATCGGCCAGCGTCCTACTCTCCGAGATCAAGGAGTCGACAGGCCGCGTCTCGAATCTCGTTTCGACGGTGAAGTCTTACTCGCAGCTGGACCGTGCTTCGCTCCAGCTGATCGATATCACTGAAGGGATCGACAGCACGCTTGTGGTACTCGGCGAGAAACTCCAGGACATCACGATCGTTCGTGACTACCCTGAGGACTTGTCGCCCATTGAAGCGATCCCCGGCGAGCTGAACCAGGTCTGGACGAATCTCATCGACAACGCCGTCGATGCGATGGAGGGACGGGGGACGCTTCGTGTCTCCGCACGGTCGGGCGGCGATGACGTTGTTGTCGAGATTGCGGACACGGGCGCGGGGATACCTGCTGACGTGCAAGCTCGGGCTTTCGAGCCGTTCTTCACGACCAAGGACGTCGGCAAGGGCACCGGCCTGGGCCTCGACATCTCACGCCGGATCATCGTGGAGCGTCACCACGGTGACATCACGATCGTCTCGAAGCCGGGCGAAACGATCGTCACGGTGAAGCTGCCGAAGAACAGGCGTCCTTGAAACGCCCATGCAAACCGTTTAGAGGGCGACCTCGGAGTAGCGATGTGAGGTGGCCCGCCAGCCGGTGGGTTCTTGTCGGGCTAGCCCGTTCCCAAGGCCCACTGGCGTGACACCGTGCGGGACGAGAGGGCACGGTTGTACACGGCAACCTCGTCGATCTTGCCATGCCAGAACGAGGTGGGTTTGGGGCAACAGTCGTACTCGGCACCGATCGTGAACTTCGCCGAATGTGGCGGGCGCTTCCTAGATACGAAGCTGGCTTGTCGCCTGCCATTGACGTAAAGATGTCCCCGGTTCGAAGCGTTGACGGTTACTACCACCTGATAGATCTTGCCGATCACCGGCTTCGTCTTCGAATAAGCGACAACGCAACCGGACCCCTCGCAATCGTGAAACTTGAACTTATTTGTTGGCTCGTCGCGGAAGAGAGAGATGCTGTTGCCACCATTGCTGGTGTTGAACGCCAGGATGTGTCCTTCAACCGAAGTGGTCTTCGTCTTTACCCATGCCTCGAGCGTGTAGCCCTTCGACCATGATGATTTGGAACGCGAGGTCAACTCGTTCGCGGTCACGCGGTCGTCTCTTCCGTCAAAGAGCGCCGACTTGTTGCGACTCGTGCGGATGAGACCTCTCCGGCGTAGACGAGGTCGCCCGTGGTATCTGCCCGGGTAGTGTCGTCCTACCCGCGGGTAGGCGATGGTGCCGGATCTCTCGTTCAGTCGCCAGTAGGCAACCGGATCGCTCCTGACGATGGCTTTCCTGTAGTTGCTGAGCGAACCCAGCGCGTTCCCGGTCAACAGCAGGAACGCCATCGTCAAACCCACGACTGCTCTGATCCTGATCGTCCTCACAGGCTCCCTGCCTCCACTCCGTAGTTAATTCGAGCTATTCCTATAGTCCTTTCGAGGGGGCGAGAGTAGTCCTACAGTCGGACATTGGCCAGCCCAACAGACGACATTTCCCATTTGTCCCCCCGCTCGGAGCCTGGTCCAGCCGGGCGAGCCCTCGGGAGAGCTCCAGCCTGTTCGGGGTCAGCGGATCGCTGACCGAAACGGATTCTCAAGGACGCCCCAGTGCCGGTCGAACTTCCCCGGATAGGGCGCCGTCGCAGGGCGGTTGCAGAGGTGGCCGATCCAGGCGGGTCGAGATGGGGCGGAGCTCCAAGTCGGAGGTGTTTCGATGAAAACGGATTCCTTGCAGCGAACGGTGGCCTGTTTCCTGGTCGGCATCTTGATGTGGAGTCTTGCTGCGTTGTCGCTGGGCGGGCCGGCGCACGCGTCGATGTCCCGGACCGATTCGAAGGTTGTTCCCTCCACTTGCAGCGGCGTTTCGATCTCACCCAGCATGAAGCTGGCTAACCAGATTGCCAGTGCACCGGCGGGAACGACCTTCTGCATCCACGCCGGTACTTACGTGCTAGGCACAGCGGCGCTGGAGCCGAAAGACAATGACAAGCTGATCGGTGATCCGGTAACGAGGGGGAGCAACGGCAGCATCTCGGCCCCCACCAAGATCGTGGGCTCCGGGCCTGCCATCATCGATCTGAATCCGGGGGCCTTGATCGTCGCGGTGACTGGAGTCCTGATCCAGAATCTAGACATCAGTGGTGCCCAGGGGACGATAGTGTGCAAACCCAAGTGCGGACGGGGAATCTCCCAAGGCGACAATCTCACGGTGTCGTACTCGCGCATCCACAACAATCTCCTTGACGGGATCGGCGGCCTCGGCGCGGGGGCGCTTGTAAGCCACGTCGAGATCGATCACAACGGATCAACGATCTTCTATCACTGCTGTGCTGCGGGCATCAAATCTACCGATGCCTATACATTCCAGAACTCCTATGTCCACGACAATGTAGGCAACGGCGTGTGGCAAGACGGTTGCGGCACTAACTTCAAAGTGACCAATAACATCATCATTGGAAACTCGATCTCGGGTGTGCGTTACGAGCACAACACGATCTGCGATGGCGTGGCGACGATCACCCACAACACCATCGAGAACAACAACTCGTCGCTGATCGGTGGCTCAGGTGGAGTGGCGATCAGCTCTGCTCCCGGGGCTACGGTGGCATACAACGTTTTCGGCGGGAACAAACTTGGCGGCATCTATGTCGGGGGAACCCGGGGGCCGCTCACCGGAACCTGGATCCACGACAACACGATGAATGGCGACGCCGTTAAGGGTTGCGACCTGACCGGGGTGACCTGCTCCAACAACCTGTAGACGGCTTGTCAAAGATCTTCGGTCCGGTACGGCAACCGCTCGTGTATGTGTTTGCTGCGCGGGGAACCTGTCATGCCACGCGCACATCGCCGGTGTTTCATGGCATCTGTCAGTGAGAATGACGTGATGCGATTGGATCGTGATTCGGTGACGCAGAGATTGGCTGCCGCTGGCTCCGTCTTTGCCTCCGAGGAGGCCGATGAATTGATGGACGCTTCTGCGGGTGACGTCCACGTGCTCGAGCACCTCGTGGTCCGGCGCACGATGGGAGAGCCGATCGCATGGCTGACCGGCAGAGTTACTTTCTGTGACCTCGAGTTGTCTGTGGCACCGGGCGTTTACGTGCCTCGACGCCAAACGGAGCCTTTGGCCCAACAAGCAGCGACGCTTCTTCCGCCGGCAGGAGTGGCCCTGGATCTCTGCACGGGTGTAGGCGCGGTGGCCGCAGTGATGGGGGCAGCCGTACCAAACGCCCGTGTGGTCGCAACCGAGATTGATGACACGGCGGCGGAGTGCGCGCGCTCCAACGGAGTGGAGGTCTTCGAAGGCTTTCTCGATGATCCGTTACCTCGACAGCTCGAACACTGCGTCGATGTGCTGACCGCCGTGGTTCCGTACGTGCCAACGGGATCACTTCGTTTACTCCCACGTGACGTCCAGGCATTCGAGCCTGTACTTGCACTCGATGGAGGGGCCGACGGAACCGATCTCTTGGTAGAGGTGGCGCGCAGAAGCCGTCGCTGGTTGAGGCCCCGAGCGTGGTTGCTCCTCGAGTTGGGCGGCGATCAGGCGGAGCCGATCGGCCGGCTGCTTCATGAGGCTGGCTTTGAGGAAGTGGACACCATGATGGACGGCAGCGGCGATCCACGTGCGATCTGCGCCCGTATCGGTCGCGTGCCAGGAGGGTGAGAGCGGACGAAAAGCAAGGATCGATTGCTCCCAACTGTGCAAAGACAGGCAGTCGGTCGCCGAGCGGGAGTCGATGTTCACCTCACCACGCGCCTTGGCCTTCAGCTGAAGACCGGGATCCGGTCGCTCGCTCCACCGAGGATCGTTCGATCTTCCATGGTCAATGGTGCCCGCCCTGTGGCCTTGAGGATGTATGTCTCCTCACGCCAGTGCGACGGCCGCGGCCCGTCGAGAAGACCGTCAAGAGTGGCCGTCGTGAGAAAGACTGCCTCGGTGGCAGGTGCTGGTTTGCCAGCAAGGTTGGCCAGGAGATCGAGGTGATGGATGGTCGCCTCTACCACCAGGGTCGCGATGAAATCTGCCGCGTTCAGGACATGGCCCTGGGTGGTTACCGGATCGACCTCTGACGTCCGGGAGTTTCGAATTGCGGCCCCCGCGGTTCCCACCCAACGCGAACAGATCGTTGTGCGATCTCGGTGCGACGCGGCATTGATCCGGACGAAGCGAGCATGATCTCGAGAGCCCTCGTCGGTGGCGACAAAACCATCCCGCTAAGTCACGAAATCGCGATCCACGGGGCCGCTTCCGGGCGAGTTAAGCGCGACTAAGGCTCGCTGTGCGTCCAGAAGCATGTGGAAGATGAGATCGGCGTTGGTCCACCCCACGCAGCCGCTCCATTGGACCAGCTCCACAGGGCTGAGTGCAGAGACGATCTCGCTGATGCGGCCATACTCGGCGCTGAGAGCCTCGACGGCCGATGGCTTGGTGATCTTTCGCATGACGGGATGCTAGACGCGGGCCGGCGGCAAAACCCATCCTGCGCACCGGTGGCGCGACTTAGGTAGCGTGGGCCCGGTTGGACAGAAGATCCTGTCTACAGGAGGTTGCCGTGATCCGCTCGTTGTTTACCATCATCTATCTCGTGATCGGGCTGGTCGTGGCCAGCACCCATCATTATCTGGGCCACCTGAATGGAGCCTCCCAGATAATCTCTGCGATCCTCGCAGTGGTTCTGTGGCCCGTCGTCATTTTCGGGGGGAATCTGCACATCGGTGGCCTGCCGAAGGTCAAGATCAAAACGAAGCACTGAAGGATCCAGCGGATGGAATTCAAGGATGTGCTCGCGCGTCGCAGGATGGTTCGCAACTATACGGATCAACCCGTCGAGACAGAGGCGATCGAGAGGATCGTTCGTGCAGCCAAGCGGGCGCCCAGTGCGGGCTACACGCAGGGTCAGTACTTCGTCGTCGTAACCGACCCGGCAACGCGGAAGGAGATCGCGGCTCTCTCAAACGAGGCCGAGTATGTCAAGGAAGGGTTCGACCCCTGGATCTCATCGGCTCCCGTCCACGTCGTCGTATGCGTCAACGAGGACGATTACCACCGTCGCTATCGCGAGCCCGACAAGCTTGACGAAGGAAAGGAGATCGAATGGCCGGTGCCATATTGGTGGATCGACGGCGGGGCCGCGTTGATGCTGGTTCTGCTCGCAGCGGTGGATGAAGGCTTGGCAGCCGGCTTCTTCGGCTTTCATCGCATGTCGGGACTGAACGAGTTGCTGCAGATCCCCAAAGAGGTGTCCCCCTTAGGCGTTGTGACGATCGGTCATCCGGCTCCCGACAGGCGGTCCAGCTCGCTTACGAACCGGCGCAAGTCCCTCGGACGGATCGCTCACTGGGAGCGATGGAACGAGAACGCCGGCCAGGACTAGGAAGGTCAGCTATCGGCTCATCCTGTGGCCGCGTCCTCCAGCGCGTGGGCGTCCCACGAGAAGCGCCATCTCCGCGTTGGTCATGGCCCGGGCACCAGGTTGAAGGCCTGGCTCATCGAAGCGGCACCTGACACGTTCGGCCCTAGTGCGTCGGTGGGCAGGCCGAGCACCTCCTCGGTTGTCCTGAGCATGGAGTAATGGGAGAAGAAGGTGGCGACCTTGGTGCCACCAGTCGTACCAGAAGAAAAGACCAGGGTGGGGATGTGGCAGCCGGGATCGGAGAGGTAGGTCGCGGACAGGCAATCCATGCCTCTGATGCTTGCGCCTCCGGTACCTTCGTCCCAAGTCAGAAACACAACAAGGCTTCCGGACACGTAATCCGGCGAGTTGAAGATCGAGGGCATCCATTGAGCCAGCCACTGGTCTCCAGCTGTGATGGGACTGGTCGGAGCACACGAATAGCCTGCCGGCGCGGGGTGCATGTCGTGACACAGACCCGGGACGACGAGGGAGAAGCTCGGCAGTGTGCCGGCCGTTAGGTCCAGCGCCAGGTTGCCCAACGAGGTTGCACCTGCCGGCACATCATTGACATTGCAATCCGAGTTCGGCGCGTTGAGTGGAGGCGACACCATGTAGGTGGGCGGGTTGTGCCGTACCACGTACTTGGTTCCATCGGCAAAAGTGCCGTCCTTCTGATAGCAGTTGGAGGGCATGACTTCGGCATATGTCTTCCAGGCGGGATCTACCTGGCCGAAGATGTTCGCCACCGTGATGTGGTGCTTCGCAGGCGGGTTGTCGTCCGCGATCCCCTGGGTTGACCCGGTGGTCATCGCCAGATAGTTCGGAAGCGACGGGTGTGTCTCGCTGTGCATGTTTGTCGCGCTTCCACCTGCTGACTGCAATGTTCCATGCAGATAGGGGGCCGCAGTTGCGTTGTTGAGCACGGCGTAGCTGCGGTTCTCCATCGCGATCCACATCACTTTGCGGCCGGGGATCGTTGGAGTTGGACTAGGAGTCGGCGTCGGCGTATCGGTCGGACTAGGAGTCGGAGTCGGCGTCGGCGTATCAGTGGGGCTAGGAGTGGGCGTCTCGGTGGGGGATGGGCTCGGGGTTGGGCTTGGAATGTCGGTCGCAGTTGGAGAGGGAGTTGCGGTTGGATCAGGGCTGGGGGTCGCTACCACTGTCGCCAGACCAGCTTGGTAATGCGCGACAACCTGAGCCGCGCTCAGCGCGGTCGTGTAGACAGCTGCCTCATCGATGGCGCCCTTCCAGTAGGAGGAAGGCACCGGGCAGCAGTCGTACTCCGCGCCGATCGTGAAGTACCCCGACGTCAGCGGACGCTGAGCCGATGTGAACGTGGCCTCGGCTTTCCCGTTCACGTAGAGGACGCCCTGATTGAGACTGTCTACTGTCACCACGACGTAGTAGGTCTGGCCGATCTGCGGAGTGGTCGTGGAGTGCACCGTCGCGCAGGTTGACGCCTCGCAGTCGTGGAACTTGAATTTGTCGCTTGGCTCATCCCGGAAGATGGCCATACCGTTCCCGCCTTTGAGTGTGTTGAATGCCATGATGTGACCTTCTGTGGTCGTCGTCGACGTATTGACCCACGCCTCAAGGGTGTAGCCGTTGGCCCACGATGGGATCGTGGTGAGATTGTTGGCCGTCACCCGATCGTCCACACCATCGAACAGCATCGAAGTATTCGGATCTGCGCTGATAAGCCCCGGTTGTCCGAGCGCCGGCGAACCGACGTAGGTGCCGTCGTATTGACCCGTTGCGGAGGTTGCGACGGTGGCCCCCGGATCCTCGCCCAGTCGCCAGTAGGCAACGGGCTTATCCGCCAAGATGGCATCGCGGTAACCCGCGGTTGCAGTGGCCGACGTTCCGTTGATCAAGGCGATGAAGGGCACTACCAACGCGAACCCAGTCACAACGATGATCCAATGGCGCTTCCAGTAATTCATCAGGACTCGAAGTCCCCGCCGCCACCAACGTCACCGCCGATGGACCCTTCCTGATCCTTGGCACCGGGGTCGAGCACAGGACTCGCCGAGTGGGTGACCGCTGCTGGCGACAGAAACAGCCCGCAGCTTCCGCTCATGATGATCTCGTGATCCCCCCAGATCTGCCCCGGTCAAATCGCACCCGTGCCTCCCGAACATTCCTTGTTTTTCGCTGCAAAAGCAAGCAGGACGAGGGTTCTCCGCGGACGCGATCGCGCGCCTGCAACCCTGGGGTTTTGTTGGGAGGTAGGCGGGGATCTGCCTGGAGTTCTGTGTGAGCTCCGTTCCCGGCCCGCAAATTAGGAAACCGTTGCCGGTAAGCTGCCGCCCATGAAGTCAAGTTGGTTCATAGCCCCGGTGCTCGCACTCTTGTTGCTGACCGGATGTGGGAAGCCCAACGCCAGCGAGACGCCTGGGGCCGCAGCGGTTCAGAGTCCTGCCCCCTCGCCCACGCCGGTGGCGGCCAGCCCCGCCCCGATCGCGACCGCGGCGGCTATCACGACACCATGCACGAAAGGGCAAACCAAGACGCTGGTCGATGGCCTTCAGATCCAGGACAGCAAGTGCGGAAAAGGAGCCGTGGCAGCTCGAGGGTCATCGATCAAAGTGACGTACGTGGGCAGGCTCTCCACCGGCAAGATCTTCGATTCGAGCGCCAAGCACGGCGGCAAGCCGTTCCCGGTGAGGATCGGAGTAGGCGCGGTTATCCCCGGCTGGGACGAAGGCGTTCCAGGCATGCGCGTTGGCGGAGTCCGTCGTCTGATCATTCCGCCGGCGCTGGGCTATGGATCAACGGGGGCCGGGCCGATCCCCCCGAATTCCACCCTCGAGTTCACGATCACGCTGGTCGGGGTCTCCCCGGCCCCCAGCCCCTCCTAGAGATCCGGCGCAAAGCACCATTCCCTTGGGCGTACGCGTCCGGGTCCTCCTAGATCCAGCACCATCCATTCGGCGGCAGGTTCGCATTGCTGTTGCTCGTCGTCTCGCTGCTCGTCTCGGTGCCATTGACGGTTGACGTCACGGTGCTGGTTGTGACGTGACCCCGTGGCTTGTCGCAGTGATCGAACACGGAGATCCGCGAATTCCAGTTCGGTTGTGGAATCGCAACCGCCGCGAGTAGCGGGTAGTAGAAGGCAAACAAGCCCACGGTGCCGAACACAAACAACGCGCGAGCGGTCCGCGCTTCCCAGGAGTGCCCGATGCGGACGGCGACGTAGCCAAGAGCCAGATACATGAAGGGCAAGGTGGGGAGTAGGTAGAAGAGGAAGATCGCCGGTCGTCCCAGTTGGGGGAGCAACCACGGGGCGTAGGTGAGCACGAATCCGGTGAGGATCAAACCCTCGGGGTTGGCGAAGTTCCTTGATCGGACCCATGCGATCGCCACATAGATCAAGGCTGGGATGGTGGCCCACCATACGAATGGGTTCCCGGAGGCGAAGATCTCGTCGTATTTCCCCCCGGCGGTAGTGGTGAAGTAGTACGACACGGGACGTTTCAGCAGAAGCCACGACCACGCGGGGGACTCGTAGGAGTGCTGGGCGGTCAAGTTGTGATGAAAGGCCTCCATGTAGAGCTGGCGATCCCACCAAGCACGGAGCCACGATCCCTGCGTCCACGGCCAGGCAAGGAGGCTTCCATCCAGGCGACCCACGTAGGTGAGCATGTACACCGCGATCGGCAACACGCCCAGCCACAAGATGATGGATGCCCCTTCCTCGTTGAGCATCCTCAGGAAGGGATGCGGCGGGCCCTCAGCTCTCCTCGCTCCGACCTCCCAGGCAACGCTGAGCACGATCACGGCAATGAGGACGAAACCACCGGACCATTTGCAAGCTGTGGCGGCACCCGCACACGCACCCGCTGCGATCCGCCAGGGCCTGTCGAAGATCCGAGTCTGTTTGGCTCTTAGGCGGTCCTCGTGACCATCAACATCCTCTCCGAACGATAGGTCGCGCAGCAGCCGATCTCTGTCGTAGACGATGAAAAGGGTGGCTGCCACCCCGAACAGCGGCACGAATACATCGAGCATGGAAGTACGGGATTGAACGAATTGCAGGAAGTCGAAGGCGAAGAGGGCGGTACAGAAGCCAGCTCCCAGCGTTGAGCCGAGAAGCTTCCTGGCAAGCACATAAAGCAGGGCGATGGTCAGCGTGCCCGCGATCGCGCACACGATCCGCCAGCCGAAAGAGTTGTAGCCAAAGAGTTGGATGCCGATGCCGATCAGCCATTTCCCGAGCGGTGGATGAACCGTGGTTTGCTCACCGCTGATCCCGCACAAGCTCGGAGAAGATTTGACATACCAACACGCATCTTTGGCGTAATAGGTCTCGTCGAAGACCTTGGTCGACGGTATGGAGAGCCGCCACAAGCGAAGACCGCCACCGATCAGCGTGATAGCAGTAAGCAAGATCCAATCCGAAAGGCTCCACCGGGAGCGGCCCGATGACAATGTCTGCCGGCGTAGTCTTCGCTCTGGGACGTTCGGCTGAGGTGCTTCCGCGGTCACCACTGGAGCGCAGCCTAGCTACCGAAATCCCTCTGTAGATCCGGAGAGAGGTCGAGATTAGCGGGGGATCGCCGGTTCTGTGGGTGGGTTGCGAAGATCCGGCTGTAGATCGTCTCGCGCCAACGGGCCATGTCGGCAATGCGGTGTCCGGCGATGGTGAATAGGCCCGAAGGGCGCCGGGCAAGCTTCGTCAGGAGGTTGTGCGGCCTCAGCCGGCTGGCACGGAGAGCGATCGCAGCCGCGTCAGTGCGCTGGCGAAGGCGTCGAGAAACGGATAGTCGCGCTGCAGCTTGAGCACGAGACGGCGTCCTGAGCGGACGAGCAGAGCCGGGACGTTGAGGTAGCGGTAACGCAATCTCTTGGCACGGAGGTCGTCTTCACCACCGAGTCCTCCAAGTAGCTGTGACCAGCGGGTGAGGTTGAGAGCGGTCGTGACCACGATCACCCACGCCCAATTGGCCATGAAACCGTGCTTCCTCAAGACGTCGAGTCCGAAGTTCTCCTTGAGTTCGCGCATGCCGGACTCCACTTGAGCCTTGTGACGATGCTCTGATTCCAGCATCGCGGCGTCGCGGGTGTGGTCGTTGGTCACCAGCACCCAATGGTGGTAGCCCGAACTTTCTATCTCTAGCTGCTCGCCCACGCCGACCGGGATCCGTTTGACGACGTAGCGGCGAAAGATCTTCTGGTGCGCCATGCGGTAGCCGAACTCGGCGACCTCGCCCTCTTCTTTGTCGACGCAGGGAACCCAGCAGTCATCGGGGACCCGCCTGATCACGCTGGTCACACGGGGTATGAGGGGCACACCGCACAGGTAGGTGATGCCTCTGTCTTCGAGATCGGCGAACAGATCAGACGAATAGAAGCCTGAGTCGAAACGAGCGCGGATGCTGGTGGCCCGGGGAATCCGACCCAGGCACTCATGAACGAACGAGACGATGCCGCGCGATGGTGCCGCCTTGCCGCGCCTCAGCTTGACGTGAAGGCAGGTCCCGAACTCCGATACGAAGCACAACAACGGATGCAAGGTGTAGCGCTTGGTCCAGGTTGGGTCCGAACCCTGGCGGCGCGACGAGTGGGAGCGGATGTAGGTGGAATCGAAATCGAGGGTGACGACATCGCCGGCCGAGACCCCGAGCAGTTGCAGCGCTCTGAGGTGCACCGTGCGCAGTGCTTTGTCGAGCTGGCGGATGTGTCCCAGCGTGAAGCGCCTCAGGAGCGCCCCCGCGGTCTGCGGGGCTGGCACCGCGTAGCCCCGGAGCTCTTCTTGCGCGTGATCGGCGCGTGCGATGGCGAGATCGTCGAGACAGGTTGCCCCTAGAGCGACGGCTTCTGCTATGGCAAGGATCGACTCGGCCTCGGTAAGCCCCCGAGCGCGCTTCTTGAGATGCAAATCCGACGCGATCGCGGCACCGAGGCCAACGGCGTGAGCGGCGGCGCGGATCAGGACCGCCCCTGCATGGGCGGTGAGGTCACGATCTGTGGTGGAAACCGAAAAGGCGCGCGGTGACCGGTCTATGCTCACCTGAGAGATGCCTCCTGTGTCGGCGGATGATGGTTCTCGACAAACTCATCATCGCTGCTCAGGGGGCTTTTCTCTTGGACCTACGCGCGCGAAGTCAGTTCTTACCGATGGCTCTCAGTAGCTAGTCTGCCGTAGATGAGAACCCTCACCGCAGGGATCCGCGCGCTCCGAAGAACTCCGTCGGCCGTGGCTCCTCTAATCATCGAGGGATCTGTTGCAGCCGCTCTTATCCTGCAAGGCGCCTTTCCTGCGAGGGGAGTGAGTGCACCTGCGGTCGCCGTTTTCCCGCTGGACGTCTATTTCGACCTCAAGGAAGCGTTAACTCATGCGACGGCGTGGCCGTGGTTCATCGGAGCGATAGCACTCAGCGTGATGATCCGCTCATTGACGCTGACCTCAACCCTCTGGTTGGCAGGAGGAACGAGAGCTGGCTTTGTGCCCACCTTGGTGCGGATTGGTCGCCTTGCGGCTCTTAGCGTTGTCCTCCTGCTGCCGGCCGCCATCTTCTTATTCGTGGGCACGGGAGTGCGATATGCACCATTCATCTGGGTGGGTGCGATCCTGGGAGTGGTGCCGGCATTTCTGCTGGTGAGAAGGATTACGCGTTGGGGGGGCCGCACGGGCGCAAGAGCGATCCCTCGGGCGTCCGGCCTTCTTGCCTACGCTTACCTGCTCGCTGGAGTTGCCACTGCGATGACCCTGTCGAGCCGATATGGATTGTGGGCCCCCGCGACCCTTCTCTTACTGAGCGCTCCGCTGCACGCTTTGTTCCTGCTGGGTTGGCGCGAGCACTCCAGAGAGGGCACGGTCCCAGGCGGGAACGCGTGGGCAGCAGTCATTACGGCGGCGGTGGTGGTGCTCGTCTTCGGCTCGGCCGGCATAGACCGCTTCGTCAGGGACGGCGGCCCTCCCGCGCCCGCCGTTGCCGGCAGCTTTGCGCTTCTTGGCGGGATCAACTCGACATCATCCACCGGCGCGCTCTCCGCTCTCGATCCACGCCGTTTGGGTTTCCCTCGCCGGCGGACCACGGTTCTTTCTTATCGGCGAGGCGGGACCTATGGGGAAGCAGCCACCCACGGCAGCCTGGGTGCGGTGGCTCGTGTAGTAGCGGCCCAGTTGGGGAGGCTTCACCGCCCGATAGATCTCGTCGGTCACTCTCAGGCGGCGCTGATCCTCGATCGGATCTTGAAGATGCGTCTGCAGGCGCCGGACAAGGCCGTGCTGTTGGCGGCCCCCCCGCCCTATCCACCTTCGGTCACGGTGCCGGCTTCGGGACAAACGGGGCCCGGAGCCGTCGCCGCAGACATCGCTCGTCCTCTGTCCCGCGTTTTCGAGCTGTTCGGAGCCGACGGATTCAACATAGATGCCGCGGCGGCGCCCTTTCATCTCAAGCGTGTGGTGGTTGGCGGCGCCCCGATACCTCGAGTGGCGGTGTGGGCACTGGGTGACTCGGTATGGCTCGAGAATGATTGGCGACGACCGGGGGAGACAAACATCATTGCGATCACCGATCACGTCGGCATAACTAACGACCCTCGAGCGCTCGCCACCGCAAGAACTTTCTTCGAGAGCAGGCGGGTACAGCAGGAAGGGACCTCTTGGCGTGGCTTTGCAGTCAACGTTCTGCGTTATGCATTCGAACCATGGAGGCCGGGATAAAGATGACGCGATGCCCGGCCGGCTGATTCTGTGCGGCACTCCCATCGGCAATCTCGGCGATCTGTCGCAGCGTGCCCTGCAAACGCTTCGGGACGCAGACGTGATTGCCTGTGAGGACACCCGTAGGACCCGGAAACTGCTCACTCATTTTGGAGTGGCGCCGCGGGAGCTGGTGGTCTACAACGACATCAACGAACGAAGGCAGGGAGACCGGCTGGCGAGCCGGATTCAAAAGGGGGCCGACCTCGTTCTGGTCTCCGACGCCGGTATGCCGGGTCTCTCCGACCCGGGCTACAGATTGGTCAGGATCTGCGTGGAGCGTGGTCTTCCCGTCGACGTTGTTCCGGGACCGTCGGCGGTGGTCACTGCCCTGGCAGTTTCGGGCCTCCCGCCTGGAAGATTCGTCTTCGAAGGTTTCCTCCCTCGAAAGCAGGGCGACAGGCGACGCCGCATCGAGGAGATGGCCACCGAGCAGCGGACTCTGGTTCTGTTCGAATCGCCCCACCGTCTGGCGGCGGCGATCGGGGATCTTCTGGAGGTGTTGGGAGATCGTTCGGCGGCACTAGCTCGGGAGCTCACGAAGCTGCACGAGGAAGTACGACGCGGCTCCCTATCTGAGCTCCTGAAGGGTCTGAGGCTCGATCCGGCGAGAGGCGAGGTCGTCATAGTTCTCGAGGGGGCGAGTCCTGCGTCTCGAGACCTTTCTGCCGTGGAGCTCGCCCGGCGGGCCCGGGCGCTCATGGATTCCGGGATGGAGCGCCGCATGGCCCTGGCTGCCGTTGCCAAGGAGGCCGGGGTTGCACGGAGGAGGGTGTTCGATGCGCTCCTCGAGCGGGCTGATGAAGCTGCTATCGAGTGACCGATTCCGAATCGGGAAGGCGCACGATGGCCACAGATCTGCTCATCTCTTGGACGCAACCTTCGCAGACGCGGCGGTCTTTGTAGAGCACCAAAGGAGCGTCGGCACCACAGAAGAGACACACGTCCCGTCTCTTTTCCAGGATGACCTGTTCACCCTCCACGCTGATATCGAGCTCGTCGCCCTCATGGATGCCGAAGACGCGGCGAATCTCTGATGGCAACACGATGCGACCGAGCTCATCGATCTTTCTGACTACGCCGGTAGACTTCAAGTTCCCCCCGCCCTGCTGGTAAGTAACCGAGAATGTAATGGTCCACAACAGCTTCCGTCAAATATCCTGAGGCGTCCCTTATGAGCGATCGAGTCTTCTATGTCACTACTCCCATCTACTACCCGACCGACGTCCCGCATCTCGGTCACGCCTATACAACCGTCGCCGGCGACTTCATCTGCCGGTTCAGGCGCATGCAGGGTCGCCAGGTCCGCTATCTGACCGGAACCGACGAGCACGGTCAGAACATGCTCCGCAAAGCACAGGCCCAAGGCGTCACGCCTCAGGAGTTCCTCGATGGGATCGTTCCTACATGGACCGAACTCTGGAAAGCCTTGGATATCTCCTATGACGACTTCATAAGAACCACTGAGGAACGTCACGAGCGCCCCGTGGGGACCTTTGTTCAAGCTCTCTACGACAGGGGCGAGATCTATCTCGGTGAGTATGAAGGCCTCTATTGCGTCGCGTGTGAAGAGTTCAAGCTCCCCGATGACCTCGTCGACGGCAAGTGCCCTCTTCACGGCATCGAGCCAGAGCTCGTGAAAGAAGAGAACTACTTCTTCCAACTATCGAAATACAGAGAGCGTCTGATCGAGCTCTACGAGATGGAAGATACCTTTGTTGCTCCGGAAGCCCGGCGGAACGAAGTTCTGGGCAAAGTGAGGCAAGGGCTCGACGATCTGTCGATCTCCCGCGTCAGCTTCGACTGGGGGATCCCGATCCCGTGGGACCCCAAACATGTCATCTACGTGTGGGTGGACGCTCTACTCAATTACGTAACGGCTATCGGGTATGGCACCGGTGACGGCAGGTTCTCGACGATCTGGCCTGCCGACATCCACCTGATAGGCAAGGACATCCTGTGGTTCCACTCCGTGATCTGGCCCGCCATGCTGATGGCGCTCGACCTGCCGATCCCCAAGACGGTGTTCGCGCACGGCTACTTGCAGGTCGGCGGAGAAAAGATGTCGAAGACACGCCTGACCGGGATCTCACCGCACGTCCTGCTCGAGACTTTCGGTTCGGATGGCTACCGTTATTACTTCCTGCGTGAGATCTCCTTCGGGCTGGACGGCAACTTCTCGTGGGAGAGCATGGTGGCACGCTATAACTCCGACCTTGCCAACGACTTCGGCAACCTGGTTGCACGTGTGTTGACGATGATCACCCGATACCTCGGTGGAGTGATCCCCGAGCCGGTGGCCGAAGGCGAATTGGAAGATCCAGACCGGAGCCTCAGAGAAAGCTTCGACGCATCCTTCGCGGCGATGGGGAAGGCGGTCGACGAGATCGCTCCACACGATGCACTGAAAGCTGCGTGGGCGTTCGTTAGGCGCGCCAACGCCTACGTAGAGGAGGTAACACCCTGGGTGTTGGCCAAGGATGATGACAAACGCCGGAGATTAGAGGTGGTTCTCTACCAGCTGGTTGATGCCTTGCGTTTGATGGCGCTGATGGTGTCTCCGGCTATGCCCAACGCCGCCCAGCAGTTGTGGGACCGCCTGGGGCTGCGGGGCGAAGTTGCGAGACGCGGATATCCCAAAGATGCGCGTTGGGGCCTGCTCCCCCGTGGGTTGGAAGTTGCCCCCGGAGAGGCTCTATTCCCCCGTCTCGACGAGTAGCGCGTGTGGTTTGACTCGCACTGCCATCTCTACGATCTCGGGGACGAGGCGGCGATCGCCGGCGCGGTAGAAAGGGCGCGAGCTGCCTCGGTCAGCGAGATGCTCATCCCGGGAGTGGATGCAGCGTCGAGCTCCCGTGCGATCGAGATAGCAGTCCAGCACCGGGCCTGGGCGGCGGTGGGGATCCATCCCAGCGAGACCTCCGGATGGGAGGAGTCTCAGATGCAAGCGATCGCGGATCTGCTCGAGCACCCGCAAGCTGTGGCCATCGGTGAGACCGGACTCGACTTCTACCGCGACCATGCTCCGCAAGAGCTCCAACGAGAAAACTTCGCCGCACACATAGCACTCGCAAAGAAGCATTCCAAGGCATTGATCATCCATACGCGCGAGTCGGCCGATGCCGCTCTTGCGATGCTAGAGCAGCAGGGCGCTCCGCAGGGCGTTGTCTTTCATTGTTGGTCGGGAACGCAGAGCGAGCTACAGCGGGCCCTGTCTCTCGGCGCTTTCATCTCTTTCGCAGGCAACGTTTCTTTCAAGAGCGCCGAATCTCTACGCGATGCAGCGAGGGCAGTGCCCGCGGACCGGTTGCTGGTCGAGACCGACTCTCCCTATCTGACTCCGGTGCCGCATCGGGGAACTGCTAACGAACCCGCTTACGTTCGAGATGTGGGAACAGCCGTCGCTAATGCCCGATCGCAACCGGTGGGGGAGATCGCCATCATGACTTCCTCCAACGCCCGCCGGGTCTTTGCTCTCACGGAGCGATGAAGCAACAGACGGTGCCCGGCGCCCGCCGATTGCGCGAAGTGCTGGCACGTCATGGTGTGACTCCGAAGAAGTCTCTTGGACAGAACTTCGTAGTCGATCCGAATACCATCCGGAAGATCGTCGAGCTCGCCGAGGTATCGAACGATGACCGGGTCCTGGAGATCGGTGCCGGCGCGGGGTCTTTGACGTTGGGACTGGCTGCAGTTGCCCTGCAGGTGACCGCGGTGGAGGTCGACCCCCGTCTCTTGCCGGTGCTGATGGACACTCTGGGCCCGGTCGAGAACGTGAAACTCGTTGCCGGCGATGCGCTGAAGCTTCCCTTGGACTCCTTCGAAGCCGGCGCCCTGGTGGCAAACCTTCCCTACAACGTGGCGACGCCGTTGGTCTTGCGCGTTCTTCGAGAAGCGCCGGACGTCGAACGGTTGACGGTCATGACTCAGCGCGAGCCCGGCGACAGGCTCTCGGCTGGTCCCGGATCCAAGGCCTATGGTCACGTCAGCCTGATGGTGGAGTATTTCGGCCAGGCCCGCGTCGTGTCTTCCGTTTCGCGGCGGGCCTTCTATCCGGTACCGAATGTGGATTCGGTCATCGTTCGGATCGATCGGAAGCAAGAGGCGCTGCCGGAGCACAGGGAATGGTTGTTCGCAGTCATCAGGGCAGGTTTCTCACAGCGAAGAAAGACGCTCCGCAATGCACTTGCCTCGGTCGCCGGCGTCGATGCGGCTGAAGCTGCGATCGCCGCGACGGGCATAGGTGCCACAGCCCGGGCGGAGCAGCTCGGCCTAGAAGACTTTCTCGCGTTGAGCCAAGCCCTTCTCGCCCATCGCCCCGATGCCTGAGAGGATCGCGCTCCGCGCCGCCGCGAAGCTGAATCTGTTCCTACGCGTAATGGGCAGGCACGAGGACGGCTTCCACGAGCTCGAGACGATCTTCCATGGCGTTGCACTCACCGATCTGGTGCAGCTGAGCGCTGGGAGGCCCGGTTCGATCCAGGTGGAGATGACGGGCTCCGCTGCCATGCAGACACATGTCCCGGTGCCAGAAGACAATCTGGTGAACATCGCTGCGTCACAGATGGCGTCTCTCGCAAAGACGGAGCCCGGAGCGACGATCGTGGTGGATAAGAGCATCCCTTTCGGCGGCGGTCTGGCCGGGGGCAGTGCCGATGCAGCTGCGACTATCGTCGGACTTAACGAGTTGTGGGAGCTTGACCTGACTTTGGGGTCGATGCTCGGGATCGCGGCCGGGCTTGGCA
Organism: Actinomycetota bacterium; assembly: GCA_034667525.1. Classification (GTDB taxonomy): domain Bacteria; phylum Actinomycetota; class CADDZG01; order CADDZG01; family WHSQ01; genus DATAPE01. Next base: position 57,541 of record JAXDJO010000017.1, read on the forward strand.
GTGATGTCCCCTATTGCATCGAGGGAGGCACGGTTCTCGCTACGGGGCGGGGAACCGAGCTGGCCCGCCTTCCCGAGCCGGCCCCCATGTGGTTCGTCCTGGGGATGAGCGACCGCCCGCTGCTGACGGGGGAAGTCTTCGCTGCCTGGGACGAGAATCGACAAACCGGCGGTGTGCCGGCGGACGGCCTGATCGCGGCTCTCATCGGAGGCGATGTGGCCGAGATCGGCTCGCACATACACAACGACCTTTTGATCCCGGCCGTCACCACACGGCCCGAGATCGAAGCGGGGCTTCAGGCGCTTCTCGATGCCGGAGCCGCGGGAGCTGGGATGTCCGGTTCGGGACCGACGGTGTTCGGGATCGCCCGGGGCGAGACGGACGCCCACGAGATCGCTCAAAGCGTCCGCAACGTCTTCTCGCGAGTGCAGGTGAGAGCTTCATCCCCGGTAGGCGTGGAACGAGTGTGATGATGCGGCGGACCGGCAAAGGGTCATCGTCTTTAGACTCCGGTATGTGATGCCCCGTAGGGTAATTGGCAGCCCGCAGGTTTTTGGTACCTGAAGTTCTGGTTCGAGTCCAGGCGGGGCAGCAACGGCAAGACATGAGGGAGGTCGCGTGGCGAGTGGCTCACCAGTGACTGCAGTCATCCTGGCCGCCGGACAGGGCAAGCGGCTCCGCTCCCACATCCCGAAGGTGCTCCACAACGCGGCGGGCCGCCCTCTCCTCATCCACGTGCTCGCCGCCCTCGACCCCGTCCCACTAGAGGATCGGATCGTGGTGACTTCGCCCGGAAAAGAGATCCCCGCCGCGGTAAAGGCCGCGGGGTTCGACGACGTGCGGTTCGTTGTCCAGGATCCCCCGCGCGGCACCGGAGATGCCGTTCGGGTCGCGCTGGACGAGCACGATCCCGGATCCGGAGATGTCCTGGTTCTTTGCGGCGATACCCCCGCTCTGCGAACTGAAACGCTGACCAGGGTGCTGGCGACCCACCAAGAGCGCGATGCGATAGCCACCCTGGTGACTACCAACGTCGCATCTGCACGAGGCGAGGGCCGCGTTCTGAGAGACGATGACGGTGACGTCGATCGCATCGTGGAGGAACGTGATGCGACCGAGGCGCAGCGGGCGATCACCGAGATCAACGCCGGCGTCTTTGTGTTCAAAGAGCCGGTCCTTCGGGAACTGCTGCAGCGCATCAGAGCAGATAATGCTCAGGGCGAGCTCTACCTCACCGACGTTATCGGTTTGATCCGGGCGAGCAACGGTCTCGTGGTTGCGATCGCTGCCGACCAGGACGAGGTTGCCGGAGTCAACTCTCGAAGCCAGCTAGCTCAGGTCTCGCGTTCTCTCCGGCGGGCCGCGTGCGAGCGATGGATGGACGAGGGCGTAACCATCGTGGACCCGGCCTCGACATTCATAGACGCGAGCGTGGAATTGACCAGTGACGTCACGATTCTGCCGTTCACCTTCCTCGAAGGCGCGACCAAGATCGCGGGTGGCGCGCTGGTCGGCCCCCAAGCCCGCATCGTGGACTCAGAGGTGGGGGAGAATGCAACCGTTTCTTTCTCAGTAGTTACGGCATCCACCGTCGGGCCGGAGGCTTCCGTCGGGCCGTTCGCCTCGCTGCGCCCGGGCTCCCGCTTGGAGCGCGGAGCTCATATCGGCAGCTTCGTCGAGACCAAAGCGACCACTCTGGGCGAGGGAAGCAAGGCCGGCCACCTCGCCTATCTCGGGGATGCGGAGATCGGTCGTGATGTGAACATCGGGGCGGGAACGATCACCTGCAATTGGGACGGCCGCCAGAAGAATCCCACGGTCATCGAGGACGACGTCTATGTCGGATCCGACACGATGCTGGTGGCCCCCGTGCGCCTGGGTGCCCGGGCGGCAACCGGAGCAGGCTCGGTTGTCCGGAAGGATGTGCCTGAAGATGCCCTTGCCGTGGGGGCGCCTGCCCGGATCATCACCGGAAGAGGTAACAAGATGGACCGGCGCGGACCACGTCCCCCCTCAGAGCCGCGACAATAGCCTCGTGCAGCTACCGACCCACAAGCGGCTGATGATCTTCTCGGGCACTGCCAATCGCCCGCTTGCGGAAGAGGTCGCCGACCATCTCGGGATGAAGCTCGGCGACGTCGAGCTTTCGGAGTTCGCTAACTCCGAAACCTACGTTCGATTCTCGGAATCGGTTCGGGGCTGCGACGCATTCGTCATCCAGAGTCACTCGGCTCCCATCGACCACCACGTGATGCAGCAGCTGATCATGATTGATGCGCTCAAACGCGCGTCGGCCAAGCGCATCACCGCGGTGGCGCCGTTCTATCCCTACGCGCGCCAGGACCGCAAGGCCAGAGGCCGAGAGCCGATCACCGCCAAGCTGCTGGCCGACTTTTATCAGGCCGCCGGCGCGGATCGGTTGCTATCGGTCGACCTCCATACAGGCCAGATCCAGGGATTCTTCGATGTACCGGTGGACCATCTGACCGCGCTTCCGATGCTCGCCGAATACTTTGCCTCGGTCTTGGCTGAAGAGTTCGCCGTCGTGTCGCCAGACGCGGGCGGCGTCCGTCTCGCTGACAAGTGGCGCGAGCACCTGGCCCAATTCCACAATCTGAACGGCCAGGTTGCATTCCTGCACAAGAGGCGCAGCAGGGAGGCGCGTAACGAGAGCGAATCGGTGGGCCCCGTAGTTGGTGAGGTAGAGGGCAGGGTCTGCGTCATAGTCGACGACATGATCGACACGGCCGGCAGCTTGTGCGACGCCGTGGATACGTTGCTGAAGGCTGGTGCGTCGGAGGTTCATGCGGCCGCCACTCACGCGGTGTTGTCGGATCCTGCTGTGGACCGGCTGAAGAACTCGCCGCTCAAAGAGCTGGTGGTGACGAATACGCTTCCGATCCCGAGCGAGAAACTCTTGGACAAGCTCGTCATCCTTTCTATCGCTCCCACCATCGCCCACACGATCAAAGCGGTCTTCGAAGAGGACTCGGTGTCCGAGCTTTTCCACGGGGAGAACCAGCCCTAGCCCTGGAGGATTTGGCGTCGACACCTCAGCCGTAGAGCCGTGCGGCGGCTGCTAACCTCTGACGCATGGCTGAGGTGCGCATAGAGGCAAGCAGGCGGGATCGATGGGGCAAGGGCGCCGCTCGCCGCATCCGCGCCTCGGGAAAGGTGCCGGCCATCGTCTACGGACACGGGATGGAGCCCCTGCCCATCGCGCTCGACCGGCGGGAGTTCGTCACAGCCCTTCAGACCGATGCCGGCATGAACGTGCTGCTCGACATCCAGGTGGACGGAGATACCACGCTGGCTTTGATGAAGGACCTCCATAGAGACCCGGTCAGAGGCACGCTGCTGCACGCCGATTTCATCAAGGTTGACCGAGACGAAGAGGTCGAGGTGGAGGTTCCCATCCACCTCGTGGGAGATGCCGCCGGAGTCAAGGAAGGTGGCGCGCTCGAGCACCCCTTGAACAGCGTGCACGTGCGCTGCAAGGCGACCGAGGTGCCGCAGGGAATCGATGCTGACATATCAGGGTTGAGGATCGGAGACAGTTTGAGGGTTGCCGACCTCGCATCTGGCCGCACGTTCGAGATCCTCAATGATCCCGATGCCGTAGTGGCACTGGTTGCTGCACCGGTCTCGGAAGAGGAGCTCGAAGCGATGGAAGCTGCAGCGGGAGTCGGCGTCGAGGCCGAAGCCGAGGAGGGGGCGGCCGAGGTCCCCGAGGGCGAAGAGGGCGCCCCTGCTGCAGAGGGAGACGCTTCTGCCGGCCAGGCAGAATCTGCACAAGAATAAGCAGTACACCTACCTCGCAGATCGCCTGCGTTTCGTCGATGAGCCTGCGCGCTCCATCGCGGACGCTTTCCGCTGATGCGGATCTTTCGCCGTAACCCGGAGGCTTCCGAAGAGGGCGGCCGGTGGGCGATCGTGGGCCTCGGCAATCCCGGCGAACGCTACGCCGCCAATCGCCACAACGCCGGGGCCATGGTGCTGTCCGCGCTCAGCGACGCGCGTCTCAAGAGCCACAAGAGCGGCTGCTTGGTGGCCGAGACCTCGGTCGCCGGCAAGGGGGCCGTGCTGGCCCGGCCGATGTCTTTCATGAACGAGTCGGGCCGGCCCGTGAAACAGCTCTTGGCCTGGTACAAGATCCCGCTGGAGCGCCTCATCGTGGTCCACGACGAGCTCGATATCAGGTTCGGAGAGGTCCGGATCAAGCAGGGTGGGGGAACCGCGGGCCACAACGGATTGAAATCCATAGTCGCCCACCTGGGAGGCCCCGACTTCCTGCGCGTGCGGGTCGGTGTTTCGCGGCCCTCAGGTTCCCAAGACCCGGCGGATTATGTCCTCAACGATTTTTCCTCGGTTCAGAAGAAGGAGCTGGAGGAGGTTATCGGCCGCGCTGCGACTGCAGTGGAGACGATCCTGGACCAAGGCGCGGAGCGAGCGATGAACCAGATAAACGAGCGCATATGACGTCCACGAGAACAGACCTCGCCATCACAGCCTCCTTGCGGAGTGGGTCGCTGGGTTAGCGGTGCCGCTGGTACTGCAGCTCGACGATCCCGTTGCTGGAGGCGGTGGTGGAGACCAGGTCGAGCTGGTAGGACTTGGGGACGCCGTCGAACAGCCGGGTGCCCTCGCCCGCAACGTAGGGGAACAGGCTCACCTGGAGCTCGTCGATCAGGTCGAGCCGCATGAGCGACCGCCACAGGCTGACGCCGCCCCAGACCACGATGTGGCCGTCGCCGCCTCGCCTGAGCTTGTCGATCTCTTCTGCCGTGTCACCAGCGGCGATGGTGGTGTTGGCCCACTCGGCCGTCTTCAGGGTCCGGGAGAAGACGACCTTGCGGCCGGCGGTCAGGATGTCGGCGAAAGGATGGTCGGTGGCCGTTGTCATGGAGGCGGCTATGGCCTCGTAGGCGGTGCGGCCCATGACGTGCGCGTACGCGCTCTGGAGAAACTCGAGTTGCGCCGGGTCGTCGGGCTCACGGTTCTCGGGCAGGTCGAAGCAGAACTTCCAAAATTCGGTGTCCTCGTCGGCGAGAAGGCCGTCGAGCGAGTAGTTGAACACCGTCGCTATCAGCTTCCGCATGATCGGAACTCCTTGGTCTCGGGTCGTCTGGGCACGTGCTTCGCTCCACACCTGGTGTGGCCCAACGACGGAAGCGACAGCTTAGATTGGCAGAGAGCTTCACGGCAGCAGATCCCCGTATTCGATAGGGGATGTAGGAGACCTTTGGAGACCAGGGCCCTCTCGTGGGCCAGTGTTCAGGAATGTCTCCCGATCGCGCTGCGATGGTCATGCGGGCGTACACCGCGACCCCAGCACCGTTCCTGAAGGCGTCCGCGCGGGCGCGTCGCCGGAGGCGCGAACGGCGTGCCCCCAAGTACCATCGCCACCCGTGGCCGAGGGCGTCGTCATCCGTCCCGAGCGCGACACGGACCATCCCGTGATCGCAGGGTTGGTCCGCGCGGCTTTCGTCGGACACCCCGACGACGTCGCGTCGTTCGTTGAGCGCATTCGGGCGTCGGAACATTTCATTCCGGAGCTGGCGTTGGTCGCCGTGGACTCCTCCGGTGTGATTGCTCACCTGATGCTGAGCTGGGTCGGCGTTGAAGGCGGATCACGTACAAAGATCCTCAATCTCACGCCGATTTCGGTTCGGCCTGACCGCCAGCGGATCGGTGTGGGGGCACGGCTGATCCGGGACGCGCTGGCCCGCGCCGAAGAAGCAGGCGAGCCTGCCGTCATGGTCGAGGGCATTTCCGCGTACTATCCTCGCTTCGGCTTCGAGCGGGCGAGCGCGCTTGGCTTTATCTCTCCGCATCCGAAGATCCCCGACGAGGCTTTCATGGTCAAGCGGCTCCCCGGTTACAGCCCGGACCTCGCCGGTCGGATCGTCTATCCGGACGCGTTCGACGCTCTCGGGTACTAGCGACCGGTCTGACAAGTTCAGCGCAATCGGCGGGTTGCAACGCGCCAAACGAAGTCCCCGAGCGTTGGCTGCGAGACCTTTTGGCTGCCCCACGGTTCTTTGCCTGTGGTTGTCTTGCTCGTCCTTTTCGGATCCCTCCCTAGGGCGGCAAGGCTTTGAACTGAACTTCCCTGTCCAGCTTGGGGTGATCGGCCCGCCTCGAGACCCCCTCAGACCGAGTATGGAGGGGCTCTTGCCATCTCTCTGACTAGTTAGCTCTGGCCCCCTAAAACCGTACTCAAGCCGGGGGGTTTGGGGCCGATACACAGGAGGAACACGCCTGCAGGTTGAGGAGCAGGCCCAAAGAGCCAGTGGAGAGGAAGACATGGGAATCCTAGGTCGGGTGTCAGTACCTCGCTTCGTGGGACGAGGGGCTAACGACGCGAAGGCAGCAGATGCTGAAGACAAGGCATCCGGTGCTGTGATGGAGGACCGGCGCCGGCACAAGAGAACCGCAGCAGAGGAGGAGGCCGTTTTAGAGTTCCGCCGTTTGTTGGCGGAGATGCTCGGAGAATCGCCCCCCGACGAGGCCGCCGAGCTCGACCCAGAGCCAGTAACCGAGGCGACGCGCGATCAAGGCTTCTCCGAGCCAGCCGCCATCACCTTCGCTGTGGATCATTCGGGACTTGCGGAAGTCACTGACACGGCAACAAGCGCACCCCAGGATGAAGAGGGATCTTTAGATCTTTCTCCCGCGACGCCACTTCAGGAGGACACCACGGATGCCGCGGAAGAAGACCAGATCAACCCCCCCTCTGTGATCGAGCCGGATCCGATCATTCAGGAGGATCTCGACATCGAAGATGAGCAACAGATCACGCCGGTCTCTGCGGATCGTGAACGGGTGCGGATCGAGCTGAAGGACGGACGTCGTCTCGAGGCTTGGAGACGGTCATCGCCATCCACAGATGTGCGGTTGCTCATCTTGGATGTCATCACTGCATTCGACTCTCAAGCCAAGGAGATCCCAAGCACTCCCGCGGACTCATTCATTTTCAGATCCGAAGTTTTTGCCATTAACGGAGCGCCGATTCACCAGGAGCAGCAAAGCAACGCGTCAGCTCTTGTCAACCCAAGCCCGCACGACCAAACGCCGGAAGAGAAAGAGAGGTTTTGATGATGCCTATCCTCCCAGAAGACATCGCAACAGCAACTTTTAACCGGGTCAATCGCCACGGTTATAGCCCAGATGAAGTCGAAGGGTTCTTGCGCAAGGTTGCCGTCGATTATGGGGCTGCTTTGGAGAAGATGTTCACTAAGCCTGACGACGCGGATGAGATGAATGTCGGCGACGAAGTGAACATGATTCTTCGTACGACACGGGACTCCGCGACAGCACTTGTTCGACGGGCTCGGGAACAAGCAGAAGCGCTCCACAATGCTGCGGTTGAACAAGCGCGGGACTTGGATGGTGAAGCAGCTACCGCTCGATTGCGGGCATTCGAGAAGTCAACCAACGACTCGAAGTACGTCAAGGAAGAGGCCGACAAGTACGCCTTCGAGCTGCGCAGCCGCACCGAGAGAGAAAGCCGCCAGATGGTGGGCAGAGCCGAAGAGCGTATGCAACAGCTTCATGCTTACCAGCAGCAGCTCGGCAACCACCTGGGGGAGATAGAGCGACTCGTGGATGGGTTGCGCAGTGAGATAGACGTCGCTGGCAAAGGGTTGCCTGTGTCTGAGGAGCCCATCGCGGGATTCGCCGCTCCAACTACGATCGCTGAACCAGCGGATGCAACTGCGCCGACAACGCGATCGAGGGCGACGCAAGGTCCTCCACTCATCGCAGCGCACTCCAGCTCTAACGGTGCGTCGAGCACGTCCTGAATCAGCGTCTCAAGCTTGAAGAACTAAACGGCGGCCGGGTGAATCACAGGCTGGAACAAGCGGAAGCTGGCTGAGGTTCTCACTCCCCTTACTCTTGGGGCGTGGTCTCTTTTCCGCAGCCGCGTGAGCAACATCGAAGCCCCGATCTGGCCCGCTGCCCGATTTGTGAGCTTTGCGAAGGGCCTGAGTAAGTCTGTGCCGGGTAACACCGTGATCGCTGGGGCACCGCTGGCTCCCCTGCTCGACCTCTTTCCCGATGAGCACATCGCGGCCCTGTTGGACGCGCGCGCTCCCGTCACCGTCCCCGAGCCGGCCCGCCCGTTCCTCCTTGCCGCGTTGGTTCGTCACCTTCAGCGGCCCACGCTGGTGGTGGTTGCCAGGATCGAAGAAGCAGAGAACCTCTCGCGTGACATCCAAGCTTTCCTGGGCCGGAGGGGGGCCGAGGTCTTTCCCGGGTGGGAAGTCCTTCCGGGCGAGCCGCTGTCACCCTCGGTAGAGACGATGGGGCGCCGGTTGGACGTGATCTCGCGTCTGAAGAACAACGAGGCCTTCGCGGTGGTAGCCCCCGCACAGGCCGCTACGCAGCTGGTCGCTTCCCCCGGCGCCCATATGGAGGTGCTCCGTCTTGTGCCGGGGGTGGAACTCCCGTTGGACGAGACAGCTGCCCGCCTGGTCGCGATGGGCTACGAGCGCAACTACATCGTGGAGCGCCGCGGAGAGTTCGCGATCCGTGGAGGCATCCTGGATGTGTTTCCACCTGCGGCCGACCGGCCGGTGCGGGCGGAACTATGGGGCGACGAGATCTCTTCGTTGCGCCGGTTCGCACTCGCTTCGCAGCGCAGCCTGGAAGAAGTGGAAGCGTTCGACCTGGCTCCCTGCCGGGAGCTGACGTCCGATGAGGAAACCCGCAACCGGGCGCGGGAACTAGCGCTCGACAGCGACGACCCCGCCCTACATCAGCTTGCCGAAGGAGTGATCGTCGCGGGTGCCGAGCGCCTTCTTCCTTCCATCAAAGGGGGCCTGGTGCCGCTGGCGTCGCTGCTGCCTGAGGGATCTCCGGCGGTGATCCTGGAACCCAAGAGGGTGCGCGATCGCGCCGACGAAGTGATGGAGCAGGTGGCGGAATGGGCGCAGATGGCCGGCGTGACCGACCGTCACTACGCGCCGCTGGACGAGACCTTGAAGCCGGCTTCCTCATTGCTGCTGATCTCGAGCTTCCTCGACGCCGGTTCGGAGGAGCTTGAAGTGGAGACATGGACTGCCGCCGCAGGAAAGCCCGAGCTCCTCGTTCAGCGGCTGGCAGTGTTGCTGAGAGACGGATACCGAGCCGTGATAGCGGCATCTCTTCCCAATACGGCTGAAGCGGTGCAGAAGAACCTCCGCACGTCTGGTCTGGACTTCGAGATCAGACAGCAGGCTGCCCCCGGAGCTCAGGCGGGGCCGGCGATCGTCATCTCCGAGCTGAGCCGGGGCTTCGTCCTGCCGGCGGCCCGCTTGGCTCTGGTGGCGGAGTCCGACCTTACGGGCAGACGTTCGGGGGCCGCCCGCAGGCGGTTGCAAGCCCGGCGCCGCCAGGTATCAGGGCCTCTGGATCTAACCGACGGCGACCTGATCGTTCACGAGATCCACGGCATCGGCAGGTATTCGGGCATGGTGGAGCGAGAGCTGCTCGGAGTGCACCGCGAGTACCTGGTGATCCAGTACGCGAAGGACGACCGTCTTTACGTTCCCAGCGATCAGGTGGATCTCGTCTCCAAGTACATCGGCGGTGAGGCACCGCGCATCAGCCGTCTCGGTTCCTCGGAGTGGTCCAAGACCAAGGCACGTGTGCGCAGACGAGTGCGTGAGATCGCGCAGGACCTGGTGAAGCTCTACGCCGACCGGATGCGGGCAAAGGGGTTCGCATTCCCCGCCGACACACCGTGGCAGCGCGAGCTGGAGGAGAGCTTCCCCTACGAGGAGACTCCCGATCAGCTCCGTGCCGTGGACGAGGTCAAAGATGACATGGAGCGAGACGTGCCCATGGATCGCCTCGTGTGCGGTGACGTCGGCTACGGGAAAACGGAGATCGCGGTTAGAGCCGCCTTCAAGGCTGTTGCTGCCGGAAAGCAGGTGGCGGTTCTTGTGCCGACGACCATCTTGGCGCAGCAGCATCACGCGACGTTCGTCGATCGCTTCAGGCACTTCCCCGTGCGCGTGGAGATGCTGTCTCGGTTCCTGTCAGCCGCTGAGGCTTCGAAGGTGATCGCCGATCTCAAGTCCGGCAAGGTGGATGTGGTCATCGCGACTCACCGTCTGCTGCAGAGTGGGATCAACTTCGCCGATCTCGGGCTGGTCATCATCGACGAGGAGCAACGCTTCGGCGTCGAGCACAAGGAGCGGCTGAAGAAGCTGCGCGCGAGCGTCGATGTCCTGACATTGACTGCCACACCGATACCGCGCACTCTAGAGATGGCGATGTCCGGCATCCGCAACATGTCGATCGTCGACACTCCGCCTGAGAACCGGCATCCGGTCATGACTTATGTGGGCGACTACGACCACTCTGTGGTTGCCTCTGCCATCCGGCGCGAGTTGCTTCGCGACGGCCAGGTCTTTTACGTGCATAACCGAGTGGATACGATCCAGCATGCGGCGCGCGAACTCCAGGAACTTGTACCTGACGCCCGCATCGGGATCGCTCACGGTCAGATGGACGAGCACGTTCTCGAGCAGACGATGCTCGACTTCGGCGACGCCAAGACCAACGTGCTGGTGTGCACGACCATCATCGAGTCCGGCTTGGACATCCCGACGGTGAACACGCTGATCGTTGAGAGAGCCGACATGCTCGGGCTCTCCCAGATGTATCAGCTCCGTGGCAGAGTCGGCCGCGCGCACGAGCGCGCTTACGCGTATCTGTTCTTCCCGCCGGAGCGGAAGCTGACGGAGGAGGCGCATGAGCGCCTCAAGACGATCGCCGAATACACAGGTCTCGGCTCCGGCTTCCGGATAGCGATGCGAGATCTGGAGATCCGCGGCGCCGGCAACCTGTTGGGGGCGGAGCAGCACGGCCACATCTCGGAGGTTGGCTTCGACCTCTACGTGAAGCTGATGGGGACCGCCTTCGACGAGGCGAAAGGGCTCCCGTGGCGCGACGAGACCGAGGTTCGGATCGATCTTCCGCTAGCAGCATTCATCCCCAAGTCGTTCGTCGAAGACGAGAACCTCCGCCTCGAGGCGTATCGGAAGATCGCTGCGGCCGTCGACGGCGACGAGCTAAAGGACGTGAGGGTGGAGCTGGAGGATCGCTACGGTTCCCCTCTTCCGACGCCGGTCGAAGGTTTGTTCGAGGTGGCGGCTCTCCGCCGGCTGATGATGGGGGCGGGGATAGCCGAAGCCGCCACGGTTGCGGGAAACCTCCGGATCCGCCCGATCGAGCTCGAGGCTTCTCGAGAGATCAGGTTGCAGCGTCTGCTGCCGGGGGCCGAGTGGCGCGCTTCCTCGCGCACCCTTCTGATTCCCGAACGCATGGTTCCGAAAGACAACGTCGTTTCCTGGGCAATCGACCTTCTGCAACAGCTGGCGTCGTAATGAGGCGGACGTGCATTGGAGTACTCCTGGTACTCATCCTCTCGGCGTGCGGTAGCGCCCTGGTTCCCCCCGCAGCGACGGTCGGCGGGCACACCATAAGCACCAGGGCTGTCACCGCTGCTCTGGACAGATTCAAGGTGACCCCTCAGTTCTCCCAGGCCGCACAACAATCGGGGCCGAACGCAGTGGCGAGACAGTTCGAACAGACGTACCTCGCCCGATTGATCAGGCGCTACGTGCTGGCGGCGCGCGCTCACCAGATGGGGATCGTGATTGCGACTTCGGATGTTCGGCACGCCTTGAACCAGGTAGAAAGTAGTTTTCCTACCCAGGCCGCTTTCGCAACTGCCCTTAAACAGCAGGGCTTGACCCTCGATCGATTGACGCCTCTGGTGCGGGACCGGATCGTGGAGCAGAGGCTGCGACGCAAGGTCACGGCCAATGTCGCGCCAAGCGAGGAGAAGCTTCATGCCTTCTACCGGCAGCATCTCGATCAGTACCGGCAGGTGCTCGTTTCGCACATATTGGTTGCCCGCCGGACGCAGGCACAACGGATCGCCGGCCGTTTGCACGCAACCGCCAGCTCAAAGCTGCCGGCGCTGTTCGCACGACTGGCCCATCGGTTTTCAACCGACAAGACCAGTGCCGCGAAGGGTGGAGTGCTTGGCCCCCTTGTTGCCGGGGGCAACTCGTTCGTTCCACCCTTCCAGAAGGCAGCGGAGAAACTGAAGCCGGGACAGGTGTCGGATCCGGTACACACCAAGTTCGGCTGGCATGTGATCTTCGTTCGTAAGCACGTTCAAAGTCTGGGTGAGGTGCGCGCCCAGATAACTCAACAGCTTGCAGGACCGCAGCAGGATCAGGTGTGGCAGCGCTGGCTCATCAACGCCTACAAGGCTGCCGACGTCAACGTGAACCCCAGTTTTGGCACGCTTGACCTCACCACACAGACGATCGTGGATAACACGCGAGCTTTCCCCGGCGCGCCTGAAGAGTCGTCATCACCGATCGCTCCCGTCGGGACGTCGTCTCCGGGCGCATCTCCTTCGGGCTGAGCATGCCGCTTCTTGTGGTTCCCCTGGCGGCGCATGAGACCGATCAGTTGACGTTGCAGGAGTGGGATCGCCTCTGTGCCTGCACCATGGTTCTCTTCGAGGACCCGGCTCACGACTTGTTGTTCCGTTTGGAGCGCAGCAGCGTCGTCGCGGTGCCCTTCGACGACGAGCCGTCGGCGGACGCGGACGGCGTCGCTCTCGTAGCGGGGCCCGGATCACCCCGCATCCTCGAGCTTGCACGGATGGGGGCCGAGATCACTTCGGGCCCCAGTTTCCTCAGCGATCCGCTGACCGCAGCCCACGGCTCCTATGTGATCCGTCGCGCGCAGGCGAGGCTGGGCGAACTGGTGGCGGTGATGGCAAGGCTGCGAAGCGAGGACGGATGTCCTTGGGATCGGGAGCAAACACATGTCTCACTGGTCCCGCATCTTCTGGAAGAAGCACACGAAGTGCTGGAGGCGATCGAGACCGGTGAATTCGAAGAAGCGTTGGAGGACGAACTGGGCGATGTCCTGTTACAGGTCGTTTTTCATTCTCAACTGGCCGCGGACGACGCGCGATTCGACGTAGAAGGTGTGGCGGCGGCCATCGTTGCCAAGCTGGTTCGCCGCCATCCGCATGTGTTTTCCGATGTGATCGTATCGGGGGCCGACGAGGTCGTGACGAACTGGCACGCCATCAAGGCAGAAGAGAAAAGACTCCGTAAGGGCAGCTGACCCTCGGACCTCGGTCGCCGGGAATCCGGCGCGAAAGCACAACGCGGAGATGCGGGAGCCACTGATGGGAACGACGCCTCCCACCGGACAAGAACGCGAAAATATCCGATCCGCTGGTAGCCTCTTGTTACTGATGTGCGGAGGAGTCAAATATTGAGCGAGATTGCAGCGGTGCGCGGCCGCGAGGTCCTCGACTCGCGCGGCAATCCCACCGTCGAGGTGGATGTCGTGCTGGCCACGGGAGCCAGTGGCCGGGCAACGGTCCCCTCGGGCGCGTCCACGGGGGCCGGGGAGGCGCTCGAGCTGCGCGACGGAGGGCCGCGCTACCGGGGACGCGGGGTGGTGAAGGCGGTGGAGAACGTCAACGGGACCATCGCGGAGGCTCTGCTGGGGCGCGAATCCTCAGATCAGCGAGCGATCGACTACGCCCTCATCGACCTCGACTCCAGCGATCACAAGTCCGCGCTCGGGGCCAATGCGATCCTCGGGGTCTCGCTCGCCGTGGCCCACGCTTCCGCCCAGGAGCTGGACCTCCCCTTATTTAGGTACATCGGAGGGGTGGATGCTCATTTGCTGCCGGTTCCCCTGTTGAACGTTTTGAACGGGGGAGCGCACGCCGACAATTCGGTGGATCTTCAGGAGTTCATGCTCGTGCCTCTCGGCGCGGGCACTTTCGGAGAGGCTCTGGAGTGGGGATCCAACACCTACCACTCCCTGAAAAAGATCATCGACGACCGCGGGATGTCGACCGGCGTCGGAGACGAGGGCGGCTTTGCACCAGATCTCGCCAGCAACTCGGAGGCGCCGCAACTGCTGCTCGAGGCGATAGAGGCGGCCGGATACGAACCCGGGAGCGAGGTGGCCATCGCGCTGGACCCGGCGGCATCTGAGATTCGCGATGGCGATTCGTACCGCCTTGCCTCCGAGAGCCGCACCTTATCGAGTGAAGGACTGGTCGATCTGTGGGAAGAGTGGCTTGCCCAGTACCCGATCGTCTCCATCGAGGACGGTATGGCCGAGGACGATTGGGAGGGATGGTCGCTCCTGACGAAGCGGCTCGGAGATCGTGTCCAGCTCATCGGGGACGACGTCTTCGTCACCGATCAGGAGTTGCTCCAGAACGGTATCGATGAAGGCGTCGGGAACTCGATCCTGATCAAACCGAACCAGATCGGCACTCTTACCGAGACACTGGACTGCGTGCGGGTCGCGCAGCGCTCCGCTTACACGACGGTCATCTCCCACCGCAGCGGCGAAACCGAAGATTCGACGGTAGCGGATATCGCCGTCGGCACGAACGCTGGTCAGATCAAGGCGGGAGCTCCGGCCCGAGGAGAGCGAACGGCGAAGTACAACCAGCTCCTGCGGATAGAGGACGTGCTGGGTGATTCGGCGCGGTATGCCGGAAGAAGCGCATTCAAGAGAAACAGATCGCAGTGACGGCCTCTCAACGCCGGCGGTTCCGGCTCCCACGCTTCGGTATCGGTGCTCAAGTGATCGCACTGGTACTCGTGCTGGGATTGGTCAGCGCCATGGCGATCCAGCCGACGCGGGAGCTTCTGGCGCAGCAACGCCGCATCAGCGCGACGTCTCAGGAGCTGCATAAGACCCAACAGGTCAACCAAAACTTGGATCAGCGGATCGCGCGGCTCAACAATCCGGACTTCATCGAGCAACAAGCACGGGCGGAGATCGGATTGGTCCGTCCCGGGGAGATTGCCTACGTCGTCATGCCGCAGCCGCACAAGGGCCGCAATCATCCCAAAGGCAACCACTCGTCAAAGAAGCAGCACAAGACTGCCCCTCCACAGCAGGGCGCGATAAGGGGGTTCCTGAACTTCCTTGGCCTGTAGCCTCGGCGGCGATGGAGCTTCAGCACTCGCAGCAGGATGAGCGGATCGCCCAGGCGCAACTGGGCCGGTCTCTGCGCGGCAGATGGGCGGTGGCAAAACGGTGTCATCTCGAAATGCCGATGGTCATCGAGAACCATCCCCGCACGGATGACGGAGCTCCCTTTCCCACGCTTTTCTGGCTGACGTGCCCGCTGTTGGTGAAGAGGGCGAGCCGCCTCGAGTCCGAGGGCTGGATGGCGACGATGAACGAGCAGCTGGAAGCATCGCCACCTCTCAAGCGCCGGTTTGGAGACGCCCTTCGTCGATACGCCGCGCGCCGGGAGGCTCATGAGAGGCTCGACAACGCCGCGCCTCCGGGCGGCGGCCCCGATCGGGTCAAGTGCCTGCATGCGCACCTTGCGCACGAGCTCGCACAGCCGCCCAACCCGGTAGGCGCCGCCTCGCTTGCCCGGACCGGCTGGCCCGATTGCGTGGCACCCTGCGTGCCCGCCGCAGAGATAGGACGTTGAGGTGAGCCCCGGCACGAGGGTCGCCGCCATCGACGTGGGCACCAACTCCACGCGTCTCCTCGTGGCCGAGGAACATCCCGATGCGTTCCGAACGATCGAGCGGCGTATGACCATCACCCGCCTCGGTCAGGGTGTGGATCGGACCCGGATTTTGCAGGCGGCGGCCCTGAAAAGGACATTGTCGGTCGTTGCGGATTACGCCGCCAGTTGCGGAGAGCTCGGAGTCACTCGCATGCGCGTCACGGGCACCTCGGCGGTGCGCGACGCAGAGAATCGAAACGAGTTCTTTGACGGAGTGAAGAAGCTGACGGGCCAACCGCCGGAACTGCTGACAGGTGAAGCCGAGGCGCGAGCGACGTTCCTGGGGGTTCGCTCCGATCTCTTCGATGAAGGCCCGGTTCTCGTCGTCGACATCGGAGGCGGGTCTACGGAGTTGATCTACGGAACGCATGAACCGGAGCGCTTGGTCTCGCTGGACCTCGGCTGCGTCCGCATGTTCGAGAAACATCTTGATTCAGACCCACCCCGGCCAGAAGAGCTCGACGCCCTTCGCGCCGACGTGGGGGAACGGTTAGCCGCGGCGAAGCCTGGGCTGCACAGCGCACCCGGCACACCGCTCGTGGGCGTGGCCGGCACCGTCACTCAACTCGCCACCCTTAAGGCCGGTTTGCCCGCGGAGGATCCGGAGCTGGTGCATCACTCGGTTCTCACCCATGGGGACGTCCGGCGTCTCGCCCGGCGTCTCGAGACGCTTCCTTTCGAGAAAAGGAGCCGCATCAAGGGACTGGAGCCGGGAAGGGCCGACGTGATCGTTGCGGGAGCCGAGATCCTGCAGGTCGTGATGGAGACTTTCGATGCCGCCGAGATCCTGGTTTCGGAAAAGGACATCCTGGACGGTTTGGTGCTGCAGTTGCTCGCTTCGTGAATGCGGCGGATCGCGTTGGAGGCGCCGCTTGCGCGTGCGATAGCTTGATTTCGTGACTGGATACGTTTGGGAACCAACTCCCGCCTACGTCGAGAACGCCAACGTGACCCGTTTCATGCGGCGTTACGGCATAGCCGATTTCTACGAGTTGGTGCAACGCTCGCAGGACGACATCGAATGGTTCTGGGATGCGGTGGTCGAAGACCTCGGCATCGATTTCTTCCGGCCCTACCAGCAGGTGCTGGATGACTCGAAGGGCCCTCAGTGGCCGAGGTGGTTCGTGGGGGGCCGGATCAATCTGGCGTACAACTGCGTCGACCGCCATGCGGCGAGCGCCGACAGAAGCCAATCCCATGCGCTCCTGTGGGAGGGCGAGGACGGCGCGATCCGAGACCTCGACTACGCGGAGCTCGCTGCAGAGGTAGCCAGAGCTGCCAGCGGCCTGCTCGCTCTAGGCGTCACTGAGGGAGACACGGTGGGCGTTTACATGCCGATGGTCCCAGAGGCGGTAATCGCGATGTACGCCTGCGCCAACATCGGAGCGATCTACCTCCCGATCTTCTCGGGCTTCGGAGCACCCGCCATCGCCACGCGTTTGAACGACGCGCAGGCGAGAGTATTGATCACCGCCGACGGGTTCTACCGGCGAGGGCAGAAGATCGCCATGAAAGCCAACGCCGATGATGCGGTGGCGGCCTCTCCTTCGGTTGAGCACGTGGTCGTATTCAATCGTTTTGGAGGCGAAGCCTTCGAATGCCCCATGGGCGCGCGCGATGTGAGCTGGCGGGAGGCTTTCGGGGATCGTTCGCCGCAGTGTCCGCCGGCCGAGCTGGATCCGGAGGCGCCTTTCATGATCGCCTATACCTCCGGAACGACCGGCACGCCGAAGGGCAGCGTTCACGTTCACGGTGGCTTCTTGGTGAAGATCGCTCAAGAGGTCGCGTACCAGCTCGATGTCACGCCCAACGATGTTCTCTATTGGGTCACCGACATGGGCTGGATCATGGGTCCGCTCGAGATCGTGGGGGGCCATGCAGCGGGTGCTTGTGTGTTCATGTACGAGGGCGCGCCCAACTATCCGCATGCAGACCGCTTGTGGTCGATGATCGAGCGCCACGAGATCAGCGTGCTGGGCATCTCCCCGACTCTGATCCGAGCGTTGATGCCGGCGGGGAAAGACGCAGTGCGTGCACACGATCTCTCGACACTGAGGATCTTGGGATCGACGGGCGAGCCATGGAATCCCGAGCCTTATCGATGGTTCTCCGAAGTGGTTGGTGGTGGCCGCTGCCCCATCATGAACCTGTCCGGCGGGACCGAAGTAGGCGCGTGTTTCCTGGGGCAGTCACCGGTCATACCAACCAAATCGTGCTCTCTCGGCACCCCATCTCTGGGGATGGCGATGGATGTGTACGACTCCGAGGGAAGACCCGTGCGCGGAGAGGTCGGCGAGCTCGTGTGTACCAAGCCCTGGCCTTCACAGACCCGCGGCTTCTGGAAGAACCCACAGCGCTATATCGACACCTACTGGTCCCGCTGGCCGGGGGTCTGGGTCCACGGCGACTGGGCGTCGATTGACCAAGATGGATTCTGGTTCCTGCACGGACGTTCCGATGACACGATCAACGTGGCGGGCAAGCGCATCGGACCGGCCGAGTACGAGTCCGCAGCGGTTGATCATCCTGCGGTGGTGGAATGCGCCGCGGTTGGGATCCCCGACGAGGTCAAAGGGGAGGCCGTTTGGTGCTTCTGCATCCTCAGGCCGGGAGTAGATCCGAGCGACGACCTTCGCGCTGAGATCAAAAAGGTGATCGCCACCGAGCTCGGCAAGGCTTTTACACCTTCTCAGATCAGGTTCGTAGAAGAGCTTCCCAAGACGCGTTCGGCCAAGATCCTTCGGCGAGCGATCAAAGCGAAGGTGTTGGGGGAGGACCCCGGTGACATGTCCTCCTTGGAGAACCCAAGCGCGCTCGAAGCTATCGAGAAGTCGCTGAGGTGACGGTATTCTTGCTCGTCCGTCACGCGGTCACTTCCCACACCGGTCACAAGCTCACGGGTTGGGCCCCCGGCGTGCATCTCAGTGAAGGTGGCCGGGCCCAAGCGGAGGCGGTTGCGGAACGACTGGCGAACGCTCCCATCAAAGCGATCTACTCGAGTCCCATCGATCGCACGCTGGAGACTGCGCAAGCGGTCGCAGCCAAACACCGGCTTGAGGTGCAAGTGCTGGATGCTATCGGCGAGGTCCAGTACGGCGCGTGGACGAACCGATCGCTGAAATCCCTGGCCCGAACCAAGCTCTGGATCAAGATTCAGAGGTTTCCTTCCGGGGCGAGGTTCCCCCAGGGAGAGACGCTCCGTGAGGTGCAGGCCCGGGCGTTGGGAGAGCTCGAGAGGATTCAGGCTCGTCACCCCAAACAGCTCGTGTGCGTGGTATCCCATGCCGACGTGATCAAACTGGTGGTTGCTCATTATCTGGGGGTGCACATCGATCTGTTTCAGAGGATCGCCATAGGACCGGCTTCTGTGTCTGCGATCGCCGTCGGCGAAGAAGGTCCGATGGTCCTGTCGGTCAACGCCGGCGCCCCCGCGGTGGCTCCGGTATGAATCAAGATCTGATCCCCGAGATCTTCACCGCGGACTACATGGGCCGTCCCGGAGCGCGGGTCTTCTACATCCAGGCACGAGGCGACTTCGGAAGTCAGGCCTACCTCGTCGAAAAGCAGCAGGTTGCGGTGCTGGCCGACAAGCTCAGGGAGCTGTTGGTGATGGTCGATCCCGCCGACACCGTGGCAGGAGCGGAACCCGCCAGAGATCCCGCCCTCCAGCTCCTGGAGCCGGTGGAGCCGGAGTGGCGCATAGGGATGATGGGACTCACATACGAAGAGACAGAAGAGCTGGTGTTGGTGCTGGTTCGCCCTGTCGACGAGCAGACTCCGGACGAGGAGCCGACACTCGAAGATGACGACGACGGACCGGGGGTCCAATTCCACCTGCGCCGCGATCAGGTGCGCGCGTTCATCCTTCATGCACTTGCCGTGGTCGCAGAGGGCCGGCCCCTGTGCCAACTGTGCGGGCTGCCGATAGATCCCGACGGTCACATATGCCCCGCATCCAACGGGCATCGCATCATGAGCTAGTCGTTGACCCAACTGACGGGAACCTCAGAGATCCTCGAACAGGGAGAGGTCGAAGTACTCGGCCTCCTTCCGTATTCCTCCAACTACACGTTCTTAGCGCGCCTTCGCTCCGAGGATGCCGAGACCTTTGCCGTCTACAAACCGGAGCGGGGCGAACGGCCTCTGTGGGATTTCCCTCCCGGGACGCTTGCCGCGCGCGAGGTGGCGTCCTTTCGAGTAAGCGAAGCTGCCGGGTGGGGCATCGTGCCTCCCACGGTGCTGCGCGAGGACGCTCCCCTCGGGCCGGGCTCGCTCCAGTTGTTCGTCGAGCATGACCCGGACGTTCACTATCTGACGTTGATGCAGCAGCGCTTAGAAGACTTTCGGATCTTCGCCGCGCTCGATGTGGTCATCAACAACGCCGACCGGAAGGCCGGCCACGTACTCCAGGACGCAGAGGGCCGCGTCTGGGCAGTCGACCACGGCTTGACCTTCCACACCGAGCCGAAGCTGCGTACGGTTATTTGGCAGTTCGCCGAGGAGCCGTTGGGCGATCCGCTCCGTAACCAGCTCGACCGCCTGGGAACGGAGCTTGCACGCTCCGGGGGCGTGGGCGACGAGCTTGCGAACCTCCTATCGCCCGGGGAGTCTGCCGCGACGCTCGCTCGTGTCGAGACGCTGCTCGTCGATGATTGCTTCCCGGCGCCGGGTTCGGAGCGGCCGCTGCCGTGGCCGCTTATCTAAGGGGGCTTGTTCGGGAGCTCCGACCCAGCCTTCGATATCGAGCGAGTGCAAGGCAGAATGAATCAGCCCCCGTATCCCAACTGGTAGAGGAAGGTCGCTTAAACCGGCCACAGTGTGGGTTCAAATCCCACCGGGGGCACCGAGCGCGCAGCGCGGGCGACCGGTGGGATCGTCATGCCAGCACGCCCCTTCGTTCGAATCCCACCGGGGGCTTTGAAGATTAAGGTTTGAGCTTGCGCCAGCCCCCGGCGCGGTTGTTGGCGATGATCCGCTCGAACATTGTGCGCAGCGCGGGCGCGTTTATCTTCTCACCCTCGCGGAAGGCGACGGTTCGACCCGTCTTGTTGTTGTGACCGCCGGTGATGATTCCCGCGGGATCGGGAACTATCCCACCGTCGTAGAGGAACACGTTCACGTGATCGCGCGCGGCCAGGAGCGCGCAGATGTTCCCATCCAGCACGAAGTACGGCTGCACGGTGCGCTTGATCGTCTCCTCTACTTCGGGATCTGCGGTATGGACGAGGTCTCGGACTCGCTGGCATATGTCCTGCTGCCAGGCTGGCAGGGCAGCGATATAGGCGTCCACGCGGGGGTCACGCTCGTAGCTCATGGTTGACCTCTCCCTCCCTTCAACGGGTCCGACCTCGAGGCCATGACCGTAGTTCATTCATTTCGGGCGGTCTCCGGTCCCGTTATCCGCTTGAGCAGCGGGAGGGTTGAGGCGATGACCCCGAGGGACGCCACGAGCCCAGCGACGACGATCACGTAGTACTCACCGCTTGGACTTACGTTCTCCGTCGCAGGCCTGGATCGCGGTGCCGTTCGCCCTCGAAGGAAGGCCGCCTCGGAACGGCAGCCGTGTCTTGGGGCGCGTCGATCCCTCGCGGCGCGGGCCGAGTCTGCGCTTGCGGCCCTGAGCTCTGCACTAAGACCCTTCCACCTGGGGTGGTGGCCGTTCGCGTCGAACGTCGCGCGGGCCGCTGCGCAACGCTTTCGCCGCTCCGCTCGTCGGCCTTATCGACCGACCTCCACAGGACGACCCCGAGGGTGGTCATTGCGCCAAGGATGGCTAGAGCTTGAAGGAAATCTCCACTCGATCCAGGAATCATTCTGTCCTCCATCAGGTAGGTGTGCTCCTCGACTGCTTCCTGTCTACCGGAGAGGAGTTATGGGACGGTTACGGACAGGAGAGGGGATGGATAAGTCTTCGAGCGGGCAAGGGTCTGCTTCTAGGTGATGGGAAGAACGATGCTGAATGTGCTGCCGTGCCCGACCTCACTCGAAACCTCGATCCAGCCGTTCAGAGCCTGAGCGGCGCGTCTTGCGATCGCGAGGCCCAGCCCCGAGCCTCCTGTCGCGCGGTCTCTTGTTTGATCGACCCGGTAGAAGCGGTCGAAGATCCTCTCGAGATCGTGCGGAGACATGCCCGGGCCAGTGTCGGCGACCGACAGAGCAAGCTTGTTGCCGTCGCGTGCCGCGCGGACTATGACGCGGCCGCCTGGCGGTGTGTAGCGGATCGCGTTGGTCACGAAGTTGTTAAGGACGGTTTCGAGCACCCGTTTATCCGTGGTGAAACGATGATGACCGTCCCCCACCGACAGGCTGAGTCCCGCCTTTGCTGCCTCCGCGCTAAACCGGGTGGCGAGACTCCGTAAGAGGTCCGCCGCATCGATCTCCTCTCGATGTATCACCTCTACATAATCGAGATGCGTCAGGCGCCGGAGATCCTCCAAGAGGGATCCCAACCTCTCGGTCTCCTTCTCGATGAAGTAGGCGGCATCTGCGCGTTCTGCAGGCATCTGCAGCGTGTCATCGAGAAGTGCGGTAGCTAAGCCCGAGATTGCATTTACCGGCGTAGCGATCTCGTGCGCAACGTCGGCGAGGAATTCCCGCTGCTCGCGATCGGCCGCCTCGAGTCGTGCCGCCATGGAGTCGAAGGCATTTGCAAGGCGAGCGAACTCGTCGGGTCCGACCGCTCCGATCCTTGCTCCGAGATCGCCGACTGCGACTCTGTCGGCCGCAGCGACGCTTTGCTCGATCGAACCCTGAAGCGCTCTGGTCAGAATCGCCGTCGTGAGAACGGCGGCAGCGATGACAAGCAGGATCCAGGCACCGAGGATGAACGTGATCTCCAGGGAGGAACTTGGCGCCGCCGAGTGGTAATCGCGGATCTGGACCCGCCCGCCGGGGAAGTGGCCGGTTTCCGTTACCTCGAGGTCCGCCCCGGTGATCGCGGGACCGGCGAAGATCTGCCGTCCTCCTCGATAGACCAGGATCTGGTCGTAGGGCAATACCGATTGCATGATCCTGAGTGCCTTCAGGCTGATGCCGGTCTCAACTCGAGCACCGATCGAGTGAGCGATCCTGAGATCTTGAGCGCGGTCTGCTTTCCGCTCGTCGCTTTGCTGGATCCGTTTCAAGGAGATATCTGCCCCCACCAGACCGACCCCTCCAGCCGTGAGCATGGCCACGAGAAGCCAGAGTCGGAAAGATGCCAGCCGCCGTTTCACGGCTTCTCCAGCCGGTAGCCCACGCCTCGCAGAGCGCTGATCCTTATATCGCTGCCGAGCTTTCGCCGAAGCGCCGCCACGTGGACATCTACGGTCTTGGCTGAGATGTAAGTGGTGCCCCAGGCTGCTTCCAGGAGCTGATCCCGTGACAGCACACGCCCCGGATTCTCCAGCAGGCGCAACAACAGATCGAATTCCCGGCGCGTCAACTCGACAGGCTGCTCGTGCAGCGTGCAGCGGCGCGAGACGGGATCAAGCTCGATGGCGCCCAGACGAAGCATTGACTCACTATCCGCGAACCGCTCCGAGCGGCGGAGATGTGCCCGAACGCGGGCAACCACTTCGCGCGCGGAGAACGGCTTGACGACGTAATCGTCGGCCCCCAATTCGAGTCCGACCACCCGATTGGTCTCCTCACCTCGCGCCGTGAGCAAGATGATCGGGAGCGACGACCAGGTGCGGATGCTTCGCACAACTTCAAAGCCATCGAGCTCCGGGAGCATGACATCGATCACGGCCAGGTCGATGCGACCCGTTTGGATGAGGGACAGCGCCTCGCCGCCGGTGGCCGCCTCCAGCACCTCGAAACCCTCTTTGGCGAGATAGGACTTCAGGAGGAGCCGGAGGGCTGCCTCGTCGTCTACCACCAAGATCCGCTTCGGGAGCGGAGAGCGGAACCGATCCATGCCGCTCATTGTGGCAACCTCGGAACGGCTTTCAGCCGTGCATTACCGTCCTCTAACCTCTTCGCCGGCGCCACTCGGGTGGAGGGGCTGGCTTCGTTACAGGCAGCAGTGGCAGGACTGGGTCACGGGCCTCCTGCCGGACGGGTGGGAAGGATCAATGGGGGCCGGGGCGCTTGAGAAAAGTTGAAGTCCTTCGCCAGGTTCCCCAAGATGCTGACATTCTCACGCACGGTCGGGCGCCGATCCGGACGCCCATCCGTCTTTGGATTGAGGCGAGCGTTATTGAGGAAATCGGCTTCGATGAACTTCAGGTACGCGTCGAAGCTCAGGACCTGATGGTCCACCATGCCGGTCCGGGCATAGGGACTGATGACAAGTCCCGGTACCCGGATCCCGTAGCCGTTCCGGTCCACCTTGGGAGGGACGATGTGATCGTAGAAGCCGCCCCAGTCGTCCCACGCCAAAAAGATCGCCGAGCTGTTCCAGTTCGGGCTCCGCATGACCGCGTTGATCACGCTGGTAACCCAGGCCTGTCCATTGCTGATGAGCGCCGGGGGGTGCTCGCTGTTGGCGCCATTCGGGACGATGAACGAAACCGCCGGCAGGGTGCCTTGGCTGGCGGCGGCGAAGAAATGGCTCGTGCCCTGGATGTCGCTGAGCTGATGATCTTGGTGAACCGTTACAAAGTCGGGTAGCGGGTTCCAGATCTCCGGAGTGCGCGGGCTCTGTAGTCCGTTGTGAGCCTGTTGCGGACAGAACATGGACCCGTCATCGCAATCGGGTCTCGTCCCATTCGCTACGTAGTAACGCCAACTGATGCCGTACTTGTGCAATAGATAGGTGATGTCGGTCCATCCGTAGTCGGGGACCCGCACGTTCTTCTTCTGGTCGTGATCGGGATACTTGAGATCATTGTGGCAAGTCATCGCCTG
Source organism: Actinomycetota bacterium (assembly GCA_034667525.1). Taxonomy (GTDB): domain Bacteria; phylum Actinomycetota; class CADDZG01; order CADDZG01; family WHSQ01; genus DATAPE01. The sequence goes on from JAXDJO010000017.1 coordinate 81,965, forward strand.
GTATGGGTTACGGCAGCTCGCCGACCAACCGGACACCATGAAAAGGTGCGATGGAAGGCTCCAACCATAGTTGGGCTCAAACATGTGGTCCTGGAGCACGAAATGGCGGGCGTAGGTCCAGTAGTTGGGGATCTCCCCAGCGGTGTGGTAGCCCATGACCGTCGTGGAAAGATTCGGCCGCGCGCACAGGGGATGGAAAGGGTCCTTCTTGCAGAATTTCTCGCTACCTCGCTCCGCCTGGGCGACGAACCCGTTCATGCGGCCATGTGCGATGTCTGCCTTGCCGCTGAGAGCGCTATGGGGGCCGCCGTAGTCACGCTGAGAGCGATCGCGGTAGGGAAACACGCATCGGCCGGTAGCCGGATCGGGAGAGCACACAGTTGGATGACCGTTATGCATCGGGATGCCATCGGCTCCGGGGAAGGTCCCGAAGTAGCTGTCGAAAGATCGGTTTTCCTGCATGACGACGATCACGTGCTGGATCTTGTGGATGCCGGTGAAGCTGCCTTGTGCTCGTTTCGTGTCTCGCCACACGACCACGACCGTGGCGGCAACCAAGAGGGCGAGGATCGAAAGCCAGAATCGCCCCCACCCTGCGCCACTTGATCTCTTAAGGGTCGACCCAAACAGCTTCACGTCGCACACTCTTGCACGCGTGTCGGCCTATAGCGCGCGGAGAGACCACCACCGCGCATCAAGGTAACGCGTGTGCTAGAGGCGGTGAAGGTCGTCTGGGAATTCCCTTGGAAGCTCACCTGCTGGTGTGCTCCTATGATGCCGCCGTGCGCGCACGGATCGGCTGGTGGGCTGTGTGGTGGGTGGCGCTTTTGTGCTTATGGCTTCTGCTGGTCACCGTCAGCGTGGCCGAGCTCATCGCCGGAGTTGTGGCCGCAGCTATCGCGGCCACCGCCGCCGAGGTCGTCCGTGCCCAGGGGCTGGTCAGGTTCGACCCGGACCCGCGGTGGCTGCTGCGAGTCTGGAAGATCCCGCGCAGCGTCGTGCGAGATTGCTGGCTCTTGACCGTTGTTCTGGTGAGATATCTTCGTGGCCGCCCCGTCCCGAGTGGCTTCCGCGCCATCCCCTTCGACAGCGGCGGAGATGACGCCCGCGCTTCGGCCCGCCGGGCTCTCGTGGTGCTGGCCATCTCGGTGTCGCCGAACACCTATGTCGTGGGGATCGATGAGGACGCCGATCTGATGCTGGTTCATCGCTTCATGCCGCCCCCCAAAGAGGCCGCCGAACGGGAGATCCTGGCGGACCTGTGAACGTCTGGTTGCTCGCCGCGTTCGCCCTCATCCTGGGGCTGATCCCGTGTGCGGTCGTCATCTTCCGGGAGCCGCCTATGGATCGCTTGGTGGGATTGGAGCTCTCCTCGACGATCGTGAGCCTTCTTCTCCTCCTGCTGGCGCAAGGTTTTCACAGACCGTCGTTGTTCGACCTGGCGCTGACGGTAGCGCTGTTGTCGTTCGCGGGCAGCCTAGTGTTTGCGCGCTTTTTAGAGCGGTGGGTCTAATCGTGCAACATGCCCTGGCGACGCTGCTGCTTGCTGCGGGAGTTGTTGTCGTGCTCATGTCGTGTGTCGGAGTGCTCGTGATGCCTCACCTCTACGACAGGCTGCACTACGTGGGGCCAGCCTCAACCCTCGGTGCATTCCTTATCGGGGCTGCACTCGTCGTCCAAGACACCCTGAAGCAGCAGGGAGTGAAATCGATCATGGTCGTTCTGCTCCTCGTAATCATCAGTCCCGTTATCACACACGCAACGGCCCGAGCCGCCAGGATCCGTGAATTCGGACGCTGGGTGGTACTCGATGAGGAGAAGACATCGTGACCACGTGGCTCCAGGTCACTTTGCTCCTTCTGGTTGCCGCGGGAAGCGTGGGAGTCGTGCTGTCGCGCGATCCCGTGCGGCAAGCGATCGCGGCCAGCTTCTACGGACTCTTGCTTACGCTGCTCTTCTTCGTTTTCCAGGCCCCCGACGTTGCGCTGTCCCAATTGGTCGTGGGCGTCGTTGCATGGCCGCTGATGATCATGTTGACGCTGGCCAAAGTACGAGGAGGTTCGGAGTGACGCCGGTTGGGCGCCGCCGCCTCGTGCTTCTGGGTGGGGCCGGGGTCGCACTTCTGTACGTCTGGGCGATCCTCGGACTCCCCTCGTTCGGTCATTATCAGGGTCCTTACGGCAACGTCATCAATAGGGTGTCAACGCCCGAACGCCACCTGACCGACACGGTTACGGGAGTCAACTTTGACTACCGGGGTTTCGACACGGTCAACGAAGAGATGATCCTGTTTGCCGCGGTCGTGGGCATCGCGATCCTGCTGCGGGCTCAGCGCGATGAGAGTGAAACCGGGGGGCAAGAAGACCACGCGCGCTATCGGATCGCCATTCACACCAGTGATTCCATCCGAGTGGTGGGATTGATGCTGGTCGGTCCGATCGTTCTGTTCGGCATCTACATCGTCATCCACGCTCAGCTCAGTCCGGGAGGGGGGTTCCAGGGCGGTGTCATCCTGGCCACCGCGCTCTTGCACGTCTATCTGTCCGGCGAGTACGTCACCGCCAGACGTCTGAGTCCAGAGGCTCTCATCGAAGCGACAGAAGCGACAGGTGCCGGCGGTTTCGTTGTGATCGGCCTGGCGGGCCCCCTCTTCGCAACCTGGTTCCTTCAGAACTTCCTGCCGCTCGGCAAGACAGGGGAGCTACTGTCCGCGGGCACGATCCCTGTGATCAGTACGAGTGTCGGATTGGCGGTTACGGCGGGGTTCGTCCTCATTCTTACCGAGTTCATGGAACAGACTCTCATCCTGCGCCGGAAGAAGTGATCGATGAGCGTCTTTCCGTTCGGTGTTGCTGCGTGGTTGCTCCTCACCGGTATCTACGGGATCGTGACGAGCAGAAATCTCATTCACCTGGTGGTTTGTCTTTCGGTTGTCCAATCCTCGACTTATGTGTTGCTGCTGGCTATCGGCTATAAGTCCCACGCTGCGGCTCCCGTGTTCCTCAACGTGCCGCTCGCCACGCCGGCGGTAGACCCGGTGGTCCAGGCATTGGTGCTAACGGACATCGTCGTTGGTGCCACCGTCACCGCTTTGCTTCTCGGGCTTGTCGTCCAGACCCACAAGCGATGCGGCACTCTCGACCCGGAAGCATTGCAAAGCTTGCGAGGCTGAATGGATCTGCTACCGCCGTTGCCGGTCGTGATCCCCCTGCTCGGAGCGGCATTGCTTCTCGGGGCGCCTCGAACGATGCGTCGTCAGATCGTGGATGGCGTCGCGCTAGTGGTTGCCTTGGCGGTGTTGATCCTATGTGTGGTCCTGGCGATGAAGACTTCCAGCGGAAGGCTCGTTTATTGGTTCGGAGGGTGGAAGCCTCGCGAGCTAGGCGGTCGACCCATCGCCCTCGGAGTCTCCTTTTCCATCGACCCTCTTGGCGCGGGGATGGCCGCGCTGGCGGCAGGACTGGTTTGCTCCGCTCTCGTTTTCTCGTGGCACTACTTCAAGGAAGTCGGCAACCTTTTCCACGTCCTGATGCTTGTTTTTCTGGGGGCGATGGTGGGCTTCTGTCTCAGCGGAGACCTGTTCAACATGTTCGTGTTCTTCGAGCTGATGAGCGTTGCTGCTTATTCCCTGACCGCATACAAGATCGAAGAACGCGGTCCCCTGCAGGGAGCGCTCAACTTTGCGGTGACCAACAGCGTCGGTGGCTTCCTTCTGCTAACCGGTCTCGCTCTGCTCTACGCGCGCACCGGTGCGCTGAATCTGGCTCAGATCGGTCACGCTCTCGACGGCACCCATCTCGATGGCCTGGTGATCGTTGCCTTTGTATTCCTCATGACCGGATTCCTTGTCAAGGCCGCGGTGGTGCCGTTCCACTTCTGGCTTGCCGACGCGCATTCCGTGGCTCCCACGCCGGTGTGCATGCTCTTTTCGGGCGTCATGGTCGAGTTGGGCCTCTACGGCGTTGCGCGTGTGTATTGGACGGTCTTCGAAGGTCCGATGTCCGTGCATATCCCCCAGCTGCGCGAAGTGTTGATGGCGATGGCGGTAGTCACGGCTCTCGTGGGCTCGGTCATGTGCTTGTTGCAACACCATCTGAAGCGGCTGCTTGCATTTTCGACGGTCAGTCACGCCGGTCTCTTCCTGTTGGGCGTGGCTCTGCTGCAACCGAAAGCGCTGGGGGGTGTCGCCATCTACATCGCCGCTCATGGAGCCGTGAAGGCCGCGCTTTTCGTCTGTGTGGGGATACTGCTGGACCGTAAAGGCAGCGTCGACGAACGCCGCATCTTCGGCAGGGGGCGCGACCTGCCCTTTACCGGAGTCCTGTTCATGCTCGGTGGTTTGGCGCTTGCCGGCCTTCCTCCGTTCGGAACCTTTCTGGGTAAGGGTCTGGTCGAGGAGCAAGCGAGTGAGCTCGGCTTGTGGTGGGTCCCCTGGTTGTTCGTGGCCGTGTCGGCGATGACCGGCGGCGCCGTTCTTCGAGCCGCGGGCCGGGTGTTCCGTGGCTGGGGGGAGCCCCCGGAATTCGATCCCACGTCGCTTGAGGAGGGACATGAGGATCGCGAGACGGGCGGCGCGTCAACTCGGACCCGCCTTGTCATGCTGGCGCCGGCGATCGCCTTGTTGGCCGCCGCTCTCGTTCTGGGGATCCTGCCCTCGGTGCCGCAACGAGCGGTACGGGGCGCCGTGGCGTTCGAGGATCACCGCGGGTATGAAGCAGCTGTTCTGGGTCTGCCGGCGGCCTCACGCGCCGGCTCCCCGGCTCCCCTCGGTTCGAGCTTCTCCTCGGTCCTGCTCGGGATCTTGGGAGCTTTGCTGGCCGTGACGATCGCACTGATCGCGCTCTTCAAACACCTTCTTCCGGAGGCACCGGTTGAATGGGTGCGATCTCGTCTCTCGCCTGTGGGCGAAAGGATGAGGACTCTTCACAGCGGACATGTCAGCGACTACATCGCCTGGCTCACTGCCGGGGTTGCCGCCTTAGGCGGGCTCCTGGCGGCTGCCCTGAGGTAAAGATCCGGAGAAGATTGCCCGAGGGAGCCCAGGCCAGGGAGCCCAGGCGAGGGAGCGCCGCTCGAAACCGGGAGCTTCGCTCGCTCGACTACAGGTTTCCGGTGGTCTGCCGATTGGGTAGATTGCGTCCCGCATGACACTGCGGGAGTGGCCGGTCCTCAAGCAGCTCAAGGCGCGTGACGCCTCCGCGCTGGGCGCCCCCGCGTTCTCGCGCCGTAGTGAGAGCCTCGAACCGCGGACCAGTGGGGCCGACAAGGTTGTGAAGTCGGTCTGCCCCTACTGCGCGGTGGGTTGCGGACAGTTGGTCTACGTGCAGGACAACAAGATCACCGACATCGAAGGCGATCCCGACTCCCCGGTGTCAGAGGGTTGCCTGTGCCCCAAGGGGGCGGCGACCTTCCAGCTCGTCACCGGATCGCACCGGACCCACAGTGTGCTGTACCGGAAGCCGTATGGAACCCAATGGGAGGCGATCCCCCTCGAGAGAGCCATGGACATGGTGGCCGAGCGGGTGAAGAAGACCCGGGAAGAGACCTGGGAGCACGGGGACAAGGACGGGAACCCCTTGAGGCGCACGCTTGGGTTCGCCCACCTCGGGGGCGCGACGCTCGATAACGAAGAGAACTATCTGATCAAGAAGCTGTTCACCGCCCTCGGCGCGATCCAGATCGAGAATCAAGCGCGCATATGACACTCCTCCACCGTCCCCGGTCTGGGGACATCGTTCGGTAGAGGAGGGGCCACTACCTTCCAGCAGGATCTGCAGAACTCGGACTGCATCGTGATCCAGGGATCGAACATGGCGGAGTGTCACCCGGTGGGGTTCCGCTGGGTGATGGAGGCGAAGCGCCGCGGAGCGACGATCATCCATGTTGACCCACGTTTCACTCGCACCAGCGCGGTCTCGGATCTCCATGTCCCGATCAGAGCGGGCTCGGACATCGCCTTTCTTGGCGGGATCGTCAACTACATCCTCGAGAACGAACGACACTTCGTGGATTACGTCGTCAACTACACGAATGCGCCGGCCCTCATCGATGACGATTTCAGGGACACCGAGGACCTCGACGGCTTGTTCAGCGGATGGGATGCGGAGAAGGGGCAGTACGACATCTCGTCATGGTCGTACAAGGGCACGGACGTGGCGCCGGCGGCGGGACAGCGGGAGATCTTCTCCGGCGAGCCGCACTCGGAACGGGGCACGACTGCGGGGGCCGAGAAGTTCGATTTCTCGCTTCAGGACCCGGCATGCGTTTTCCAGATCCTGAAGAGGCACTACTCGAGGTACACGCCGCAGGTCGTGGAAGAGACATGCGGTATCCCGAAGGACCTTTTCTTGAAGGTTGCCGAAACCCTGTGCTCGAACTCAGGACGGGACAGAACTTCGGCCTTCTGCTACGCGGTGGGCTGGACCCAGCATTCCGTCGGCGTGCAATACATCAGGACCGCTGCGATCATCCAGCTTCTGCTGGGCAACATCGGCCGGCCCGGCGGCGGGATCCTGGCGCTCCGAGGACACGCTTCCATCCAGGGGTCTACCGACATCCCTACCCTCTACAACCTGCTTCCGGGTTATCTCCCCATGCCAAAGGCCACCTTCGACAAGACCTTCGAGGATTACGTGAAGTTCAACGAATCGAAATCCGGATGGTGGGCGGAGTTTCCCAAATACATCGTCTCGTTGTTGAAGGCGTGGTTCGGCGATGCGGCGACCTTCCAGAACGGCTGGTGTTACGAGTACCTTCCCAACCTCACCGGCGACCACTCTCACATGACGACGGTCGCCGATATGGCAGACGGGGCCATCAAGGGATATTTCGTGATGGGGGAGAACCCAACCGTTGGGTCGATGCACGGAGCGCTACACCGCAAGGGAATGAGGGAGCTCGATTGGCTCGTTGTGCGAGATTTCGCGCCCACGGAAACTGCAGAGTTCTGGCGCGACGCACCTGAGATCCAGCGCGGCGAGGTGAGGACCGAGGACATCAAGACCGAGGTGTTCATGTTCCCCGCCGCTGCTCATACCGAAAAGGACGGCGCTTTTACCAATACGCAGCGCATGTTGCAGTGGCATCACAAAGCGATCGAACCACCCGGAGACTGTCGTAGTGAGCTGCACTTCGTGTACCACCTTGGACTGCGCCTCAAGAAGTTGTACGAAGATTCGATGGACCCCAAGGATCGGCCGCTGCTGGATCTGACGTGGGACTACCCGACGAAGGGTCCGCATCAAGAGCCGGACGCGGAAGCCGTGTTGCGCGAGATCAACGGGTACAAAGTCGACAGCGGTGAGGTGGTGGAGGGATTCACCGACCTGAAGAGCGATGGCTCGACCGCATGCGGTTGCTGGATCTACTCCGGCGTGTACAAGGATGGCGTGAACCAGGCCGCGCGCAGGAAGCCCGGGCGGGAGCAGAGCTGGGTCGCGTCGGAATGGGGATGGGCGTGGCCGCACAATCGCCGCATCCTCTATAACCGCGCCTCAGCCGATCCCGAAGGGAAACCGTGGTCGGAGCGAAAGAAGTACGTGTGGTGGGACGCCAAGGAAGGAAAGTGGACCGGGGAGGACGATCCCGACTTCATCCCCGACCGACCGCCGTCCTACCGCCCGGAGGAAGGTGCTGAAGGCACCGCCACGATCTCGGGGATCGATCCGTTCCTCATGCAAGGAGACGGTAAGGGGTGGATCTACGCGCCGAACGGGTTGTTGGATGGGCCCCTGCCCACCCATTACGAGCCTCAGGAATCGATCTGCGAGAACCCTCTTTACGGCCAGCAGTGCAATCCTGCACGGATGGAATGGAAGCGCGCCGACAATCCTTATCACCGCGCTCACGGCGATCCCCGTTTCCCCTACGTGATCACCACTTACCGGTTGACGGAGCACCACACCGCGGGCGGAATGACGCGCTGGTTGTCCTGGCTCTCGGAACTGCAGCCCGAGATGTTCTGCGAGGTTTCTCCGGAGCTCGCCGCCGAGAACGGTCTCTCCAATGGCGGGTGGGCAACCATAACGACCGCGCGCGGCGAGATCGAGGCGCGCGTGCTCGTGACCCGCCGCATCCCGCCCTTGAAGATCCGAGGCATGATCGTTCATCAGATCGGTCTGCCTTACCACTGGGGAAGCCGAGGGCTGGTGAAGGGAGATGCAGCCAACGAGCTCATCTCTTTCGTGGCCGATCCGAATGTCTCGATCCAGGAGTCGAAAGCCCTGACGGGGAATATCGAGGCGGGCCGCAAGAGCAGCGGTCGCCGTGTGGTAACGAGTGGGCGTCCTGTGGAGGAAGCGGTCGACCAGACATCCCGCGACAAACCTGCTGCCGCGCAGCGGCCGGCCGGCAGCCATGGGGTCGAGGCAGGGAAATCGCAAGAGGGCGAACAGTCATGATCTCGCGGGCCGGGTGCCGCTGATATGGGAACTGGATTTTTCACCGACACAACCGTGTGCATCGGCTGCAAGGCGTGCGAAGTGGCTTGCAAGGAATGGAATCAGCTTCCCGACGACGGGATGTCCTTCACGGCCATGTCCTACGACAACACCGGCGATCTCAGCGCTTCTACTTGGCGTCACGTCGCATTTATCGAACGTCCAGTTGCATTGTCAGAGCAGCAGACGGGCCTTGGGAACTTTTCCTGGTTGCTGATGTCAGATGTCTGCAAGCACTGCAAGAGCGCAGGTTGCCTCGAGAACTGCCCTACCGGTGCGATCGTGCGAACGGAGTTTGATTCGGTTTACGTTCAACCGGATATCTGCAATGGCTGTGGATATTGCGTCGTGGGATGTCCTTTCGGAGTCATCGACCGTAGGGAGGACGACGGCCGCGCCTGGAAGTGCACCCTGTGCTACGACCGCCAGAAGGACGGCATGGAGCCCGCCTGTGCCAAAGCCTGCCCCACCGATTCCATCCAGTTTGGCGACCTCGACGAGCTGAGAGACAAGGCTCGTCGTCGTGTGGAGCAGCTGCACGCGGGCGGAGTGGAGGAGGCTTACCTCTACGGCGTCGATGAGGCCGATCAACCCGGGACCGATGGGCTGAATGCGTTCTTCTTGCTGGTGGACAAGCCGGAGGTTTACAACCTTCCCCCGGAGCCGGTGGCGCCGCGGAAGTACGCCGCACCGGCATGGGCTTCGGTAGCGGCTGCTGGAGTTGCCATGGCGCTCGCCGCGGTCGCGGCCGTGGCGGGCTCTGGCCGACAATGAGCGAAACGGCTCTGTGGGCAAGGCCGGCAGCTGATGACTGAAGTCTCGTCCGGCACCGGCGATGGACGCTGGATCGATCCCTCGATGGGCATGCTCATCGGAGAAGCTGCAGACCAGAAGGTCCCCGAAGGCAGGACGGAGCGCGGGCACAGTGAGGGGGCCGCGCCTCTGCCGACGTGGGACCGGGAGCCGGAAGCCAGGCGCAGCGACGACATCACCTATTACGACCTCCCGGTCCTCAAGGAGCCTGTTTGGATGTGGGTGGTGCCCGCTTATTTCTACGTTGGTGGCCTCGCGGGCGCAGCCGCGGTGCTGGGTGCTGTTGCCCAGGGCAGCAGCAGCTCGCGTCGCCTGGTCAACCGCTGCCGGTGGACCGCTACTGGAGCCATCGTCGCAGGTACCGGTCTTCTGATCTATGACCTTGGTCGCAAGGAAAGGTTCCTCAACATGCTGCGCGTGTTCCGGCGTACCTCGCCCATGAGTGTCGGCTCATGGGTCCTTGCCGCCTCAGGCGGAGCCAATTCGAGTGCGGCGGTGTTGGCGGGGACCGATGGGCTGCTGCGATCCCTGGGAGATCTTTCGGGCGCCGGAGCCGGGCTGCTGGGCATGCCTCTAGCCGGCTACACCGCGGTGTTGTTGTCCAATTCGGCTGTGCCAGCCTGGAAAGAGGCGCGCAAGACTCTGCCCTTCCTGTTCGTTTCCTCGGCTATCAATGCAGCCGCATCGCTTTTGGACCTCATGGAGCTCGATGACGACGAGGCGCGAGTCGTGAAACGATTCGGTACCGCAGGACGCGCCGCCGAACTGTTGTCGGGTGTGATGGTCGAGAGGGAGATAGCGGGTATTGAGCGAACTGCCCGTGCTTACAAAGAGGGCGTCGCCGGATCGTTGTGGCGGGGGGGCGAGTCTCTCGCAGTCACAAGTCTTATCCTGGGAGTGCTTCCCGGTCACTCGCGCCTGAAGAGGTTCGCAACGGGCGTGACGGGCAGCGCGGCTGCGGCGGCAGCCAAGTTTGCCGTCTTCCATGCGGGCAAAGCGTCCGCGCGGGACCCAAAGGCGACCTTCGAGAGCCAGAGGAGCCGCGCCGCGCATTAGCGGTGATGCAAACCCAAAGCCTGCGGCAAGCGTATTACTGGCTGGAGGTGATGCGCGATGCAGACCGCAAGAAGCAGGTCTAAACCGTGGCTGTGGATCGTGTTGGCCGTGGTGGCCGTGGCCGTGATCATCGGAGCGTTCATGCTCTATCACGGCGGTGGCGGCTCAGGTGCGATTGGCCGCTACTAGGCCTGTATAGGAGGGCAGGCGCCATGGTCTGCCCTCCGCCCATCGGGCTGGCGATGCACACTCTCCGCGGATGCTAGCTTCGTTGCCGATGACGAAAAGACGCTCGTGGGTGCTGGTGGCGGCCGCCATCTGGACCGTGTACGTGTGGGCCACGAGGATCTGGATCATCGCGCGGCTGTCCAACGGGACCGCCTTCAAACTCGTGCATTACGTGCTGGCGGCGATCTCCATCGGATTCGCCGTTGCAGTTGGCTGGATCGGCGTCCGCGGTCTGAGAGAGGCTCCGGGGACAGAGTCCGCGGCTAGTTCTCCAGGCTGAGCCCCGCGGTCTCACCAACGTCGTAAACGGGCCATCCGTCCGTATCCAGGCGCACGGCGGGATGCAGCGAGTGCCGCTCAGAGTTGCCGGCTTTGATCAGGTGGATCACCGTTGTGCCCCGCAGCTCCAAAGTGTCCGCTATCAACCGGCGGTGGCATCTCCACCACAACGTCTCGGCGCACATAATCCCGATCGTGACGCTTCCTAACTCCTCCTCCAGCCTTTCGATCGCCTGGCGGAAGGCCGGGGAATCGGTGTGGTCGGCATAGCCCTGGAAAGCGGCGTTCCGCCACGCAGGATGACGACTGACCCCTCCGGTACGGTTTCGCCTGCCGCCAAGGGCCTCGCCCTCCCACGCATAGGCGATCCCCGCGGCAGGCAGCCACTGCTCTAGCTCTTCTCGGGCGAACTGCGGGTGGCGCCGGGAACTGGGGAAACGGCGCACATCCACAACACGGCCGATGGCGGAACCAGCCGCCAGCAGCGTCAGCTCCTCGGAGCTCCTCGTGCCGTGACCGAGTGTGCAGATCGTTCCGGCCACTGGATTCAGCCGCGGCGGGGGTTCATGATGGTCGTCCTTCCGCCGCAACCTGGAGATCGCGATGCAAGGATTGATGCAGGACTATCCGCTCACGCTTCCTCATGTCTTCCATCGGGCCGAGAAGCTCTTTGCTCGCAGCAGGATATCGACGGTCACGCATACCGGTATGCAGCGCCTCTCGTACGGTGAGTGGGCGGAGCGGGTGCGCCGGTTGGGCGGTGCTCTCGACATCCTCGAAGTTTCGGAAAGCGGACGAGTCGGCACTTTCGCCTGGAACACCGGCCGGCATCTGGAGCTCTACTTCGCCGTTCCCTGTAGCGGGAGGGTGCTTCACACCCTCAACATCCGTTTGTTCCCCGAGCAGATCGCCTACGTTGCCAATCACGCTGAAGATGAAGTTATCTTCGTGGACAGCTCTCTTCTTGCGGTGCTGTGGCCGCTTGCGAGCCAGATGCCTTCGGTTCGTCACTTTGTGGTCATGGACGACGGCAAAGGAGAACCTCCCGACGACCCCCGGGTCGTCGATTATGAGGAACTGCTCTCGGAGGCCAAATCGATCGACTTCCACGTCGAGGATGAAAGGCGGGCCGCCGCGATGTGCTACACGTCCGGCACGACGGGGAACCCGAAGGGCGTGCTGTACTCGCACCGATCCACCGTCCTTCACTCTCTCGGCATCAACACCGCCGACTGTCTCGCTATATCTGAGCGCGATGTCCTTATGCCTATCGTGCCCATGTTTCATGCCAACGCCTGGGGGACTCCCTATGCGGGGGTGTTCGCAGGAGCGGACTTCGTCATGCCCGGCCCCGATCTTTCGCCTCAGGCGATCGTGAACCTGTTCGAGAGAGAGAAGGTGACCATCTCCGCAGGTGTGCCGACGATCTGGATGGCACTGGTTCCGCTGCTGGATGGGAGGGACCTGTCCAGCGTGCGAACCATCACCAGCGGAGGCTCGGCTGTGCCCAAAGCTCTGTCGGAGGCCTACAGGGCGAAGATCGGAGTGCCGCTGTTTCAAGGTTGGGGCATGACCGAGACCTCGCCGTTGGGCTCGCTTTCGTGGGTTAAGAGCACGCTTGCCGATCGCTCCGAAGACGAGCTGGCGGACCTCGGAGCCAAGCAGGGTCTGCCGTTGCCGTGCGTGGATGCTCGCATCGTAGATGTCGATACCGGTGATGAGGTGGCCTGGGACGGCCAGTCCTTTGGAGAGTTGCAGGTGCGGGGGCCGTGGATCGCGTCCGCGTACTACAAGGACACCTCCGGTGAAGAGAAGTTCACAACTGATGGATGGCTTCGAACTGGTGACGTCGCAACCATGGATGAGGAGGGTTACATCCATCTGGTGGATCGAACGAAGGACGTCATCAAATCGGGGGGCGAGTGGGTCTCGTCGGTAGATCTCGAGAACGAGATCATGGCGCATCCGAAGGTCGCCGAAGCAGCGGTGATAGGGGTGCACCACCCGAAGTGGCAGGAGAGGCCTTTGGCATGTGTAGTTGTGGGGGAGGGCGAAGAGTTGACGAAGGATGAGATTTTGGAATTCCTGGGCCCTCGCGTTGCGAAATGGTGGATGCCCGATGACGTGGTATTCATCGATGAGATCCCCAAGACCAGCGTTGGGAAATTCTCCAAGAAGGATCTGAGAGCCCGCTTCTCGCACTACGCCCTTCCCTTCGAATGACGTCAGCCGGTGGTTCGCCGGATCAGACCTTTGACGAAGGACAGCTCCTCGACGTGCACCGCCCGGCAGAGACCGAGATAGCTCGCGGCGCCGGCCGCCACGCACGCGCCCAGCCCCAATGCCTGAGGCACAACCGACGCCGAGTCGATAAGACCATGGGTCACGGCGGTCATCAGCCACACGACCAGTCCCATACCTGCCGACGCGAGCCCTATGCGGCCCGCGCTTCGCGCCATCCGGCCGAGGTCCATGCCCCCGCCTCGCCGTTGTAAAGCAGCACCGAGCACACAGCCGGCCAGTCCGTATGAGAAAGCGTTCCCAGCGGCCAACCCCTGCACGTGCCACACGTGGAAGACGACGAGATTGATCGCAATAGCCACACCTACCGACAGCGCATTGACGAGGAAAGGTGTCTTGGTGTCCTGGAGCGCGTAGAACCCCCTGAGGAAGAACTGAAAGAGCGCGAAGGGGACAAGTGCAAAGGCGAGGATACGCAGCACTCCTGCAACAAGAGCTGTGGAGTGCGACTGCATAACGCCATGCTCCAGCAGCACGCGCACGATCGGTTGGGCCAGAACGATGAAACCGAGAGCGGTTGGCAGCATGAGCAATAGGAGGGATCGGACCCCGGTAGAGACGCGGTCGTGGAAGTCTTTCCAGCGCGCGTTGGCTGCCGCCTCGCTCATGCCTGGCAACAACGCCGTGTTGATGGAGTACCCGAAGACGCCTTGCGGGAGCAGAAAAAAGGTGAACGCCACAAGATATGCGGAGAAGGCGCCTTTCTCGCCGTTGGCCAGCCACTGCACGATGAGGAAGCCGATCTGATTGGTAGCGATCAGCGCAAGGGAGAACACCGAGAGCCGTCCGAGCTTGCGAACGGAAGGATGGCGCACCGATATCGACAAGTGGTAGGTCCCCAATCCCCTCAGGAACGGGAGCAGTGCGACCCCTGCTGCAGCCACGCCAGCCGTCGTTCCCAGGCCGAGTACGAGAAGCTGCGTCTCGGTAACGTTACTTAGAGTCACCGATCCATAAGCTTGATGGAACGCGATGAAGACCGCGATCACCACGAGGTTGTTCAAGGCGGGGGTAAAACCCGGGGGCGCAAACTTGCCATGCGCGTTCAGTACCCCCGCCAGGATGAAGTACAGCGCATAGAAGATGACCTGCGGGATGAAAAGGCGCAAGAGGAACACGATGGTCTCGTATTGCAGATGAGCGTCGGCTCCCTGCAATCGGGAGGCATAGAAGTGCGCCATCCAGGGAGCGGCCACGATCCCAAGAACAGCGACCCCCGCCAGCACGATCAGCGAAAAGTTGATGATTCCGCTCATCACTTCCCACGCCTTCTCGTTGCCCTCTTTCTCGAGCAGGTCAACGAAGACCGGAACGAAGACCGAGACCAGAACGCCCCCGAGCACCACTTCATAAATGATGTTGGGGACGGTGTTCGCAAGGTTGTACGAATCCGTGAGACGGGTTTCAGCTATCCCGATGGAGTAGGCGATGACCGCGAGCCGAAGCAGGCCGGTCACGCGGGAGAGCAGCGTTCCCACCGACATCAGGGCCGAAGCGCGCGTTAGCGAAGGCCGGCCGCGGCCTGCGATGGCAGCGTCGTCGGCGCCGAGGGACTTCGCGGGATCTACCTGCATCATCTGCAGGCTAAGTGCAAGGGCCTCTCCGAGGACGGTTTGCGCGCCTACATCGAAAGATCAGGCCCTCCCCGAGGGCCTGGTACCAAGCCTGCCCTTCTCGTTGGGCGGGACAGAGAGCCGCTTCGATGCTGCGGCGGTGGATCAGATCCGGCAGGTCGAAAGGCCGCGCTTCTCCAGGTATTGCTGGTGGTAATCCTCTGCGGGATAGAACTTGGATGCGGGGGTGAGCTCGGTCACTATCGGACGGCTCAGCTGGGTCTGGCGAAGCGCCTTGGATTTGAGCGCTGCCACGTACTGCTCCTCGTCGTGGAAGAAGATCGCCGACCGGTACTGCGTTCCGACGTCCGGCCCCTGCCGGTTGAGGGTGGTGGGGTCGTGGTTCTCCCAAAAGACAGTTAACAGGTCTTCGTGAGAGACCCGTTCGGGATCAAAGACGACTTCGACAACTTCGGCGTGGCCGGTTGTATTCGAGCACACGTCCTCGTAGGTCGGGTTCTCGAGGGTCCCGCCCAGGTATCCAACCGAGGTCGATCTCACGCCCTGTATCTGCCGAAAGGCGGCCTCGACGCCCCAGAAACATCCGGCTCCGAACGTAGCTTTCTGTTCCAATCTCTCTCCTTTCGAATCGCCGCTCCTCCTTGCCCAACCTGGAAGGGGGAGCCTTTGTTCCGTCAGGGCAAGGATCCGTCGTTGCCGATCGTCTCACGCCGCCGGGACATCGTTCGGGCGATGGCTTTGGCCAAGGGATCCTCCGCAAGCTCTTCGATGGTGCGGGGCAGGCTCATCGACCAGTTAGCTCTCTCACTGGTGGTGCCCGGGATGTTCGGACGCTCATTAACCGCCAGCGCATCCTCGAGTGTCGCGATCGCGATCCTGCTCGGAGCCTGGGCAAGCAACCTGTACGCACCTTCGATCACCGTTGCGACGTCGGCATCCCCTGCGCAGCCCACCAACCTTTGCAGTTTGTCGCGCATCGCGATCGCGGCGGCCGTGTGCGGCACTCCAAGCACCCGCTGTTGTTCTTCCAGATCGGCCCCCGTCCATACGCCGGCGATCGTCGGCAGGTCGTGATTCGTCACCGTCGCGAGCGCGAGCCGCGGGTAGTCGACAGGCTCACCCTCCTCGAACCACAGCACCCGATAAGAGAGCATGCCCCTGGTCGCCATCTCGCGTCGCACGACCGGCTCGACCGTTCCGAGGTCTTCTCCGATGATGTACGCCGCGGCACGGTGACTCTCGAGTGCCAGGATGTTAAGGAGGTCGCCCGCCGGATACCTCACGTAGGTGCCCGCGCTCGAAGGCATCCCCGATGGGATCCAGTAGAGGCGGAAAAGCCCCATCACGTGGTCAACGCGCAACCCCGATGCGTATCGGAGTGCGGCTCGCACGGTTTGGATGAACGGCTCGTATGCCGCAGCTTGCAGCTTCCATGGATCGAACGGAACGAGTCCCCACCCCTGGCCGGCCTCGTTGAAGTCGTCGGGAGGCGCCCCAACTCCCATGCCGTCTGCAAACTGGTCCTGCCACATCCATGCGTCCGCCCCGTTGGGATCGACCCCTACCGGCAGGTCGTGGATCAGATCTATCTCCCGGTGCGGGCTCTTCATTTGCTCAGCGAGGAGCCACTGGAGCCATTCGTGGAACAACACGCGCGTTTCGTTCTCGCCACGCCAGAGCTGCACTCGTGCGCGATCGAAACGCCGCAAACCCTCCGGCCACCTCGCCCTATCTCTGCCATAGCTTTCGCTGACGGCCATGAAGGCTGCAAAGTTGCCGAGCAGTTCTCCGCGCTCTTCTCGGTAGGCATCGAACCGCCGATCCCCCCGAAATTCGCTCCACAAGAGCTCGAGAGCGGCCATCTTGGCAGCAAGGACGGAGTCGCGATCGATCAGTGGTGCGGAGTTCAGCGCTCGCCCTCGACGCGATCGAGAGGCAAACTCGATGCCGGCGTCGTCAGCTCCCGGGACGTCCTCGATGCACAGGTACAAAGGATTGTGGAAGCACCTGCTGCTGGGGAAGTAGGGGCTCGCCTGTTGAGGAACGCTCGGGGATACGGCGTCCAGTGGATTCAGCAGGATGGCACCGACGCCGGCCGCCCTCGACCACCGGGCCAGCTCGAGCAGGTCGTGAAGATCTCCCATCCCCCAGCTTCGCTGCGACCGGGCGGCGTAAAGCTGAACCGCCCAGCCCCGCATGTCGAGATCCCTCGGAAGGAAGCAGGCGCCGGGGCTAACGATCAGCCGTGATGTCGTGGTGTCGTGGTGTACGAGCGTGTGGTACCCGAGCGGCAGCGCGGAGTCAAGCCGCCCATCGATGACGCGCTCGCGCCGGCCATCTTCCAGCTCGATCGCAACCGCGGTCTCGCTAGCTATCTCCTCGCCCTGAACCGTCACGCGGACACCTGACTCCGCGGGGCCCTCGGGGGTCGCGTCCATCGCCTCCAGGATGCGGGCGATGGTCTCGCCTGGAGCCTCGCGAACTACGCCCCCGTGATCCTCGTACCGTTCGGCTACACCCCATGCGGCAGGATCGGGTGCCCTCACCACACGGTGTGATCGCTGAAAGCGTCGAGTCCCTGGCAGATCGCCATTGTTCCGCACCTTCCCGTGGATGGGATCACGAACATCGGATCGTGTGTACCCTCCTGCATCGTGATCCCGCTTCGCAGGCTCGGTGAGCTGAGCTTTCGAACGGGAGTGGGTGAGCAGCGCCATTCTCGCCCACCAGCCTGGTGACGCTGGGATCGTATCTCTACGCTCTGGACGGATCCCAGCTGGGGATGTCCCCGGGACGCGTCCCCCTGCGTGACGGCCGCGTCGTTTTCGCTGCAGCCGATGGAACCTCATCATCTTCGATCGGAGTCATGGACCAACAGGACTCATCCGCTAGCCGTCGCGCCGGCCCTTTCGGTCCCAGGACTGGCCGCACAGCTGGAGCCGGACAGATCGATCTCTTCCTCTCGGTTCTCGTGGAGAAGAGAGCGGTCTTGTTTGCCGCCGAGCGTTAGCCGGCTGTGGTGTCGCCGTGATGCTGCAATTCATCCGGCAAGGGCTCACTTGAGCGGTGGACCCCCACAGCGATCATCAGCGCGCCCAAACCAAGGAGCGGCAGCGGCCAGATCCACCTGAGGTTCGCGTTCGTGATGTCCACTCGGGTCAGAAGAAAAGCAAGACCTAGGCCTGCGAACAGCACACCGAAGATGAGCGAGAGGGGGTCTAGTGGATGTCTCTTCATGGTGTTCCTTTCTGTTGCGTTGGAGGTGTTCGGCTAGAGGGCCGGCAGGCCCGGCAGGGTGAAGCGGGGGTGGTTCGGAGGAGCCGTAGATCCCGGTGCGACGATCTGGTGGAATGTCTGGGGAGTAAAGCTCGGAAGCCAAGCGTGTGGAAAGCTGGTGATCGTTCCGGAGATCCTCTCGACCGTTATGTCACCGACTCCAGCTTGGAGATGGAGCGCCAGCTGCCGAGCCGACGAGGCGGGATCCGCAGTGGTTTGAACGTGCACTCCCGTGCCGGCCTGCTGGTGTCCGAAGATGTTGACGCCTCCGATGCCCGCTCGTCCGCTGATGTCGAGGGAGGTGTGGCGTGGCACGAAGATTCGTACTTCGCCCGCCCCGACCGTAGCTGTGATGTCGGTGGTACCGGGGCCAAGAGTTATCTGTCTGAGATCAAGCGTCAGTTGTCCGGCAGCGATGTGGTAATTCGATCGCAGCTCCGCCGCATTCTGCGGCTGGTACAGGAAGCGGCCCGCTCCTCCGGTCAGGGGGACGTGGACCAGGCTCGCCACCAACACGAATGGGATCAATAGCAATCCCAAAAAGACGAGGAGCCGGGATCGTCCCCGCCACGCGCCGACGATCAGGCCCGCCCCGATCACTGCCAGGGGCAGCGCCAAGTATCGACCCAACGTGATGTGGACAGCATTGGCGGCGTCTAGGAGAGCGGCAGCTCCCAACGTCAACAGGACCGCAGCGACCGTGTACCAGCCAAGGGCAGAACGCTCTCGCGGAGGCCGTGGTGCGGCGATGGCACCCGGCTGTATCGCGGTGGTTGCATCTGCGGGAACGAGGCCGGCTGAGGGGTATCTCTCCGAAGCCGGCGACTCTCGTTCCGGGCGGGACTCGTGCTCCCGGAACAGGATGATGCCGAGGATCAACAGGGCTGCGCCCCACACGACCGGGGGCCGCCAGAGCCCTGCCTGTGAGAGCAACACCGCGCCTCCGGCGATGACGAACGCAACGCCGAGCCATGGAGTGGTCCCGAATCTGCCGAAGAGGTCGTGCGCGTGGCTGGTCGCGGCGCCACCCTCCGGGATGATGAGCCATGCAAGCCCGTAGAGCAACAATCCGGAGCCGCCGATGATCGCCAGCGCGATGAACGCAATGCGAAAGACGATCGGATCAAGTCCGGTGTAGTCACCCAGACCAGTGCAGACTCCCGCGATCAGCTTATGGTCCCGTCGTCGGGTCAGCCTCCGCACCTGAGGAGGCGGTGGTGCTGCTGCGGTGACATCCTGGCTGCTCATTGGGCGATCTCCTCCGTATCGTTCATCGGGTGGTGTCATGTCATGAGGATGCGCCAGAGAACCGCGTCGCACCATCCGGGATGTCCCTACATAAACCCTTGGACGGCCGGGACACCTGTAGGGGGATCCCCACTGTCGGGAGCTAGGGCGTCGTGAGAACATCGACCTAACCCCGGAACGACGATGAGGACCTATGGCAGATATCGCTCCCGCAGCAGACTCCGACCGCGCGTCATCGGCCCGCGTCTCGGACGGAGCTTCGCCTCACCAACCGAGCCCCCCCGGCCCTGCTGCGGAACTGCGTCACCGCTCTGAGCGCCCACAGCCTCCCGCCAGGGGCTTTGCCTTGTTCGTCCGGAGCCCTTCTGACCGCGTGCTGACCGGCGTCGCCGGAGGGCTGGCGGCGGTTTCGGGGCTCGATCCCTTGGTCATCCGCCTCGCCTTTGGAGTGCTGGCGCTTGCCGGCGGCGCGGGGATAGTTCTCTACTTGGTGCTGTGGTCGCTGAGCGGCGAAGGCTCGCCTCACGCGGCCCTCTCCTTGTCGCGAAGAGCCGCCACTCAGCGATTGATAGCGGTGGGGCTCATGCTGACTGGGACACTGCTGCTTCTGCGGGAAGCGGGTCTGTGGTTCGGCGATGCACTGGTGTGGCCGGGGATGGTTGCGGCCGTCGGCTCCACTTTGATCTGGACGCGGAGCGACGCAGACGAGCGGGCGCGTTGGTCGCGCCTCGCTTCGCGGCTGCCGGGCAGACCAGTGGAGACCGTGCTGCGGGGCAAGGTGTCGCCTCTGCGCGTGCTCGGTGGGGGATTCCTGATCGTCCTAGGGATGGCGGCCTTCCTTGCGGCCCACGACGCATTTGCCGCCATAAGGAACGTCCTCTTCGCCGTGGCGGTCACCGTCATCGGCGTTGCTCTGGTGTTCGGGCCCTGGTTGTGGCGCCTGGCCCGGCAGGTTTCCGACGAGCGGCGGGAGAGGATCCGCTCCGAGGAACGGGCCGAGATGGCGGCGCAGCTCCACGACTCCGTCCTCCAAACGCTCGCCCTCATCCAGCGGACGCCGGATCGAGAGGAGGCGGTGGCCCTTGCCAGGGGGCAGGAGCGCGAGCTTCGCGCATGGCTGTACGGCCGTGCCGGAAAGACCGATCTCGTAAGCGCCGCCCTGGACCAGATGGCAGATCGTGTCGAGCAGCTTCATCACGTGCCGGTAGAGACCGTAGTCGTCGGTGATACGCGGATGGACGATCGCATCCGAGCGGTCGTCGATGCTTGCGGAGAGGCGACGATGAATGCAGCCAAGCATTCAGGTGCGAAGCAGATCGCGGTATTCGTGGAGATCGAACCCGATCGGGTGACCGCCTATGTCAAGGACGATGGTCGTGGGTTCGATCGCTCAGAAATCCCCGGCGATCGACGGGGGATAACGGACTCGATCGAAGGGCGCATGCAGCGCAACGGAGGGAGTGCGTCGATCGTATCGACTCCCGGCGAGGGAACCGATGTCCAGCTCGAGCTGACACGGAGATAGTCATGGCCACCGGCGAGATCCACGTGTTCCTGGTCGATGATCACCGGCTGTTCCTGTCGGGGGTCCGGTCGGAGCTCGGCTCCGACTTCATAGTCGATGGGGAAGCCAGCGAGGTTGACGATGCCATAGCTCTGATCCGCGATACGCGGCCGGAAGTCGTCTTGGTCGATGTGCACATGCCCGGCGGAGGAGGAGCGGCCGTCATCGAAGCGGTTCTTCGGACACATCCAGATACGAGATTTCTTGCCCTCTCGGTTTCTGATGCTCCCGAAGACGTGATCGCGATCATCCGGGCCGGAGCTCGAGGATACGTAACGAAGACGATCGCTCCCCTAGAGCTGGCCGACGCCATCAAGTCGGTGCACAGCGGCGATGCGATCTTCTCCCCCCGGCTCGCGGGGTTCGTTCTGGATGCCTTCGGAGGGAACGGTCCCGAGATAGGAGATCCGGAGCTGGATCTACTGACGAATCGCGAGCGTGAGGTCCTGCGACTGATCGCACGCGGCTATCCATACAAAGAGATCGCGAAGCACCTGAGCCTGTCAGTGAAGACGATCGAGGCGCACGTCTCTGCGGTGTTGCGCAAGCTCCAACTGTCGAATCGCTACGAGCTGACCCGGTGGGCGACCGAACGGCGGATCGTTTGATCCGCCGCCCGGCATCGACCTAGCGCGGGGGCTGCCTAACGGCCCCCGCAGAGTGGATCTTCTACAGGTGGAACGCGGCCCTCATCGAGCTGGCGGTTGCCGCATTGTTGAGAGCAGCAAGCGAGAGCATCTGCTCTGTCGTTCGTAGCAACGAGTAGTGAGTGAATGCAGTGGCCGATCTCATCCCCGCAGGAACCGGAGGAGCGATGACCACCGTCGCAACTTGATTGGCGGAGGAGTGATCGTCTTCGTCCCAGGTGAGGACGATGGCAGTCTTGCCATTGGCGTACTGGGTGGAGTTGAGGATCTTGGGAATGAACGAAGACAACCATGCATCGCCGGTTGCGATGGTGCAGTCGTGCGTGTCGCTGCAGAGGTTCGGGGTGACGAAGGTGAAGCGTGCGGAGGTGTTAGGGGTCGAACCTAAAGCGAAGTCCTGGGTGGAGCAGGCGGTCGCGTCGTTGGTGTAGTAAGCCGCCGGGTTGTGTTTGACGGCATACATCTGGGTGTTCAACAGATCGCAATTGGAAGGCATGCTTTCCTGAACCGCCTTCCAGCCCGTCCCCAACTGCGAGAAGATACTGGGGCCGCTGATCGGGTGTACCGAAGGCGGATAGTCGTCGGTAACCCCCTGCGTCGAACCGGATGTCATCGCAAGGTAATTCGGCAGGCTCGGATGGGTGACCGCTTTGTAGTTCGTTGCCAGCCCGCACTTCTTGGCTAGTGAGTTGACGTAGGGGGCAGCGGAAGATCCGATGATCTGGTTATAGGACTTGTTCTCCATCACGATCCAGACCACGTGCTGCCACGCGGGGGTCGCACTGGTCGTTCCACAGGGGGTGGAGGCATTCGGAGTGGCGGCGACGGGCAGCGCTGGAGCGGGGGCGGCATTCCCGGCCCCGGCGACGCCCAGGCCCATCGCCAGGGCAACGGCGCCGATCAGCCCCATCCTTATGCGCTTCCGCCCTGGGGAGATGCTCCTGTACGCGCCCATGGGGGCCTCCTTGGCTCTGATGAGATCGGCTGATACCGACGTATCGGTGCAAAAGGGTCATATCTAAAGGGATATAACGGACACTGACCCCTTATCGGGCGTGCTCAGAAGCCTGGAACCCCACACCTCGCCCGCCGATGCGGCACCACTAACCGAGCCGGCAGTGGCGAGCCCCAACTCCCTCCGGCTGCGAGGCGGTGCCTGTCCGTCAGCCCCAGCGCTAGAGCGTGGTCGCCGCGAAGGTGTCGCAATTGAACGTCTGGCCCGTGTCGAATCCGCGCCGGAACCAGCGCACCCGCTCGGCGGGGGAACCGTGGGTCCTGGTCTCCCGATCGATCCTGCCCGTCGTCTGTTGCTGGATCCGGCCGTCGCCAACTGAAGCTGCCGCCCGCAATCCTTCTTGCAGATCGCCGGGGCTGAGGTGATTGCGTTGGTAGGAGGAGTGTGCCCAAACGCCCGCGAGACGGTCGGTCTTCATAACGGGATCCTCTCTTCGGTGAGCAACGATTACCCCCCCTCGATCGCTCCACACCTTCGATGCGCGATCGGACGCAAGTTCCTCGCGGTATGCTGCTGCGACTATGACCAATCAAAACGTGCAGATCATCTACTCCACCTTCGCCATGACGCTTCCGGCGGTCGACGTGCACGTTTCGTAATCCGGTTCAGGTAATCGAAGCAAGCCCCGGGTTACCTGCCCGGGGCCTTTTTGTTTGTGGGGAATGATGCTTGCGATAGAAGCGAGGCAGCTAAGCAAGTCGTTCGAGGCCCGCGGCCGCAAACGACGCGTGCGAACGGTGGAAGCCGTTCACGACGTGTCATTCTCGGTTGAAGAGGGCGAACGGCTCGCCTACATCGGTCCCAACGGGGCCGGCAAATCGACCTCGATCAAGATGCTCACGGGCATCCTTCATCCCACGGCTGGAGCGGCGAACGTGCTCGGCTTTGTGCCGTGGCAGCAGCGGATGTCTCTCGCGCGGCACATCGGGACGCTCTTTGGGCAGCGGTCGCAGTTGTGGGCCGAGCTGCCCGCGCGCGATGGTTTCGAGCTCCTCGCGGCGATATATAAGATCGAGAAAGGCGAAGCCCAGCGGCGCATCGACGAGCTCTCGGACGTCCTCGATGCAGGTGACCTCTTCGATACTCCGGTGCGCAATCTATCGTTGGGACAGCGGATGCGGTGTGAGCTCGCTGCAAGCATGCTGCACCGGCCCCGCGTGCTATTTCTCGACGAACCGACGATCGGGCTCGATCTGGTCGCGAAGCAACGCTTCCGATCGATGATCGTCCGGTTGAACGAGAGTCAGGGCACCACCATCTTCCTGACTTCCCATGATGTTTCGGACATAGAGCAGGTGGCGCGACGGGTGATCATCATTAATCATGGCATCGTGATCTTCGACGACAAGGTCTCGCGCCTGCGTAGGTCTCTGCTGTCCACCAAGCTCGTCGAGGTGCGTTTCGATAGTCCTCCTGCGGCGCTCGAGCTGGATGGCGTCCAGGTGGTCAAGGAATCGGGTACCGGTTACAAGCTCGTGGTGGATACCGAGCGCCGTTCGATCCGAGAAGTCTTGGATGAGTTGCTCGACCATCACCGGGTAGCCGATATCTCCGTGGTGGATCCTCCCCTCGAAGATGTGATCGCGCGCATCTACAAGGAGAAGGTATGAGCTGGGCTGTCTACGCCGTTGCCTTTCGCTCGTCGGCCCGGCGAACCGTTCAGGCGCCCGGGCAGCTCGTGATCCGCGTGTTGTTCTACGGGGTGATCCTTGGCGTGCTGTCGGCACTGTGGAAGGTCGCGTGTGTGGTCAACGGGGGGACCATCGCTGGCTACGACTTCCGCTCGATGTTGTGGTATCTCGTGGCATCCGAGGGAGCCGTGATCGCCATCAACCCCCGGCTGATCGAATACATCGGAGTTGACATCGGCAGTGGCGGCATCGCGATAGAGATGCTTAGACCGATCTCCGTCGTCGGGCTGCGTATCGCGACCGCGTTGGGCGAAGCCCTAGTTCGGTTCGGTTTCGCCGTGAGCCTGGGAGTGGCGTTCGCCTGGTTCACGGTGGGGCCGCCCCCCGATCTGGCAGCGGTGGGTCTGGCGCTTCCTGCTGCCATCCTCGCCATCGGCGCCAATCTTGCGGCGCAGCACTCGTTCGCGGCTATCGCCTTCTGGGTCAACGATTCCAAGGCGGCATGGTTCCTCTACCAGAAACTCGTGTTCCTGGTCGGCGGGATGCTACTTCCTCTCGAGCTATTCCCGCCTCTGCTGGCGCACATCTCCCGCTTCCTGCCCTTCTGGACGATGTCTTACGTACCTGCGCGTCTGTTGTCGGGTCACTTCGAACCGTGGCTGCTCCTGGTGCAGGCCGCGTGGCTCGTCGCGCTGATGGCGGGCGCAGCTGTCGTGTTCGGGATCGGCCAACGCAAGCTCGAGGCGGTAGGCGGATGAGGGCGATCGCGACCACCATGAAGACCGCCCTGATCGAGGCGTGGACGAATCGCAAGTCCTTCTGGCTGCAGGTGTCGTTCATGATCGCTAACGATCTGGCCATCGTCGTCTTCTGGTTGTTGTTCTTCCGCAAGGTGGGCACCGTGCGCGGATGGGATACCGGACACGTGCTGGTTCTGTTCGGCGTGCTCGCCAACGTCACTGGGATCGCGATGGGGATCCTTGCCAACGCGCGACGTCTCGGCCAGATGGTCGCCGACGGCGAGCTGGATGCGGTGCTTGCACTGCCCGTGGATCCTCTACTGTATCTGCTGGTTCGGCGGGTGGACACAGCGCTGCTGGGGGATCTGGTGTTCGGCCCCCTCATATTCGTCGCCTCCGGTCACGTCACTGCAGAGAGCAGTGTCGTATTCGTCGTCGCTTCCCTATGCGCCGCAGCCTTCTTCGTTTCCTTCCTGGTCATCCTCGGCTCGGTGACGCTGTTTATCGGGGGCCGCGGAGAACAAGCAGAACTTGGGTTTCAGGCGCTGCTGATGCTTGCCTCCTATCCGATCGACCTGTTTGGAGGCTTCATCAAGCTGCTCCTGTTCACGGCTATCCCGGCGGCTTTCGTCACCGGTTTACCAACGCGGCTTCTCACTCACTTCGACTGGGGTGAGGCGGGCATATTCCTCGGGGGTTCGCTCGGCGCGGTCTTGCTGGCCCGGCTGGTCTTCCATTCCGGCCTTGCCCATTACCGCTCGGGCGCTCTCTGGACCCGCGCGTAGCCCGGGGAACCCCGCCTTGTCGCCACTCGACGGGCTAGATCCTCAACGGTTCCTCAGCGGGTATCTCGCTCGGAAGGCGTGACGCGATGCGATGGTCGGGCCGGGCGATCGCGAAATAGATACCACCGACGACCATGATCGCAACGAGCACGAACAACGTCATCCAGTCGTAGTTGAACAGCGCACCCCGGGGGCTATCAACTCCGGTGGGAGCAACGATATTGATGAACATCAGCGTTCCGTAGGCGGCCGCACCCAGGTAAACGGGGAGAGCCCATCGCCCGAGGCTGAACCCTCTCGAGCGCCATCCTCGTGCCCGGGCAACCAAAACGGCGAACACGACCATCATGAACGACAGATAGATGCCCGATACGCCGAAGGAAACGAGGATGAATAGTGCGTTGACGTTCGCCGGATACGTGATGAAGCCAAAGTGGAGCGGATGCGTTGGCGTGAAGTGCACGAGCAGCGAGAACAGTGCAGGGATGATCGCCGCGACGACGAGTGCGGCGACGGGGGTCCTGAACTGGGGTGAGACTTTCCTCAGGGTGCGGCTGCCGGGCAAAGCTCCATCCCTCGAATAGGAGTAGATGAGGCGCGCCGCCGCGGCCTGGATGGCGGTTCCGCAACTGAAGAAAGCGAAGACCACGAAGCCGAGGATGATTCCTTGTATCCATCCCACGTGGACGTTGGAATCGATGATGAACGGGATGCCGCCGGCGAAGGATCCAGCCTTGGCGAAGGCTCCATGCCCGCTGGGGATGGCAAGGATGAGGCCCGCGACGAGCACGAAGCTGGTGAGACCTCCCACCAACAGCGAGGTAACCATCGCTTTCGGCACTTGCCGTGAAGCTTCCACCACTTCCTCCGCGACATCGCCCGCGGATTCGAACCCATAGAAGATGTATACGTGAGCCAACACCGCCACGAGGGCCGCGCCCAGCAGCCAATCTCCGCCAAAGTTGACGCCGAAGGGGTTGCCGGCCGGGTGTTCTACACCCTGAGTCGTGAAGAGGTAGCCGAAACCATGATGAAAACCCGCGATGGCCAGCATCACGGCGATGCCGATCGTTGCCGCTATCTCTGAGATGACTCCCATCTTCAGGATGAACGCAGCCTTCTGCACTCCGATGACATTGAAGAGGGTCTGCAGGGCGAGCATCGCCAGAGTGAAGAACAAGATCGTATTCGCGTTTACCGGATCGAAGTGGCTGTGGAGGTACTGGTTGGACAAGGCCGAAGCGTAGGCGACTACTCCGGTGTCGACTGCGGCGATCGTTATTACGAGGGCCCACCCGTAGGCCCATCCCACGAACCAGCCATAGGCCTCCCCGATGAGGTTCTTCGCCCATTGGAAGAGCGCGCCTGCCAGGGGGTAAGTGCTGCCGAGCTCGGCAAAAGTAAGCGCGACTAGTAATTGGCCGCCAACCACTATCGGCATCAGCCAGAGATAGCGCGGCCCCCCCGAACCAAGGCCCAGCACGAACAGGGAATAGATGCCGACGACAGGAGAGATGTAGCAGAACGCGATGCCGAAGTTCTCGAACAGCGACAGGACGCGGCGCAACTCTTGCTTGTAGCCGAGCTCCTCGAGACGGTCTGAGTCTTGGGCCCCATGTCCTCCTCCGGTGCGCGTGCCTGCACTTTCAGCTTCCGCCATGGTTGCTCCCCCCGAAACTAGTTTGGGCTCGCCTGGTTTCAGATAACAGGGACAGTAAGTCCCAATGCAGGGTCAGAGCAAGCTCTCTTTCGCAGAAGATGGTCCAGTGCCGGCAGGAGCGCGCCTCGGTTTAGCGTTTGGTGATGGTCAAGGCGGTCGTTGCGGGAATCGTTGCCTCCGTCCTGCTCGTCGCCACGATCCTCGGAATCGAGATCGTCCTTGCGATGCACCGGACCTACCTGCCGACGTCACCGGCTTTGACACTGGGCGGAGACTTCGGACGACCCTCGGATAAGCCCCTGACGTTCGTCGTCCTGGGCGACTCCACGGCAGCAGGTCTGGGAGCGGGAGCACCCGAGAACGCCTACGCCACCGATCTCGCCCGCTGGCTGGCCGCGCGGGGCCGCCGGGTCCACCTCAGTGTCTTCGGCTTCTCTGGAGCGCGCGTCCACGACGTCCTCACCAACCAGGTTGCCGAGGCGGTAGCCGCGTCGCCGGATCTGGTCTTCGTGGGGATCGGGGCCAACGACGTCACGCACCTGACGTCGCTCGACGCGATCCGGCGCGATACGAGGGCCATCCTGCAACGGCTGAAGGCGACGGGCGCCACCGTGGTCCTTGCGGGCCCACCCGATATGCGAGCAAAGGCGTGGTACGAGCCGTTGAGATCGCTAGCCGGGTGGAGGGGGCGCCAGATAGCCGCAACGATGGACGCGGTGGCGCGCACCGAAGGTGTTCCGGTGGTTCCGCTGGCGCAGGACACCGGACCCTTCTTCGCAGCACATCCCCACACCGCCTACGCATCCGACGATTTCCACCCGGGCCCGGCCGGTTACCGTGCGTGGGCCCGGGTCATCTTCCCCGTTCTCGAGCGGGCTCTCGCTCGAAGCTGAGGCCCGTTTCTGAAGAAGAAAGTGAACGGGTTACCGGGTCTCCTCTGCCACGGTCTTAAGCTGTCGCCTCATGGACCTTGCTCGCGACTCCTCGATCGACCAGGCCAACACCGTTCCGCACCGGATCGGCGGGGCCGCCTCGCTCCAAACACCGGAGCGAGTCGGTGACGTCTACGATCCGGCCACCGGCCGAATAGCGAAACAGGTCGCCTTCGCCTCGCCGCCGGATGTGGATCGAGCGGTGTCCGCAGCCCGTGCCGCGTTTCCCATGTGGCGCGATCTCCCGCTGGCTCGACGGACCAGAATCATCTTTGCCTTCCGCGAGCTCCTGCAACAACGCAAGGAGGACCTCGCTCGCCTGATCACTGCGGAGCACGGAAAGGTTCTCTCGGACGCCATGGGAGAGGTCGAGCGGGGGGCCGAGGTGGTCGACTTCGCTTGTGGTCTCCCACATCTGCTGAAGGGTGAGTTCTCGGAGAACGTCTCCACCGGCATCGACACCTATTCCATCCGTCAACCGCTCGGCGTCGTCGCCGGCATCACACCCTTCAACTTCCCGGCGATGGTGCCCATGTGGATGTTCCCGATTGCGATCGCGTGCGGGAACACATTCATCCTCAAGCCTTCCGAGAAAGATCCTTCAGCCCCCAACATGCTGGTGGAGCTTTTCGAAGAGGCCGGCCTCCCACCCGGAGTGATGAACGTGGTGCATGGCGACAAAGTGGCCGTCGACTCTTTGTTGCTACACCCAGACGTCGCCGCGGTGAGCTCTGTGGGATCAACCCCGGTAGCTCGCTACATCTATGAGACCGCTGCCGCGGCAGGCAAGAGGGTGCAGGCGTTGGGGGGCGCAAAGAATCACATGGTCGTGATGCCGGATGCCGACATGGACGCGACCGCCGATGCGGTGGTTGGCTCCGCCTACGGCTCTGCAGGCGAACGGTGTATGGCTATCTCGGCCGTGGTGGCCGTGGGACCGGCAGGCGATTCATTGATGGAAGCAGTTAAGCCGCGGATCGAAGCTCTTCACGTCGCCGCCGGTACCGCCGAGG
The DNA here is from genome assembly GCA_034667525.1 of Actinomycetota bacterium. Taxonomy (GTDB): domain Bacteria; phylum Actinomycetota; class CADDZG01; order CADDZG01; family WHSQ01; genus DATAPE01. Next base: position 111,165 of record JAXDJO010000017.1, read on the forward strand.
GCGCCGAGATGGGCCCGCTCGTCACCGGCGCCCACCGCGACAAGGTGGTCTCCTTCGTCGAGGCCGGTGTTGCTGAGGGGGCCGCGCTCATCTTGGACGGCAGAGACAAGACCTCAGGATCGGAAGGCTTCTTCCTTGGCCCCTGTCTGTTCGACCACGTCGAGCCCTCGATGTCCATCTACCGGGAAGAGATCTTCGGGCCGGTGCTGTCGGTGGTGCGAGTGGAGACCTTTGAAGAGGCCGTCGCGCTCGTCAACTCGAATCCATACGGCAACGGAACCGCCATCTTCACCTCCAGCGGGGCGGCGGCGCGTGCCTTCCAACGCGAGATCGAGGTTGGCATGGTCGGCATAAACGTTCCCATCCCGGTTCCGATGGCGTTCTATTCGTTCGGGGGATGGAAAAGCTCACTCTTCGGTGACGCGCACGTGCACGGGATGGATGGAGTACGTTTCTACACTCGCTCCAAGGTGGTGACATCCCGTTGGCCGGCTCCGCCTCCGGGGTCACAATTGGGTTTTCCGACCAATTAGCCCTCCGGCTACAACACTCAACACGTGAGGCAAGAGCTCGTTTACCGAAGGCGGCGCATGGTCGTAGCCGTCCTGCTTCTCGTCGTGATCGCGGGGATAGCGATCACGGCTCGAGCTGTAAGTGGGAACGACTCGACCGCGCCACCACAGCGCCCCCTGGCGCAGGATGGATCGACGCCCTCGCCGACGGCTTCTAGCGCCGGTCCTACGCTTGCCCCACCGCCGGCGCCCATACCCGGTTACCTGCTGATAGCCGACCGCGGCAACGACAGGTTGCTGCTGGTCGACGGCGCCAAACACGTCCTGTGGCGCTATCCGCATGGACGGCCCGCCTACCCCTTCCATTTCGACGATGACTCCTTTTTCAGTCATGACTACAAGCAGATCATCACGAACCAGGAGGACCAGAACACGATCGAGATCCTCTCTTTCCCCCAGGGCAAGGTGGTGTGGCACTACGGTCATCCGAACGTTGCAGACTCGGCGCACGGGTACCTGAGCACGCCTGATGACGCCTATCTTCTCGGGAACTCGACCCGCACCGTGGCAGACGTTGGCAACTGCAGGATCCTTTTCATCTCGTCTGCAAAGAAGATCGTCAGACAGATCGGGACGACTGGAGTCTGCGGTCATGACCCTCCACGACTGCTGAGCGCTCCCAATGGGGACACCCCATATTCGGGCGGAAGGATGCTGATCACCGAGATCACGGGATCATGGATCGATGCGATTGGCCCCCATAACAAGCTCCTCTGGACCGTGCAGGCACCGGTCGCCTACCCGTCGGATGCCCAGTGGCTGGGCCATGGCCGGATTCTCCTGGCCGACTACTCGTCCCCGGGTCACATACTGATCATGACCAAAGGGGGCCGGGTGTTGTGGCGCTACGGTCCGGCGTCAGGGCCCGGCGCGCTGGACCATCCCTCGCTGGCCTTGCGTTTGCCGAACGGACTGATCGCCGTCAACGATGACTACAACGATCGCGTGGTTCTCATCGACCCCGCGAAGAAACGCATCGTCTGGCAGTACGGAATCACACACCAGGCCGGGACCGCTGACGGATTTCTGAACACCCCCGATGGCATGGATTTCCTTCCGTACAAGGTCGCCGCCCAGAATCCTGCCATCGCCGCGCTCGTGGGACAAAAGAGGCACTGACCGAGGCGCGCCACGCCCTCGTTGCCGGGTTGCGCACCTGCAGCTACCTCTGCGATTCGACGGAGAGGACGCTCGAGACAGGTCCGCTCGGTCCTCTGCCACCAACGACGATCAGGCGTCCTCCTTCGCCTGCAACTCCCGCATCCGATAGGGGTTGGGGCAGGGAGCCTGCAACGCGCACTGCTCCACCGGCGTCGACCACGAGGATCTGTCGGTGTGGGCGGAGGCGCCGGCCGAGTCCGCCGACGATGCACATCACACCGCTGAGGATGGCCGCACCCGCGTGCATAAGCGGGTAGGGCAGCCTTCCGATCTTGCTGACACGGGAATCTGCAGGAGAGAACCGATAGACGTTACGTGTCGGGCCGGTCGTGGACAATCCGCCTGCTATCAGGAGGGTCCCCTCAGAGGCGGCGACCGCCGTATAGCGCAAGCCAAGTGGCAGGTGACCTACAACGCGCACCTTGCCCCCGGTGAACGAGAGGATGCGATCCGAGAATGCACTCCCCGTGTAGCCACCAACGATGTAGGCGGTGGTGCCGATGACGGCAACCGAAACGTCGGACAGCGGCGCCGGGAGATTGGCGACCGTTGTCACGGTTCCTGCGGCCAGGTCGAGCCTTTCGATCGTGCGGTAACTCGTGAGATGACCACCTCCGAACAGAAATACCTTTCCCCCTAGCGAGGCTGCGGCCGCATCGTGCGTCGGTAGGTTCAATTGACCCACCGACGAAACACCGGAGGGAAGGATCCGCAAGACACTGGAGACGGAAGAGTCCGCTGAATCCAGTCCACCAAGGGCATATACGGCCTGGCCTTGCGACGCCGTCGCGGGGTCCTGCAGCGCACTGGGCAGCCGCGCGATGCGATGCACCGATACCCGTAATGGCTGTGGGCTCGAGGGGCTCGAGTGTGACGGCGAGCGGGATCTCTTGGACCGCGACACGCCCCCTGTTCCATGACTGCAGGCGCCCACGAACAGCGCGAGCACGACCACCACAGGGGTCAGCCCGCGGTGTATGGCCCCTCGTCTTGATCGCGGCAACTGCGTCGAACTACCCCGCCTTGGAAAGGGTTCTGCCCGCGAGCTCAACTGTCTCGAGGTCGTAAACGTCGGCGATGTTGAAGACGAGCCCGTCGAGACCCGCCTCCAGGTACTGCTCCACCTGTTCGAGGACCGAGTCCGGGTCGCCCGCCACGAAGTAACCCTTGTAACGTTCCTGGGGCATGTTGCGCTGTTGCCTGACCGTGGCTCCTTTCGCCTCCGCGTCTGCTGTTGTGGGTGCGATCACCAGGCCCCCAAGACGAGTCTTGGTGATCTCGGCGGGGTCGCGGCCCACCTCCTCGCAATGGCGCTCGAGCACCTCGACCTTGTGACGGATCTCGTTCAGATCTCCAAAGAAATTACAGGCGTCCGCGTACTGCGCGACCAGACGAAGAGTTCTCTTCTCTCCACCTCCACCGACGAGGATGGGGATGCCCGTGCGGCGGATCGGGCGCGGGTGATTGAAGACGTCGCTCACGTGGTAATAGCGACCTTCGAAAGTGGTTCGCTCTTGGGTGAACATCGCACGACAGATCTGCAGCGCTTCCTCGAGGCGGTCCATCCGCTCTTTTACCGCGGGGAACTCGAATCCGAAGGCGCGGTGCTCGCTCTCGTTCCAGGCGGCGCCGATACCGAGGATGGCTCGGCCGGCAGAGACGAGGTCGAGAGTCGTGACTTCCTTTGCCAACAGTGCCGGGTTGCGGTACGTCACCCCTGTGACCATCGTGCCGAGCGAGACTCTCGACGTCCGCGCCGCCAAGCCCCCGAGCAGTGTGTACGCCTCCAGCATCGGATCCGTCTCGGGCCCGACCATGCCGATCTGATACAGGTGATCCATCACCCAGACCGAATCAAAGCCGGAGCGTTCGGCGGCCTGGGCGATGCTGGCGATGGTTTCGAACATCTCCTCGTCGGCAACGTCGGGAAAGGTGAAGTTCGGGATCTGAAGCCCGAAGCGGGTCACTGTCACGTCGTCCTCCTCGATGTTGGTCGCAGGTGTGGCATCCGCAGCAAACCCTGCCACTACAGGAGAGATGTTCGCGCCGGCCGGCGACACCCCTGGGAAGAGCGGTGGTTGGCTCTCGCAGGGCTGTCCCCTCGCGCCCATTCGTAGAAAAATGAAGCTGGGCTAGGACCGTTTGTCCCAGTTCGGCCCTGTTACTGATCGGCTGCTGTCGATCCCATCGCCGCCGCGAGGTTCCCGCGACTGGGCTGAGCCTCCATAATTGCTCCGTTTGGTTGTCGATAAAAGGGGGCTGCATGAGTAGCAAGAGCCGACCGTGGTTCCGCTCCATCGCTCTGGGCTTGGGCATTGCAATGTTGACGCTCGCTGGGTCGGCCGTCGCCGCATCGGGTGACACGCTGGTCAACGTCGCCAGTCCTACCGGACCCTTCTCCCAGAACAAGCAGAACGAACCCGCTCTCGCCGTTGATGCCAGCCATAACAACGTGCTGGCGGCCGGTTCAAACGACGAGATCGACGAAGAGGCCTGCAACGCCGGTGCCGACAACACCTGCCCCTTCACGCCGGGCGTCGGCGTCTCCGGGATCTACTTCTCGTTCGACAACGGCCAGACGTGGACTCAGCCCACCTATCGCGGCTTGACCGCACGCGATTGCCTCGGTCAAGTTGGTAACAACGATCCTGATTGCACCCCACAGGTGGGTCCGATCGGCACGTTGCCCAAGTACTACGAGAACGGCCTGGTGTCTGATGGCGATCCTGCGCTTGCATTCGGGCCGGTTTATAAGAACGGGTCATTCAGTTGGTCGAACGGCTCGCGGCTCTACTACGCCAACCTGACCTCGAACCTGAGTGGGACCACGGCGGGCACGATCAAGGGGTTCGAAGGCGTGGCAGTCTCCCGCTTGGACGCCCCCGCCTCGACGGGACTCACGCCCGCCATCGTCGCGAACCAGAACAATTGGAAGGCGCCTGTTATCGCCTCCAAGCAGAACGCCGCGCTCTTCTCCGACAAGGAGCAGGTCTGGGCGGACAACGCGTCCTCGAGTCCTTTCTTCGGACACGTGTACGTGTGCAGCGGTGCTTTCCGCGGAGGTCCGGGTGCTTCGCAGCCGCTCATGGTCTCGACCTCGACGAACGGCGGCAACACTTGGACGACCAAGCAGGTGACCCCCGCGACCAACAACACGAGCAGTCGCAACGGCTTCGGAAGGTCAGGCTGCACTATCCGCACCGACAGTAACGGGGTCGTTTACGTGTTCGCCGAGCAGTTCGGCTCCGGTACTCCTTCGACGAGCTACCACATCATGGTCAAGTCGTACGACGGGGGTGCCACCTGGACGCGGCCGCGCAAGCTGTTCCCGGTGATCGACCCGTGCTTCGTCATCGAACCGTCCATCGGACGCTGCGTCGAAGACGGCATCGGTGGCGCTCGCAACGATCTCGCGGCTTCACCAAGCGTTGACATCGCCAACGGTGCCCCCACCGGCGCCGATGCCACGAACGAGATCATCGATTCGTGGGTAGATGGACGCTCCGGCCTGAACCACGAGCACGTCATGGTTTCGTACTCCGGAGATGGTGCTCAGAGCTTCACTGCGCCTCGTGCCGTCGAGAGCCCAGGGGATCGCGGCTACTACGCGGCCCCCGCACTATCACCTAACGGGACCGACGCTTGGTTGGTCTACAACGCCTACACCACTCCATTCCGGAACAACACCACCCAGACTCGGGGATTGGTCGGTGTGGTCAAGCATGCCGACATCACGGCCGGCGGCCGGATCGGTACATTCACCGAGATCCACAGGGGGGCCGTAGGCGATCCACGCGCTTCGAGTCAGAACGGGCTGCAAGCCGAGTTCCTCGGTGATTACGTCTACGCAGTCGCCACGCGGACCTACGGAGCAGGGGTATGGAACGATGCTCGTAATGCTGGCGTGTGTGGTGCGATCAACACCTACCGTCAGAAGCTGCACAACTACGCAGCCGGGTTGACCACGACGCTACCGACGCCACCGCCGGTAGAACAGGTGTGCCCATTCAACTTCGGTAACACCGACATCTACGGCGGTTCCTACGCCGATCCCACTCCCTAGGGAGAGGTTCAGATCAAGAGGGGGACGCCGGTCGGCGTCCCCCTCTTCTTTGAGACCGAGGGACGACGCGCTCTGTAGGGTGATGGCCACATGACTCAGCCTCTCGACGATGGATTCTTCGGTCCTGATTCAGTGACGTGGCGCATCCACGCGCATCGCTGCATGCTGGTGGGCGGGATCCGCGCGCTGCTCCTACAGGCGTTGAACTCGCGCGCGATGGCGGCAGTTGCCGACTTCAGCACCTACAAGAGCGCACCCTGGCAGCGGCTGACAAGTACCTCGATCTACCTGATAGATACGGTCTTTGGAGATACCGAAACTGCAGAGGCTGCAGCCCAGCGCGTTCGCCGGATCCATCGGTCCATCAAGGGTGTCGACAGTTTCACGGGCGAGCCCTACAGCGCGGAAGATCCCGAGCTGTTGCTGTGGATCCACGCCGCCGAGGTCGATTCTTTCCTGGAGGGCTATCGCCACTTCGGCCCCCCTATCTCCGACGACGACGCGAATCGTTATGTGGCCGAGATGGTGAGTGCGGCGGAACTGATCGGTCTCGACGCGGCCGGGGTCCCGTCTTCGGTGGGGGAGTTGCACGATTACATGGATGGTCAGGAGCTGGTCGCCTCACCGGCAGCCCGCGAGGCGCTCTGGTTCATCCTCAAGCCGCCGGTTCCGTGGCCGGGCGGCAAGTGGCCGGCGATACCGGGAGGCCGCTTGGTGGCCGAGGTTCCCGCGCGCATCGGATGGGCGGTTCCGTCGGGGGCCGCGGCCGCGATATTGCCCCCGCGCGCACTGCGCGCCTATAACTTGCCGAATGTGCAGCCCAGCGAGCCTTTCTTCCGGCTTGCGTTGCCCGCGTTCTTCATAGCTATGCGAGCCGCCGCGGGCCCCCCTCCCGGGATCGAGACGCTGCGAGCGAGGGGGTTCGCGGCGTAAGCGCTTAGCCCCTTGCCGGGACGGGCCCAAGCCATAGGCTCAAGCTATGCAGGTTTGCCCCAACTGCGGCGAGGAGAACCCGCAGCGCTTCCGCTTGTGCGGATTCTGTGGAGCTTCGCTCCGCCCTGAAGCGGGAGATGAGGGTGAGGAGCGCAAGGTGGTCTCGGCACTATTCGTGGACATCGTCGGCTTCACGGCCCGCTCCCACAAGGCAGACCCCGAGGATGTGGTGGCGGCCCTGGCTCCCTACCAAGCTCGGCTGCGGCACGAGATCGAGCGGTTCGGAGGACTGCGCGAGAAGTTCATCGGCGATGCGGTGGTGGGCGTCTTTGGGGCCCCCATAGCGCACGAAGACGATGCCGAGCGCGCCGTTCGGGCCGCTCTGAGCATCATCGATGCCATCGAGGAGCTGAACCGCAAGGATCCGTCGCTCGATCTCGCCGTAAGGGCTGCGGTCAATACGGGCGAGGGATTGGTCTCCTTGCGTGCTGCCCATCGCGCCGGTGAGGGGATCGTTACGGGCGACGTGGTCAACACGGCATCCCGGCTCCAGGGAGTTGCTCCCGTGGGAGGAGTGGTTGTCGGCGAATTGACTTACCGTTCGACGAAAAACTCCATCACCTACGAAGAACTCGAACCCGTAACCGTAAAGGGCAAGCCGGAGCCGGTGCCGGTGTGGCGGGCCATCGCGCCCCGCAGCCTGATCACGATCGATCGCGTCGCGGACGCGAGCACTCCCTTCGTCGGCCGGAAGTACGACCTGCTCGCTTTGGAGGCTCTCTATAGCAGAGCGCTCCACGAGAATTCGGTGCAGCTGGTAACCATCGTGGGAGAGCCGGGCGTGGGGAAGAGCCGGCTTCTCGTCGAGTTCGCATCTTTCGTGGAGCGCGAGCCGGAGCTCGTCCAGTGGCGCCAGGGGAGGTGCTTACCGTACGGGGAGGGGATCACGTTCTGGCCGCTCTCGGAGATCATCAAAGCTCAGGCAGGCATCCTCGAGTCTGACGGGATTGAGCAGGCCTCGAGCAAGCTGGACTCCGCTATCGAAGAGGTGATCGAGGATGAGTCGGAGCGGGAGTGGTTCAAGTCACGGCTTGCCCCGCTGGTGGGTGCGAAGAGCTCGGATGAGACGGAGATAGTCGACCGCGGCGAGTCGTTCACTGCGTGGAGACGGTTCTTGGAGGCCGAGGCTTGCCGCAGGCCTCTTATCCTCGTTTTCGAAGACCTTCATTGGGCAGACCCGGCAACCGTGGAGTTCATCGAGCATCTCGTCGATTGGTCCGACGCCATTCCCTTGTTCGTCATCTGTGTAGCGCGCCCCGAGCTGTACGACAACCGTCCCGGGTGGGGGGGAGGCAAACACAATTCGAACACGATCGGTCTGTCGCCTCTGAGTGACGAGGAAACCGCGCGCTTGATCGCTCAGTTGGTTCCCGAGGAGAAGGTGTCGGACGAGATCCGCGCCTCCCTTCTCGAGCGCGCGGGTGGAAATCCGCTTTACGCCGAAGAGTTCGCTCGGATGCTCCTGGAGAGCGATTTTGTGACAGCGAATGGTTCGTCCGCACCCGGCGCAAAGCAAGTTCCATTTCCCGAGACCCTCCAGGCTCTCATTGCTGCGCGCCTTGATGGCCTCTCCCCGGCGCAGAAGCCGATCCTTCAGGACGCCTCGGTGGCGGGGCGGAGCTTCTGGTCCGGCGCGCTTTGCTCTATCGGTGGAGCCGACGAGTCGACGGTTCGTCAGGCTCTTCACGAGCTCACCGTCAAGGAGCTGGTCCGGCCGGCACGTACGTCATCGATGGAGAGCCAGGACGAGTACTCGTTCTGGCACGCTCTGATCCGTGAGGTGGCGTACGGCCAGATACCCAGGGTCGCCCGCTTCCGGAAACACTGGGCCATGGCCACCTGGATCGAGCACATCACCGAGGATGGGGCAGCCGAACGAGCCGAGTTGATCGTCCATCATTACCGGCAAGCTCTCGCGTTGGCGCGAGCCGCCGGCGCACACGAAGAGATTCACCTGCTGGAAGAGGGGACCCGGCGCTTCTTAGTCATGGCCGGAGACCGTGCAGTCCCCCTTGATGCAGCGAAATCGGCCGGTTATTACGCGGAGGCACTGGACCTTCTCCCTTCCGGCGATCCGGCGCGAGGAGAGATCTTGGTCAAGGCATCGGAAGTCTGCGGAGGCCTTGGCCGGTTCGAAGAGAGCAAGCACTACCTCACCGACGCTCTCGCGGAGTTTCGCGCGTCCGGCCAACTTGCTCAGGAAGGTACTGCTCTGGCCAAGCTGGCGAAGTCTTACCGCGACAGTGGCGACACCGAGCGATCACGCGAGCTCATGGGCGAGGCGATCGCGATCCTCGAGCAAGAGGGGTCCCCTGACGACCTCGCCTTCGCATACGTGCAGAGAGCAGGCGATCAGTTGTTCTCCGGCGCACCGGCGGAAGCGTTATTGCTGACTGATAGGGCTCTCCGTCTGGCTGAAGACTCGAGCAACCCTGAAAATGAGGCCCGCGCTCTCGCGGTCATGGGACTTGCTCGCGGCGAGCTAGGTGACGATTCTGGGATCAAAGATCTGCGACGGGCTCTCGACATCACGCGAGATCTCGGCAAGCCCAGCTGGATAAGCAATGCATATGTTGCACTTGCGTACGCGACGTGGCTGAGTGAAGGCCCGGCAGAAGCCGAAACCTTGTACAAGCAGGCGATCGAGGTCGGGGACCGGCGGGGGGTGACCGGCGATTCGATGTGGGCGCGCGCCGAGTCGGTGTGGCCTCTGTTCGATCTTGGGAGATGGGATGACGTTTTGGAACGCACCGAAGATGTCGTCGAATGGGAGCGCACCCAGGGCGGTTCCCAGCTGCGCGCCATGACGTTCCCCTATAAAGCAGCGGTCCTTCTTCATCGCGGCCGAGTCAAAGAAGCGGTCACTCTGGCGGAGAGCTTTCTTCCGCTCGCGCGAGAGATCGGAGATCTTCAGGTTCTCGTACCGGGCCTGGCCATAGCCAGTGCTGCCCAGGCTGCAGCAGGAGAGTCCTCGGTGTCCCTTCTGCTGATCGAGGAGCTGGCAGAAAGGAGCAGCCCGACCCCGAGCTGGCGCGCGCGCTTTTTGCCAGATGCCGTAAGGCTGCTCTGTTCCTCGGGCTCGGTGGAGGGGGCCCAAGAGTTGATGCTGCGTGACGATCAGGTGACAACCAGCCGCGACCGCCTCTCCGTTGCAACCGCGCGGGCCGTGCTCGCTGCCGCGCAGGAGCGATTCGAAGAGGCTGAAGTCATGTTCGAGGAAGTGGCTCACCGGTGGCAGAGCTACGGTGCGGCGTTTGAGCATGCGCAGGTGATGCTAGAGGGCGGCCGCTGCGCCCTGCTTGTCGATCACATCGAATCGTCCCGCACTTCCCTTCAGGAAGCGAAGGACTGTTTCGCCCGCTTGCAGGCGATCACGGGCCAGCGTGAGGCGGATGAGGGCCTACGTGAGCTGCGGAAGAAAGAGCGGCAAACCTAGGCGACTCCATACCTACATGGGGTGCTCAGCTCTTCTTGGGGACTCGAACCGGATTCTTGCTGACGTCCGCCGCTTTGAGAGCGTGGATCTCCTTTTCGGCTTCCCCCTGGCTCGCGTATCCCTGCAGGTCAACGAAATCGTTAGCACCGTCTCCAAACTGCAAGCGGATCCCGAAAGTCTCGGTTTCACTGGTGAAGATGATGGGTGACCAGATCTTCGGCAAAGAACTCTCCTTTCCTCTGGCGGTCAGAGCCCCCCATGAAAGAGCAGGAGGGGCCGTTTTGCAAGCATGTCTATCGACTGCCCGGGTCTCTGGTGGTGCGGCTCGGTGATTCAGTGGCCATTCTGGGAGAAGTGCATCCAGTCCTTCAGCGAGGTCCAGTTTCCGCCCCAGCCCCAGCCGATCTTTGCGAAGGCGCCGGTCACGATGTCGCCGGGAAGGATCATCCCCGGCCGGCGCCAACCCCGGTTCCGGTAGGCCCGGGCGAGCTCGGGGGCCACGAGGTCGCCCCGAACGTATGGGTTCTGGAACGGGTTGATGTCGACGGCGAGACCGTACGAGTGCTGTGACCAAGTCGTGCCAAGGGTGACGTGACGGCACTCAAACGAGGAAGTGTCGTTGATATCACCGGTGGGAGCGGCGCGCTGTACTGGCAATGAAGTAACGCGCATCTCCTCGATCGGGAAATGAGCTTGGTACAGCTCTTTAAAAACAGTGATGATGTCCTTCACCACTGCGCGGTTGACGATCATTTCTCCCGTATGGCGCTCGTGGTCGAATCCCCAGAAAGGCATCGTGATGTAAGAAAGCTGTGCCAGGGGAACGGGGCACTTGGGTCGCCATGTCGACCGAGCCGCGACCGCCCTCGGTACGGGTCCGGTGTGGGCAACGAAACGCTTCGAGGTCGGCGGCGCAAGGAAGTCGATGGTTGCGAGGCGCCGATCCCGCAGGATGTGAGGGGTCGGCCCGACGACGCCGAACCCGTCCGGTCGTTTCGGCAGCACACGTTGTCCCAACCAAGAAGGTCTCCGAGTGACCCATTTGTTCTCCGCGACGAGTGAACGTTTGTGTCCGCCAGTGGGAGTGCGGTTGGTAGGAGCCGGAGCGGGTGTGGCGGAGGGGGATGCTCTGTGTTGTGATCGTTCGGATCCCGCCCGGACCGCCCCACCGCTGCACCCAGCACTGAATGCCAGGAGTGCCACTGCGACAGATGCCTCCAATCGCCGGGATCTCATCTCTGCGACGGTAGCGGAGCGTGCAGGTTGCAGCCCACACACCTCCCAGCCACGTTCCCGCGGAGCACCTCCAATCTCTACCGATCGCAAGCTTCGAGCCGGCGGTTACATCGACTTCGCCGGACGAAGCAGTGCTCGTGCCGGAGCGCCGTCCGCGCCGATGACCAGGAGCGGGAGGCAGATCAGCTCGTAATCGCCAGGCTCGATGGCTTGAAGACGGAGGCCCTCGATGATCCATACCCCGGCCCCCAATAAGGCTTTATGGGTTGCAGCCCCGTCCCGCTTGTATCCCCCGACCGACAGATAATCGACCCCAACGGTCCGGACCTGGCGTTCGACGAGCAATTGCGCGGCTTCGTGAGAGAGGTAGACGAAGTCCTCCTTGAAGGACTGTGACCACCACTCCTCATCAGAGTTCCTGGTTCTGAAGATGATGCGGTCTTCGGGATCGAAGACCGCATCACGGATGGCATCCGGACGGATCGCTTCTCGATCGTCGATCTTGATCACGCGGGCTGTGCCGATCGTGGCATCCAGATCCATCCGATCCAGGCCGATCCCGTCATTGAGGAAGTGCACCGGCGCGTCCATGTGCGTGCCTGTGTGTGAACCCATGGACATTGCAGAAACGTTGGCGTTGTCCCCCTTCGAGATGTCCAGCATGCGCTCGATGCTGACCGGCGGGTTATCCGGCCAATGCACCATCCCGGTGTGCAGGGGAGCCGTGACATCTTTCCAGCCCCGCGCCAGCTCCTGGGCGTTCTGTTCTAGCGATCCTTCGCTCATTCATAGCCTCCTTTTAGATCGGCTAGCGGCTGTGGCCCTCCTTGGAGAAGGTTGCATCCTCATCGCGCCCCAAGGCGTTAAGACTCAGGACGCAGCGACCTCCACGAACAGCTTGATGACCCCGTCTTTCCCCAGGAGCTCGAAGGCCCGCGGATAGTCGGCCAACCCATCGACTCGGTCGGTCAGGAGCTGCTCCAGCCACCCCGGCCATAAGGCTTGCGTCATCGTGAGGTCGCGCACGCCGGCCTCGAAGTGCTCCCGGTTGGCGTTGACCGTGCCGACCATCGCCTTGTTTCCCAGCACGAAGCTCAGGTTGATGGCATCTGCGGGCACTTCAACTTGGCGATCACCCCCCGTAACGCTGGAAACCACGAGCACGCCGTTCTTACCCAATGCCTGCATGGCTTCAAAGACCAGTGGAGAGAATCCGGTGCATTCAAAGATGAGGTCCAGAGGGCCGGACTTAGCGGCGACGCTTGTCAGTGAGGTTTGCTTGGTGCTGATGTAGGTGGCGCCGAGCGCTCCGATCAGATCGGAGTTCAGGTAGGGCGCTTCGTCGAGGCCCAGTGTGAGTACGTCCAGACCGCGCAGCCGTAATCCCATCGTTGCGAGCAATCCGATGGTTCCTGCTCCCAGCACCGCGGCGCGCTTTGGTTCCCACACGCGCAGTCTTCGTTGTACCTCGTAGGCCTGAGTGATTCCCTTCTCGATGACGCTGGTGGGTTCCAGGAGAACGCCAAGTTTCCCGAGCGATCCCGGGATGTGTATCAGGCGGTCGGCCGCTTCTACGTAATGCTCCGTCAGAAAGCCATGCACGAGGTTGATGCCGTGCTCGTGATACGTCTCATCGGTGGTCATGTCAGCCATGCCGAGTTGGTCGTAGATGCTCGAACCGGGCTGACGCACGATGGCCACCACCAGCTCACCGACGCGAGCCTCGGTGACGTTGGGCCCAACCTCTTGGACAACGCCGAGACCCTCGTGCCCCATGATCAGGAAATCCGATCCGGGGGGCGGAGCTCCATACTCGCCCGCATTGATCTCGTGATCGGTGCCGTCCAGTCCAACGCGCAGGATCTTTACGAGTACCCCGCGCCCACCCGGGACGTCCTCGACCGAGGGAGGATCCACATCGGTCAAATGGGCACTGTTCGCCTTGCGGGGGAACACCGCGATCGCCTTCATCGTTCTCCTCTCACTAGCAAGGACGGCCTTTCTATCGAGGCCTGTTGGATCCGGGCCGGCTCCTCCGGCCATCCCGGGTCGCGCGTGAGGATCTCGAAGCCATCGTCCGAGATCAGGATCGTGTCTTCCGATTTGACGCTCGTTATTGAGGGATTCCACGCGAGCGCCTGATTGGATTTGAGACGGTAAGGCGATCCCGGGACTGCAAACATCTCGCGGCCTGCGTAACCGGTGAGACCTCCCTGATGGTGCAATCGCCATTCTTCCGGAAAGCCTTCCGCCGCGTACTGATCGATCTCATGGGCCATCACATCGCCAAGTGATCTTCCGGGCAAGCTTTCGGCTATGGCTCGCGCGTCGACCCGCGTCACGGCGGCGTGCCTTGCAGCGAGCTCGGTTGGGGGCGGGCGCAAGGAGACCATCCGGGTCAGCGAGGCGTGGAGACCATGACGGCGCCCGGTCAAGGCCACCAACAAGGTTCGTTCCAGCCGGTTGGCGGTGGGAAGAGGGTGACGGTATCTCGAGATGCGGTCGTCTGCGGCTACCAGGTTCACTAGTGGGAGGACGTCACGCTTCTCACATTCGAAGGCGAGGCGCGCTGCGATGGCATGCTCCGACTGTCCAACCTCGGCGGTCCGGCAGGCGGCGGCGACACTGATGGCAGCATCTTTCCCGAGATCACGGTATCGGTCTCTCTCCTCCGACCGGAGAACCCGTCGAAGCTCGAGGAACCCGTCGTCGACGGGGGAGAGATCTACCAGGGGAAGGTCGGTGGCGCATGCGGCCGGGTCGCACAGCTCGGGCAGCAGCTGGGCCAGCCCGTCCTGGTCCTGCCACGGATATTGCATGCCCTCGAGGGGCAACCCGGGCGCCTCCTCGGTCAGGAGACGCGCCAACTCGATGTTGGTCGTGATCAACACGGCAGCTTGCGGGGTCACCATTACGGAGGCAACACCCGCCTCGGTTCCGAGGGATACCTCGCTCCGGCCTCCGCCGGTGATCCAGGCGAAGTTCGCCTGCGACCGCAACACCACTCCGGACTTCCCGACGGTGTCGAGCCACGCGCGGATGTCCTCGAGTTTGCGTTCAACCTCCGCGACGCGATCGTCATGCACCGGGAACGACCTGACGCTCGGCCTGTGAGATCGCCCACGCGGCATTGACCAGACCGATGTGACTGAAGGCTTGAGGGAAATTCCCGAGCAACTCGCCCGACGTGGGATCGATCTCTTCAGCTAGGAGGCCAACGTCGGTGATGAAGGCGACGGCCCGTTCGAAGGTAGCCCTCGCATCGTCAACCTGACCGGCAAGCGCCTGCGCTTGTGCCAGCCAGAACGTGCACAGCAGAAAAGTGCCTTCCTCGCCTTCCAAACCGTCGTGAGACTTGTACCGGAACACCAGTCCGCGCTTGTCTGTCAACCTCTCGGCGATGGCTGCGATCGTCGACACGACCCGCGGGTCATCGCCGGGAAGGAAGCCAACGATAGGAATCATCAGAGCGGATGCATCCAGTTCCTCCGAACCGAAAGCTTGACCGAAGGCACCGGCGCGATCGCTCCACCCTTGCTGGAGGATCGCCGAAGCGATCTCCTCCCGGGTGCTCTTCCAACCGGCGACGCGATCTTCGGCGTTGAGGCGGGGGGCCAGATCGACCGCGCGGTCCAGCGCCACCCAACACATCAATTTGGAATAGAGGAATGGCTGCGGATCACCACGGATCTCCCAGATGCCCTGGTCGGATTCCTTCCATCTGGCCGCCGCAACATCGGCCACGCTCACGAGGAATCGCTGCGTGTCTTCGTCGAATCGTTTCAGGGGTTCGGCCAAGCGCCTAGCCGCGTCCAGGAGCTCGCCGTAGACGTCCAACTGTCGCTGGTTCCACGCGCCGTTGCCGACTCTTACCGGCCCGCTGTCGCGCCAGCCCGAGAGATGTGGCAGCACCCGTTCTGTCAGATCGTGCTCGCCGCCGATGCCGAACATGATCTGTAGCTCGGCACCCCCCTGCAACTCCGCGGCGGCGGCCCGCACCATGTAATCGAAGAAATCTTGAGCCTCATCGGGGCATGCCGCCACCCAGAGTGCCTGGAGCGTCAGGCTTGCGTCGCGGACCCATGCGTACCGGTAGTCCCAGTTGCGCCCGCCACCGATCTCCTCCGGGAGCGAGGTGGTGGGAGCGGCGACGATCGCCCCGGTGGGGTGAAATGTCAAGGCTTGGAGAACGCGTCCGCTGTGATGGACGAGCTCGCGCCAGGGCCCGTCGTAACTCTGGTGCAGATCCGACCAGGTTTGCCATGCAGTGATCGTTTGGTCCAAACGCTGAACGATCGCTTCGCGCGACCATGGCGGCGGCAGCTTTTCGGAAGTCGGCGCGTAGTGAAGGCAGAAGACGACATCGTCACCTTCCTTCACGTTAAAACGCGCATGCCCTTGCGCGCGAGCGGTCTCCAGCTCCACCGGCGATACCAGAGTGAACAGATCGGCTCCCGCGCGCACGGTCAGCCCTTCTGGGATATGACTTAGGAGGGGGCTCAGAAGCCCGTATTCGGATCGGGGAGCGAACGTCGTCTCCATCTCGACTTCGCCCGAGACCCCCTTCACCCTGCGCAGTAACGCGTGGGGACTTCCTGCTCCGAGCTCATGACCGCGCTCGTTCGGTCCCACGGCCAACGCATCTATGAGACATACCGTTCCGGTCTCGGAGGTGAACGTCGTCTCGAGGACCATGGTCCGGTCGAGGTACCGCCTGGTGCTCTCCGCCGGGCCGGCGGTGGAGATCGACCAATGACCGCCTTCGTCGTCCAGGATACGGGCGAAGACCGAAGGACTATCGAAGCGCGGCCAGCAGAGCCAATCGACGGAGCCATCGCGCGTCACCAGCGCCGCCGAATGGCAATCCGAGATCAAGGCATGATCGGCGATGGGCAGCGAGCTCATGAAGCCTCCGCCTCGTAGCTCTCGATGAGCTTGAGCCACACCTCGCTCACCGTTGGGAACGAAGGGACCGCGTGTTTCAAGCGATCCGCAGGAACTTCACCGACGATGGCGATCGTCGCCGCGTGCAGCATGTCTGCAACCGCTGGGCCGGTGAAGGTGGCGCCCACGATGACCTCCCGGTCGGTGTCGAAGATCACCTGGACCTTTCCCGACACCCCGACCCCCGTCACGCTGGATCCGGCCACCTCCGAGATATCCGTGGCGACCGAACGCACTTGCATCCCTTTCTCCACCGCCTCGGCCTGCGTCAAGCCGACTCCTGCGATCTGTGGATGGGTGAATGTCACCCGCGGGATGGCCTTATCTTCGAGCTTCGCTCCTGGTTTTCCGAGGATGTCGTCTGCGGCGATACGCCCTTGATATTTGCCGATGTGAGTCAGGAGCGTCCGGCCGTTGACATCGCCGATCGCATATAGCCAGTCGCCTTCGACATGCACCGATCGCAGGCGATCATCGACCTCGATGTAGGAGCCATACTCGAGGCCGATCGCGTCGAGGCCGAGATCGTCGGTGTTCGGTCGCCGGCCGACCGCCACCAAGATCTCGTCGCCCTGTATCTCTGAACCATCCTCTAGTGTGACGGTGACCTCTCCTTCGCCGTTCTTCCGCGACGCCTTGACCACACGGGCCCCCGTCAGGACCTTGATCTTTTTGTCAGTCATGGAAGCCGCCAGCTCTTCACCCGCGAACGGTTCCTCGCGGGGCAGCAATCGATCCGCCGCCTCCACCAGAGTCACCTCTTCGCTGCCGAGTGCACGCCACGCTTGAGCCATCTCGACGCCAACCGCGCCCCCGCCCAGGACTATCAGGCGCCGGGGTGGTTCCTGGGCAGCGGTTGCTTCGCGATTTCCCCAGATCCGGATCTCTCGCAAGCCCTCGATCGGAGGGATCGCCGGGTGGGAACCCGTCGCGACGATGATCGCGCGGCGCGCGCTCACCGTGTGCCGGACCCCTTCGGCTTGCTCGACCTCGATCCGGCGCGGCCCGAGGAATCTTGCCCGGCCGCGGATCAGCTTGACCCCGGCCTCCTCGAGCCAGGGCAGCTGACCGGCGTCATCCCAGTCCGAAACGACCTCGTTGCGCCGTTTCAAGGCGGTGGCCGAGACCGGTTTGTCGGCGGCGTTCTCAGCCGCGCCGGGCACGGCCGCGACCTCCGCGAGGATCTCGCCGGGCCTCAGCAGAGCCTTACTTGGTATGCACGCCCAATAGCTACACTCGCCGCCGACCAGCTCGGCCTCGATGATCGCGGTGTCCAGACCGCCTTCCGAGCAGCGCCCCGCCGCGACCTCCCCGGCCGGTCCCGCTCCAATGACAACGACGTCGAATTCCTGTTCGGCCACCCGCGCTCCTCTCCTCGTGCCCCGCCTCGGTGCCGGTACGGTGCCGGCGGCTCGCTAACTATTACAGTCACCGACCGTTTGCTTTGCTAGGTAGCAACCACCCCCGCATTGTCCGACGGGACCCGATGCGCCCCGGGAGCGTCCCGGAACAGGCTCCCAGCGCCGTGCCGCCTAAAGAAACCCGGCCCCTTGGACGAAAGTACTGAGAGACAGTTGTGCCCCAAGAGAAGGTTGGTTTGTTTTGCCGGAGACTCTGATCAGCAACTCCAGCCTCGCCCCCTCGGCGCCGCGGATAATGCGCCGGTTCGCCGTGGCGGTCCTCATCGCTTTCGTGATGGTCGGTCTCGGAGTGGGAGAGCTCATCTCGACCCAGATCCGGAGCGACGCACTGAAAAACGCCAGTTCCCACGCCCAGTTCGTTTCCAGCTCGATCCTGGCTCAGGCGCTCTCGCCGAAAGACTTGCGCCGCCCTCTGTATGGAGCCGAGCTCAAGCGCTTCGATCGCGTGGTGAACGAGCAAGCTCTCAGATCGGGAGTGGTACGGATCAAGATCTGGAGTCCCAACGGGGTCGTGCTGTACTCGGACAAGTCTCGCCTCATCGGCCAGAGATTCAAAGAAGAGGCCGTGAGTCTGCGTGCAGTGCTCGCAGGCGGCTCCAAGAGTGAGGTCACCGACCTGAGGGATCCCGAGAACGTCTTCGAGAAGGTGTTCGGCAGTCTGTTTACGACCTACGTTCCTCTCACCCCGAGAGGGGCCTCCGGACCTGACGCCGTCGCAGAGTTTTACCAATTGAAGGGACCCATCGATAACAACGTGCAAAGGGCCGTCCTCTTCACGTTCGGCATCGTCTTTGGTGGTCTGGCCCTGTTGCTGGCGATACTGTGGCCGCTGCTTCGGCGGCACGCGATGACTCTGATCGAGAGGAACCAATCGCTTGTCGAGAAGACCGCGCAGATGGAGAGAGGATCGGTGCAGACGATCCAGATGCTCAACCGCCTGGCGAACGCGAAGGATCCCTACACCGGCGGTCACATCGGGCGCGTTGCCGACATCGCGCACGAGGTGGGAGAACGGATGGGTCTTCCGCCTATCGAATTGCGAGCCCTGACACTCGCGGCGGAATTCCACGACATCGGCAAAGTAGCGATCCCTGATTCGATCCTTCAGAAGCCGGGCAAGCTTGGTCCCGACGAATGGATCGAGATAAAGAAACATCCGGCGCTCGGTGCCGGCATCGTTGAGGGGGCGGAGCTCTTTAACAGGTCTGTGCCCGGGATACTTCACCACCACGAGAGATTCGACGGCAGCGGTTACCCGCTCGGGCTCGCGGGAAGGGGCATTCCCCTCATCGCCAGGATCATCACCGCGGTAGACGCCTACGATGCCATGACCACGGATAGGCCCTACCGCAACGCGCTGCCGAACGAGGAGGCGTGGCGCAGGCTAACTGAAGGTTGCGGAACCCAATTCTGTCCCGAGACGGTCGCCGCCCTGGGAGAGGTCCTCGGGCTCTTCCCGGTCCCCGAAGAGGATTCGATCCTCCCGTCTTTGGCGGTCGCAAGCTAAGAGAGATCCCTCGTGATCCGACCATTCGTCGGAACCGATGGCGCCTCTTAGTGCAAGCGCCAGCAGCCGATGGGTTTGGCGCGCTGCGCTTGTGGTCCTTTGGAGCCGGCGTACACCGCTTCCCACGCCCCACACTTCTTTCCCCGGTCGTAGGCGATGCCCATCCCGAGCAGCATCGCTACGACGAGGATGATTATCGATATCCGAGCAAAGGTCATGGGGTGCGCAACTTTACTGTGGCGTGAGCTCCGGCATGCGTCTTGCCTAGTGAGCACCAGCCCGGTAATGGGCCATCACGGTGGCGGCATCGAGAGCGTGAGCGTACACAGCAACACCTGCGATCTCGCCGTGAAAGAACGATGTTGGCGTGGGTCCCGAGTCGTATTCCGCCCCTATCGTGAACAAGCCCTTGGTGTCGGGGCGGTGAGCCGAAACGAAATGAGCCTGGGGCCGGCCATTGACGTACAGAGTTCCTCGGTTGTTCGGATCCACGGAAACATCAAGAAGATACAGGGTTCCAAGGTGTGGAAATGTCGTCGAGAAAACCTGTGCACATCCCGGCCCTTCACAGTCCCGGAACTTGAACTTCCTCGTCGGCTGGTCGTGCAGCAGGCCGGGACCGTTGCCCCCGTTGGCCTGGTTGAACGCGATGATGTGTTCCTCCACCGACTGCTGGGTCAGTCGGACCCATCCTTCGATCGTGTAGCCGGGCCATGACCTCAGCCTGGTGAGAGCGTTGGCGGTCACGCGATCGTCGACCCCGTCAAAGCTCGTGCTCGCAGGCAACGAGGATGAGAATGCTCCCCCTCGATGGGGAGAGCCGACGTAGGTTCCTGGAAAGCGGCCCGTCTGGTCGCGAGCGGTCGTCCCCGACGGATCGTTCAGGAGCCAGAGCGCGACCGGATGGTCCTGGAGTATCCGGGCGGCATAGCTCGCGGGAGAGGTTCGGGTGACGGAGGGTGCTGCGGAGTGACTCGTGGTGGGCGTGCGCGCCACCGGCGGTGGTTGCCGTTTCGTCGAAGTGGGGTGGTCGCGGAGGACCAGATAACCTCCGCCCACAACGACGATGAGCAAGATGAGCAGCCCTGGGCCCAGGAGCCGGCGCACATTCTCACCTTCGAGCGGAGGCGGCATCGTGCGCCACCCACTCGAGTCGATCGTCGAGGGGTGATAGGTCGCGGCCCTCGGTCCGGGAGGATGCAGCTGCCAGCAGCGCGTCACACAGAGCTGGATTCGAAGGAAGCAGGGGGCCGTGCAGGTAAGTGCCAAGCACGCGGCCTTGCACGGCGCCCTCGCTTCGGTCCTCTCCGTTGTTCCCGAAGCCTCTTTTGACCCTTCCGAGGGCGGTCGCCCTCAGTCCTAAGAAGGTTCTGCCCCCATGGTTCTCGAACCCGACCACGCTCATCGCGCTGCCTTCGAAGGAGGCATCGATCACCGCGCGCCCGATGAGCCGTGGACCTTCGACTTTCGTGGTGATATCGAGCAAGCCCATCCCCGGGGTCGTTGCGCCCGACGCATCGGTGTAAGAGTGACCGAGCAACTGAAAGCCTCCGCAGACGCCCAATACCACGGCCCCCGCTTCGGCAGCTCCCGCGATCTCGTCGCGTCGTTGGTCGATCTCGGCGGACAGAGCACGTTGGATGCGATCCGAGCCGCCACCGATGAAGACGATGTCGGCGTTATGGGGGATATGGTCCCCCCGGCCAACCTCGGCGACCGTCACCGGCAGGCCCCGCCACTCCAGCCGGCGCCTCAAGGCGAGGACGTTGCCACGGTCGCCGTAGGTGCGTAAGAGGTCGGGGTAAAGATGAACGATCATCAGATCTTCAGTCATCGCAGAGCCTCCACGCGTCGGTGACGCCGTCCTTCGGTGAGTCCCCGCCGCAGCTCGAGCATCGCTGTGTAGGTTGCGAACACGATCGCCTCTTGTCCCTCGGCGCAGCTTGCTGCCGCGCCTCTGATGGCCCGGGCCACATTCGGTTCTGCAGGTTCAGGCGTACCGCCCGCATATTTGATACGCAATGCAACATCCTCGCTCCGGCGACCGCTTGGTATCAGGGGAACTCCGGCACGAGCGAGTAGTTCGAAATCAGTATCCCAGATCCACGAGACGTCACGTCCATCGGCGGTCCTGTCGTTGACCGCAACGACGGCGCATCCCAGGCGCGGATCGGAACACGCCTGGCCGAAAACCGCGTTTGCTCCAACGGGATTCTTCATCAGCAAAACGTGAACGCGACGGCCCGCAAGCTCGAGCACCTCGTCGCGACCGAACCTGGGAACGAAGCCCTCCAGAGAACGGCAGGCGTCCACCACGGTGACACCCAAGATCTTTGCAGCGGTCACGGCGGCAGCAGCGTTGTAGGCGGCGTGGATCCCGCCAATAGCAAGACGGGCCGCAGAATCTTCGATACCTATCTCGATGCCATCCAATCCATAGGCTTTCAGGACCTGGGCCCTCGTTCCACCGCGTCCACAACTCCACCCGCAGTGGTGGCAATCGGCTGCTCCGAGTTGGCCGATGGTCCGGCTCGTGTAAGAGAGGTCGTGTCCGCACCGAGGACAGATCTCGGGTTCGTTGGAAGCCGTGTCGAAACTCTGACCCGGCATCGCGTCGGCACCAAATCCCGTCACCGGTCCGCGCCGGTCCCTGACGGCCCAGGACAACGATGGGTCATCGATGTTCACGAGAAGATCGGCGCTTTCCTGCAGCAGCTCAGCGCTCTGTCCCAGCAGACGGGCGACACGCTCCGCTTCACCGAACCGATCCAGCTGATCACGAAAGACGTTGGTCAGGAGGAGGAGATGAGGCTGCAGCGCAGCCACGACCTGGGGAGCGACTGCCTCGTCAACCTCCAGGACGATGTAGTCCGTCGAGGGGGTGACATCGAGAAAAGTCGTCCATATCCCCCGCGTCATGTTGGAGCCACCTTCGTTGCCCGCGACGGTCGCACCGGTGGAGCGAAGGATGTGCCGGATCATCGAAGCCGTTGTGGTCTTGCCATTGGTCCCTGAGACGGCGATCACCGTCGCCTGCGCGGTGGCCGCCACGTCCTTCAAGAAAGTGGGATCCCAACGCTCCAGGAACAATCCTGGAAGACTGGTTCCTGCTCCCGCTCCAACGAGACGCACGGCGTTTCGGAGCCCGCGGGCCCCCAGGCGGACGACCCTCGTGCGCAGAGTACGTAGTCTGCGGGAGCCGGATCGCAAGCCGTCCCCTTTCGGCAAGTAAGGCCCGCTCATCGCAGTCTCATCGACCCGTGCCCATGCTGTTCCCTGTGCCCATTCCCATCAAGGGAAAACAATCACCGGCATTGGGTCTCGGGCGCATGTTTGTCCGGTTGCCGCCCCCCCGCGGCCGGTACAGACAGGAGGGCTGTAGGTCGCCGGCTCGCTCTGAGCCGGTGGCTACCCCTCCGTCACTCCGGTGGTTTGTGGCGGAGCTCGGCATCTCGCTATTCCGGGGCCGCTCTTTGCGTTCATGATGGTATCTGTTGGCCGTCGCCGCAGGAGGCGCTTGCATGAGGGTTCTGGTGGTCGAGGACGAGATCAAGATGGCGAGGCTACTTGAACGTGGCCTCGGAGAGGAAGGCTACGCGGTAGACGTTGCCGGGGACGGAGCCGAAGCCCTGTGGCTTGCAGTCGAAAATCCCTACGACATCATCCTGCTTGATCTCATGCTGCCGGACACGGACGGGGTCGAAACGTGCCGCCAACTGAGAGAAAGAGGCATCTGGGCTCCCGTGATGATGGTTACCGCCAGAGACGGGATCGATGATCATGTCAAGGGACTCGATGTCGGGGCCGACGATTACATCACCAAGCCTTTCTCGTTCGCGGAGCTGCTGGCGCGGATCCGAGCTCTTCTCAGACGTCCCGCACTCGAGCGGCCCTCGATCCTGTTGGTTGGAGATCTAAAGCTCGATCCGGCTACCCGGCAGGTATGGCGGGGGACCGCCGAGGTCGAAGTCACGACGAAGGAGTTTGCGCTGCTCGAGTATTTCATGCGCAATCCCGAGCAGGTTCTCAGCCGCAGCAGACTCATCGAACACGTGTGGGACTTCGCCTACGACGGTGACTCGAACGTAGTGGACGTCTACGTCCGGTATCTGCGAGAGAAGATCGATCGGCCCTTTGGCAAAGATTCGCTTCAGACTGTCCGTGGTGCGGGTTACAGGCTTCATGAAGAGATCGAAGATGCGCTTCCCGATTAGGGCCCGGCTAACTCTCACCTTCGCAGGTTTGATGGCAGTGGTGCTAACAGCCGCCGGGCTGTTCCTCTATCTGAAACTCGATGTGGGGCTTAATCGATCGATCAACCAGGAATTGAATGTACGTTCCAATAGTTTGGTCGCAAGCATTGTTGGCGGCGTATCGCCGCGAGACCAGTCGAAGCAGCATTCGAACGAACTGTTCGCCGAGGTCGTTCGCAGGAACGGGCAGGTCTGGTATGCCACTCCGTCCCTCGGCGGCAAAGCGCTAATGAGTCCACAGGATCTTCGAAACGTCCAGAGGCGCGTGCGCTTTGAAGCCTCAGTGAGGACCAGTTCTGAGGTATTACCGGCGCGTTTTCAAGCAGTTCCCGCCCCAAGGGGCTTGATAGCCATAGTCGGCGCCTCCCTTCAGGACGTGCGAGAAGCCCTCGACCATCTCAAGGTGCTTTTGTGGATCGGCGTTCCGCTCGCCCTCATGATTACAACCGCCATCATCTGGTTCCTGGCCGGAGCCGCCCTTCGGCCGGTAGAGCGGATGCGTGCAGAGGCAGCCGCGATCCTGGTGAGCGAGCCCGGCCGTAAGCTTCCGGTCCCCGCCACGGGAGACGAGATCGAAAGGCTCGGGCGGACCTTGAACGACCTCCTGGATCGCATGCGCGGAGCGCTAGAACGCGAGCGCCGCTTCGTGGACGATGCCAGCCACGAGCTTCGGACGCCTCTCAGCATCCTTCATACCGAGATCGAGCTTGCGTTGCGACGCTCGCGCAGCCGCGACGAGCTCGAGGGGGCGCTTCGCAACGCGGGCGAGCAATCGGACCGCCTGATCAAACTTTCCCGCGACCTGCTGGTGCTCGCCAGGGCAGATCGAAGGCAGCTCCCCGTCCACAAAGAGTCGGTGGCGCTGGACGGGCTCGTGACCGCCGCGGTGGAGGAGTTGTCGGACCTCGCCGACCGGGCCGGCGTCCTCCTGAAAGCTTCCTCTTCCGATCAAGGAGAGCGGATCGCTGTGGATCCCGACCGGATCCGGCAGGCGCTACGGAACCTAATCGAAAATTCGATCCGGCACACCCCGCGGGGCGGCAACGTCAGCATCGACGTGGCCAGGCACGACGGCACCTGTCGGATCGACGTTGCAGATACCGGCATTGGGTTCCCTCCCGGTTTCATAGATCGAGCGTTCGATCCCTTCGTTCGCGTTGATTACGGGCGAAGCCGCAGCGAGGGTGGCACCGGCCTCGGATTGGCCATCGTCAAGGCGATCAGTGAGGCTCATGGAGGATCGGTGGTGGCAGCGAATCGACCCAGCGGAGGGGCTGTCGTGTCCCTGCTGCTACCCGCCTGACGGACTAGGGCGACTCGCAGTCTTGCGCGCCTTCCAGACCTCTTCGCACGGCCACCTCCGCGCCCATTCGAGATCCACCATCGGATAGGTGGTGGTGCTCCCTTCCGGGGGCCGTACCTCTACAAGGTCCTCTACCTCGAACCCATTCGCGCGGAGCAGCCGGATCATGTCTCCATAACCGAGGTGGAACTCGATGCCTTCTTCGTCGGGCCACTCGAGTCTGTGCATCCCGAAATAGTCACGCTTCATCTCAGAGGTTGCCGCAATCTCATAATCGTCGAACTCGCACAGGATCAGGAGCGTGCCGTTCACCAAAAAGATGAGCTCGCCGCCGGGACGAAGCAGGCGCGCGGCTTCCGGGATCCACAGATACGGATCGCTCCAGATGCTGGCCCCGTACTCCGAGATGATCACGTCGAAGCTCTCGTCCGTGAAGGGCGAAGCTTCCGCGGCTGCGGCAATGAGTGGGAACTCGATGTCGAACTCCTTTTGGAACGAGCGTGCGGACTGCAGCTGCGCCCATGTGGGATCGAGTCCGACGGCCCGGGCCCCCCTCCGCGCCAGCCATGAGGAGACGTAGCCGGTTCCGCATCCCAGCTCCAAAACATCTCGCGCCGCGACCTCCGGCAGCAGGTGAAGCTGTGTCTCCGGCACGCTCCAGATGCCCCATGACACCGGCGCCGCCCACTGAAGCCGGCCGCTTTCCGCGTACTTTGGGGCGGCGGCCGTCCACTGTGCCTGGTTGTGGACCAGGTAATCGAATGGGTTGGCCATCGCCACCATCCTAGGTTCTCCGCTTCGAGCGACGCCCGTCTCCTCGACAGGCGGTTAGATTCTCGCTTCCGCATGGAACTCCAAACTGAGCTAGAGCGCGAGCAGGCTCACATCGACGCTTCCTATCGGTTCCTCGCTGCGATGCGCGAGCGGACACGGCGCTTAGTGGAAGAAGGTCAGTTCGGCGATTCTGTTGACGAGGAGATCCTGCGCGCCGAACTTCGCGACCGGCTGTCGCGCCTGGGCGACACGAACAGCCCTCTGACCTTTGGAAGGATCGACGATGATGCCGGAGAAACGTTCTACATCGGACGCCGGCACGTGCGCGATGGGCGCGGAGAGCCCGTCGTTGTCGACTGGCGTGCCCCCGTAGCCACGCCCTTCTACAGAGCGACGATCCACGATCCTCTCGAACTTAAGCTGCGCCGGCGCTTCGTTCTCGAGGGCCGCAATCTCGTCGACCTCTTCGATGAGGACTTCACCGATCCCGAATCACTCGTAGAGGGTGGTCACGGGGGAGTTCCCGATCCTCTGCTGGCAGAGCTCGGCCGCGCCAGGACAGGACAGATGCGCGACATCGTCGCCACGATCCAGGCCGAACAGGACGAGATCATCCGAGCCCCTCTCCGCCGCGTCATCGCGGTTCAAGGAGGGCCGGGAACCGGGAAGACCGCGGTGGGACTGCACCGAGCGGCATTCCTGCTGTACGAGCACCGCGATTTCCTCCAACGAGAGAAGGTGTTGATCGTGGGGCCGAACAGATTGTTCCTCGAATACATCTCGCAGGTTCTTCCCTCTCTCGGTGAAACCGCGGCCTACCAGACAACCGTGGACACTCTCGGATCGATGGAATTCCGAGCTCGCCGTGAGGATCCTGCCGACGTCGCTCGCTTGAAAGGCGACCCGCGCATGGCCACGGTGCTGCGGCGTGCCCTCTGGATGCAGGTGCAACCGGCCCAAACTTCTATCTCGAAGCTGGTTGCCGGGGTCCACTTCCAAGCTACGCCCGGTCAGCTGGACAAGTTGGTGCGCGACGCGCGAAGGGGCGACGGTCCCTATCGCCATGCCCGTGAAGGCTTTCATCAACATCTCGGTCAGATGTGGCTCACCGGCCACGAGGTCGATATCTATGCGGCCGGGCTCGATGCCGAAGATTTCATCACCCGGATACTGCGCTTTGCCGATATCAAGAGGGCGCTGGACAGGATCTGGCCGTCGATGAACCCGCCCGCATTGGTGCGCTCGCTGCTCACGAGCCGCGTGAGATTGCGGCAAGCTGCTGACGGGTTGTTGTCCGACCCGGAGATGAGCACACTGCAGAGCCTGAACAACGCAGCGCTGCGAGAGCAAGGCTGGAGCCGGTCCGACCTTCCGCTCCTGGATGAGGCGGAGTGGCTCGTCGACGGCTCCCCTCAATCTTACGGCCACTCCATCGTCGATGAGGCTCAGGATCTTTCGGCCATGCACCTGCGGATGGTGCGTCGTCGCACTCTGCATTCATCGATGACACTGCTGGGAGATCTGGCGCAGGCCACCGCTCCCGCTTCTCAGAGCTCCTGGGAAGAGATGTTGCAGGCGATCAACGAAACCGAGGGGGAGATCACGAGCCTCTCCATCGGGTACCGGGTCCCCGAGGCCATTCTTGCCCTCGCCAACCGGCTGCTTCCCATCGCGGCTCCGGATGTGCCGCCGGCTCGCTCGGTGCGCCGTACAGGAGATCCGCCCCGCTTGATCCGCGCGGGTCGCGACATCGGTACCAAGGCCGCAGCCGAGGCGATCGAGTTGGCCGACCTGTGGAACACCGTCGGCGTCGTTTGCAGCGAGCGTTCCATCGACCAGGTGCGAGCCGGCCTAGCGGCCGCATCGATCGATTTCGTCTCCTGGGAACAGGCAGAGCTCGATCATCCAGTAACGCTGCTCGATGCACCGGCGGCGAAAGGCCTCGAGTTCGACGCCGTGGTGGTTGTCGATCCGGCCGGGATCTATGAAGAAGAGAATGGTGTCCGCAGGCTGTACGTGGCGATGACGCGCGCGGTGCAACATCTTTCGTTGGTTTACGACCAGGAGCTGCCGGAGCCACTGCAGTTCGACATCGACGCAGACAAGCAGACGGCGTGAGCGAGGACCCCGGCAACATCTCGTCGCCTCGACTCGAACTGGTGTCGGTGGGCCTCGACTTCGTCCGGGCGGCTCTTGAAGGTCGTATGGACGATGCGGAACGCCTAGCCGGGGTGAAGCTCCCCGATGGGTGGGAGCGAGATGCACAGAGCGCGCTGCGCTACCGGAAGGCACAGATGGAAGTCGATCCTTCCACGCGGCCCTGGCTCTTGCGGTTGATCGTGATCCGAGAGACTGGCGAGGTGGCGGGTTATGTGAACTTCCACGCACCTCCGGGAGATGAGGGTTGGGTCGAGATCGGCTATGAGATCCAACCCCGATTGCGTCGTCGCGGCTACGCGACCGAGGCCGCCTATGCGATGTTCTTATGGGCGGGTGCCCAGGGTGTCGAGCGTCTGCGGGCCTCGGTCAGTCCCGATAACGAACCCTCACTGGGGATGGTTCAAAAGATGGGCTTTACCCGAACCGGCGAGCAATGGGACGAGATCGATGGGTTGGAGTACGTATTCGAGGCCTCCCTCTCCACGGTTCGGGCGGCCATCGGTGTGGAGCAGGGAGACGCCGGCCCGGTCGAAGGAATCGTGGATGATCCCGGGACTGTCTCGGGCTGAGTGAAACTGTCGACGTGGCCGATTACCGATTCGTAACGACGAGCGAGATCGCCGTCCCTCGCAATCGGGCATGGGCCGAGGTGAGTCGCCCCGAGAGATGGGTGACGTGGTGGCCGGGACTCAACGAGGTCAAGCAGCTGGAACCGGGTGATGACGAGGGCCGGGGAACGCTGTTGGAGTTTGTGTTCAAAAGCTTTCTTCCCTACACGCTGTCTTTCCGGGGGCGGATCACCCTGATCGAGCCTCCGCAGCGGATGGAAATCGACGCCATCGGGGAGCTCGAAGGAAACGCGGTGTACGAGCTCGAGGACCTGGGGGAGAGCACGCGCATGAGGCTGACCTGGACGGTGAAGACCACTAAGACGTGGATGAATGTGTTGGCCCCAATAGCTCGCCCCTTCTTCGCCTGGAATCACGACATCTTGATGAAGGCCGGGGCCCGCGGGTTGGCCCGCAAGTTGGGCACTGAAGTCACTCATTTCGATGCCGGTCATCCGTGGCGACGCCCGTTGTTGCTGGGATTAGCCCTCTCGTCCGGGCTCGGGATATGGAAGCTAGCTCGATCCGGCTCGGCGCGATGGGGCAGCGCGGGCCGGATAGGAAGGTGAGCAACGATGGTCCGCCCAGGCCTCGTTCCCTTCGAGCAATCGACGCAGCGATCCTCGCAAAGTAGCGATGTCTTCGTCCGAAAGATGACGGGAGAACGACCGTTCGATCGCAGAAGCCAGGATCGAATGCGCCTCTTCCACCGCCCGCTCTCCCGCAGACGAAAGCGCCGCAAATACGACCCGGCGATCGCCTTCGCACAACAGGCGCGTCACCAAACCCCGCTTCTCGAGCCGGTCAACCAGGCGGGTGGTGCCGCTCTTGCTGAGCAGGAGGACGTCTGCCAGGTCGTACATCCGGAACCTGCGCTCCACGGACCCGGCCAGGCGGACCAGAACCTGGTGCTCGGCGAGAGATAGTCCGCAACTGGTCTCGAGCTCGTTCTCGATCCGTGTGGTGATAACCGCGTGAGCCTGCAGGAGGTTCATCCACGCCTGGAAGCGATCTTGGTTCATGGTGGAGCCGGGGCCTTCCTTCATAGCAGCAGCATAAGGCAGTAGTTGACGTGACAACTATCTGAGGGCCCGGGCAGAGATGTGGGGCGAGCGGCATGTGGAGGACCTCGGCGCGATCGGGGCGTTGGACGGGGGCCGGGCCCGCCTGAGTCGGAGAAAACGGCGGGTACGGCCCCCTCGCACTCGTCCCGGAGGAAGAGTGGGTTAGCGAGACGATGCTCCTCATCCC
>JAXDJO010000018.1:0-102339 GCA_034667525.1 Actinomycetota bacterium
CGTGGATTGTTGGCTAACACTGACTACTTCAGTGTGAAGCGCATCGAGGGAGAGAAGGAGAACGACAGAGGCGCTCTCTGGCAGAGGGTCTAGTTTTAGACCGTTCTGTAGCAGAGGATGGGGCAAACGAGAGCCCATCCGTCTGCTGCGGTCCGGGGTCCGACCAGGATGCGACTCCGGCTTGGGCGTGCCACCGACCAACGCGACTGCCCCGAAGGGCGGATCATCACTCTCTGGAGGAAGACAAGAGATGAGCAGAAGACGGGGTGTGTGCGTGGGCCACCGACGCGCCGATGAGCGTCGCTCGATTCCCAGCGGCCCAGACTGGATCGACCGAAGCGGGGTTGCTGTCAGGCCCGATCGCCTAACGAGTGCAGCCCTGGCCGAGGAGTTCAGGCTGGCGACGTGGCTCGGGGCTATGGTCGAGCACGAGAGATTGCGGCGGCCCCGATAGGGAGGCCGGGATTAGCGTGTAGCTAGCCGCCCAGCCTGGTCCCTGATGCCGACAATTCTTTTAGCCCTTCCCCAAGAGTGAGCGACCCTCGTTTGCGGGACCACAAGGCAGAGCCCTGTTGCGAGCCGTATGGACGGAGGGGCAACGACATCTTCTAGTCCAGAAAGTCGAGATCGTTTATGCATGATGCGAGGTTTCAGCCACGCCACCATGCGCCGGCTCCACTCACTCTTTACGCGTGACGAGAAAGAGTGGGCGCGGGTCTGGCCCCGCCATCCCATCCCGTCCATGATAGTTCTGTCGAACTTCTACCTCGGCAGATGCAGGCGCTGGCCGCTGCCGCCATGGTCACCACCGATTGGGTCAGTCTCCACGGTCGCAGGTTCGGTCCTGCTTCCGGATATCAGATCCCGTTCGAGAGCGAGGCGGTCAGAACAATGGCGAGCACGCATCAAGGCGATGACGTACCTATGCAGTGCCCTATCGATCGCTTCGGATTCCATGCGGACCTATTCGACCTAAGGAGACGGGTTCCCCATAGAGAGCTATACGTAGTGCATGGCCTCATCAATTGGACAAAGAAGAGCTTGAACGCTTCAACCTTCGCGAATGAGGGCCGTCGCAGCGAGGGGTGAGAGCGCGGTGCGCTGGGTTACATGCTGTGCCCGGCTCCGGGGAAACGGAAGGTGGTCTTCGCGCCAAGGAGCGAACTACTGGGATCTGTGACTCTCGAGGTTGGCCCCAAGCTGTTGGGTGTGATTGGTTGCCCCCACGTCAGTCGACGTCGCGTCGGTGGCGTGATGGACTGATTGAACTTAGGACACCCCCGGTTGTGACCATGCAAGAGAACAGGATCTCCACGCCGTCATCGGTGACTATGACTCCATGTAAGTCCGGCAGCCAGGTCAGTTTGTGTGCGTTGTCTAGGGGACGGCCCTGTAGAGCCGCCACCGCTCGGGGATCCCCTTCAGGTTACGTGCCCCGACGTCTTCGAACGCCAAGCCTGATCCAGCAACCAGATCTCTTACGGTTTGCGAGACGAGGACCTCGGACGGCGCGGCAAGCCCGCCCACACGTGCGCCGATGTTCACGGCGATCCCTCCGATCTTCCCATCGAGGGCTTGGATCTCGCCCGTGTGGATTCCGGCCCGGATCCGAAGCCCGATCGATTCCACAGCCTGAACCAATGCTTGCGCGCAGCGGACAGCGCGCGCGGGGCCGTCGAAAGACGCGAAGAAGCCGTCGCCAGCTGTGTCGATTTCATGCCCCCGGTAGCGGGCCAGGAGCGCCCGGACCGTGCGGTGATGCTTGTCGACGAGTTCCGTCCAGCGGCGGTCGCCGAGCCGCGATGCCGTTTCGGTCGAGCCGACGATGTCTGTGAACAGGACGGTGGTCAGGACGCGGTCGAAATCTGCTTCCTCTTCAGTCACCGAAGAGAGGAACGACTCGATCTCGCTTACCAGTGGCTCCGGTTCCTCCGCCCAGACGACCACAGCCGCCCCTGGGATTCCCACGACGCGGGAACCGGGGACGCGCTGGGCGAGATAGCGGGCATGCTCTTCGCCTGTATGTCCACTCGTGTCCGCGCGATAGAAGAGGAGCGTCGGCGAGCTCACTGCTGACAGAATGTCCCTGACGTCTGTCTCGTACCACATGCGGCTGAAAGCGGCAGCCGCCCCCGGCGTGGCTGCGAAACGCGCATTTCGCGCTTGCCAGCGTTTGAATTCTGGATCGCGGGGAGCGTCTTCAGGACGATCACCGAAGCCGAAGGTGGCCATCTTCTCCTCGTCGCCCCAGGCTTTGACCATCTCCGCAGTGTCAGTCTCTTCCTCCTCTTCGTCCGACCCCCATGGATATCCAGCAACTCGTCGCCCGAGAATCTCCGGATCGGTGCAGACCGCGATGGTCCGTTCCGGATAGCTCGCCGCAAAAAAGAACGCTGAAGGCGCGCCGCCGGTACCCCACCCGAACAGCGCAGCACGCTCCACACCAGCAGCGTCCATCACCGCGCGCACGTCGTCCATTCGCGCACCGATATCCGGAGGTCGATCAAACCGGTCAGACATCCCCGTCCCGCGTTTGTCGAACACGAGGACTCGCAGATGTCGCGCGAGCCGCTTCATGAACTGCGTATAACGCGGTAGCTCCCAGTACACCTCCAGATGTGAGATCCAGCCGCTGATCACCACCAATGTGACAGGACCTTCGCCAAAATCCTGGTAGGCGATATACGCGCCATCGACGGTCTGCGCCCACCGAGTCCTCGGGATCACGTGGGACATCGTCACCCGATTGGCGTGGGTGCGCAAACGAGAGCACAGTCGCATGCCACCCAGGCACATGCTGTGGCGAATCCCATCCAGGTTATCGATTTCCCACCGGCCTTCTGGGGTTCTGATTTCACCCGTTCAACAGTCCGGTCGGCACCGATAGCAGGTCCAATGTGGACGACCACCCATCGGTCTTCTGACATAGACCATCCTGGCTATGAAACGCACGGTGTGGCATTTGGAACACCGGCGCAAGGGCAACAAACGGGGGGGCTGGGTTCGCTCGTAATATGGGACAAACGGGTGCTCGTGCATTTCTCCGTAGCCGATGTGCTCGCCGCACACCGGGCAACCCCAACTATCATCATCAATCTCGGCTCCATGTTCCATATATGAACCAACTATCTCTTGTCGCGTGCCGGTTGACTATCGGCACCTGTACGTACCACCGAACGATCCATCCTCAAAGCCCCTGAATCTAGAGGGCGGAAAATCCGTTCAACCAGTACTGATTGATGAGTCCTTGGGACGACTCCACTACCCCGCTCCCATCAGCACCCAGCGGTTGCTTGGTGGAGGTGGGATCCTCGTGCTGGTTCTGATTGGGTATCGCCCATTGCGCGTAGGCATTGGGGTTGAAGGTGAGGCTGCTCAGGGAACCCTCCCACACGAAGAGACCGCTCTTGGGACTCTCTGCGATCACATATGCACGGTTCTGCGCGGGGGCCAGAAGAAGGACCTGACGGGAGGCATTCTGCTTCTTGTAGCTGACCGTCGTAGCCGTCCATGCCCCGTTGGGATCGCGGTGCACGACAACGATCATCGGATCGAGGGGGTTGGTGGAATTCTGGCTCATCAGCTTGACCGCCGCGTAGACGTCGTCACCGTTGGTCTTTAGGCTGATGTGGTAATTGGCACAGGCCGTTGTAGTAGCGGTGGGACACCCACCCACTCCGTTGCCGTAGACGGTCTCGATGTTCCAGGCAGATGATAGAGGTGCGGAATCATTGCGCCACGCGAACATGTAGCGCTCGGTGATGGTGTCGTCCCACAGCACCCCCACCTTGAAACCGCTCGATCCCGTTCCGAACGAGGCAACCACGGATGTGTCATTACTGGCAATAGACGACCAAGGGATGTTCGAGTAAGAAAAGGAAGTACTCCCTGGTTGGGTATGGCCCACGATGATGTGACCCCCCGTCTCGTAGGTGGTCCAGAGGCGACCCTGACTATCGAGGGTGATGGTCAGATTCCTCGGATTGTCTGTGGTGATCTTGGTCGGCCCAGATTGCCGGTTCCAGCCTCCCCCCGATCCATATCCATAGACGTACAGCTCGCTGACGCGAGGGTTGCCCGTGAGCGACTTGCTGTCTCTGAGCGCAACGTAAAGCTTGGAATGCGCGGAGTCATAAAGAACATCGGCTTTCATCCAGGGATCTGATTGCGGCAGCTTAGTGATTTGTTGCCACTGATTGTTGTTCAAGCGATAGAGGAACACTCCCGCAACTGGGTTGTCGGTTCCAAGCACAGCCCACCAAGTACCGTCCGGGGTATAGAAGAGCTTGCTCTCGGCTTCCATACCGGTGCCGTTCTGGGCGGACGCAGCCGCGCTGCTGCTGGCTGTTGCTGGCCCGTAGGTAAAATTAGCTTGTCCTGACGCACCGGACAGAGCGAATGCGCTGCTCGAGGCGCAGAGACAAGACAGCACACCAACGACAAACACAGTGAGGTGAGATCGACCCTTACGTTGGGCGAGTCCAAGCGAGGTTCGCATGTGATCCTTCGGATTGGCAAACAGGTGGGCGTGCTCGCCTTTAACATTCCCTGCATCTTCATTATCAATCTAGGCCGCGCGGCGTATAACTTGCGTACGCACTGGCTACGGTTCTTCTTGAGGATATGGGTACCCCTTTACCCAATCCATTACGAAGCGGTTATCTGACGGTTCCTGTCGATCTGTCGGCGATGGACCCACTACTGGATGATTCCCAAGACGAGGTCGATCCGCGCAGGGAACCGGAGCACCTAGTCCCAACTTGCTTACGAAATCACCCGGTTGGGCCATGGCGAGCAATAGGGAAGATAGGCTCGCTGACGCCACGGGCTGTGCGGACCCCGGCGGGCTTGCCGTCGGTTGGTCCATCGGCATCCCCGACTCGGCCCTGGTGACCAATGCGTTGGGCATGGCCATCAGCTCACGCAACCCTGATGCGGGAGCACTGGCACATTCCGATCAAGGCACGCAGTTCACCTTGTGGGCGTTCACCTACCGGGCCAAGGCTTCTGAGTTGGTGCCGTCCATGGG
The DNA here is from genome assembly GCA_034667525.1 of Actinomycetota bacterium. Lineage (GTDB taxonomy): Bacteria > Actinomycetota > CADDZG01 > CADDZG01 > WHSQ01 > DATAPE01. Next base: position 5,030 of record JAXDJO010000018.1, read on the forward strand.
CTCCATCGGTGACCGCTACGACAGCGCCATGATCGAATCGTTAGGAGGCGCGGATGAACGTCGAGCTTTTGGACCGGCAACCTGGATGACCAGGGGTCGTACTAGCAAATGCGATCTTCAAATATGTCGAGGTCTTCCACAGCCGTCTAGGTCCAGATCGTGGCAAGAGGAATCCAGTTATCGGACTCCACGAAAGCCGGGGAAGACTAGAGTGTCCAGGAGAGCCGGGTCAACCTCAGGCCAGGTGATGTGATTACGGGATGTTGCCATCTGCTGAATCTGGGTGTGCACTTGTACCGGAACCCTGGACATCGATGGCAGTCTGTTGGCAAGGTCATGCCGAGGCTTGGATGTGGAATGACTTACTCGAAAGAGGCATGAGTTATGAAAAAGAGGTTCTCCTTGCTCTCAGCTCTAGGTCTCCTCCTAACGCTGGGCAGTTCAGCGTCTGCGGCGGCGCAGCCTACAATCGTTCGAGTCAGCGCCAGCGAAACAGGCGAGCAGGCTGACGGCGACAGCGGCGGAGGCTCGATCTCGGGTACGGGCCGCTGGGTGGCGTTCGCTTCGGCTGCCAGCAACTTAGTTCCTAATGACACCAATGGCTGCTCCGACATCTTCGTGCGCGACCTCACTACGAACACGATCGAGCTGGTCAGCACCAACAGCTCCGGCAACGAGGGCAACCTTCCCAGCTCCACACCTGTCATCTCTGCAGATGGTCGTTGGGTTGCTTTCTCTTCTTATGCGAACAACCTCACCACGGGGGACCGCAACGGCGAACCCGACATCTTCGTCCGTGACCTCACTACGGGCGAGACCAAGATCGTCAGCGTCAGCAGCTCGGGTGAGCTTGGGAACAATCGCAGCCTGTTCCCTTCGATCAGTGGCGACGGAAGTCGGATAGCGTTCCAGTCCAACGCCTCCAATCTGGTATCCGGTGACAGCAACGATGAGTCAGACGTCTTCGTCCACGACCTCTCGACTGGTGGGACTGAACTGGTGAGCCTAAGCACCTCCGGGATTCAGGCCGACACACTTCACGATCGGGGGAGCAGCGACGCTTCGATCTCTGCGAACGGTCGCGCGGTTGCTTTTGTATCGCCCGCCCACAACCTCACGCCGAACGATGTGAACCACAGCTCCGACGTGTTCGTGCGGGACCTGCTCACCCACAAGACCGTGTTGGCCAGCGTGAGTAGCTCCGGCGGGCAGGGCACCGGGGGCTTCGCGGCCGCACCTTCCCTCTCGCCGGGGGGCCGACGAGTGGTGTTCGAGTCCAACGATGAAGGTCTCGTCGACGGTGACACCACCGGCTTATATGCCGAGGATATCTTTCTGCATGATCTTCGCAATGCGACAACCCAGCTCGTTAGCGTAAGCAGCTCAGGCGAACAAGGAAACAATTTCAGCGATCAACCATCGATCCGGCGAGACCTAGTGCTGTTTCAGTCTGCCGCCAGCAATCTGGTCGCCAATGACACGAACACCGGCCGCAACGTCTTCGTTCATGACCTCTCGACCGGCCAGACACGAGCGATCGACGTGGGTTCTTCGGGAGAGCTAGCGTCATTTAGCTTCGACCCGTCGATGTCCGCCGACGGAAGCCACGTAGCGTTTACGTCTTACGACGGTGATCTCGTCCCGGTTGACTCCAACGGCTACTACGACGTCTTTGTAAGCAAACCATCGTCCTAATGTCAGGGAGTCGCTGAAACGGGCGACCACGAGAGCGGGACTAGGGGAGGCTGATGAGTTTCAGCCAAGGGTGGTGAGAATGAGAGCCAGAAGATTTGGCTCTCTGTGCCTGTCTCCCTGTAGAAGTCGCCGGTCCTCCAGGCTCGCTAAGCGCGTGTACTTGCCGAGGGGATCATTGCGGGCCCTTTCGAGATTCGTGAACTAGCAGTACGGTGGCCCGGCTGGGAGGGTCGGGGTTGGTCTATTGGAATCGGGGGATTCAATGAAAAGGATGCTCATAGCATTGCCCGTCGTCGTGCTCCTAGGGGTGCTGGTCCCCTCGGCGTCGGCAGGAACCAGCAGGCAACTCGTCAATTTCCGTACGACGGTGCGGGCTTGCTCAGGAGAGCGAGTACGTCTTTCCGGCCAGGTCCTATTGATCGACAACTTCTTCAGGGGCCAGGACGGCCGGATCCATGACAACTTCACCTTGGTCCCACGGCAGGTCACAGGCACCAGCGCGACTGGCGTGACATATCACGCGGTTGGCGGCCTGCGAGAGACCTTCCACAGGATCCGCGGTGGATCGTTAACCGACACTTTTACGACGCAATTCATTGTCGTCAGCGAGAATGGGGACGGGAATCTTCTGATCGTAGAGACGCTCCATATCACCATCTCAGCCAATGGAGACCTGACCGCGGCGTTCGATCATTTCCAAGCGAGGTGCGTCGGCTAGCCCGACTATCGTCAGCGCCAGCCCCGGCCCCCAGCCAAACGCGGCGGCGCTCACATTGATCAACGCAATAACTGTGGTTAGCGGCTATCTTCCGGGTTTCGACATGGTTGCTCCGTGACTCCGAATCCGCTTTTGGCCACATGAGTGACGCATAGGGGAGAAGGTTCGATTCAAGCTGCTCTGACCGCCAGCGCCACAGCCGGTTCACGCGACGGGGAGGGTAGGTGGGGCTGTGCGTGACCGGAAGACGAAGCTAAGACCTGGGGGTCATCGGTAAGCTCGCGGAGCCCGCACAGCCCCTGGTTCAGCTTGCCCACCTTCGGTCTCAAAGACCCTGGTCACAACGGATGGTATTTGGTGCCAAATCGGGTGGTTTTTCTTCGCGAGACCAGGAGCGGGAAACTAAGGTTCATCGCCCACGCCCGCTCAGGCCAGCCTGGCCAGGGGGTGGCCCTCTTTGCTATGTACACCACGGACATGGCCAGTCGGGGGCCACGTGGTCGATCACCGACCAGCGGTGCAAACCGAAGCTTCTAAATGATACGGGGTAGCCCAACCTTGACCCCGATCTCCTCGGTGCCCTGCGCCAAACTGCAACTGATGCCAGGCGCGACGGGGTCGAGCTCTTCGTGGAGTGGCTGGCGTTCCTCGGAGTACCAGACTCAGCTTCATCGTGCGGCTGTCTCAGAGTATGGATCCCGAGCCGAAGCCGCCCGGTGGGTGGCCACCGCGAAGAGATCTGCTCACGTGCCCGGGGACGCGGTCGACATTGCGCACTTCGATGCCACGGCGTGGCTGTCCGAGCACGGCGCCAACTATGGCTGTGCCAGATCTACAGCCACGAACCCTGGCACTACGAACTGCGCCTCAAAGCCATCGATCACGGTTGCCCTCCCATGTACGCCGACCCTACGCACGATCCAAGGATGCAGAAGTACCAGCACACTGGGGCATCTACTGCTGGGGGGTGTGCCCACGATTGCAAGCGCCGCTTTGTTGGAAACCAGCATCCTTATCGTGCCGATGTGTACCTGGTCAGCAGGACGCCGTTGTCGAAAGGTCGTGATTCGGTAAGCGTGAGCGGGATCTCCTTGTGGGTCTCGAACAGTCGGTGCCCGGCTCCGATCAGGACCGGCACGATGAAGATTTCCAGTACGTCGAGGAGTCTTGCTTGAAGAGGCGATCCGACCAATGTTGCGCTTCCGAGGATGATTACGTCGCTCCCGGGCTTCTGCTTCAGGTCGGCCACCTCGTCGGTGCTAGAGATCCGGTCCGCAGGACCCCAAGGTAGGTCCGTGGGTGTGTTCGTGACGACTACCTTGGGAGTCTCGTTCATGAAACGCGCGAATGGACTCGTGTCGAGATCTTGCTGCGGCCAGGACCGCGCGAACTCTTCATAGGTCGTGCGCCCCAAAAGGATTGTGTCGGTATTCTGCATGTCGGCCTGTGCCGCCTCCAGCATCTCCGGCGCGAAGTACTGGTGCGCCCAACGCTCCGGATGGTCGACCACGCCGTCAAGTGACATCTCGAGGTGCGCCGCGATCTTGCGCATACGATCCTTCTCCTTCACTCCGGCCGGTACGTCAGGATCACCACGCCTTTGGTCGAAGTCTTCGAGTCGGTAAGCGTGAGTTTCGCGAGCGGATTCCCGTCCCGAAACAGGCGCTTACCGCCGCCTACGATGATCGGGTAAAGCATCAGCCGGTACTCGTCGACCAGATCATTGTCGATCAGCGTCTGTGCGAAGTCGCCGCTGCCGATGACTAAGACGTCCTTGCCGGGCTGCCCCTTAAGCGCGCCAACGGCCTCAACGGTGTTGCCTTCCAGGAGCTCCGAGTTCTGCCATTCGAGCGGCGCCTTCAGTGTCCTCGACGCCACATACTTCTTCATGTTGTTCATGATGCCGGCGATGGGCTCCTCGTCGGAGGTGGGCCAGTACGCGGCGAAGATGTCGTAGGTGCGGCGCCCCAGGAGTATGCCGCCGGCCTGTTCGAACGATTCCATGATGGCCCGGCCGGCCACGTCGTCGCGGTAGTCGTTGTCAAGTTGCCAGCCGCCATGCTTGAAGTCGCCCTCCGTGTCCTCCTCCTTGCCTCCCGGGGCCTGCATGACCCCATCCAGGGTCAGAAACTCACTCACCACTATCCTCATCGGCGGCGCCTCCTTTCGTCTTTCGCGGTACGACCCGTATCCAACCGAAAACTCATCGGTCCTGGCCGCCCCTTCGAGCTATCCCGCCACACCGGACCTGATTCGAAGGCCGCCGCCTGAGTATTTCGGAGACGCATCTGGCTCAGTGCGGGATTGGGGACGGCGCTAGCTCCGGTCGGTGAACCACGCTTAGCCGATCGGCGGATCCGCACTGATCGTCGACGCGGAGTCGAATCCGGGTCGGCCGAAGTCGTGCGCGGCGGTCGCCTGGAGCTCGCGAAGCTGGCTTGGGATGGGACACCATCTCGATTCGAAGGCACTCGTGTCCCAGCCGGCGAGTCTGCCACCCGCCTCGTAGGCGCCTTGGAGGAACGCGAGCAGCAATCCGCGCGGGTCGCGTGCGTTGCGGACGACGTCGTAGGGGAGGAGTGCGAGCGATCCGTTAGCGGAGGCGACCCAATCACCGATGGGTAGCGGTTGGTCGCGAAGCCCGTTCGGTTCCGGACTAGTGTACGAGTAGTAGGCGGCGTCGGTGATGTTGTCATCGCCGGCCCAGAAGCCGAAGGAGATGACCTCTTCCGAATATGCCTCTTGGGTGACGGCGTCGGCAGCGATCGGCGGGGCCGGTCGTCCGGAAAAGCGACTGACCGCAAGGTCGAAGCTGTGCCAGAAGAGATGGACGGGGCTGGTCTTCCCCCTGAACCAGCCGCTGAACTCCTCGAACACCGAATCGGACCAGTCCAGGATGCGGCCATATCGCTCGATCGCGTCGCGGTTCCAGGAGCTGTGCTCGTAATCCTGCGGGAACGGCGTCGTCATCGGTACCCCGAACGGGTGCTCCTTGACCTCAACGTCGACGCCGAGCGTGCTAAGCATCTCGTGGAGCCGGGCGTCAAAATCGGCGACCGGAACACCGTCGGCGAGGCCAAACGACCTGACGCGGCCGTCATGGGTACGGACGACTAGCGAGTGGTCGACGAAGTCGAGGTCGATCTGGAATGTCGTGCCGTCGTGATGGAGTCGCCTCGTCGTTAGCCCGCGCACATCGACGTAGAGCGGCGCGTTCCACCAGTGGTTTCGCGGCGGCGTGGTCGCGAGGCGGACCTTGCCGACGATCTGGCAGTAGAGGTGCAGCGTGTCCTTTGTCGGGCGCCAGCCGGCCAGATGCAGTTCGGGCAGCGTCATCGCTCGAGCGCCGCGGGCAACTTGACAGCGGCGTAGTTGCTTTCGTGCAAGACGCGTCTTAACGTCACCCTGGTGTCGTGCATCTCTCCCATGTCCCGATTCTCCATCAGGTTCAGCCTGCCAGTGTTAATCGGCTTCTCGACGGTCAGGACCTAAGGGCTGTTGCCCGGTCGACATAGGCCTGGGTCTCATCTAATCAGCGGTGTTGCTACAAGTCTGGTCTCAGGCTTCAACAATGCGTGGTAAGGCCGCAGAGCCGCCCCGACGTCCTCGGGTAAGAGTGCGCCTAGGGCCGCGGCGGAGTCAGGTTAGGTCGAGGCCCAGGGCAAGCTGTCGCTCTGATGATGGAACCCCCGTGTCTGTGTACATGGATGTTGCGCGGCTATATAGAGGAGAAGCCCGCCTTCCGGCAATTCAGTCCTCGTCGTCCCAGTTGCCTTGGGGGAGAATCGTCGTCTTGTCTGATGGATAGAAGCTGGCCTGAACCGAGTAGAAGAGTTGCGGCTTGTAAGGTCGGCCGGCCCCTTGATTGACTTCTGATCGCTGGCGCCTACTATCACTATAGGAGGGCGCGCCGGGTGGATCTACAGAGTCCACCATCCGGCGGGGGAGCGGGTGAATAACAACAGAATCTTGAGCGTGCTGGCGCTGCTCATGGTGATTGGCTTACTCAGTGTTGCCTGCGATGGTTCCGCCCACCGCGCCCCTTCCCGACGAGCGACTGCCGGCGACATCCCCGGCAAACCACACTTCCGTCCCGCCACCAAGGGCGGGGTCATGAGGCTCGCCTCGGTCGGCGACGTCGATTTCATGGATCCGGGTCAGGCTTCCTCCGTCATGTTCACCAGCACGATCGGCCGGGCGACCCTTCGCACCCTGATCAGCTATCCGGAATCTCCTGAGCTCGCCAAGCAGATCATCCCCGCCCCTGACCTTGCCACCGCACTGGGCGACCACAACGTTGCCAACACCCGCTGGACCTACCACCTGCGTCCTGGGCTTGAGTACGGCAAAGGCTTGGGGGGCGTCGACGTTTCTGGTGTGACCGGTCATCCCGTCAAGACCGCGGACATCAGGTACGCGATCGAACGTCTCTACAACCCCGCGGTAGGTGGCGGCTTCCCGATCTATTACGACAACATCGTGGGCGCGAACCGATGCAGGAGGGCCGCCACCTATGGCTGTCACATCTCAGGCATCCACACGCCCAACGACAGCACCATCGTGTTCAACCTCACCCAGCCGACCGGTGACTGGGACATGCGTATGGCGCTGCCGGCCACGGCGCCGGTCCCTCGAAAGGCGGCCTCGAAGTACGACAACAGCAAGGACTCGAACTACGACAGCCATGTCGTCTCCTCAGGTCCCTACTACGTCGCCACCTACAAGCCGGGTCGCAAGATCATCATGAAGCGCAACACCACCTGGGATCCCGCCTCGGACCCGATCCGCAAGGCCTATCCCGATGAGATCGACTGGAAGCAAGGTTTCGATCCCAACGTCTGCAACGCCGAGGTCGCCAGCGGTCACCACGACCTCACCCTCGACTGTCCCGCAACAGGTACCGAACTCAGGAAGGTGTCTCAACTCGGCACGAGGTTCCTGAATGGCCCCCAGCCCTGCACCTATTACTTGTTCCTCGACACCAAGGTGAAGCCGTTCGACAACATCAACGTTCGCCGGGCAGTCAACCTCATCATCAACAAGAACAACCTGCGCCGCCGCACCCCCGGCGGGGCGTTCTCGGGCGCGCTGGCCAGCAGCATCCTGCCGCTTGGCGTGCTCGGACATCTCGGCACTGCTCTCTATGATCCCTTCCCCTCTTCGGCCAACAACGGGAACGTGGGCGCGGCGAGAGCGCTCATGAAGAAAGCCGGTTACGGGGGCGGTTATCACAAGAGACTGCTATTTTTCGCTGCCCCGACCGACTCCACCCCCGGCCAGATCAGCTCCGTGCGTGCTGACCTCAAGAAGATCGGCATCGACAAGGTGACCCAGGGGCCCTCTGACTTACTTCCTTCCCCTCAGTACTACCAGGACCCGGCGTCTCGCACCGGGTTGGGCTTTGCCAGCTGGTGCGCAGACCTCCCGTCGCCGGATAGCTTCCTGACACCGCTGCTTTATGGGCCCGACCTCAAAGCCCGCACCAACAACAACTATTCACAGGTGAACGATCCGGAGCTGAACTCATTGATCCGTAAAGCCCAGGCTGCGGACCCTGCCCACGCGAGCGCTGCTTGGACCGCGGCGAACAAACGGGGGACCGAACTCGCCGCTTTGGTTCCGATCCGCTGGTCATTCGCCCGGGTCCTGGTGAGCGCCAGGTTGCGCAACGCCTACTACGACCAGTCCCTCCAGAACGTCGACTTTGTTAATGCAGGTGTGAAGGGCCGTGGCCGCTAAGGGGAGAGCTTCCCCTTCTTGTGCTTGAGCTCACCATGGCAGCGGAGTCAACAATGCTCTGAGGAACCATTTACCGGCTCTCTTGTGGCGCCGTCGGTGTTTTATCGCCTCATCCAAGGTGGCGAGCAATCGCCCTGGCGGAACATTCAGCCAGTTGGGAATCCATCGCCAGGCCGAGTAGTCACCTACGTACCGGGCCGAATGGCCCTAGTCCCTTAGTCACCATCGGAGCAGCATGAGTGTCCTACAAAAGGAAGGTGGTCGTTATGCACGGACTCGTGTACCACGGACCAGGTAAGAAAGAATGGGAAGAGGTTCCCAAACCGACGCTTCTCGCGGACGGCGACGCCATCGTGCGTGTTGACGCCGTCACCATCTGCGGTACCGATCTACACATCCTCAAGGGTGATGTCCCCGCGGTGACCGCTGGTCGCATCCTTGGCCACGAGGCGGTCGGGACGATTGATGAAGTCGGTCCCGGCGTAAAGACCCTCAAATCGGGTGACCGCGTACTCGTTTCGTGCATAAGTGCGTGCGGGACCTGCAGGTTCTGCCGCGAAGGGCGTTACGGTCTCTGTTCCGGTGGCGGGGGCTGGATCCTAGGTCACAAGATCGATGGCACTCAGGCGGACTATGTGCGGGTCCCGTTCGCTGACACCTCCACCTATCTCATCCCAGCCGGGGTGTCTGACGAGACTGTGCTGATGCTCGCCGACATCGCCCCCACCGGATACGAGGTCGGCGTCCTGAACGGTGGAGTCCAGCCCGGAGATGTGGTCGCCGTTGTCGGAGCAGGACCGATAGGCCTGTCTGCGATGTTGACCTCGCAGCTCTATTCGCCCAGTCATATCGTCGCCATCGATGTCTCCGATGCAAGACTGGAGGCTGCTAAGGCCTTCGGGGCAACCGCAACGATCAACAACTCGCGCGAGGATCCCGTCGCCTTGGTCAAGGAGCTGACCGGAGGGCTCGGAGCCGATGTGGCGATTGAGGCTGTGGGCATCCCCGAGACGTTTGAACTCTGCACCGAACTGATCCGCCCCGGCGGTCGGGTCGCGAACATCGGCGTACACGGCAAGCCTGCCACGCTTCATCTGGAAGACCTGTGGATCAAAGGTGTGACGATCAAGATGGGTCTCGTGGATACCTATTCCACCGCGACGCTGTTGAAGCTGGTTGCGTCTGGGCAGCTCAAGGTCGATGAGCTCATAACTCATCACTTCTCGCTAGGGGAGTTCATAGAGGCCTATGACGTCTTCAGCAGTGCAGCAGATACAGGGGCGCTGAAGGTCGTGCTCACAAGGAGCTAGGTCTTGTGACCGGAAGCAGCACCGAAGCGCCGCGGGACTCTCACCGCGGCGCTTCTCATTCTTCGAGAGGAGTGGGCCGCTGCGGGGATGGGTGTAGACGCTACTAATGGTGACGAGTTAATCCAGGACCATCGCCGTAGGCTGTAGTTGACCGAGGCTCGGGAAGGCGGCTTAGGGAGGAGGCAGGGATTGTTGACGGCGCTTGTTAACTTGAATCATCCTGGTAGCTACATCCACTGGGGCTTCTTCCAGATGTCGATCGCGAACTTCGTGGTGATCCTAATGATGGTCTTGGTGTTCATCCTGGCGATCGTGGTTCCCTTCCCCAGGGGCAAAGAGGAGTGAGCGCAGATGAAGACAAGATGTGGACCGCCCGCCTTAGGGGAGCAGCAGTTCGGGCATTGCCTCCCGAGAAGCTACTTCCCGACAGACAGCCTGAGTACGTCTCGTCTTGGATCTATGTGTTTGGCGTACTCACGCTCACTTCTCTGGTAGTGGTTCTGGTTTCCGGGGCCGTACTCGCCCTAGAAGGTCCGGCCTGGTGGCACACTTCGAAGGTCGGCCTCTTCTTTAACAGCGTTCATCTATGGAGCGTCGAGCTCTTCATGGCTTTCATGGTCATTCACCTGTGGGGCAAGTTTTTCATGGCCGCGTGGCGTGGTCGGCGCGCCCTGACGTGGGTCACCGGGGCGGTGGCGTTCGTTGTGTCGATCGGGACAGCATTCACGGGCTATCTCTCTCAACAGAACCTTGCCTCGCAGTGGATCGCCGGCGAGGCTAAAGACGGGCTGAATTCAGTGGGGATAGGTGCCTACTTCAACGTCCTGAACTTTGGGCAAATGCTGATGTGGCACATAGTCCTGCTACCGCTCGTGCTCGGGTTCCTTGTGGTGATCCACGTGCTGCTCGTTCGACGACGGGGCGTGGTTCCGCCGTTCCCGCCTCAGCTCTCACCCACCTCTTCGAGCCGCGCAGCAACATCGTGAGTGCCTTCGCCGCGCCACCCCCCACCGACGAGTGGCAGGGACCGTACCGCAAGTACGACATCGTGAAGGAATTTACGGTTGCGTTGGTTGCGGTGACCCTGATCACTGTGCTACTTGCCGTGCTGTTCTCTTCCCCCGACGAGCAGCCCGTCACGATCGCCACCTGGGCCAACGCCGACGCGCAGAGCTTCGTGGCGGCCGCGATCACTGAACTCAACCATACGAGTGGGGTGGCGCAATACGGCCCCCCCTATTCGAAAACCCCCAACGTCGCCCAGAAGGTTGGGCCGATCGACCTGCAGTCGATTCCAGGGGTGCGGATTCCGATCGACACCGCGCAAGCGTTCGTCATTCAGCCGCTCCGCGCGCTCGCGGCTGATGATCCCACGCTGTCAAATGCGATTGACCAATACGCCGCCTCCTCCGCACAACGCAACGCCTGGTCCGCCACCTACTCGAAGGCGTTCGACAACGCCTCCATCGTTGGAGGAACGATCAAGGTCGCCACCGGGAGCTACGGACCGGTCGAGACGCTGATGCAGCGACTGTTGACGATGGCTCAGAGCGGCGGCCTTGACGGTGCGCTTCTCAGCACAAAGCAGTTTTACCAAACCGACTACACCAAGCCGATCCTGTTCCTGTCAGACGGCGGATACCTCGAGAGCCGAGCGATAGCTCAACACTTAGCCGGCGATCAGTGGGGGATGATGAATGAGACAGGTAACTACCCAGGACAAGCGTGGCTGTGGCTGTACACGTTCTGGTATCAGATTTCGCCCTTCAAGAGTTCAGGAAACGCCGACGCTGAGATTTGGGTGATCATGATGGTATTGACTCTAGTCTTGATCTTCGTGCCCTTCATCCCCGGTGTTCGCGCGCTTCCAGAGAAGCTGCGCATCTATCGACTGATCTGGCGCGACCACTACCGGCAGGTGGAGCACCTCGACTAAGGAATGCATCTCTCCCTCACTTCAGCGTCGAGCCGATGCGTCGGTTTTAGAGACCTGGGAATTCTCCGAGGCGCTAAACCGTAATGCCAATCCGCTGTTGCCTGACCGGGAGTTCGGGAATGTCCCTTGGGGAAGCAGGGATTTACATCACGCGCGCCTTGTGAGAACGTTGGCGACAGAGCGAATCGAAGGGAGCGACAATGGGGGGATCGACCAAACAGCGCGCCCGCGCCGCCTTGGCAATCCTGGCGATGGTAATCGTGACGACGCAGGCTGCCGCGGCCCCTGGGATGGCGAAAGGCTCCCCCGGGAATGTTCCGCTACACATCGCCTCTGAGTCGGCGGTATACCACCCGGAGACCGGCAACGTCGACTTCACCCTGCAGTTCGACCGACGACCGAATTTTCGCACGGTCGATAAGTATGGAAGGAAAGCCGACTCCTTTCAGTACTACATCGTCGGCGACGACACGCTGGAGTACCCGCAGATCTACGACGCCATCATCCGCGGCGATGAGATCAACCTCAGGACACACCTCCTTCCCATCAGGAATTCCTGGCCGTCGGATCCGGACCCCGCGGCGGGAGGCTGGGGCTCGATCCGAGCGATCGTTCCATACCACCTCCGCGGCCGCGTGTTGACGCTCTCGCCCCCGCTGACTGCGGTCAGTGACCACAGCACCGATGGGATATTCACCTACATCGTGGGAACGTATAGGTTCGGATCGACCGTGGACGAAATCGTGAACGAGTCAGTCATTGCGTCCTAACGACCTCGTCATATCGAGCTGTCCTGGAAGGAAACGCTTCCCATCGTCGAGATGGTCGCACAAGCTGGAAGTAGGCGTTAGCGAGCTCTCGCGCCATCGGCTCGCTCGTTAGTGCAAGTCACTAACGTCCTCGAGGGCGTGGGCCGCGCGGCCGTATCTGTTCGATTTTCCGTCTCTTGGTAGGCATGACGATCATCGCCCTATCGAGGGCCAGCCTCCCTTGCCATGCCCCTGCTGATTACGAGAACAGCCGACGCCACTGACGGTCATCGCGAAGGGAGAGGCTATTACGCGCTCCTCTCCACCTCGTTTAAGCGCCAAGGAGGGCTTGCGGCAAGGCCCAGGTAGCGGCGCATAATTCACCGAGCGCAAGCCGGAACCTTAAGGAAAGGAAATGAGGGGCAGCGAAATGCGCGTGTCGTGGCGGACGTATATGGCCGGAGCGTGACCACGCACGAACATGGGGTCGTGATCGCCGGAGGAGGTCCAACAGGACTGATGTTGGCGGCCGAGCTGGCGTTAGCTGGCGTGGACGTTGCCATCGTCGAGCGGCGCCCTACCCAAGATCTCCCCGGCTCGCGCGCAGGCGGTTTGCACTCACGCACCATCGAGGTTTTCGATCAGCGGGGGATTGCCGAGCGGTTCCTAGCGGAGGGACTGGTAGCCCAGGTCCAGGGTTTCGCCTTCAACCGCTTAGACATCAGCGACTTTCCCACCCGGCACAACTACGGGCTCGGGCTATGGCAGAACGACATCGAACGCATCCTGGCCGGCTGGGTCGGCGAGCTGGCCGTGGCGTTCTATCGCGGACGCGAGGTGACGGGCTTCGCGCAGGACGACACCGGCGTGGATGTCGAGGTGTCCGACGGCGAGTCGCTCCGGGCGGAATATCTCGTCGGGTGCGACGGAGGGCGCAGTCTGGTCCGTAAAGCAGCCGGCATCGATTTCCCCGGCTGGGATCCGACGACGAGCGCGCTGCTCGCCGAGGTCGAGATGACCGAGGAGCCGGAACTCGGCATTCGTCAAGACGAGTTCGGCACCCATTCCTTCGGCCGGGTCAAGTACGAGATCCGAGACGGCGAGATCATCTACGCAGATAAGGGGCCGGTGGGGGTCATGGTGAGCGAACAGAACGTCGGATCCACGAACGAACCCACCTTGGGCGATCTCAGCGAGGCGCTCATCAAGATTTACGGAACTGATTACGGGATCCACAGCCCCATCTGGATCACCAGGTTCACCGATATGACCCGGCAGGCTGCGTCCTACCGAGAAAAGCGGGTGCTTCTGGCCGGCGACGCGGCCCACGTGCATTACCCGGCGGGTGGGCAAGGCCTCAACACCGGTGTCCAAGATGCGGTGAACCTGGGATGGAAGCTGGCCCAGGTGGTCAAAGAGATATCGCCACCAAGTCTTCTGGATACGTACCACGTAGAGCGCCACCCGGTCGCTGCGCGCGTGCTGCGCAACACCATGGCGCAAACCGCGCTCATGCGCCCCGCCGACGCCCGCCTCGAGGCCTTGCGCGACACCGTCTCGGAGCTGTTGAGCATGGACGAACCGCGCAAGCGGTTCGCCGCGATGTTGTCCGGTCTGGACATTCATTACGACCTCGGCGAGGGACATCCGCTGCTCGGGCGGCGAATGCCCGACCTCGACTTGCATACCAACGACGGTCCCACGCGCGTTTTTACCCTGCTACATGAGGCGCGGCCCGTGCTCCTCAACCTCGAGGAAGGCGGCGGTTTCGATATCTCTCCTTGGGCGGATCGCGTCCGCTTGGTCGACGCCAGGCACGATGGCACATGGGAGCTCCCGGTCCTTGGCGAGATTGCCGCTCCTCCTGCCGTGTTGATCCGACCCGACGGGCATGTCGCCTGGGCGGGAGACCTCGCCGACCCAGAGCTGCCTCAAGCACTTTCGACTTGGTTCGGAGCGGCCACTCCTGCCTAGAACACCATTCGGTGACTTCGTCGACTTCGACCGATCACTCTTCGGGAAGAGCGGCGAAATCTTTCTTTGTTTTCCTATACCACCCCATTCCCTTTATGGGGTTTTTCCATCTGCCCTGCATCATCTTCAGGGCGTCTCGATGCGTTTCATCACCACTCGCGACCATTTCTTTTAAATGTTTGTCCTCCGCCTTTATAACCTCATCAGCCGTCTCGCCATGGAGTGGAGCATCGCATGGTCCACCCATTTGTCTACAGGTCATTGTCTTCATAAGTCTCACCTCCTTTGCACAGTGTAGGTGTGACCGCGTGCCAAAGCTGGACCCGTATCTTGCGACGTCATATCAACGGGAAAGGCGGCCAGCTCTCACAGAAGCCGAAGGTGAACGAGGGATCGCCAGTAAGGTTCCGCTCCTGTCGTTGGCGAGGAGGTTCGTATGGCCTGCAAGTTCAGTGAACTGGTTATCGATAGCGTCCAGCCCGAGCGAATCGCGCGTTGGTGGGCCGATGTGCTCGACTACAGGATCACGGACGAGGATGAGGTAGGAGTCGAGATTTCCGGTCCAACCGGTGCCGGACCGACGCTCGTATTCATCCGGGTTCCAGAGGCGAAGTCCGTCAAGAATCGTTTGCACATCGACGTAAGCCCGACCGACCGCGAAGAGGAGGCCGAGCTTAGACGGCTTACTGAGCTAGGCGCTGAGCGGGTCGATGTGGGCCAAGGTGACGACGCCGGGTGGGTCGTTCTCCGTGACCCAGAGGGCAATGAGTTCTGCCTTCTGGGCCGGCGTCAAACGCCGTGGCCTGACTAAGCGAACCTTCGCAGGCGGGTGATCGAAGTACGAACGAGTCAGCACTTCTAGCCCGAGTCACTCTCCGGCCTGACCGTGGCGGTTGTCTTGAGCAGGCGTCCGCGGCGCGACCGAGCCTGTCGTACATTCGGTCCCGACGACGAGACTCGTGGGGAGGCGCGCTCGAGTGTGAGCGACCGAAGGTCACGCTCCTCGAGGACCGGCGTACGGCGGCGTTTGCTCGAGCAGGACGCCTAGTTGCTTGAGAAAGCGGACGTCATCGCGCACAGCGAGGTGGTCGGTGATCAATCCGCGTTGAACGTGAGCACGTGGATGTGGCGCGCGTTTCGCTTGCCGGGCGGTTGGCGGTATGCAACCATCGAACCAGAACTCACCGTTACATTCCTCCATCCGATCGCCTAACGCTGCGTTCCTCTACTTCGGACAGGTAACCACGCCCACTCGTCCGTGTGCTGCGGCCCCGAGTGAAGCGAATCTCACCACCTCCTCGAGCAAGCGTTCGGCGTCAGCCTGCCTCGCCTCGGTGGGCGGTCAGTTCCCCTTGAGAACACTTAGCCTCACCTGCACCTGAGCGTCGTCTCCGCGGCGAGCGCTTCAACCTGCTTGACCGGCATAGCCTGTGGATAGCCGAGGAAGGGTCGTGCGTTGGGGGAGTGCTCCCAGCGGATTTCGATCGGCGGAGGTGGGTAGGGGAACTGATTAGCCTGTCGAAATCAGACAAATGAGGTGTGAGTGGAAACAGAAAGAGCCGTCTCATGGATGGCCATCCACCAAAGCGCACGAGTAGTCGATCGCGACGGGACCGACATCGGACATGTGGAAGCGGTGCTGGGAGACGACGAGGACGGCATCTTTCATGGCTTGGCCCTTGATCTGAAGGGATGGGGAGGCCACGTCGAATTGCCCGCAGATCGGATCCAGCAGATCACGGCTGACAAGATCTATACGGATCTGGGACCGGAGGAGGGAAAGTCTCTGGAGAAACTGGAACCAGATCGCTGGTTCGAGTTTGAAGGAAGAAGCCGATTCCTGAAGCGCTCCAAGTGGGAGAAGGACGACTAGCCAGGTTCGCACGCTCCACAGGTCATAGCGACCAGACGAGGGTCCGTGTACTCCTCGGGAGCCAACTCGGATCGGGCTCCCTGGGGCGCTCATTGACCTCTCATCGCTCGTGCCCACTATCACTATGGGAGGGGCTGCCGCCCCAATAGCGAACTGGGAAGGGGCTAGCAGGTTGGTCGTCGGCAAGGTCCATGTTGACGCCGAGACTTAACGCGGCGCAGAGATGACGTCGATGCGAGCAGGGAAACGGCCTCGCGCCCGTCACTGGTGGTTGCGGCGATGGCTGATCGCCTCTGCACTGATCGCCTTGGTATTGATCGCTCCGCTGTCGCCGGCGATCTACTCATACGCGACGACGATGATGCAACCTTCGAGCCTCCCGCTGAGTGTGCGGAGCGTCGAATGGATTCGGGCTCATCATGGCAACTGGCTAGTAGATGAGGTCGAACATTTCTGGTACAGCTGGCACGCCCCTAGGAAGGGCGGCCCGCAGCTGAAGAGTCTTCCGTTCGTCGGCCGCAGGGCCCGGGCTCCAGCTCCGTGGCCTCCGCCCATCAAGCCGGTGTTCTCTCACCCATTACCTGGCGAGGGGATCTGGAAGCCGACGAGCCCACGTGTCGACGGAGGACGCCCAGTTTTGGTGACGACGTTCCGCACCGAGCGCGCCTATCCGCAAATCGTCGCCTACGTTGCGTGGTTCGACCACAGGCGGACTGCCCTCGGCTGGTATCCCGGACGCTACGAGCCGCCAAGTGCGCCCGTGCGCGGGCCAATGATGGTTCCACACGACCAGCGAAGACGGCTCCTGGCTACTTTCAACGGCGGCTTCACCTACTCCGACGGCCACAACGGGTCGTCTGTCGACGGCCGCACCTACGAACCACTCAAGCACGGTCTGGCGACTTTGATCGGCTACCGGAACGGCCGGGTCGACATCCGGGCGTGGACCGGCGGTCCCAACGCCGGGCCCGGCATCGTCTTCGCTCGGCAGAGCCTGCCGCTCATCATCAAGAACGGTCGGCTGAACCCGGCCTTGAACAACAGCACCGAGTGGGGCTTAACGCTGGGAAATGCGGTCCGCGTCTGGCGCACCGGTGTGGGGGTCGACGCTCGCGGCAACATCATCTACGCGGCGGCCAACGATCAGACGGTGACCACTCTGGCTCGAATTCTCCACCGAGCCGGTGCCGTACGCGCGATGCAGTTCGACATCAACCCCGAGTGGCCCAGTCTCATCGTCTACAAACATCACCACGGCCTCGACCCGTCGAAGATCGTGCCGAATGATATGCAGTCCGCTACGCGGTACCTCGTGCCGGATGATCGGGACTTCTTTGCCGTCTTCCGCCGGTTACCGGGACCGGTTGTCGTACCGTTCAAGTAGGTCACGGCCCTTGACGAGGCGGTCGCAGCGAGGGCTGGCGTGGCCCACCGAGCCGTCTGGTTCACTCAAGCTCAAGACCGGGTACCGCTCGCGTCGTGCAGACGCATGAAATCATCGAGCCATTTCTCCGCGAGAAGGCAACGATTCGACTGCCGAACCCGCAGGGATGGAGGTGTTTCGTATCACCCACTCGGGTGCCTCGGAGAGCACTGCAGATTGAGGCTCGCGGCGCTGAATGCATCTGGGTGGGCACCAGAGCGGCGGAGCCGCAATCGTAGGAGCCCTCGCAGACACTTCCGAGGTTGAGACTGGGCGCGCCAGCGGCCCGGCACCAGGCCGGGCCGCCCGCTGAAACTTTGAAGCTAGAAGCCGGTGATCCCGTTGGGTGTACCGACCCCCGTGGGGCCGTCGTAACCGGTCGCGCCTTTGCACATCGTAGTGCTGCAGGTTCCATTCGAGCCGGTTGTGACGTCGTTCAGGCTCGAGGTGTGTGCATAGGGGATAGAAGCAGGATAGGTCGCAGTCGAAGCGTTGCCCGCCAGACCATAGACCGCTGCTATCAACGGCGAGGAGAGGCTTGTGCCACCCACCTGGAACCACCCTGTTTGCCCTCGATAGCGAGTGCCGTCGTAGACCGAAGCGCCCGAAGCGGGGTCGGCATCGGCTGCGACATCGACGACGCCGCGCTTGCTCGCGCAGCCCGTGGCAGACCATCCCACAGCCCCCGTTTGCCATGACTGGGCCGAGAAGTAAGCGCTGCAACCGCTCCCGGTTCCGCTCCAGACCGACTCGCTGCTGTAAGCATTGCTCGAGGTGAGCTTGAGCGTCGTTCCACCTACGGCGACGACGGTGTTGTAAGAGGCAGGGCTTTCCACGCCATAGCCGTTGTCTCCGGAGCTAGCCGTCACGGCAATGCCTGGGTGATCGTAGGCGCCACCATTCGTCGAGCTGCTCTCGCTACCACCGTAGCTGTTGGAGATCTCGGTGGCCCCGAGGCGGGCAGCAGTGTTAACCGCAGTCGCGAGGTTTGCGAAGCTGTTGCTCTTGGCTTCGACGAGAAGGATCTTGCAGTTCTGGCAGATCTGATGCGCGGTCTCGACATCCAGCGCAATCTCCAGCGACCAACCCGAGTCGGTTCGGGGATAGGCAGTGCCCCCGGTCTGATCAACCTTCTGGAAGCACGCGGTCGACACGCTCCCTCCGCAGCTGGGGAACGCAGGTAGCCCATAGGTGCTGTTGTAAGTGTCGAGATCCGCCTTGACGGTGGGGTCGTTGTACGCGTCAACGATCCCGATCGTCTGCCCAGCAGGGCCTGTAGTCGGCAAGTTGTAGCCGCCGTGGAACTGCGCGGGGCCAAAGCCTGTCGGCCCTGATGTGGCTAATGGATTACCCCTCGCATCGGTGACCACCTTGGAAAGACAACGAGCGTGTCCGACGAGCGCCGAGGGGCATACCGCCCGATAGTTCGCATGACCGTTGAGGGCTTGCGCCGGTAGAGCCCCCGAAAATGCTAGTGCCGCCACGACCGGCAGGAGCGCGCTAGGACCGAAAAGCCGCCTCTTCATATATCCATCCCTTACTCAATCAACAGGCATCCAACCGAGATGAATTCTGGCCACGACCATCGGTGGCGATGGCCCAGGGCTCAGGAGTTGGGCAACGATGGCTGGAATTTTCCGACTATCTCCCAGCCGGCTTGGAGACGATCTTCGACCGCCTTCTCAAAGCAACGGCTCATCGCGGTTTGACCTTAGTCGGGACGGTTTCTCACCCCCTTTATGAACTAGCAGCAGACCGAGCACTAGGGATTACGAGGTCCATCCGCTGTGCTCTCCGTAGCTCCGGTTCTATTGGTATGGCCCCCCCTGATGAAACGCGAACAAGCAGGATTTCGGAGCGCGGAATACGAGAGGACATCTTCCAGCGCGGCCCCCACACCTGCATGGAAGGAGATGCGACGGTCGGGAAGCCATCCTGTTCTGCGTCATCCGGCTTGGCGACTCGGACATTGGATCCGGGCCGTCAAGAGGGCTCGGTTGGACCCAAAGCTTGGTGTAAAGAGATGGCAGGATTGACATATTCCTATATGGGAATATGATGCCCTCCATGGCACGAGCAGCTACGACCACGGACGCATTCAACGCTGTTGCCGAACCGCGGCGGCGACGGATCTTGGACGCGCTCGCCGTTGGTGACCGTCGGGTCAACGACCTGGTCGGTCTTCTCGACATCTCTCAGCCCCAGGTATCCAAGCACCTGAAGGTCCTGCGAGAAGTCGGATTGGTTCGGGTTCGGAAGGAGGGGCGGGAACGGGTCTATCGGCTCGACGGCCACTCTCTCAAGCCGATCCACGATTGGGTCAGGACGTACGAGCGCATCTGGAGTGAGCGTTTCGATGCACTCGATGAAGTGTTGGCAGACCTCAAGGCAAAGGAGGAAGGAAATGGAGACGGTGACAAGTAGCGGTTCCGCGAAGCTGACGCTCCCGAGCGACACGGAGATTCACGTGACTAGGGAGTTCGCGGCTCCCAAGCACCTCGTGTACAAGGCGGTCACTACACCCGAGCTCGTTAAGCGCTGGTGGAACGCCAAGCGAGGCCAAGTGACAACCGCCGACATCGACCTGCGCGAGGGCGGGAAGTGGCGCTACGTCATGGCGGCAGAGAATGGATTCGAGGTGGGGTTTCACGGCGAGTACCGAGACATCGTTCCGAACGAACGTATCGTTTCGACCGAGGTCTTCGAAGGGGCGCCCGACCCGGAGAGCAATGGCACCGTGAACACCATGACGCTAAAGGAGCGAGATGGACGAACCACGTTGACGGTTCTCATCCAGTGCCCCAGCAAAGAGGTAAGAGACGCAATCATCGAATCCGGCATGGAAGCCGGTTTGCAGGACGCCTACGACCTCTTGGAGGAAGTCGCTATCTCTCTCCCTGCTGGTAGCTGACCTCCGATAGGCGAACCAGGCAGCGATCGAAACGGAGAGCCTCGGTTGATGACCGGGGCTCTCTTCAATGGTCCATACCAATTTCCCGAACCATGTGGACGACTAACGGAGGAAGCCGATGGATGTTCAGTTCGTAACGAGTGTGGCCCCGATCGTGCGAGACGTTGAGGCAGCTCGCTCCTTCTACCGAGACGCCTTAGGTCTGCACTTTGAGGGCGAAGAGGGGGACTACCTATTCACCCACAAGCTAGAGGGGACGAAACACTTCGGGTTATGGCCCCTTTCGGAAGCGGCCACTGCCTGTTTCGGCACCAGCGAATGGCCCGCCGACATCCCGGTCCCACAGGCCAGCATCGAGTTCGAGGTCGCCGACGTTGCCGCGGCAGCCAGCGAACTCAAGGCCAAAAGCTATCGACTCATCCACGAGGCTCGTACGGAGCCGTGGGCACAGATCACTGCCCGGCTGTTGAGTCCGGAAGGACTGCTTGTCGCTGTCTGCTACAGCCCCTCGCTGCACGACGCGCCCGAGACCTGAACTTCCGTCCGCCCTGAACCTCACTTGATGCCGCCACTAGGCGGGCGCGCAGAATCTTGGAAGAGCGCGATCGTATTGCCGTCGTCATCACTGATCAGCAGACGCCGTGGGGGGCCGTCTCCGAAATGCTCGGTGTACGCGATTTCGGTGTCTCTGAAGTATCTCGAGTAGGCATCGAGATCGTCCACCGCCAGTGTGATTAAAGCGTGCCCAGAGTGCTCGGTGTCTGGCACGACATACACGGACGCGGTTGGCGTCAATCGCCAGACAGCCTCAGCATCGTGCGGGAACATGTCGGCCGCTCGACCGAACAGGCGCACATACCACTCGTAGGCTGCCGTGAAGTCCGTGACGGCAACTCCTCCGAACGTGTGCGTAACATTCACGGCTGAATTCTGCACCGTCTCCGAAGAATCATGTGCAGGAGGATCAGTACTCATCCGCGGGGCCGGTCCGCTCGCTCGGCTCGTAGCGGTGGAGGACTGTGCCGGTGTCAAATGTTTGCGCCTCGAGCAGTTCGAGTCGCAGCATGTCGGGCAAGTCCCGGAACATCGGAAGGCCGTTCCCGAACGCCGCGGGATGGATCACCAGCACGTATTCGTTGACGAGTCCCTCCCTCGAAAGCGACTGAGCAAGGCTGGCGCCGCCCCAGGCGATGATGTCCCCGCCAGACTGTCGGCGGAGGGTCGCGATCTCGTCCGCGAGATCACCTCGTGCGATCGAGGATCCGGTCCATGTCGCTTCGTCGAGCGTCTTCGAGAACACGACCTTGGGGATCTCGTTCATCGGAGCGGCGTAGTCATCAGCGGAGGTCGGCCAATGCGCCGCCATTTCCTCGTAAGTCACCCGCCCCATGATGTGGGTTCCTGCCTGGCGGATGCGATCGAGTTTCCAACGTTTCAGCTCGTCAGGCTCGGGGAGCCCGCCGGCGTGACCGTGGGGCCCTGCCACGAACCCGTCGATCGAAACACTCATCATCAGAACCACTGTTCGCATGAGACTCTCCTTTGTCGAAGCCGTCGCAGGTCTTGCGCTTTGACCGTCTGTTCAAGAGGAACTCATCGGCGCGTAGTGCGCGAGCCTCCCAGCCAACAGAGGTCGCCTAGAGTTTCATCGACATTGAGTGCTGGCTCGTCGTGGCCACCTCAGGATGCAGGAACGACGCTCGGAGGTTACGCCTCAGCGTGACTGCAAGAATGCATGTCGACGAACTTGAGATCGATGAAGAGCTCGTAGGTCGCCTGCTCGGCAAACAGTTCCCCGAATGGGCCGAGCGACAATTGCGTCGGCTGGAGCCGAGCGGCACGGTCGACGCGATCTTTCGCCTCGGTGACGATCTCTCGGTGCGGCTCCCGCGCCGTGACGGGCCCATCGAGGCCGGCAGCAAGGAATTCGACTGGCTGCCGAGGCTGGCGCCATTGCTCCCGGTCGACGTCCCCATCCCGGTCGCGCAGGGCCGACCCGGCAACGGCTATCCGTGGTTCTGGGAGATCCACACCTGGGTCGAGGGCGGAACAGTGCCGGTCGAGGAGATCGATGCGACCCAGGCCGCCCGCGACCTTGCGACATTCGTCGCGGCCATGCAGCAGATGAGCCCGACCGGCGCGCCGCCCGGGCGCGGCATTTCTTTGGCTGAGCGCGACAAGGAGTTCCAGTACTGGCTGGCCAGGTTCAAGGGAGCCCCTGCGGTGAGGGCGGAGTGGAGACGGGCGATCGCCGCAACGCCCTGGGATGGACCACCGGTTTGGCACCACGGCGACCTCGATGCGCGCAATTGGCTTGTTCGCGACGGCCGCATCGGCGGTGTGATCGATTGGGGTGAGATGGGCGTGGGCGACCCGGCGTGCGACGTGATGGTTGCTTGGAAACTGCACTCATCCGCGGCTCGCGATGCGTTTCGTGAGGCCTGCCCACCGACGAGGCGACATGGGAGCGGGCGCGTGGCTGGGCTCTGTCCCAGGCGGTGGCGATCCTCGCCTACTACACACCGGAGAACAACGAGAATCTCTACCGCGAAGCCGAGAGCTGGCTCGAGCTGGTGCTCGCCGAGCGCGATTAGCCGACTCGACCGCTCAGGAAAGTGCAGATCGACCCGTGTTTCGCGGGCAAACCTTCGCGTACCGCTTCGACGTCCACGTGGTGGGCCCTCTTAGTAGGCGACGGTTGCTCGGCAGATAATCAGGCCATGTTCACTGTCGAGGAGCGGGATCGGCTGCGCCAACACGTTTTGGAGCGGGCGCGTGGGGACGCACGCGTTGTGGCGGGGGCAGAGGTGGGATCGCTCTCTCTCGGGGGAGGGGACCGCTGGTCAGATCTCGACCTAACCTTTGGCATCCGCGACGGGATCGATGTCACGGAAATCTTGGACGAATGGACCAGCGATCTCTCGTCGCGGTTCGACGCGGTTCCTCTTTTCGACCTGGTCGCCGATCCCGCCGTCTATCGGGTGTTCCTTTTGGAGGACTACCTTCAGCTTGACGTCTCGATGGCCCCGGCGTCCAAATTTCGCTCGACAAGCCCTCGCTTCAAGCTGTTGTTTGGCGTAGCGAACGAGCCCGAGTACCTGCGGCCGGCGTCGCGCCACGACACATTGGGCTGGGCGATGTTGTGGGCGCGTCACGGGCGGATCTGCATCGAACGCGAGCACTGGTGGCAAGCCGAGTATTGCATCACGCACCTTCGGTACCACGGGATGGAACTCGCGTCCTTGCGTAATGAATTACCTGCGTACTACGGCAAGGGGTTTGATCGATTGCCAGACGAGGATGGTGACGCGTTCCGGGAAGCGATCGTTAGATCACTGGATCGTGATGACCTGTCACGCGCCCTCACTGCTGGGGTCAAAGGATTGCTACGAGAGTGCGAACTAGGCGATGACGACGAGCGCATACGGGAGCGGCTCCGCAGGATGGGGCACTAGCGTTGTTTAGGAGGTACGAGCCGTTAACCCTGAGCGCGAGGAAAGCCGCGGAACCATCGCGACGGCCACTAACGCGGCGCCCACCAGGAGCTCTCCTCCGTAAACCGAGAGTGTTACCGCGCCCGAGTTAAACGAGAGCTGCCATCCCGGCAGCACCCGTAGTGGACCCGGCAGGTGGGCTGCAGTGGTTAGACCGATTGCTCCAAGTGCGTCCATCCCCAGCAGCACCAGGGGTTCGGCGATGAGGAGGATCCCGATCAGGAGCAACGCGGGAAGCGAGGCAGACCGTTTCCACCACCCACCCACCGCACCGAAGAGTGGCCCCGTCACTACTCCTCCCTCGAGGTAATAACGGTTCGCCATGAGCTCGAGACGGAAGTCGGCGAGGAACCCGTGTCCACCAAGGTCGATCACGAGCGTTGTCAACAGGTAAAAGGCGACCAACGCTGTCGCAGTGGCCGCCAAGCCAACGACTACGGAACTCCACCTTTGAGGAAACATGACACCAGCTGCGAACGGGACGAGCAGCCAAGGGGTGCTCAGGTTTCCGAGATCTGAACGGATCTGAGATATAAAACCCAGCGCGTCCGTGTTCTGACCTTTCGCCCACGCTGCGAACAAGCCGAACGCGAACGAGGCGACTAGCACGAGGACCAAACGGTGGCGGGTGCTCACAAGATCACTCTAGGCGGTGGGGTACTGCCTTCGTGAGCAGGCGGGGCGAGGAGGGTGACGGCGGGCCGGCTGATCAGCCGATACTGATCAGCCGATGAAGCCAATCGCATTCCTCGGCCTGGGCGCCTGTGTCGTCGCCACTGACGGCACGCTGGTCATCGGTCTCCTGCCCCAGATCGCCGACTCGCTTCATGTCTCACCCAGTGCCGCCGGCCAAGCAGTGACAGTTTTCGCCGCCGTCTACGCCATCGGCAGCCCTCTGCTCGTCGAAGCCGTGCGACGAGCGCGGCCAGAGCGCGTCCTCATCCGGGCCTTGGCGCTGTTCGTAGGCGCCAATGCAATGACGGCGGTAGCGCCATCCTTGCCCTTCCTGCTTGTTGCGCGCGTACTCGCCGCCGCTTGCGCGGGCGTCTTCATGCCGGTAGCGGCACTTGTGGCCGCACGCACAGTCGCGCCTGAGCGGCAGGCGCGGGCTCTCGCCGTGGTCGTCGGGGGTGCCTCCGCCGCGACGGCCATCGGCGTCCCGCTGGGAACCCTCGCGGGAGGTGCCTTCGGCTGGCGCACTGCCTTCTACGCGATCGCGTTCATGACCGCGTTAGTCGTCTCCGGCCTCTGGATCACGCTCGAGTTTGGCGAGCTTGTCAAGAGCGAGTCGGTAATGCGGCTGCGGCGGACTGAAGTGCTACTTACGTTGGCGACGACGCTGGTGTGGGCTGCCGGTAGCTTCACGTTTTTCACGTACATCGCGCTCGTCCTCCACAAAACTGCAGCGATCCATACCTCTGGACTCGCGCTCTATCTATTGCTATTTGGTCTCGCGGGGGTCGCCGGCGCCGCGGCGTCGGGCTGGGTGACAGATACGAAGGGCGCTTTCGCCGCGCTCAGCCTTGCACTTGCGACCGTCGCGGTTGCTCTCGCTATCCTCGGCGCGATCGCGGCCTTCGGCGGTGCCCATAGTCGTGCCCTCAGCGCGGTCGCAGTGGCCATCTACGGCATGGGCACCTGGGCGGTGACGCCACCTCAACAGAAGCGGCTGGTCGGCCCTGGCGATCGTGGATTCTTGTTATCGCTCAACGCAAGTGCGCTCTATGGCGGCGTGGCCCTAGGCAGCGCCCTCGGTGGGGTACTCCTAAGCGGCACCGAGGGCATCGCTACGCTCTGCTTCGTCGGCGCGGCGCTCGAGGTGGGAGCGCTTGTGATCGCGGGACTCGATCGCGCAATCGGGGGGCGACTCGAGCCTCGCGGATCACCTTCTTAAGTGGGCGACTTCACCACCGCTGTCTCGGAGGTCGATGGCCACGCCCAGCATCGAACCGATGGGAATCGCGGTACCTGCCGCAGCTGCCGGCTCTACCCAGACCCAATCCGCTAGGTGGTGGATGTGTTCGGAGGTGTTCCGCGGGCGGCGGATAGATTCGACGGGTGCGTTGCCTTTCGTGTGGCCGGGAAAATCCTGAGGGTTTTCGGTTTTGCGGCAACTGTGGGGCGCCGTTTCCTGACGTCGCGACGGGTCGCGAGGTACGGAAGCTCGTGACCGTAGTTTTCTGTCATTTGATCGGCTCAACGGCCCTCGGCGACGGTGCTGACCCAGAAACGGTTCGGGCCACGATGCGTGGTTACTACGACCAGATCCGGTTGATCCTCGAGCTCTGGGAGCGCTACGGATACACCTGCGAATCGAACCGAGTCCAGAGGCTGCTGGCGAAGCCCTGACGGACAACCGGCGCAGCCCGGAGGCCTGCCACTAGAGACCACTTTCGTTCTCGCCCGGTTCAAGACATGTCGTATCCGCCACTCGTTCCGCGTTTTCACGTCTGGTGAGCGGTCGAGACGCACGAGTCGAACAGATGAGAAAACCCGTTCTGCTCGTCCGTTCCGAAGCAAAGGGGCGGCGGGTCCCTGGTCAGTCCTCCAGGAGACCCCGGTAAGCCTCGACGTCAACCGAAACCATCTCGCGCAGCGGTCGCATGACCGACTGCGAATACGCACGCTCCAAGCGGCCGGCTTGGGCGCGTGCTCGCTGCAGCTCCGTCGGGTCTGATACCGCCTCATAGCCGTACTCTTCAAGCGCGCTGCCGGCAACGAACTCGATATAGAAAACTTCCTCTGTCGATAGCTGCTCTTTCCACTTGTCGACGTTTCCGGTGCTTAGGGACTGATTGAGGTTCTGCATCCATTGCAGGTGGGGTGCACTCTTATCGGTGGCTTCGTGGAACTCTAAGAGCTCGTCTTCGTACTTCAGCGATGAATGCGCACACACCTTTCGGAGCACTGACTCGGGTTGTTCGACGAGGTCTTCGTAGCGGACGGTCAGCACCGCAGCCTTGCGCGCTGCGGTCTCGGCAGCACGCACGCTGCGACGCCATTCGACAGCGACTGCTACGGGATCCGGCACTTTCGAGAAGCCGGTCTTTATCCAAGAAGCAGCAACCGCGCGCGGATCGCGCACTGTGTTGAGGGCAGTCATCTTGGGCCACATCTTGTGAAACGTCGGAAGATAGTGAACGTGCGTGGGCGTCTTCTCACCCCACCTGGTCTTGCCGAGCTCTTGCGCCCACATCTCTCCGAGGATCCTCAGGAACCTATTCAGTGAGTTGGGACCCGCCAGAACCTTCCGCCGGTACTCTCCCCAGTCGAGTTGAAGGTCCTCCATGTCTTCCGAATGGAGCCGCCTGACGAAGGAGTTCAGAAGGCGCGTTCGATACGGCTCGATCGGGTCGACCATGGGGAATCCGCAGCGGCGCTCCCACACGAACGCGCCGAAGGAGGTCTCGGATAGGACCGCAAGGTCGCGATGGCGGTGCAGCAACAGCCTCAACATGGTCGTACCCGAACGCCCCATGCCGACAATGAACACCGGGTCTGAATCGTGGTCCGGACGGAAGAAGTGCTCGTCCGAACGGGGAGCTGTAATCGCGCGAGTCATGGTTGATGTCATCTGCCCGAGTCGGAAGGGGAAACTGCGCGCGCCACGGCCCGGATGACTCGAGTGTCCGACAACTCGCCCATGTATCGCGGATCCGAGGGCCGTGGCATGCGGCGCTCGATCTCTTCAGCGGCCCAGTCGCGACCCGTCGCTCGTAGTCGCAGGGCGAAGGTCAGGTGATTCAGCCGGGCATACCACGGACCTCCCTCGTGCATGACCGTGAGCATCGGATCCGGGGCAGCATCGACCCCAGAGACAGCGTCGTGCCACCACTCCGCCAGCAGGCGATCGCATGCGCTGGCCTCGTCGGCGTGGTTGCCGATCAGGTTCGTGGTCTCGTGAGGGTCGGTCTCCACATCGAACAGCATCTGGTCGGGATAGGCGCCCAGACCGGCGTGATAAGTACGGATGAATAGAAGCGATCCGGTGCTTACAGCTCGCTGGCATGTGCGCGCTCCCTGACCGAGCACAACATTGTCGCGACCGCGAAATGGTTCACCAAGAACAGAAGAGGCGAACGAGGTTCCGTCCCACCGGCCGGGGGTTCGCAGCCCGAGCAGCGCACAACGTCGGTGCCAGATCAAGCTGATAGACGAAGCCCTCGATGATTCTGTCCTTAACGCCACCGGGCCACGAGATCACCAGCGGCACATGCGATGTGCATTCATCTGCGACCGGATGATCCCCGTACACGTTCAACTCACCTTGGTTTTCACCGTGGTCGGCGCTGGCGATGATGGCGGTCTCGTCTAGAACTCCGGCCTCGTCCAACGCGTCCACGACTTGAGTTATGTGTGCGTCGGCATATCTGATACCGGTGTCGTAGGCGTCTATCCACTGTTTGAGGTCGCTCTCGTTGCGCAGTTGCGGCGGGAGCCGAGGAAAGCCTGCGCTCAGATCGAGGTAGTCGGGGGCCGAGAACTCGCCGTAGCCGAGGAGGTGCTCGTCGATCACCTCCTGGGTCAGCCAGTCGGGGCCGGGCTCATCGACAAACGGATCACCGAAGGACATTGGGGTTCGGTAAGGGGTATGGGGATCCCAGAAGTTGATGTGCAGGAAGAAGTCGTCCTCTCTGGCATGTTGCTGCAGCCAGGGGAGGACGGCGTCGTTGACGTCCTTGGCGATCTCGAGGCTGTTCTTATTGGAGTGCTTGTGGATCTCGTCCCAGCCGGCGTAGAAGTGCCACGCTAGGTGATGCTGGGCGAAGGTGGCGGTCTTGTAGCCCGCCCGGCTCAACACCATCGGCAACGGCAATGCTTCGGGGTCGGTGACGTGTCCGTCACCGGGATAACGCATGTGAGCGGCCGCGCCGCCGTGCCCAACGACGCCGTTATGGATCCCAAACCGCCCGCTGAACAGAGCCGTTCGAGACGGGAGACAGGGGGCGTCGCTCACGTAGCAGGACTCGAAGCGAGCGCCTCGGCGAGCGAGCTCGTCGATCGCAGGCGAGGTAGCCCGGTGATAGCCGTAGGTGTCCAGGTGATCGGGGCGGAGGGTATCGATGTCGAAATAGACGATCCTCATGACGGCTTCCTCAGGCTGGCAATAGGAGTGTTATGACACTCTTGGAGGCATCTGGGGCCGGCGGGGATCGCCACACGATCGAGATCCCCCCCGATCTTTACCGCCAGCTACAACGGGTGCTGGAGAACTCTCGCTTTAGCTCCGTCGACGATTTCGCCTCTACGTGCTGCGTGACCTTGCTTCGCACCCGTCCCCCATAGGCGAGAAGAGCGGCCCGACGGCGGGAGCCGGGATACAGAGCGAAGAGCCACTGACCTCTGAAGAGATCGAGATTATCCAGGAGCGACTGCGAACCTCGGCTACCTGTAGCTGCTGCGCGCGGTCGGCGTTGCCCGCGAGGGTAGGTCTCAAGGGCGACAAAGTCTGGGGAAGGACCGGGGGTCACACGATCTAAGCGATCGGTGGCGCACATGGTGGCGACTGAGAGCCTTGATCCAGGGTCCAGAGGAGTGCTAGAGAGGATCTGCAGTGCCGGGTGCACTCGAGCGAGTTTCGGCTCGAAAGTCTCTGATCGCTGCTGGCTGGTTACTTCGGCGCTAGTGATTCCGAGTGCGTCGTTGACTCTGCTCATCCAGATAAATGATTTGCTCGGTTGCTTTCAGTAACCGGCGGATCTCGTCCGCATGGTAGCGACGATGTCCGCCTAGAGTCCGGATCGCGCTCAACTTGCCGGCCTTGGCCCAGCGGGTAACCGTCTTGGGATCCACCCGAAATATGGCTGCTACTTCCGCCGGGGTGAGGAGCTCAGGATTTTCCTGCGCGGTCATCTCTATGTCTCCGATGTTTGTCGTGGGAGCAGATGTCCGCCTGGCAGCCGCAGAGCACTTAGGGCTCAAGCCCTGCCCTCACTCTAAGGGGCTTCGATTGGGAGGGAAATACGTAGTTGGAGCGGCTTTGCGAGCCGCGTCACAGCGCATCCTGCTGTCCTCGGTTTGCGAAATCAATCGCGACCGATTTCACTCCCGAAGCTCAAATGGGTGCAAGTCGCCGGTGATCACGAAGACGGCGCGTGCAGAGATTCGAATCCATTGCGCCGTCTGTAGACATCGACTACCGAGAAGACGCAAGATGGCAACGAGCCGTGCGACCGTTGACTTGAACCCCTCTTTGATCCGGTCGTGCGGCTCTTGGAACGGCCCCAGCCGGGTTGTGCGCTCAGGAGCGAGGTGAGCGTTTATCGGCGGCGATATGTGAAGTCCATGATTTGCGCATCATGGGGCTCGGTGATGTCCTCTACTCCGACCCAGTCGATCGGCTGGAAGATGGCGCGAATCTCACTCGATCGGTAGCGACGATGGCCGCCCAGCGTTCTGATCGAGGAAATCTTGCCTGCCTTGGCCCAGCGGCTAACGGTTTTGGGATCGACTCGGAAGAGGGCTGCGACTTCCGCGGGGGTCAAGAGGTGGTCGTTTCTCGCAACTGCCATGTGGGAGGCCTTCCGGTTGGGGGGTATTTCTCTCATCACAAGGCCCCGGTGGCTTTAGTTCCTTGCTTTGGTTCACCCCACTATGGGGTGCATTGCCGGAAAAGGCCATGACTAATTCGGTGGTATTCGGCAGAATCTCTCGCGTGCTCGGTCGGGTCCATGATTCGACGGTGAATGACTACGACTCCCTGCAGCGGGCAGCGGAAGCTGACGGCCGAGTATGTGTTGTGGGGGCTTTGATCCTGGACGATGCCGCCGCGCCTTCGTCCACCGGCGGGTGTGGGATCGCCGATTGTTCCCGGGATGTTGGGACATTGTGGGCGGCCACGTTGAGCGCGGCGAGAGTCTCATCGGGGCGTTGGGCCGGGAGGTGGAAGAGGAGACGGGTTGGTCCTTGACCGGTATCCCGAGCCTCACATACGTCGGCGACTGGGAAAGCAGCCAGGACGGCGTGAAGCGTCGCGAGTTCGATTTCCTCGTGCAGATCTCAGGAAACCTTGATCGCCCGCGACTAGAGCGCCCCAAGCACATCGAATTCCGTTGACTCGAGGCTGGGGACATCGAACTACTTGACGAGAACGGGGGCGCAGACGATGGGATGGTGCGCCGGCTAGTCGAACTTGCCCTCGGTTCATCGCAACCTCACAGGCTGAGGTAGCGGCATACCTCGGAACCTCAGGACTGGGCGGTGAGAACATGGCGCAGGTGGCGAAGTTCTCAGGGTCGCCCGTCGTGCCGTATTCGCCGCCAAGGAATCCGCCGGCGCCCATCGGCGACCCAATGAGGAGCAGCACCGGCTCGGTACTCGAATCGTTTGCCCGGACATCGTAAGTGAGCACGGCCCCCGCCACATCCAGAGTGTGCGTCTGCGGCTCGGTCATGATCTCCCTCCTCGAGGTGGCTCGATGTCTTCCCTTCTGACTTACCACGACGGTAAAATTCATCGGAGGGTCAGCCTCACAGATCGACGGAGTTCGCCGGTAGCAACAGCGAAAGGCGCACGTGCAGTCGAACCCCGGAGATCCCGTCGGGGCTGTCGCGCTCAAACCGGTACCGGCACGCCGGGCGTCAACACCCTGGTGTCGTGAAGGGCGCGACCACCCAGGGCACAGGCGGTGCAATAGGAGTGTGCGGAGAGAGATCACCGGCTGCGGCCAGGATGATTCATATCAACACGCGATCGCTTCGGTTGGTGAAAGTCGTTAGTCAGGCGGCGCCCTTAGGCGACGTTATTTCGCGAACCGTCAAGTGCGACAACGGGCTGTCC
This sequence comes from Actinomycetota bacterium, assembly GCA_034667525.1. Classification (GTDB taxonomy): domain Bacteria; phylum Actinomycetota; class CADDZG01; order CADDZG01; family WHSQ01; genus DATAPE01. Next base: position 36,631 of record JAXDJO010000018.1, read on the forward strand.
TGTGAGAAACGGAGCCGAAGCCTCAAGAGCCAGGGCCAGGGAGATTCCTAGGGCCGCTATCGCCAGCACGGTCCGCACCCCGATGGCATTGAAGGCAGGACCCGCTACGAGCAAAGCGAGTGGACCGCCGAGCCCAGAGGCCGTGAACATCGCCGTGATCACTTTCGGCCGAACGTTGGCCGGCGGACGCAAGGTGAGCAATGCGTGAAAGGTGGGATTGGAGAGGCCATTGAGAACACCCGAAAGAGCTAGCGCTCCGAACAGCAACAATGCTGTGACGGGCGTGGCAAGGAGCCACAGGGGAAGAGCCTGCGCGAAAACCAATGGAGCGACGACCTTCCAGTGCACCTTGGTGCTGAAATAGCGGTAGGAGAAGAGGTTCCCCAAGACCGCCCCTCCTCCCCAGGCACCGAAGAGCAAGCCTGCCAGGCGGGGGTCTCGGCCATAATCCGCAACCACGAGAACGGGTAATCCGAGGAAAACAACCTGGAAGCAACCATCGACAATGACAAGTCCCAGTGCCCATATCCGCAGCACTGGATCAGATGCAACGTGACGGATGCCCCGCCAGAGTCCCTTAGCGTCCTCGGCATCCTCAACGGCAACCGCCGAAGCTGGTGGCCGAGGAACAAAGAGCCTTACTAGAACGAAGGCGAAGGCGTAAGTCGCAGCATCGATGACCAGCACGTTCGTCGCGCCAATCAGCGATATGAGGACACCGGCAAGTGGGGGGCCGGCGAGCGTCGTTATGCGGGTTGCACCCTGGAAGAGCGCGTTGGCTCTTCCCACGGAGGCTTGGCTTTCGCCTAACAGCTCGGGCAGAAGGACTCTCTGAGCCGCTGAATATGGAGAGCCAAAGGCGCCTTCCACTGCCGCGATCAGAAGCAACATCCAGAACGTCAGCAGTCCGGCGGCGTGAAGAACGGGGATCGCAAGCATCAGGGGGCCGCGGACAGCATCGCAGACCAACATGACGCGTCGTGAACCGAAGCGGGTTATGGCGCTCCCCGCCGGTACCCCGACCAAGACATATCCCGCGAGTTCTGCGGCAACTACGAAGCTCATGTGAGCTGGAGACCTGGTGGTGATAAGCACGAACCAGGGGAGTGCGAGCCAAGTCATCTGACTCCCGGTTGTGGAGATGGACTCAGCTATGAGAAGAGCGCGCAGAGCCGTGCTCCGAAGAACGCGGCCGTCATCCGTATCGCTCACTGCGGCACTGTATTAGTCAGCTCAACAGTTGCAGCTCAAGCTGACGAAAATGTCATGAGCAACACGGAGGCTGATCCTTGTGCCGAACGATTGACCTGCTCGTGGTATCAGAGGGCTTCGTAGTTAATCCATCCAACGGAGGCCAAAAGATCGAGCCGCTCGGACGGTCTTTGATTCCCACGATCGCGGGAGGACAGCGATGGCGCATCATTACTCAGGACCCGACTTCTCTTTCCCGAACGGAGATGCGCGCGTCGATCACTGTGATCTCTTCGCCTTCCCCACCCCCGGAGACCCCAACCGGTCGGTGTTCGTGATTGACGTCCATCCATCGATTGGCATCAATCCGGAGGGGCCGACGACGACCGAGCCATTCTCCCCGGAGGCGAACTACGAGCTAAAGGTCGACACAGACGGCGACGGCGTTGCCGACGTCGGTTTCCGAACTCGTTTCTCGACAACTGATGGCGTAGCAGCCGAGAATCGGATAGCAGAAGCCGAGGACCCCCCCGGGGAATCGGCCAGTACTCTCCGAAACTGACCATGCAAAATGTCACCGAGCGGACGACTAAGGGCAGTTCAAAACGTTGTCGCCTGTATCGAATGTGCATTGGTCCACCCCGGCGCCTCCATTGGCCGTGTCATTTCCAGCAGTACCGTCTTTGGAATTCAGGATGTCGTCTCCCGTTCCACCCAGGAGCGAATCATTACCGGTCCTGCCCTTGATGGTGTCTGCCCCAGCGCCCCCATAGAGATTGTCATAACCAGGGGTTCCGATCAGAGTGTCGTTGCCACCCTCCCCGTAGGCCAATTGCGTATCGGAAAGGCTGTCATCGCCCGCACCCCCGAACTCGCCATGGGATGGGTACGTGGCGCCGCTAACCGTGTCGTTACCGCCACCGCCATAGAGGGCAACGTCAACGCCATAAGAACCAGGTGAGAACAGGATGGTGTCGTTGCCATCGGCCCCCGCGGAGCTCATGCATCGGAGGCACAGATTGCCGTCGCCGTTGACCTCGAGGCCCCCCGCGCTGCCAGACGCCGCGTAGGTGATCTGATCGTTGCCACCCCCACCAGCAATCTCATCCACCCAACTGCCGATAGAAAAGGAATCATCGAATCGCGATCCTTGGATCCCGCCGACATCGATCAGCGTGTCCGTGCCGTCGCCGGTGACCGTCGTGGTCGCGATACCGGTAGAGTTAATCGGGACATTGACCGAAATGGGGCCAGGGGCGGCGTTGTAGGCGACAACATTCTCCCGCTCGTAGCCGGCGTTCAATGAAACCGGACCCGCGTTGATGTAGTCGTTACCCGCGCCTCCGGTGAAAATATCGCCGCCGTGGTCAACCCCATTGCCGTCACCGAAGAGGCGGTCGTTGCCCGGCCCCCCAGATAGCGTGTCATCGCCAGGGACGGCGTAGGTCGTTGCAGAGGTTCGATCGCCGAAAATCTTGTCCCTACCGGCACCTCCACAGATGAAATCGTCTCCGCCACCTCCATAGATGATGTCGTTGCCGCCCAAGCCTTGGATCACATCGGATCCACTGGTGCCAACGATCACGTCATCGCCGTTCGTACCCAGGAGGGTGGCGGATCTGCCAAAACAAGAAGGACTTGCCGCCTGGGCTGTAACGAGGTTCAGACTAAGGAAGCAGATCCCGGCAAAGATCGTCAGTGCTCTCTTCATGGTGATATCCCCTCTGAGGCACTTCGGAAGCGACCCAATACCACTATGTACCTATCTCACCGGATATGTGCCCTTCATTCACCGTATCTCAGCGATGGCCATCAACCAGCGGCAGCGCACGCTCGGGCTAGCGATAGCTTCGACTCATCCGCGAAGCCGCTCCGGATCAGCTCTTCCATCGAGGACGCGGCCAGCGGAGGCGAGTACAGATATCCCTGGCCAAGCCGCGCGCCCAGCCGGCTGAGCTCCACCGCCTGCTCCCCATCCTCGATGCCTTCGGCGATGGTTTCGAGACCCAGAGCTTGCGCCAATCCCAGGATTGCTCGTGCGAGAGCAGAGGACTCAGGGCCCTCGGTCACGCCATCAACGAATGCCTTATCTATTTTCAAGAAGTCGAGAGGAAAGCGCTTAACGTAGTTGAGCGATGAGTAGCCTGTTCCGAAGTCGTCGACGGCTAGGCGTACATCCAATGCTTTGAGTTCGTTCATCCGTCGTACTGCCGTATCCAGATCGGATATGAGCGCACTCTCGGTAATCTCGATAAGTAAGTCGCTGGGTTCAATGCCAGAGGCGTCGAGACAGGTCTTCACCCAAGAAACGATGTGATCGTTCTGAATCGTGCGGCCTGAGAAGTTCACGGTATCCCCATATTCGAGCTATTCGGTACACCCCGTTTCCATTACGCCAGCTGAAGACAGGCTTCCATCACGACCCACCGGTCAATCTCGACGATCAAGCCCGACTCCTCAGCGGATGGAAGGAACTCGAGCGGCGAAATGAAACCGCGCTCGGGGTGCTCCCAACGCACGAGGGCTTCGGCACCCTGAACCTTGCCGGACCGGATGTCAATGATGGGTTGGTAGTTGATCCTGAACTCGTCCTCGCTGAGCGCGCTGTTCAGTGCCTTCTTGAACTCGGCGCGGTCCGTCACCAACGAGTGCATGTCCGGCGTGTAGATAACGCGCTGGTTCTTACCGTTTGTCTTCGCTACGAACATCGCAGTGTCGGCATTTCTTATCAGGTTCTCCGACACGTCACCTTCGCTCGCAAGCGCGATACCCAGACTTATGTTCACGGTGACGATATTGTCTTCGACTGCGAAGGCAGTTGCATTACCTCTACCAGTCCGTCTGCGACAGCGATCGCATCGCTCGCCTTGTTGAATCCTATGAGCAGAATGGCGAATTCGTCACCCCCGAGACGGGCGGGTGTTCCGATGCCCTGAGGCACCCCTTCATCCGTTTCGAGATCTGCTGAAGCAAGTCGTCTCCAGCTTCACGACCAAGCGTGTCGTTGACCGTCTTGAACTCATCAAGGTCCAGGAACAGGGTTGCGACATCCTCGTGAGTGTTCGCTCGCACCGTGAGTGCCTGACCCAGCCGTTCGGTGAACATCGCTCTCGTCGGAAGCCCGGTAAGGGAATCATGGAGAGCCTGATGGTGTAATCGATGTTCGAGCCCGGCTCGGGCGACGATGCCCTTTCGAAGGGTGTCACTCTGAGCGTCGAGCTCGGTGACTGTGGCTCGCACGTCACGGATCAAACCGGCCATTCGCCCCATCACAATGAGGAAGAGAAGGGCGGAAACCCCCGCTATGACTAGGCCATCGACGGTTTGATCGATGAGTGTCTGCACGGCGAGAACTGTGGGGGCGATGAGCGAGGCGAACGCGAGCAGCACAAGACGCCACAATCCGAAGTTTCTGCTACGCGATGCTGTCGCTTCATCAGTGAGCTTCACCATTTGACGGGTGAAGCGATGCTGCTCCACAGAGCAGCAAGGAGGCGAGCCAGGCTATAAACACGGCTGCAGTTAACGGCTTTGAGCTGCCGTCGAGTGTCTCGAGGGCGCGGAGGGTGAATCCTGTCAAACCCGCCATCAGACCCATGCTGAGGAGGAGGAATGATCGTGGGCGAGCGCCCGGTGTCACCAAGAGTCGAGCGATCAGGGCGAGAAGCAATACATCCATCACAGGCAGCGTGATTGACGTCGCCTGTTGCAGGAAACCCAGCGAGTGATCGCCAAAGAACGGCTTGATGAGAAAGACCCATGACAAAAGCCCGGCCCCCGTGGCCATGATGGATGCATCCAGCAGGCTTCCGAAGTCCTTACCCGGTAGGCGGCTTCTTACCAGGCTTAGCAAAGCCAAAATGAAGACGGGGTATGCCCCGATGTAGAGGGCGTCCGCGATCGAAGGGAACGGAAGTGCCTTGTGAGCGAACGTCGCGTAGTAGTTGAAGATGGAGTCACCCAGTACCCACATACCCTGGCCCAGCGCGAAGGTGTACCAGATGTGTGCCTTGGCGGCCGGTGAATGCGGATCCCAACCACGATCGCTACCACGGCGCTCATGCTGACGATGTCGTAACTGAGCAGCTGGTAGCTGGAGCCGGCGGGCACAGTGAAGTGGACGGCGGCGGCGAGGCAGCCCACCACCAGATAGACCAACCAAAGCGATTTTCGGTTAAACAGCTCGGCACGGCCTCGAGTATCGAGAGAGATCAGCTTCATCCGAAGCATCCAATGCTGTTGGGCATGTGCTGGTGCACAGCCATCGTCATGGATGTGTCGATGCCTCTTTGCGTTTGGCTGATAGCGGCTTCAAGGTGTCACCGACTTTGCTGGGATTCTGACGCGCCCACCGTTCTCGAGGCATCTGATTCTGTTCTATCGTCCATAAACCCATGGACCTGAAGTTGTTGGGGCGATTACGTGGGCGGGGTGGGCCAGGATTTGCCACGAGAATCCACGCCGCGGACGAGTTCGAGATTCGATGCGCGATCCGCGACACTCAAGGTCTTGCCGCAGCCATGAGAGAGGAGCTGGATATGAGGAGGAGTCTCTGAGCACCCGCTCGGAAGTCAATATTTCCCAGGCCGATCGGGAGCCTGAACGCGAACAGCGGGTCACGCCCCTCGAGCTCTTCTTTGATCTCGTGTTCGTGTTCGCCATCACCCAGGTGACGAGCTTCCTCTCGGGTAACCCGACTTGGGGCGGCCTGGTTCGGGCCTTCCTGCTCCTTGGGATGCTGTGGTGGGCGTGGTCGGCTTACGCCTGGCTAACCAACACCCTCGATCCTGAGGAAGGCGTCGTCCGGCTGGCCATGCTCGCCGCGGTGGCGGGAATGCTCATCGTCTCCCTCGCGGCGCCGAGGGCCTTCGGCAATGATGGAGAGGTCTTCGGCGTCGCCTATCTCGTGGTCCGCACACTTCATCTCCTGCTCTTCGGGATCGCGGGTCGCGGGGACCGCGATCTGCTCCGCGCCGTCCTTCGTATCAGCCCGGGTGCCATCGTGGGCGCAGCCCTCTTGGTGGTCGCTGGCTTCTTCGAAGGTTCCGCACAACTGGCTTTATGGGCCGCTGCTGTGGTGGTCACCTACCTCGGTGTGCTCGTCGGTCACATGCGCGGATGGCGCGTCTCGCCGGGGCATTTCGTCGAGCGCTTCGGGCAGATCATCATCATCGCCCTCGGCGAGTCGATCGTGGCGATCGGCGTGGGTGCGAGACGAGTCCCCCTCAACGTCAACGTCATCGCCGCCGCGCTGCTTGGGTTCACCGTGACAGCCTGCATCTGGTGGTCGTATTTCGACTGGGTGGCTTACGTGGCGCAGTCCAGGCTCGCCGAGGCCACGGGCGCGACGCGTGCGGCACTCGCGCGGGACGCTTACTCGTATCTTCATCTCCCGATGGTTGCGGGCATCGTTTTGTTCGCTTTCGGGTTGAAGACCACGCTCGCCGCCACGACGCGTTCGCTTGCGACCGTCCCCGCACTCAGCATGGTCGGCGGGATCGCGTTGTACCTGCTGGCGCACGTGGCCTTGCGGCTGCGGCTCGGCTCGGGCCTTGGGCGGGGGCGACCGATCGCGGCGGTCGTGTTGCTCGGGCTGTTCCCCGTCGTCAGGGCGATGTCTGCGCTCGCTGCGCTGAGCCTAGTGGCGGCAGTCTGCATCTCCCTCATCGCCTATGAGTTCCTCCGGCATCGAGAGGAGCGTGCCTGGATCCGAGGCCGGCGCGGCGCGTTCACCATCGAAGAAACCGACCGCCTCCAAGCCAGGCAATCTCGGACCGGCCTCAACGCGGAAGGTGATGTGGTCGAGACAGAGCCGGAATGATTACCTGGCCGTTGGCTCACGCCTGTACTCCGGCGGATCCCACAAGCGAACCGCCCGCACTCCGGCGAAGGCGCTAATAAAGAACCGGATCAGGCGAGGCGAGCCCGCACTTCCCCGCTTGCCTCTACGAGGAAGGCTGTGGGAACGACGGATACGTTGTACTTGCGCGCAAGTTGGGGACTCCGAGAGACGTTGACGGCAACTAGCTCGTGCCCGGCGTCCCTGAGTTTGGATTCGACCTCTCGACATTCGGTGCAGAGGGGGTGCGTGAATTCCACCACTACGGGACCGCTCGCCATCACACCCAGCTCCGCCAGATCGATGTGCGCAGCAGTACCCGGCCGGATACCTCGAAGGCGGGCCGATACCTTGTAGAGGTTGCAGCCGACGCAGATCCCCGTTACCGCAGCAAACGCGGCCAGAGCTCCCACGATTCCGATAAGAAGCCAGCCGAGTTGGTGGAGTCCGGCCAGGTGGAGGGCAGTCGCTGCGCCAAGAAAAGTGACTCCCAAGATGTTGGCGAAGCGAGGGGGCCTCGCGTCTTCTACCTTCCCTTCGCCAAGCCTTGGTTGGATCACCTTGAAGTAGAAGACGCAGGGCAGGCACCAGCGGCGGCCCAGCATTAGCCCGACTGCCAGCTGCAGTCCCATCACCGACGCCAGCCCCCACCACCCGGTCACGAGAGCTAGCCCACAGACGAGCGCAACGACGGTCTGGTTGAACCTCGGGGCGCGGGCGTCGATAACCTCGACATCCCCGTAGGGATCGGCCGATCTCGTGGGGGACTTTTGCACTGTTGTCACGGTGGATTCAGTGTAACAATGCCGTCTACTTTAGGTGTGTGAACCGGCCCTGCGCTGCGGTGGAGTCAGTAGTCGTATCTGCCTCTTCTCGGCTCTCGGCCGCGCTCATCTCTGCACGAGTCGGTGCGTCTGACCAGTCGAGCAGTAGGAGATAGCTGTAGCGCCCAACTCCAGCACACTAGGGTGATGAGGATGATCCGACGGTTCCTTGCAGCATGGGTTCTCATAGGTCTATTAGCCTCGACCTCGGCGGTAGCCGCGGTGGCGAACGGCTGGCCCGCCTACCTCGGTGGGCCGAGCCATAACTCGATCAGTTCGGATGCGACCATCACCCCCGCCAGGGTCGGAAGTCTGGCGCAGGCATGGCATTGGACGCCGCCAGCCGCGACCAGCGGCCAGCCTGCCGCCCAGCTATATGCCAGCCCAACCGTAGCGGGGGGCCGCGTCTTTATTGGATCGAACACGGGCGTCATTTACGCTTTGTCCGAGACGACCGGCCAACGCCTCTGGTCACGCGACTTGGGGCATGTGCCGAACTTGACCTGCGCGTCGCGGGGGATCGCCTCAACGGCAGCAGTCGCTCCTGATCCGGCGCGGGGTGGTGCGAGCACTGTCTATGTGTTCAGTGGTACTGACGCGCTGTATGCGCTTGACGCCGCCACCGGAACGGTGGTGTGGAAGAAACAGATCACGCCGACTTCGACGACCACCAATGCCTACTATGGCTGGTCGTCTCCCACGCTGGCAGCGGGGCACATCTATCTCGGACTAGCGTCACAGTGCGACCAGCCATTGGTTCGGGGCGGCGTCGTCGAAGTCGACCAGTCCACTGGAACGATCCTCCATCACTACTGGACGATCGCCAGCGGCGAGGTCGGCGCCAGCGTCTGGACCAGCGTGGCTGCAACCAATGATGGCCACTCCGTGTTTGCCACGACCGGCAACGGCGACGAAGTGCTGGGACATGACCAAGGGGATTCGTACTCAGTCGTTCGACTGGACGGCACGACTATGGCACGCACCGACATCTGGACCATCCCTCAATCGGATCTGCCGTCGGACTCAGATTTTGGGGCATCCCCCACTTTGTTTTCGGCATCCGTCGGGGGCACGACCACACGTTTGGTGGGAGCGTGCAACAAGAATGGCGTCCTTTATGTCTGGCGCAGAGACAATCTATCGGCCGGCCCCCTCTGGCGACAACCGATCGAGGCCCTCAATGCCGGGGGGTGCTTCGCCGCGCCGATCGTCTCCGGCCAGGCCCTGTACCAGTCGGGAGGATCGACCACGATCGCAGGCACCGCGGTTAAGGGAAGCGTTCGACGATTGGACGCCGCCACCGGAGCCGTCCAGTGGGCAACAGGTCTGGGTGCGCAAGTTCTTGGTTCGGCATCGTTAGATAGCGCCGGAGTGCTCGCCGTTCCCACCTTTGACGGGAGCAGCGGCGCGGCCAACGGCGTTTACCTCCTGGACGCGCAGACTGGGGCGGTGCTGCGCCGGATCGGCACCGGCAAGGTCTTCTCCCAACCGATCTTCGTCGATGGCCGATTGTTAGTGGCTTCCGTCAGCGGGGGCCTAACCGCATATCAGTAGCAGAGCCGCTAGGGCCCTATGTGCTGAAGCCCGAAGCGCACCCGACCAGCGAAACCGAAACCGATAGCGTGCCTGTATACCGTAATCTCCTCGCTGTCATGGTGAGTGCGAAGCATGTCCCCAACCAAACCTCCCGACGCCTTCGTTCACTCGCAGAGCTGACACACATGCCTCGCCTAGTGCGCTTTGCCGCCCGGATGTTGACTGGATCGACCTATGTGCTGCTCGGTCTGGACGCCGCTCGCGCTCCTGGTGGACGCGTCGACCAGGCTGCCCCCACCCTGGCTACGGTTCGAACCTTTATACCGCTGCCCGTTGATGACGAACTCGTCGTACGCGGCAACGGCGCGGTGCAGGTGCTTGGAGGCGCATTGCTGATGCTCGGCAAAGCTCAAAGACTCTCAGCCGTGGCCCTAACCGGATCGCTGATCCCCACCACGATGGCCGGACATGCATTCTGGACGATCGAGGACCCCGCCATCCGCAAACAGCAACGGACCCAGTTTCACAAAAACATGGCAATGATCGGTGGCCTGTTGTTTGCCACGCTTGACCAGCGGTAGGCCGCGGTACTTCTGCAACTCTTTCCCCAGTGAGCACAGCCTGTCCCACCCCCTGAGGACCCCTCGACCTGAGCCGTACTCCCACCTCCGGTCAGCCGGCTTTGGCCACCTCAGCCACCTTGCGATAGAGATCTTCCTCACGCCGGATCAAGTCGGGGTTGATGCCCAGGGCCGTTGCGATCTCGACGGTCAGTAGTTGCGCAGCAACCGCCCCGGCCAGCAGGGCTTCGGCAACGGTCTGCACTTCCGATCGCAGAGTGACGCGCGGCATATCGAGGACCGCGCAGGCGGCGATCACGTCGTCCCCGCGCTGGTCACGCTCACCTAGGTTGCTGCTGTCATAGCGGAGGAGGATCAAACCCGAGCGAGGGGTGGCTGCGGGCAAATGGCCATGCAGGACCTTTTCAACACCGAAGGGAGTGCTCGGGATATGGACTGCTTCCTCGATCTTCAGCGCCAACTCGCCCGCGGTTATCTCATCAACCCCAGACCCGACGACGAGCAAGCGATCGCAGCCGAGAAGAATCTCAGCACCTCGAGCGCGTTCGGTGCGAGCGCTCAGCTCGCGTTCGATCACCGATCGTGCGAGCCCCTGCTCCATGCCGGTAGCGAGTGCCACGGTGAGGATGGGGGAAGTGTAGGCAACGGTGTGGCACCAGGATTGGTCATAGATTGGCGTTGGAATAACCGTTGTGCCTTCCGGTGCCAGATCTGGAGCAGCGGTAAGCAAGAGCGAGCGCGCTCCGCGCTCGCGTGCACTCTGAACGGCCTCGAGCGTCGCAGAAGTTTCGGCGGAATGTGAGATTCCAACAACGAGCCCTCGTTCCGGAGGATCGAGGCGAACCTCGAAAGCGTCACGGGCGACGATGTCGGCTCCGGGCTGAGCTTGGCGAAGGATTGCGGCCGCTGCCCTAGCTGCATGTTCGCTCGTCCCGCAACCGCAGAAGAAAATCGGGTTGTCAGCGGACCTTGACTCCTCGACATGTTGGCGCATCTGCGTGCCGGATCCACTCTCTGCGATCAGGCCGGGAATGTTGAGTTGCTCAGCGATCATCTCGTCCATGATCCAAGGCGGACCGGTTCGCAACTGGGGCTCTTGTGAAATCAAGCAGTTCTCCTTCGACACCTGATGTAGCGGGGAGTCTAGTGGGCCGTCGGATCGTTCACTGTGTCGAGGGTGCCCCACTCCATCTAGGATTTCGGGAGTGACCCTTCCCGAGAATGTCCTCGTTGGCTCTCCACCTTCGGAGGATCGCCGAGCATTGTTGGAAGAGTTGCTCGAATTCAACCGAAGCGCCACCGGGTTGACGGACGATGAGGAGCTCTACTGGTTCATTCGAGATGACGAAGGAGGATTGATCGCGGGCCTCTACGGGTGGGTCTGGGGGGGAACCTGCGAAATCGCATTGTTCTGGGTCCGGGAAGATCGCCGAGGGCAAGGGGTCGGGGGCCGGATGTTGGAAGCGGTCGAAAACAAGGCCCGCGAGCTCGGCTGTCATCAGATGGTTCTTCGCACGCATAGCTTCCAGGCCCCAGTTTTCTACGCGACGCGCGGATATGAGGAGGTTGGAGCTATCCAGGACTATCCGCGAGGACATGCGGATCTGTTGCTAAAGAAGAGTCTCTAGGAGCGGGGCACCGGAACAGCTCCGGAGCCAGCGTGGTTAATGCCAGACAACGCCCATCGCGAGCGATGGGACTCTCCCATATCTACCAGCGTCAATTGAGGCTCATTCAACGCGGGGGGCCCTCTCCAACGAGCCCGTCAACTGACTCACGGATGAGATCGGCGTGACCCACATGCCGTGCGTACTCCTCGATCAGGTCGATCAGGATGCGACGGAGGTTGGGTGATTTACCGCGGAACTCGGGCCTGCTGTCCGGCGGGTTGACGTGCTGTCCCAACTGTTCCAACCCCCCTTGAGACAGCGCGTTGGTGATGATGGAACGGGAGCGGGCCACGGCATCTTGCCAGAGCGTGAAGAGCTGTTCGGGACTGTCCTCCGCGGCCGAGTGCCATTCCCAGTCCGGATCGGCCTCCCAGTCCACGGCATCCCAGGGAGCCCATGGAGGGCCGGGCTCTCGTCCGAGCCACAACCGGGAGAAGTGGTCATCTTCCACAAGGGCAAGGTGCTTGAGTAGTCCGCCCAGAGTGATTGACGACGCGCCGACCGTCACCCTCAGATCCGGCGCGTCGAGTCCTCCGCACTTCCATGCCAGGGTCGCGCGCTGGCGCTCCAGCGAACCCAGCAGGGTGGCCGTCTCGTCGCCCGCGAGGGGAGGTTCCGGGGGACTTTGGTCGTCCTGGTAGATCATCGGTGGTGAGTCTACTGGTGGCACCAGGTGCAACCGCGGGTAGATTTCGCTGCGCACATGGCTTACGACGAGGATCTAGCAGATCGGCTACGCGAATTGCTCGCCGACGAGGACGCGATCACCGAGAAAAAGATGTTCGGTGGTCTGGCTTTTCTGCTGCACGGCAACATGGCCGTGAGCGCGTCGCGGGAAGGCGGGCTACTGGTACGCATCGATCCGAGCGACACTGAGGCATTTCTCGCGCGACCCCACGTGGCACTGATGGAGATGGGCGGCCGCAGCATGGATGGGTGGATCGCCGTGGCACCTGAAGGCTTGCGAACAAAGCGGGAACTCGCGGCGTGGGTCAAGCGCGGAGTGACGTTCGCCAAAACACTGCCGCCGAAATAGCTGGCCACGCAGGAGGACCGTCATCGGCCGAGATCCAACCCAAGCCTCATTCATGGGAGTGTGCTGTTTGCAAGTGGGAGTGCACGTAGAGTGACGCCATGAGTGATGGCCGTCTCGCAGGCACCGTCGCGCTGGTGACCGGCGCGTCGAGTGGGATAGGGGAGGCAACCGCGCGAGCGCTGGCCCAAGATGGCGCCGCGGTTGCCCTCATCGCGCGTCGTGTCGACCGTCTCCAACAGATTGCCCGCGAGATTGGAGAGTCCGGAGGTGCCGCCTTGCCAATCGAGGCTGATGTCACCGAACGTGCCCAGGCGGAAGCCGCAGTAGAGCGCACCGTAAAGGACCTCGGTCGCCTCGATTTGCTGATCAACAACGCCGGCGTGATGCTTCTCGGTCCGATCGCGGATGCACCGGTTGAAGAGTGGGAGCGAATGGTGCACCTAAACGTCCTTGGGCTCCTGTACTGTGCCAAGGCGGCTCTGCCTCACCTCCTTCATGCCGCCGAGCGCGAGCCACGGCGCACCGCAGACCTCGTCAACGTGTCGTCGGTGGCGGGTCGTCTGGTGCGTCTCGGGAGCGGCGTCTACAACGCCAGTAAGCACGCCGTCGGAGCGTTCAGCGAATCCCTACGCCAGGAGGTTGCGACCCGCCATGTGCGCGTGTCGCTCATAGAGCCGGGAGCGGTGGCCACCGAGCTGGCCAGCCATAACCGCCCCGAGGTTCGCGAGGGGATGAGCGATCGGTTCGGAGGAATAGAGCGACTCAAAGCGCCGGACATCGCCGACGCGATCCTTTACATCGTCACGCGCCCCAGGCACGTCGGAGTCAACGAGATCCTGATCCGACCAAGCGAGCAAGAGCAATAGCTGCACCCGTAATGATCACCTGAGTCATCGAGCGAATCCGGTCCCCGAACGATGGATGGGCGACCGGCTTGGGACACTTCCTGGCCGAGCGGCTTTTTCGACCCTGCCTGAACCTGGATTCTGTCGATGCTCGGGTATCAAGGGCTGTGGATCGATCGGTTCACGGAGAGTCACGGAGCGCCGTAGTGGTACAGCCCAAAGACGTTCCCGGCGGGATCGCGGAACGCGCCGGTGATCGTGTTTGCACCAACATCGCGAGGTCCGTACACGCGCCGGCCCCCAAGCTCTTCCGCCTTGCCGAGGTATCTCTCTACATCGTCGACGCGTGCGTAAACGGTCGCCCACATGTCGTCGTGCTCCGAATTGCCCCCCAGGCCGCCTGTGGCACCTCGGCCGGCTCCCGTGTCGACCATCGCGTAGCCGGTCTCCTCGTCGACGTTCCATCCGAAGAGCTCGCGGTAGAAAGACTGCGTTCTGCCGGCGTCGGCTCCGATGACTTCGAACCAATCGACCGCCTCGCCGTTGCCTTCTGATACCTCAGCTTCCCCGGGCATGGGCTTGATCAACCCGATGAGCAGTCCGTCGGGATCGTTGAACATCGCGAAAGTCACTGCCGGTAGCTCGGTAACCGGCACAACCATTTTCGCTCCTATGGATTCGGCCTTGTCCAGGAAAGCCTGAGGGTCGTCGACTTCGACATAGAAGGCGATCCAGGGATCCCCACTGTTGCTCCGTCCGATGCCGCCCTTGATCCCGGAACCAGCCATGGTGTCGATCCTTGCGTAGGTTTCCGCGGCGTCTTCTAGTTCCCAGCCAAAGAGCTCCCCGTAGAACTTCTTGAGAGGCTGAATGTCTGCTGCCCCAAGGTCAAACCACATCACCGGGTAACCCATGATCTCCTCCTCATGATCGTGCGCGCCGAGTCGATCTTCGCTATCGCAACATAGATGTCGGCACGCCCTCGGCCGACGGGATGACGAAGGCCGATGGGAGGGGAACAATCTCACCAGCTCAGCCAGTCACGGGTCTGGGGCGGTGAGCTCTGCTCGGCGAGTTCAGTGCTAGCTTCGATGGCTAACGGTGACCGCTTGCTCAACGGGAGGAACGGATGGAGTCTTCGGATTCAGAGATGAGGGACCAGGACGCAGGCTTCGACGATGACCCCGAAGCCGATCCCGGGGAACAGCTAGAGGCTGTGATCGAACAGGCCGACCATCCCTTTGGCAGCGAATCTTTCGGAACTACCGCGGAGGAAGGATCCCGAGGGGAGTCGCTTGATCAGCGGCTTGCACAGGAACGGCAAAGTCAGACGCCGGCTGATACCGCGTTAGTGATCGAAGACTCTGACCAGCCTGATGAGGAGAGCGAGATGCTCGGTGATGCTTCGTTGGAGCACGATCCGTTGCTTGCTCCCGAGGAGGCGGCAGTGCACGTTCGCGATGAGGACCGACGCCGCGACAGCTAACCTGCAGGAGTCGACGCCGTCCGGCGGTCCATCCACCATGCGGAATACGTAGCTGGAACTCCGCGATGCTCAGCGCTGCCTCCACTAGTGCCTAGCCAGGAACTGACGGTAAAGGACGATCCCACAGAGCTGCGTTATGAGGCTCTGCGGGAAGGTGAGCTCGTGGCCGAGATCCGTTACCTCACAGAGCCGGGGGTGGTCGTCTTGGTACACACCGAGGTGAATCCTTCTGAGGAGGGAAGCGGCCTGGGATCTCTCCTCGTACGCGCGGCGCTCGATGACATCAGGGAGCGGGGGCTTCACGTCGTGCCGGTGTGCCCCTTCGTCGCTGCTTACATCCGACGGCACCCGGAATATGCCGACCTCGTGATCCGCAATCCCGTTACCCGAGGATGATTGCCCTGCGTCGAGCCGTTAGTCGGTGGGAACGCGCCAAGCACTGAACCTTTCTCAAGGAACTTGCCTCGTCGTGAAGTGTTTCGAGGATGAGCCGGCCGCATAAGTGGGGGCAACTTGAGCTGACGAGGATCAGGAGGCTGCTGGGACTGCGTATGGACCGGCCGCAGCTCGGGTCAGAGGCTGTTAGGTGACCATCTCGATGTTCGCGTAGGTGGTCGCGCAATGTCCAGGGACACCCGAACGCAAAGAGGTCCACATGCCTGAGGAGACGGCCGCAGAACGGTCCCAGCGCTTGAGTCGCGAGCTCCAGAGCAAGTTGATCCAATTCGAAGACATAGAGCGCAGCAGGCGCTTCCTCGAATTGATGGCCGGCGTTTCACTGCGAGCAGAAGCGGCAGTGAGAAGTTCCCCACCGGGCAGCGTTGATAGTCAGTCGCGTGACTCAGGACCATCCCAGGTAGAGATGTCATCATCGCAACGTGCGATACCCAACTCGATTCGTCCCAGGAGCCGCGATAGTCTTGCTTCTGACTGGCGCCGGCGTCTGGATCCACCAGGCAGCGGCGTCCAAAAACTCTCTCCCTGACCGCAAAGGAGCCGACAAGTCCATCGCAATCACCAAGCCGACTCCCAAGGATGCAGACCTCCCATCATCAAAACGTAAGAAAGTCATGACCGGGCATTCCGTACGGGGTCGCACACTCGTCGCCGAACGGGTAGGGAACCTTTCCAGCACTCGGCGGATCCTCGTTGTTGGTTGTCTGCACGGGGACGAATGCGCTGGTGTCCCCGTCGCTCGCGACCTGATATCAGATCGTCCGCTCAGGAGGGCGCAACTAGTGGTGATTCCGGACCTCAATCCCGACGGCCGCGCCGCAGGGACGAGGCAGAACGCCAGGGGAGTGGATCTCAATCGCAATTTCCCGTGGCGGTGGCAGCCGTTGGGCCCACCCGGGAGCCTCTTCTATTCGGGGCGGCGACCGCTCTCAGAACCCGAGAGCAGGTTCGCTCACGCAGTCGTTAACCGGGTCCATCCCTCCGTTGGCATCTGGTTCCACCAACACTTGAACTTGGTGGACCGATCGGGGGGAAACGTGGCCATCGAGCGTGGCTATGCGCGGATCGTCGGACTCCCACTCAGAAAGCTCTCCCGCTATCCTGGCAGTGCCGTAGGTTGGGAGAATCATCGATTTGCAGGAAGCACGGCCTTCGTGGTGGAGCTTCCCTCGGGACGTCTGACGCCTGGGGAAGTCGAACGATTCTCGGATGGGATCCGCACGTTGGCCCGGTCTCTCCCCTGATCAACCGCCCTTCTTTCGAGGCTGCTAAAGGAACGGGGCACTGCTCCTGGTTCTACTTTTCTACCTTAAGAAGGTGTCGCGGCACCATCGGCAGAGCCAGTATGAAGGGCCACCCATCGGTCTTCTGACATAGATCATCCTCCACATCAAGCCGACCATCTGGCACCTTGCGCACTGACGGAAAGGCCTCAGGCGGGACGGGGCGCCCGCAGGTGACTGGGTTGGGAACAAGGGATGCTCATGCAGATCCCCATAGGGGATCTGTTCGCTGCAGACGCCGCAGCGCCAATGCCCGTCAAGGGTTACCGCCTCCATTCTCTAACTATGGCGGATAGATGGAGGTCCCCTATCCAATATCCCCACGGGAACGGACATTCCGGCGCATGATGTTCGACCGCATCGCTGGAGGTGTAGCTGAGGGGTCAGCCGACGGGTTGCAGGATGATCACCGGGATCTGCCGGCTCGTTCGGGCCTCGTACTCGGCGAAGCCGGGATACTCCTGCTTCTGGCGTGACCATAGCCTTTCTCTCTCATCGCCCTCGGCCACGTAGGCCTTCACTTCCAAGCTGTCGGTGCCGACTTCGACCCTGGCGTCGGGATTAGCGAGCAGGTTGTGATACCAGTCGGGATTCGTGGGGGCGCCACCCCTCGATGCGAAGATGACCAAGCGGTCCCCGTCTTTTTGATACATGACCGGATTTACCCGCTCACGCCCGCTCTTGGCCCCTTTGCTATGGACCAGTAGAAGGGGTGCACCCTCGAAGGGGCCGCCAACCTTGCCCGCGTTAGCACGGAATTCTTTGATGATCTTTTCATTGGGGCCGTCATCTTCGGGCACGTCGTCTCCTACCTTTGCTGTTCCGCTGGTCCAAGGTCGATCTAGCCAAGGTTAGCGTCTCCTTTGAGGCCGCGACGTGGCAAACGACCTCCGACGCGCAGATCCGCCTCTCGTCACTCTTGACGTTCCTCCTGAGTTGGTTCACTCGACGCGCTCACTCCCGTTGCCAACCGCGCGATCTCGTCCTGGAGGAATAGCCGATCGACTGGATTGGTGGCCAGATGGAGTGCGCGCCGGTATGCATCGAGCGTCTCCTCGCGCCGATCCAGGCGACGCAGGAATGAAGCCCTCGTTGCATGCAATAGGTGGTACTCGTCCAAGCTTCCTTGTGCTGCGAGTCGATCGACTAGTTCAAGCCCCGCCGCAGGGCCGGTTGTCATCGATACCGCCACCGCCCGATTCAACTGGATGACCGGTGAGGGATCGATCGAGATGAGCTGGTCATACAGTGCCACGATCTCGGCCCAGTCCGTCTCCTCGGCTCTGGAGGCGTCGGCGTGCACAGCAGCTATCGCGGCCTGGATCTGGTAGGGCCCGGGATGTCCGATCGCGAGAGCTCGCGTCAAAAGGTCAAGGCCTTCATAGATCTCGTTCCCGTCCCAGCGCGTCCGGTCCTGATCGGCGAACAACATGATTCTTCCGCGATCGTCGATGCGTGCAGCCCGCCGGGAGTCTTGGAGCAGCATCAATGCGACGAGTCCCATCGGCTCGGCCTCGCCCGGCAGCAGGTCGACGAGCATCCGTCCCAGACGGATCGCATCTCCGCAGAGGTCGGCTCGTGTCAGGGTTTCGCCGGTGCTGGCCAGATAACCCTCGTTGAACACAAGGTAGACCACTGCCAACATGGCTCCCAAGCGTTCGGGAAGCATGTCTGGCGGGGGAATAGCGATCGGGATCACGGCTTCTCTGATCTTCCGTTTCGCTCGTACCAACCTTTGCGCGACGGTCGGTTCGTTCTCCAGGAAGGCCCTGGCGATCTCTTTGGTGGTGAGTCCACCAAGAGCTCGCAGAGTCAGAGCTACCTGCGCCTCCATGGCGAGCGCGGGGTGGCAGCACGCGAACATGAGCGCCAGTCGATCGTCTGGATACTCATTCAGGGATTGGGTTTCGTTCGATCGATGATCCTTCACCGAGTCTCCAAGTCCGCGCGCTTCGTTCTCGAGAAACGCGACTTTGTCGGCATAGCGCCGCTGCCGTCGCAGGTGGTCGATCGCTCGGTTCCGAGCGGTTGTCGTGATCCAGGCGCCGGGGTTGTCGGGTATTCCGTTCTGTGGCCACCGCTGGAGGGCGACCGCGAAGGCATCCTGCACCGCCTCCTCGGCGAGATCTATATCTCCGAGGGCGCGAGCCAGAGAGGCGACCGCCCGTCCCGACTCGAATCGGAACAGGCGGTCGACAAGATCTGCTGGGGCCTCGGCTATGGCTGCTCCTGCTCCACGACCGGGCGAACCTCGACCTTCCCTCCGTATCGAACGGATGGGATGTCGGCGGCAGCTTTGAGAGCCTCGTCGATCGTTCCGCACTCGATCAGGAAGAAACCTCCGAGCTGCTCCTTGGTTTCCGCGAAGGGACCATCGACTGTCAGCGTCTTGCCTCCTTGCGCGGACACCGTTGTCACTGAGGTGAGGGACAGCTCTTCCCCACCCCGGATGAGACCCCGCTCGGCGAGGCCCGCCGAATACTTGGCGTACTCCTCGTACATGGACTCTCGGGAGGCGTCATCCATCTCCGAGGCCGCCTGCGGATCGCCATAGATCAGCAATGCGTATTTCATTGCTGCTCCTTTCTGTAGGGCGGCGCCCTTCGCCACTCCTACCTTAGCGACGAACGTCCCTTGAGAAATCGACAGCCAAGGACCCGATCTCGCGGGCCGTATTGAGGATCGGATCCTCCGGCCGCTCGAGTGATCCTTGGCGGCCGGCCATCTAGGCGGTGCCCGAGGGTCAGGCCGATGCGGGCGGTCCAAGAAGCAGATCCATCAGAAGTTTTTCGCCCGGCTAACCGGCGTCAAGGTCCAGAAGCCCAATCACTTCAGTTTCCCCGCGGCCCGAGACGTTCACCGATCTGCGTACGTGGATCATTGCTCAGCAGCACCTCGAGTGTTTTCGACACCGCCTTTCTTGCCGCGGTGCGAGAGCTCGCCCACCAAGGGATGCCGCGCGCCTCTCAGATCATGGCGCAGATCGCCACCAACGAGGCCGAGCACCGAGTCCCTGCTCGCGAGGTGGCATCCGGCGCGGGCTTCACGACCCTCTCTGACATCAATCCTGGAGCCAGCGGCACCGTCCCGACCAGCCCGGGGGAGGAGGCGACGCCTGAGTCTGGTCTAATAGTTTTCACGCTCGGGCCTGCATAGACGAGGGGCTGTGGCCACCGCGTGGACACTGCCGAATCGGCCCCCTGGATCCATGACCCGCGGGGAGCCTGGTTAAAGTTCCCCCAGGGCGAGGTCGATGCATTGAGGATGAAGTCGTCGGCAACGCTGGTGAAATGGCTCAGACCAGAGAGCGTCGCCCTGGCTTTTGGCCCCACGCGCAGATCAGGGACCGAACGTCTACTCGCCGTAAGCACCGTTCTATTTATCTTTGTCTTCGCTCTGCGCTTCCTACTGGTCAGCCCGCACGACCTGGTACTTCTGTTCTGTGTGGTGCCCATCGCTCTTGTGGCTATCGCGCTCGGCACGGTCGGGGGCCTAGCGGCCGCCATCTTTACCTACGGGGTCTTTGTCGCTTGGGTGATCATCACGGGAGCGGACGTGGATCCTCTTGCCCACATCTCGCGGGCATTGTCCTTCTGCTCGATCGGAGTGCTGGTCGGCTACTTCACGACACAGGCAAGGTTGTTAGAAGAACAGAGCACCCGCTGGTTCGAGCTTTCCCTGGATATCAATGCTGCCGCGGGCCTGGATGGCTACTGGAAACGCGTCAACCCAGCCTTTCTCCAGACTCTGGGCTATGCAGAACAAGAACTTCTGGGTCAGCCTTTTCTTAACTTCGTCCACCCCGAGGATCGTCAAAGCACAACAGAGGCGGCTGCCAAGCTCGCCTTAGGCGTTGACATTGTGGGCTTTCAGAATCGCTATCGAGCCAAGGACGGCTCTTATCACTGGATCGAATGGGCGTGTCGGACGGTCCTCTCGGAGGGGCTCATCTACGCATCCGGAAAAGATGTCACGGTAAGGAAAGAGCTCGAGCACCAGCTTCGACATCTAGCTCAGCACGACTCACTTACCGGACTGTTCAATCGGCGACGTTTCGATGAGGAGTTGTCCCGACAACTTGCTCATGTAACCCGCCACCACTCCTCAGCGGCATTGTTCATCATGGATCTGGATCACTTCAAGCTTGTGAACGACACCTACGGACATGCGACGGGTGACGATGTCCTGAGAACCGTCGGTGACATACTGCGCCGGAGCCTTCGTGCCTCCGATGTGGCTGCGCGGCTGGGGGGTGACGAGTTCGCCGTGATCCTGGATGAGGGCTCGGCGGAAGCCGAGGTGACGGCTGGCAAACTCATCGGAGCCATGCGAGAGAGCTTTGCCAACAACGAGGCGGCTGCCTCGCCCAGCCTCAGCATCGGGATAGCTCTGGTCGATCCGACGATCTCACATTTGCCAGGGACTGTGATGCACCGAGCGGATCAAGCGATGTACAACGCCAAGTGGCAGGGTGGCGACAGCTATTCCTTCTACACAGAAGTCAATCCTGATGATTCTTTGATGACTGAAAGAGGGCCCTACGACGTTTCGAAGCTAGAGCGCGACTGACGGCCGACCATTTTGCGGTGGACAAGGCTCTTCTTCAAGTTGCCGTCGGCGTCCCCCGATAGATGAACATGAGGATCTACAGGGGGCAAACCCAAGCTCGGCGGCTCCCGGGGCTCCAGGGGCGAGGACCGTGAGGGCCGTGGTCGTTGGGAGGCTTGCGAAGCTCTCGATCCCTCGGATCACCGGCCTCTTCGCATTGCTGACGCTGGTGCCGCTGCTGTTACTGGCGTTCTCCAGTGTTCGGCTGTCCACCGACGCCGTTCAGATGCAGGTCAACGCAAGGTTGCGAGGAGCGGCCTCCAACGGAGCCGCGTACGTGGGATCCGAGATGAAAAGCCTGTCCGAGCTCGTGACTTCCTATGCGGACCGACCTAATCTACGCCAGGCGCTGGAATCGGGGCGGCCAAGCCTGCACGCGACCCGGACGATCGCACACAACCTGCGGCAGTTACGCAGCTCGCGACGCGGCATCGCAACTACCTTTATTACCGACGCGTCGGGGCGCTTGATCGATGTGCGCCCGAAGACACCCATGATCATCGGTAGGGACTTCAGCTTCCGAGACTGGTATCAGGGTGTCACGGCCCTGGCGGACCCTTATGTGTCTGACGCTTATCGCACGGCAGCGCGAGGTCATTTGCTGGTTGTGGCGGCGGCGTCCCCGGTTCGCGCAGTCCTCGCTCACGGGGGCCAGGGAAAGACGGTTGCTCTTCTGGTCGCTGCGTACGACCTGAACACCATCGATACTCTTAGTCAAAGCTTCCTCTCGCGCGACGGCCTGGCTCTCACGGTCACCGACCAGCGGGGCACCGTCGTCGCCGGTCCCAGATCTTCCACCTCGAGCCTCGTATCCGACAAAGGTGCACTTCCGGTTGCGGCCGCTTTGGCGGGGAAATCCGGTGTTGTCCAAGCCGCCCGCAAGAACGACCCCGTCACTGCCTACGCTCCGATCCCCGGCATCGGCTGGGCGGCAACGGTGGAGATCTCTGGTCACGCCGCCAATGCCGCCGGGTCGCGGTTGCGATTCGCCGTCCTGGCGATCTCCGCTCTACTCGCGATAGTTCTTTCGGCTGGACTCGTCCTCTTGGTTCTGACTCTGAGAGAGCGCCGCCGTATCGAGCAGCGCCTGAGGGCGAGCGAGGGCACCGCCCGATCGATCATCGACGCGGCGGGGCAGGCGTTCATAACCACGGATGAAGGCGGCGTACTGACGGGGTGGAACCGACGGGCCGAAGACACTTTTGGCTGGACCAGGGAAGAAGTGATCGGACGACAAACCTCTGAAGTGATTCGGATCTCCTACGCCGACGAAACCACAGAACGAAGCCTGACCGATCTATTCGCCGACGAGAGCGGTGCTCTCAAGGATCGCAAGATCGACGTCATGGCCCATCATCGAGATGGTGGCCGCTTCCCTGCAAGCGTCACCATTTGGTCCGTGCTCGTGGAAGACCGCTGCAGCTTTAGCGCTTTCGTGGAAGACATCACGGAGAGAAAGGCTGCCGAGCATGAGATACGCGTCGCACAGAAGGCCGCCGAGGAAGCCAGCCTCGCCAAGAGCGATTTCTTGTCGCGGGTGAGCCACGAGCTGCGTACGCCGCTCAACGCGATTCTTGGATTCGGACAGTTGCTGGAGATGGACAAGCTCGGTCCCGAGCAGAAAGAGAGCGTGCATGAGATCGTGAGAGGAGGGCGTCACCTTCTCGAGCTGATCAACGAGGTGCTGGACATCTCTCGCATCGAGACTGGCCAATTGAGCCTGTCGCTAGAACCGGTGCTCGTGGATCACGTCATAGGAGAGTGCATATCGTTGGTGACACCCCTCGCCTCCCAGCGTTCGATCACGCTCGATCAGGTGGTAGCGAGAGAAGGACTCCATGTTGCTGCCGATCGCCAGCGATTGAAGCAGGTTGTGCTCAACCTGCTGTCGAACGCGATCAAGTACAACATCGACGGGGGAACTGTGACGGTCTCCACCAGGGAAATGGATCCAGAGGTAGAGGTAACTGTGACCGACACAGGCTTGGGTATTCCCGCCGCCCGGCTCCAGCGACTCTTCATCCCCTTTGACCGTCTCGGGGCCGAGCGCACCGAGGTCGAAGGCACCGGGCTCGGACTCTCGCTGACCAAGAACTTGGTCGAAGCAATGGGGGGCGAGCTGCAGGTCGTGAGCGACGTGGGGCGGGGCACAACCTTTACCCTGCAACTGCCGCCGGCCGATGATCCCGGCGTCAGCGAGCCCTACGCCACCGTGGCTGCTGAGACTCGTTCGGAACGAGCACTTCGCACGATCCTCTACATCGAAGACAACCTTTCGAATGTAAAGCTCGTCGGGCGTGCTCTACAGCGGCGTTCAGATATCAAGCTGCTGACAGCAGTCCAGGGCAGCATCGGGATAGAGTTCGCACGCACCCATCGTCCCGACCTGATCCTCCTCGACCTTCATCTCCCCGATACCACCGGTGCTGAGGTTCTGGATGAGCTGCGGCGTGATCCCCGGACCGCGACGATTCCGGTGGTGATCGTGAGCGCGGATGCGACCTCAGGTCAGATCGAGCGCCTGCTCGTAGAGGGGGCCGATGCTTACCTAACGAAGCCGATCGAACTCGCGACATTGTTCACTACGATTGACTCCTTTATCTCCGAAGCGCAACCAGAGCGGGTTTCGTGATGCAACCCATCGTCACCGCTGAGGATCGAACGCGATTGCGCCATGCAGTCAACAATCAGGTGGGCATCATCACTGGTTATCTGCAGCTGCTGCCCTTCGAGAACCTCAGTGAGGAAGATCAGGACAGCATCAAGGAGATCATGGCGGCCGCTCAAGCGATAAGGGTCCTCTTGAACGGATTCGTTAGCGGAGAGGTACCTGAGGCATGAGTGCTGGCTTGCTTCAAGCGTGCATCTTGATAATCGATGATCTGCCGCAAAACGTCAGGTTGCTCGAGCGGGTACTACGCAAAAGTGGCTATTACGAGATTCACACTCTGACAGACTCCCGACTCGCTATCGATGTGGTCGCACGAATCTCGCCCGATCTGATCCTCCTCGATCTCGAGATGCCACATTTCAGTGGTTTCGACGTGATGGATCAGCTGCGTCCTTACGTGGCCGCCAAAGGCTACCTTCCGATCCTTGTCCTGACTGCGGATGCCGATCCCGAAGCAAAGCGGCGAGCTCTGTCGTACGGAGCGAAGGACTTTCTCACCAAGCCCTTCGATCATGAAGAAGTCCTGTTGCGGATCAAGAACATGCTTGAGACAGGCGACCTTCATGCCAAGTTGAAGAGGCAGAACGATGTGCTCGATCACAAAGTGCGGGAGCGAACTATGGAGTTGGAGGACGCCCGTGTAGAAATCCTGATGCGCCTCGCCATCGCTGCAGAGTTCCGAGACGACGACACCGGCCAGCACACCAAACGAGTAGGGGCGACTGCCGCCCTGATCGCCGAGGAGTTGATGCTTCCGCCGGACGAGGTCGAGCTTTTGCGTCTTGCTGCACCGCTACATGACGTCGGAAAGATCGGCATCGCCGACAGCATCTTGCTGAAGCCTGGCAGGCTAAGGGAGGACGAGTTTGAGGTAATGAAGCGTCATACCCTGCTCGGTGCGTTGATCCTGTCCGGAAGCAAGGTCAAGTTACTGCGGCGCGCTGAAGAGATTGCTAGAACCCATCACGAACGGTGGGCCGGTGGCGGCTATCCGCTCGGAGCGGTTGGCGAGGACATTCCGCTTTCGGGTCGCATCGTCGCCGTGGCGGATGTCTTTGACGCCCTCACTCACGAGCGGCCATACAAGGCAGCGTGGCCGGTTGAGGATGCTGTTGCAGAGATCCTGCACCAGCGAGGGAGACAGTTCGATCCGGACGTCGTGGACGCCTTTCTGAGGGCCCTGGAGCTCTCTCCGCGTCCGTTCGAGCCTTTGCTCGTCTGACCGGGAGATTGGAAGTCACTCCAGCGTGATCAACTAGAAAGACACGATCGGCGTTTCAGCGGAGCAGCCAACTCAGCAAAGCCTGGGGCGCCATACCGTTGACTCGGTCGCAGTAGTGAGCCAGCTCACTTTCGGTCAGGAGCTCCCGACCCGAACCGCTGGTACCGCGGCGGAAGAAGGCCGCTGGGTTCTTGAGGATGCCAGAGGGGTTAGGAGCGAGCCTTTCGGCGCGGGAACGCATGGTGGTGAAGGTCGCAGCGTTAATCAGTGTGGGCCACAAGGGTGCCGGAACCGCGATGCTCAGCAGGCGGGCAAGCCTTCGCATCTCGCCCTCCAGGTCGAGCAGCAGATCGTCGTAATGCACCAGAACGACATTTGATCGCCCGCGTCGATCCCAAGCGTCCGAGAGGTGCCACATCACGCCTGAAAGAGAATCCATCTCGTCCAGAGGCGACGCGTCCTCCTCGATCCATTCCAGCAGCCATTCACGAACCGGCGCTCGCTCTTGGCGTGATCCCGATTCTGTCTGGCCCGTCAGCTGCCGAACACGCGCGCGATTGAGATTGTCGCCCTGGTGATAGAGGGACACCGCCATATCAAGAGGATCGCGCGCCACGACCATATAGGTGACGCGCTCATCGAAGGGGATTCCATCGAGTGGCGTGTGCGTCTTGATGAATCGGCGGTGTTGTTGCGCTTCGAGTCGCCGGTAGACCTCCTCCTTCGGAGTGATCAGCGCGTCAAGCCATGGCGATAACGTCGCCAATGGGGCGGGGGGATCGGGAACTTGGAAGATAAGCAGGGCACAGATCATCTGAAGCCAGGTCGTGCCGCTCTTCGACCGTGTACTGATGACGATATCGCCCCGCCGGAAGGGAAAGCCATTCCACCGGCCACTGTCTTCGTCGGGCGACACGTACCTCAGAGGTGCTTTGGACACGCGACTCTTTCCGAAATAAGGACATCGGGCGAATATTCCTCGTCTGCGTGCATCTTGCCATTAGCCATGTGACCCACCAGGGGTGACCGGCGTTCGCCGCTTACGACGCGTAAAAGGTATTCGTCGCGGTCGAGGGGTTGTCATCCCATCGCGACCTCGGTGAGAGTTGTCTTACCGGCGTCTACATGCGCCAAGATCCCCAAGTTGAGCGTTCGTTGAAGCAAGCGTCATGCCCTCCGAATAGGTCAAAAAGGCCCTCGTGGACATGGACGCTGGACGCATCTCGGCTTCTTGTTCGATCGACGCTGTTGACGACGGTTAATCACGTGCTGCCATGGTGGGAATCGTGCTCCGCCCGACGTGGATAGGGTCAAGAGGCTTCACCCAACTCGCAGGGCTCGAGCGCCTACTACATCGAAAGGCTGGGGAGATGAATATCGAAGACTTCTACCAAGAGGATGAGCGTCGGCGCCGATCGACCGAGGTTGAGCTTGGAGACGCTTGGACGGACGACAGCGATCCCGGGACTCCTTACGAGATTTCGTGGATCGAGGCCACAGGCGAGGTTTACGCCATGCGAGAAGAAGCATCGAGCAAGGCGGCGATCAGCAGCCCTACCGTGCAGATCCTGGGCAAAGTGGCGCAGCGGCAAGAGCTCGAAGAGCTCGCGAGCGGTTGGCAAGACGCAATGGGAGATCCTGGCAGTCTCAGATGGATCCGGGAGCGACTACAACGGTCGATCCCATCGGACGAACCATCGTCCTCCGCCGGGGACGAGGAGGGGGAGAAGCTCCTCCCGGGAGCAAACCAGCGCTCCGATGACCCTGGATTCCTCGAGCTGGACAAACTTTCATCCGAGGAGCTGCACGATCGTGCGGTGCATCTGGCGGAGCAGCGCCTCGATCTCAAATTCTTCTGGGATCTGCTGAAGGACATTCCCGTCGCAGAAGCAGCCGCGGGGAACGTCGAGGCGGCCGAAAAGGATGCATTGAGCGCGTCGCGGCTGCTTCGTGACTCGATGGGACAAGACAAGGGGCGGCTCGCAGAGGCCCTTCGCCCGGTCTATATCGAGTATCTCCTCGATCATGAAGAGAGGGACCAGGAGCGATAGCTCAAGGTGCCCAGAATCAACCGTGACAGCGAGCTGAATCGATGATTGCCCCAACTACGTAGTTACATGTCGGAGCTCCCGGCTTACCGTCGAATACATCGTGGGCAGAATCAGGTCCGGTTTCAAGCTGCTTGGGCAAAGCTGGTCGGTCATCAAGCGGGATCCTGAGCTTATTGCGGTGATTGCGGTGGGTTTCATCGCTCAAGTAGCAATCTTTCTGGTGTTGTTCTTCCTCGCCTTCAGCAGAGCTCCGCACCTCGCCGACTTCCGTTTCCCGCGCTTTCTATGGCTTTATCCGATCATGTTCGCCTCGGGCATAGTCGGAAGTCTCGCGGGCGCCACGGTGATCGCTGCCGCGGTTGAACGTCTCGAGGGCAGGGATCCTTCTCTACGAGTCGCATTCGCCTTGGCCCTAAAGCAGTTGCCAAAGCTGCTGGGGTGGAGCTTGATTGCGATCACGGTAGGGCTAGTGATCCAACTGATCGCAGAGCGTCTGAAGTTGGGCGGCCGCCTACTGGCGCTGCTGGCCGGTGTCAGCTGGGCGGCTGCCACATCTCTCATTGTTCCCGTTTTGTTATATGAGGACCGTCCCGTGCTGGACTCTGTAGGTCGTAGTGCCTCGCTGATAAAGAAACGATGGGGCGAAGGCGTGACCGGCTATGGGTCAGCCGCGGTGGCCCTGGCCGTGGCGGTCTTGCCTGTCACCATGGTGGGCGCTGTGATCACCCCCTTCGCGCCCGCAGTGGGGATCACCGCGATGGCGATTGGGTTCGTTGGCACGGTAGTTGTCGGGGGAGCGATTGGACAAGTCTTCACGGCAGCCCTTTATCTATTTGCAGCCGACGGTGTTGTGGCGGGGCCCTTCGATCGCCTCCAACTGGAGAATCAGTATCAGAACCGAGCGGAACGCAAGAAGGCTTCCCCAGCAGTGAAAGTCTCGAGGATCGCCTGGAGCATCCTCATCCTTGCTTCCGTCGCCTTGCGCGTGCTTGTCTGGCTGCTCCATCGTTGATTCACCCAGCACCTAAGTCCCATGGCTGTAACGGTCGAGAGCTCTTGAACCGTTCGGACTCCTTGGCGAGGTCCCTAGGCTGAGAGCGTGAGGCCCAGCGATGTTGCAAGGCTGCGTATGGAACGGATGGGGTTGGCGGGCCCAGTGTTCCAGAGCCCAGTGCAGGTCGTAGAACGACATCTCGCGATGCAAGCTCAGGACTACGGGCCGGCTAAATGGTCCATCGCTCAACGACTGTCGGATGTGGCCGACGCCCAAGTAGAAGGCAAGGTTTCGGGAGGATCGATTCTCAGAACCCATGTTTTGAGGCCGACGTGGCATTTCGTGGCGCGCAGAGATCTGCGATGGTTGATGGCTCTCAGCGGCCCCTGCGTTCAGAGAGGCCAGGAGCCGCGCTACCGCCAGCTTGGACTGGATCCCAAGACGCGCTCTCGGGCAGAGAAACTGTTATCGGATCGGCTCGAGGGCGGGAACCATCTCACCCGCGGAGACCTCGGCAAGATTCTCCGCGGGTCGCGCATCGAACCGAGCGGCCAGCGACTGCCGCATCTGCTCATGCATTGCGAGTTGGAGTCTGTGATCTGCAGCGGGAGCCTAAAGGGGAAGGAGCACACCTACGCCTTGTTCGACGAACGCGTGTCCACAGGCCACAACTTCGATCGCGACCAGGCGGTTGTGGAGTTGGTTCGCCGTTACCTCACGAGCCATGGACCGGCGACGCTGAAAGACATGAGTTGGTGGTCGGGCTTGACAATGACTGATCTGAAGGCTGGGATCGAGGCTCTCGGGAGCCGACTGAGCAATGAACGGGTGAAGGATTCCACCTTGTGGTGGATCGGCGAACCGCGACCGAACCCGCGCACAGGGACGGTAGTGCAATTGCTCCAGGCGTATGACGAGCTCGTCGTCGGTTACACCGAGTCGCGTTATCTGGGTGATCCACTGGGAGCAAAGGTTCGGTCTGCGTTCGTCGATCGGAGCCTGCCGAGCGGGACGGTCATGAACGGCCCTCGGGTGGCGGGACATTGGCGCCGGTCCGTCACTGACAAGGCAGTCACGGTCGAGGTTTTACTGTACGAGTCCTTTTCCGAGTCCGGGAGCGTCGCGCTCGAGAAAGCGGTCGGTCGATTGGGCGATTTCCTCGGCAGACGAACCGATCTCCGCGTGGCTGTTATGTGAGTCCAGTTGGGCCTTACGGAGAAAGGCGGAACGGCGGATACCGATCAGTGATCAGCACCGCTGCATAACCGGTCACGCGGAGATTCCACCGGATCACACCTTCGACGAATCGGAACAGCGCCCTCGGATACCGCCCAGTAAACAGGATTGCGAACCAAGCGACGATGACCACGAGGAGCGCGGCGATGTCTAGGAAGATCAGCACTATGTAGTGGGGAATCGCCAGGAACCACTTCACAAGGGGGAGCCACCGGTTCAGATCACGCTCGACGTCGGGGTAGGGGTAATCGAGATGAACAGCCTGGTGGTCGTCGGTAGATGGATAGCGATCGTCCATCAGGCTGAGGTAGGCGTTCACTCTGCTTCCGAAGCGCTGAAGCTCGAGGTTCCAGTCGAACCACCACCGTGGGTATTTCTTACGGAAGACGATCAGCAGCAAGGGAGGCAGGAACAGCAATCCGGTCGTGCCGGCGACAAAAGCACGACCACTCTCAGCGTTCCGCACCCAGGTGGCACCCGAAAGGGAGACCAGAACGATCACGATGGGAATGGCCATGAATATGCGAAACAGTGTTGTTACTCGATTCAAGGCGCGGTCGGGGTAGTCCACCGAAAATTGAACCGGGTAACTGGCCGGGTCCACGCCTCACGCTCCCTCTAACGAAGATTGTAGGCAGGCCGCCAACTATGCCTTCAACCAGTGTGCACCCCCGTCAGAGCTGGTGGGACCAGTAAGTTCCTGGCGGGCCCGGCGAAAGTGGAAAAGTCAAACGCCCCGGAGGCGTGCACCGGGGCGTCGGGGAATGGATCGGTGCTGCTCGTTCAGTGCGCCCACTTCTGCCCGGCGCCACTTGCCGCGATCACCATGGCGAGTGTTGAGACTGTCACTGCGATCCTGAAAGCCTGAAGCTTGATCATTTGGAACCTCTTTGCTCTGGGACCCTTCTGGTCCGATGAAGTCTTTTCGGCAATCGCGACGACGACCTCCATAGGCACAAATGCTTAGAAACGCGTGGCGCTAACTGCTCACCGTCCGCGCCAGCACGGCCGCGCGCTGGCCTTTTGAAGCGCGGGGCCCCCGCTCTCGGCTCCTGGCCCGGCGCGACCGGGCCGATCCTGAGCCTGGGCCCGCGGAAATGATCCGGCGGGAAGCCACGGCGGATCCGCTTTGATCTATGCTCCCGGCGTGACTGAGACCCGTTCTCGTCCCGCCAGCCAGACCAAGTTCCTCCTCGAGGAGTCAGAGCTCCCGCGCCGCTGGTACAACATTCGCTCCGACATGCCAACGGCCATGCAGCCCATCCTGCATCCCGGGACCGGGCAGCCGGTCGGGCCGGACGATCTCGCACCTCTGTTTCCGATGGAGCTGATCGGCCAGGAGGTCAGCGAGGAGGCCGAGATCGCCATCCCCGAGGAGGTCCTCGATATCTACAGGCTCTGGCGACCCACGCCTCTTTATCGTGCATCGCGACTCGAGGCAGCGATCGGGACCCGCTCGCGCATCTTCTATAAGTACGAGGGGGTCAGCCCGGCTGGTAGTCACAAGCCGAACACCGCTGTGGCGCAGGCGTTCTACAACAAACGGGAAGGACGCAGTCGTCTGTCCACCGAGACCGGTGCAGGGCAGTGGGGGAGCGCGCTCTCATTCGCTTGCAAGCTCATGGGCCTCGAGTGCAAGGTGTACATGGTTCGCGTCTCGTATGACCAGAAGCCTTTCCGGCGTTCACTGATCGAGACTTGGGGTGGCGAGGTCGTATCGAGCCCCTCGGAGGACACGCAGTGCGGGCGCTCGACTCGCGAGGAGCATCCGGACTCGCCCGGAAGCCTCGGGATCGCGATCTCCGAGGCGGTCGAGGACGCTGCCGGCCGGGATGACACCGCCTATTCGCTGGGAAGCGTTCTCAGCCACGTCCTCCTGCATCAGACCGTGATCGGGCAGGAAGCGCTCGCCCAGATGGAGCTCGCGGGGGCTTTCCCGGACACCGTTATCGGCTGCGTGGGCGGCGGCTCGAACTTCGCCGGCCTGGCCTTTCCGTTCCTGCGGGAGAAGATAGCGGGCCGTGACATCGACGTGCTGGCTTGCGAGCCCGCGGCTTGCCCCACCCTGACGCGAGGGCTGTTCGCCTATGACTTCGGCGACACCAGCATGCTGACGCCGCTAGTGCCGATGCATACGCTGGGGCATGACTTCGTCCCGGCCCCCATCCATGCCGGCGGCCTTCGGTATCACGGCGTCGCCCCACTGATCTCGCAACTCGTTCTCGACGGTCTGGTTCGCGCCGAGGCATATCTCCAAAATGACATCTTCGCTTCGGCTGTCTTGTTTGCACGCAGCGAGGGGATCCTGCCGGCCCCGGAGGCCGCCCACGCGATCCATGGCGCTGTTCAGGCGGCTAAGCACGCGGACGAGGCGGGTGAGGAGCGCACCATTCTCTTCAACCTCTCCGGCCACGGTCATTTCGACATGGCCGCTTACGACAATTACTTCGCGGGCAAACTCCAGGACGTCGCGCTGGACGAGGATGAGATGACCCGGGCGCTGCATGCGATCGAAGGTCTCCCAAGCCCCGTTTAGGCACCCGTTTCACGAGAAAACTGGGACGCGTTTTCGGGTGGATCCTCTCTCTGGGTTAGGTTCCGAGCGTGCATGACGACGGCTACTTCGACGAGCGCGTCGCTGCGAGGTACGACGAGTCCGACGCAAAGATGTTCGACCCGGTGGTCATCGATCCAGTCGTCGAATTCCTCGCCAAGTTCGCAGGCGGTGGACGCGCCCTCGAGCTGGGGATCGGAACCGGCCGGATCGCATTACCGCTTGCGCGCCGGGGCGTGCCCATCCAGGGCATCGAATTATCCAAGGCGATGGTTGCGAGGCTGCGCGCCAAACCGGGCGGCGAGGACATCCCTGTAGCGATCGGGGATTTCGCAACGGCAACCGTGGAAGGGTCGTTCGCGGTCGCCTATCTGGTCTACAACACCATCTTGAACCTGACGACACAGGCGGCCCAGGTGGCATGCTTCCGCAACGTCGCGGCCCACCTCGAGCCCGCCGGCTGCTTCGTCATCGAGGTCGGTATCCCGGACCTGCAGCGGCTTCCGCCAGGAGAGACGGTCCGGCCCTTCCATATCAGCGAGATGAGATTGGGATTCGATGAATACGACATCGCGACGCAAGGCCTCATCTCGCATCACTTCGAGACCGTTGACGGGAAGCTAGAGCGCCACTCGGTTCCTTTTCGGTATGTATGGCCGGCCGAGCTCGACCTCATGGCGCAGCTTGCCGGGATGACGCTACGTGAGCGCTGGAGCGGGTGGAAACGGGAGCCCTTCACGAGCGACAGCCGCCGGCACGTGTCGGTTTGGGAGAAGGACGCCGACCCGACGACCTAAGCCGAGACAAAGCGCTCGAGCTAAGTGGCGGGTGGGTGCTCGCGCTGATGGGCGAGCACCCACCGTCACATCATCGGCCCGAGTCGGTCAGCAACTCGGAAGCGGTTTGATCCGTCCCTCCAGGTTGCCGTAATACCAGCTCAGCGCCGGTTGCCCGTATTGGGCGGTCTTGCCGAACGAATTGCCATTCGTCATCTGACCGAACTCCCAAACGCATCTTCCGTGCACTTTGGCGAGCGTCCACCAGGGATAGAAGTGACCCGGTGCCCCCGGAGGAGGTACGGCGCAGCCGACTCCCGTCGGCTTGCATGAAGCCTCACTGGCCGCAGCATCGGTCTGGAATTGGATGCGCTTGTAGAGCGCGTGACGCGACTTTGGCTCTCTCTGCAAGAACGGCGAGGGATGCCTGTTCGGGGTTGTGCTGCTGGGCCAGTCGGGCCAGTAGGAAGAGCCGTCAAAGTCGAGATCACCGTTGGCCGCGAAGAAGTTATCGCACCCGGTCACGAGGTTTGGCGCCGCGAGGCCGTGGTGCGTGTAACCCTCCGGGTAGCAGGGTGAATCGTTCGGCTCCTCGGTCAAACCGGCGGTACGACCCGCCTGCTCGTAGGGCCCAGTGCAGTTCTGCCACATCGTGTCGGTCGCCCCGCCCAGGTTGAGATTGACAGGGTTCTGCACGGTGCTGCAGGGGGTGAAGTGGCCGATCTCGAACTGGGTGGAGATGTTTGTCTGTAGCGCTGCCCAGGGAATGACATTTGCAGGAGAAGCGGTGCGGTATTCGGGCTCGTAGTTGAAGGGCACTCCGGTGCAATCGCCAGGATTAGTCGCCATGAATCCATTCTTGGCGGAGGCGATCATGTAGCCGCTTTCACCTGTCGTCACGTCGCGTATTCGGGTTTCTAAGGCGTGTTTACCTCCGCCAATATCGGCATCGAAGACACGGGCGACGATCTTGTCACCGGGATTCATGAGGAGCGTCTGTGCGTTTGGCGTGAACGATGCGAGGTTGGACAGTTGCGGGCTCGGCGGTCCAGTCGGCACCCCGTCCTTCTGAATGAAGGCGAAGTTCGTCGGCTCCACGCACTGCGGATTGCAGATGAAGTTGGTGTCACACTCGAGATCATTGATGTGCAAGGACGCGCACCAGTGAGTGTTGTCGCAGCTGATGTTATCGACGAAAGGCGCGTAACCCGGAGGATAGAACTGCATCTCCAAGAAGGAGCTGCCTGCCCCAGGTGAGGTCGCGCTGGGCGCGTTGGATTCACGATTCGGCGTGCACGGCTGAGTCAGCGGGTAGGAGCGGCTGTTGCACAGCGCCATGGAGAACCAAGGGGCCACGCTCAACTCGAACCAATGGGTGATGTCGTTGCCCGGCGTGTTCACGGTGGGGCGGTGATTGGGGCCTAGGGGAAGCTTTTCCTTCCACACGGTGTGGTTCCCGGAACCGGCGCGGTTCGAGAGGAAGCGAACGATCGGCTCGTCATGACCGATGTAGTGGCCGTTGTCGTAGAAGCGTCCCCCGTCGTATCCGCGCGGATCGGCGCAGGCTGAGGTCAGTTTTACCGAACGTTGTATGGAGCTGAAGCCATTGCAGTCGAGCATCCCGGTCGATGCGGGCTGGACGCCTCCCGTCCCGTATTTCGCCAAAGACGAAACGCGCTTCGGTGCCGCTGTTACCGGGCTGGTTAACGCCCCTGCAAGCAAAACGCTCGACATCACCATGGTGACCCCGAGCGCAGTGACCCTGCCCTTCGACTTCATTCCCACCTCCTGGTCAACCCGATGGAAACAACCAGAGCAACCACTCCGGCTGGAGAAGATACGACTCCGCGCCGGCAGTTTCAACTCTTTGATCCAGAGATCAAAGTGGTTCAAAAGGGGATGGGATGTGTCGGCAAGATTCGCACCGGGACCTACGCCGGCGTTCAGAAAAGCCGTTGTCGAGCGAGCTTCAGCGAAGATGCTCAGGCGATAGCACTGAAATTAGTGGTCACCTTGCGTTTCCACCGTTTCCTAGAGTTTGAAAGCTGGCGGCTCGCGAGAGTCTTCTTACACAGATGCCTAGATAGACATACGTATGGAACCGATGCACGGGCTGGCCCATAGTGGGAGATGCCGGGGGTGGACTTCCGTCGGACGTGCATAGAGAGTCCCATTCCCCTGCCCGTCCGCACCCCCGGCCGCTTTCTTCTCTCGGTTTCCACGGCGCCCGCGCCGAAGACTGTCGGTCAGGGTGATATGCGTCGAACCGCTCTGAGATCCTCCCGTTGGCGAAGGTATCGGGCGGCATCCGAATACGTCGCTCCACGATCGAGCCCCAGATCCTCGCAGTACATCGCCGGCAGGGGGTCGGTGCAGTCCCACAGCTCTTCGGTCAGCCAGCGCACCCTGGCTTCGATACCTTCAACATAGGACAGGTAGGCCGGATACGAGGGCAGCTCAACCTCACCGGTCTCCAGGAAATCCGTCAAAGCCTTCTTGAGGTAGTCGATGCCGCGGCGCGTTCTCCGCACGTTCAGATCTTTGACCAATCGCCCTCCCTCCCGAGTTCCATAATCTATACCAGACGGTATGAATCGGGCAAAGAAGTCAGCTACAGAGAGTGACTTCAATCTTGGAGGTCAAGGATCCTAGGGGACGGCCTGTGATGCTTGGCGGGATGCCGCGGTGGCCGAGCCTGCTCAGGAGCGAGTGGTCTCGAGCCGGAGACCGAGTCCATTGCACCTCTCGCAGAGTCCGCCATGGCATTCGTCGCAGCCGCGGGCATCGCAACGGAGACAGAAGCCGACGCCCTCGCAGGCCTCGCAGGAGTTGCCCTGGGCATGGCTCGCCAGCCATTCCGTGATGAACGTGACCGTGCCCCCTTGATCCCTGGCGATCGTTTCGAACCGGGTACGGGGCAATCTGCTCTCGATCGGCAAATGCGTGCTGCAGGCCTTGATGGTCGTCGGTGGCCGCTCGATCAAGGTCATCTCTGCTGTCTCCTCGTCTGAAGGTGGAGCCGGCTCGTTTTGCTGCCGGCTTACTTGTCTATCGGGCCAGTAGCGACGCATCTTTAGACGATCACGGATATTTGTGGCCATCGGGCCGACCAACGACGCGGCGGGAATATCGGCAGTCACGAGGCTGAGCGATCGAGGCGCCCCCCCGAGATCAGACCGTTAGGCCCCTCCGGAGAATGCAGTCCGCACCCGAGTTGCGTATCGTCGACGACGTGTTCTTCAGGCAGTTCCATCTCGAGAGCCTCGGCCATGCCTCTTATCTGGTCGGTGACGACGGTACCGGGGAAGCGGTCGTCCTGGATCCCCGCCGTGACGTAGAGGTCTATTTCGAGGCGGCGCGCAAGGCGGGTCTACGCATCAGATACGCGCTCGATAGCCACGGTCACAACGACTACTTGAGCGGCTTGACCGAGCTCAGGGAGCGGACCGACCTAGAAGTGCTGGCCTTCGCGGGAGGCGACTACGGCCTCGAGCACACGCCGATCGATGATGGCGATCGCATCGCACTCGGTGACGTTGCCATCCAGATCCTCCACACGCCCGGACATACGCCGGAACACATCAGCTTGCTGGTCTTCGAGGGCGATGAAGCAGATCCCGCCCTCATGCTGTCCGGGGGAGCGGTACTCGTCGGCGATCTGGCGCGGCCCGACCTCTTGGGTGGGGCAGACCAGGCTCGCGCGGCAGCGGTCGACTACTGCCATACGATTCAGGAGAAGATCCTGTTCCAGTTGCCCGCACATCTGGAGATCTTTCCAACGCACGTTGCGGGCTCGCTCTGCGGCGGCAACATCGGCAGCAGACTGTCGACAACCCTGGGCTACGAGCAGAAGACCAACGCGATCCTTGCAAGAGTCACTTCGTCAGAGGGTTTCGTTGAAGAATGCATCCGCTTGGACAATCTTCCCGCGGTCCCTCCTTACTGGAGACGCATGCGGGCTCAGAACATGAGTGGAGTTGCACCTCTGGGCGTGCTCCGCGAGCCACCTCCCTTGAAGCCCGATCGATTCGAGTCGGAGATGGCCGATGGGGCCTGGGTCGTCGATGCCCGCGAGTTGGAAGCATTCGGAGGCGCTCATATCCCCGGAGCGCTAAACGTAGGACTCAGCTCTGCCTTCTCGACATGGGCCGGTACGTTTCTTCCCGATGGTGCCCGCGCTCTGCTGGTCCTTCGTGACCCCGGTGATCTCTGGGAGGCAACGTGGCAACTGCTCCGCGTTGGCTATGACCCTCCGGTGGGATGGCTGTCGGGCGGGATGGCGGAATGGCGGGCATCCGCTCGAGCGTTGCAATCGACGAAGCAGATGACCGTGCACGAGCTTCATAAGGAGCTTGCACGCAGGGACCTCCGCATCCTCGACGTGAGGCAGCCGTCGGAGTGGGCGGAGGGACACATACCGAGCGCGCAATTCATCACGGGAGCAGAGCTGCCTCACCGGATCGAAGAGGTTCCCCGCGATGAGTTGATCGCGGTCATCTGCGGGACCGGATACCGCTCCTCAGCCTCCGGGAGCTTGCTCCAGCACCACGGCTACGAGCGAGTAGTCAATGTCATCGGGGGCATGAGTGCTTGGAGCGGGGCAGGCTACGAGCAGGAGCGCTAGTCGGTCCAGTCTCGTAGCCCGCAGACTCAAGATCATCCGGAGAGACCGACCGGCCTCTGGCCGAGGGTGACATCTACAGTGCTCGTACCTGCCGGTCTCAGGATCCGGAGCGTGACCTTCTCGCCCGGCGAGTGACTCGAGAGAGCTTGGGTTAGCTGGAGGGCGGCGGAGACAGAAGAGCCGTCAACCGCCTGGATTACGTCCCCGCGTCGCAGCCCGGAGGACGCCGCCGGCCCCCCGCTGACTATACCGACGACCGCAACGCCGCTGCTCCCCGGGGGGAGGCCCAGCTGAGAGGCCAGGGGAGGCGTAAGGGTCGAAACCTCAACTCCAAGCCAGGCCTGTTGGGTCGGCTTCTCCTGAAGGATCTTCTTGATGATCGGCATGGCTTGGTCTATCGAGATCGCAAATCCCGTGTTTTCCGCGGAGCCAGCGGACGCTGCGGCGGTGTCGATCCCGATGAGGTTGCCGTTCGCATCGATCAGCGGACCGCCGGAGTTGCCGGGGTTGATCGCGGCGTCGGTTTGGATGAGGCTCTTGAGGTGCTCGGTGATTCCGGCATCTCCGACGGTGACGTTACGGTCGAGACCTGACACGATCCCTTGCGTAACCGTGGGACCGCCAAGATCGAGCGGAAATCCGATTGCCGCCACGCTGTCGCCCAACTTCAGCTTGGACGAGCTTCCGACGGTGATCGGAGTCAAGTCGGTGGCCGCTACCTTCACCAGCGCGAGATCGTGTTGTGAATCGGTCCCTAGAACAGTTCCCGTCATCGGCTTGTGCTTGCCATCCGTGAACGAGACGGTGACGTGGGTCGAGTTTGCAACGACGTGGTTATTCGTCAGGATGACTCCGTTGCGGGAGATGATGATGCCTGAGGCTTCTGACCTTCCGGTTTGGGGTTGGCCAAAGAGTCCGGGACTGAACGCCACGGAGTGGATGTTCACGACCGAGGGAAGCACGCGCTTGACGGTGGCCGCGAGTGACGACGATGGGGGCGCCACCGTGCTCTGCGTCAGCGCCACAGTGCCGATGCTCCCTGTTGCGGAAGTTCCGGGAGTTCCCGCATAGCGCAGATTCCACGCGGCGGCAAACCCCGACCCGATCAGTAGAAGGGCTACGACGAGGACGACCGCGATCGTTTTGCGCGCGGGGCGCTTCCGCGATTGGGCCGGCTCGAACGGTTCACGGTTGTTCTCGAACGCTTCACCGGTGTTCTCGGATCCTTCTTGGCTGATCTCGGGTCCTTCGTCCATCGTTAACGCCTCCTTAGGGCGATCCTCATTTGTTGCTACAAGAGTGCGCCCCCGAGGTGGGCAAGGGCTGGGCGAAACCCGAGAGTTTCCTGGGAAGGTTCCTTGGGCCGAGAGCGGACGCGCAGCGGCCCCGCGGGGGGGAGGAGCGGGGCCGCTGAGACACTCCGATGACGGTTCCCGAACCTGACTCCATCACAACAGGTGATCCGTCACGTCACGGGCACCGGCTTGCAGGTGCCTTTTAGGAACTCGATGTTCGAGCTCGCTCCTGGGAGTCTGATCCACCAAGCTCAGATGATGCCGAGTCATAGCTGAGAGTTTCCTGTGACCAGGACTACCGGGTCTGCGGCGGGAGCCGCAGCGAGTAACCGGAACCTCGAACCGTGTGGATCAGGTGCGGATCTACGACGTCGACCTTTTTGCGGAGATAGCTGATGTAGGTCTCCAGGACGCGCGCATCGCCCCCGAAGTCGTAGTCCCAGACGTGGTCGAGGATTTGGCTTCTCGTGAGCACCCGACGTGGGTTCAACATCAGATAGCGGAGAAGCCGATACTCGGTGGCGGTGAGCTCGATAGGTTGGTCTCCGCGCCAGACCTCCTGCGTGTCTAGATCCATCACGAGATCCGCGAATTCGAGCCTGTTGACCTCTGGCGATCCGTCACTTCGACGCAAGATGGCGTGAACGCGAGCTACCAGCTCTTCGAGGCTGAAGGGTTTCGTTACGTAGTCATCGCCCCCGATCGTCAGGCCACGCACCTTGTCTTCGGTGGCGTCGCGTGCCGTCAAGAACAAGATCGGCACCCGGTGGCCGCTGAGGGAGAGCTGATGCGCCACTTCGAAGCCGTCTATATCCGGCAACATGACGTCGAGGATGATGAGATTCGATGGCGTCGAACGGACGGTTTCCACTGCGGCCCTCCCCGTAGCGGCAACGTCGACGTCGAACCCTTCGTAGCGCAGAGCCATGGCCACGAGATCGGTGATGTTCGGCTCGTCATCCACGACCAGCAGCCGCCCTTTGTTTTCCACTACGTGATTATGGGGCGGCGGGTCTGAGAGTCTGATGAGTGGGAGTTAAGAGGCGCCTGAGGGAAGAGTCCACTTTGTCTACGCAGAACACCTGATGCCGTCTCCACGTTCACCCACCTAGAGTGGTGTTTTGGCTCGTTTCGCTTGGAGCGATCCTCCCGACGTTCCTCGACCGATTCTTCGCGGAAAGGAAACCCATGCCGTCGAGTTCGAAAGTAGCTGTGGGCGTGGAAAGGCGGATCTCCTCCCGTCGAACGGAATCGGAACGCAGGAGCTCGGGCCGAACCGATCCCGCCCCTAGGAGAGCCCAGCTCAGACGCAAGACGGACGTGGTGGATTACCTCGGAGCTCCGCGTGGGCGCGGCTCTGAGTCAGGTTCCGAACCCGTGTACCTGCGCCGCGTTCGCAGGCGGCCGCTGAAAACATGGATCGAACGCGGCCTGGGCAAGGAGTCCGGCAAGCTCTTTTCCTAGATCCGACCCCCACCTTCCCCAGGTTGTGGGACGCCTGTTCAGAGATTCAATCGATCCGGATGACCGTCCCGCCCAGGTGGGCACGATCCCAACTGGCCCCGCGCAAGGAACGGGCATAACGCTCGGTCGAAGCTGGCCTTCCCGGGCTAGAGGTCTCTTCGTGCAAACAAGGCGATGCAGCCCATCCCCACACCGATCACGTAGATCAACGCCCACACTCCCAAAAAGGGCCCACCACTCTCTGCGCCGCCGAGGGGGCCGAGTCTGACAACGACGCGCGTCAAACCGGTGGCGCTCGAGGTCAGGTAATTCAAACTGGCTTGGTAGAGGGCCTCGTACGGCAGAACCCAGGCAGTCAACTTCCCTGTGGTCTCCAAAGAAGGTGACGACAAGACGCGGCCCAGCTCTCCGAGAAGACCCCCCAGCAATCC
Organism: Actinomycetota bacterium; assembly: GCA_034667525.1. Taxonomy (GTDB): domain Bacteria; phylum Actinomycetota; class CADDZG01; order CADDZG01; family WHSQ01; genus DATAPE01. Next base: position 77,304 of record JAXDJO010000018.1, read on the forward strand.
CGCTCCGTAGAGCATGAACATGGCGATCCCATTAGGGAGGGCGGTGAGGACCGTGGAGCCGAGCAGCGATAGCGCGATCACCACCTCGACAGCACCCACCATCGCGACGCCGGGCAGGAGCAAAGGTGAGGGGGCCCACGACCCGATCACCCAGGTGATCAACACTGTGCCGGCGTACAAGAAGACGGCATAACTAGCGCAGATCACCGACGCCCCCACGTAACGCCCGACGACCACACCCCAGCGGGCTACCGGTCTCACCACCAAGGGTTGCAAGACCCCCTGCTCGGCATCCCCTCGGATCGTCGAGAAGGTAAGGAAGATGCCCAGCGATGAGGCCAGGAAAAGAGTCATGAACATCCCGAGCCCCACCAACGTCGAACCGGCCAGGGCTCTCTGGTCGACCAAACCTCCCCCGAACCCCGTAGTGGAGTTTCCGACGTGGCGGAAAGCGAAATGATTGCCCGTCGCATAGAGGGCCAGAAATCCAACTGTGGCTATTGGCACGACGAGGAAAACGCGCCGACGCACGCATTCACGCACGGTGTGTCTCGCTATGGTCCACACGGCATTCATCAGACCTGCTCTCCGACGGTCTCGATGTAGACGTCTTCCAGAGTGGGTTTGCGGGCTCGAACGCCGTAGATCGAGTGGCCCGCGGCGATCAGCTTGGCGACCAGTTCCGGCACCTGTTCCCTCTGGGCACCCGGGAAATCTTCAGTCCCGGCCTCGGTCTCGATCTCGACGCCGCGTTGGGCCACCATGTCGGCGGGTGCTCCTTCGACCACGATGCGTCCGTTAGAGATGATGGCAACTCGATCGCATACCAGCTCGACCTCACTCAGGAGGTGTGAGTTGAGGATCACACTGATGCCGCGACTCTTTACCTCTTCCAGGATCACGCGCACCGCCCTTCGTCCCGCCGGATCGAGAGCGCTGGTCGGCTCGTCTAGCACGAGCAAACGTGGAGTCCCGATCAAGGCTTGTGCGATGCCGAGCCGCTGCTGCATCCCCTTCGACATGGCGTCGACCCGCCGGGTTCCGACATCCGCCAACCCCACCAGCGTCAACAAGTCACGCCGCTCGTTCGGCCCTCCCCGTGAACCGGCAAGCTCCTGGTGAAGGGCCAGGACCTCGCCTGCCTCCAACCACGGGGGGAAGCGGAAGAGCTCGGCGAGGTAGCCGATAGCGGCACGAGCAGAGAACGATCCTGCCGGTGATCCACATACAGTCGCCGTGCCAGAGCTGGGTCGAACCAGTCCGCATCCGATCTTCACCAAGGTCGACTTGCCGGCCCCGTTCGGTCCCAGTAGCCCAACAAGCTCAGCTTCGCCGATCTCCAGCGTTACGTCATCGAGGGCAGTCGTCTTTCCATAGCGCTTGACGAGGTTCTGCGCGGAAAAGGCGATCATCGGTTGACCCTACCCAGCATCGTTGGCGGTGAGGTGGTGACGCAATGAAGCTCCTGTGAAGCTTGTGCTCTCCTTGCTGCCGCCATAATGCAGCCGTGAAGCCGATCTCGGACCCGCCCTCGGAGCAAGTCCAGCGTGTGTGGGACCAGATCGATACAGATTTCGACGATCATCTCGAGCGCATCCGCACCTACTTGAGACAGCCGTCGGTCTCGGGAACCTCGGAGGGGATCGAGGCGACCGCAGAGGCGACCGCGAGCCTGATCGAGCTTGCGGGGGGTGATGCCTCGGAGGTTGAGACCCCGGGGCATCCTGTTGTCCTGGGAAACGTCTCGGGTGACGGACCCCGGCTGCTCCGCTACGGCATGTACGACACCCAGCCGGCCGACGAGCCAGATTGGACCCTGCCTCCCTTCGGCGCCGAGCTGACTGATATCCCTGGGGTAGGTCCCGCCGTGGTCGCGAGGGGATCGGCTAACTCCAAGGGTTCGCTTTCCGCTTTCTTCATGGCACTTTCGTCCTTTCGGAAGGTGGCGACGCCACCCGTGGATCTGCGTTTCATCATCGAAGGCGAAGAAGAGATAGGAAGCGTTCACCTTCAGAACGTCCTCGAAGCTAATTCTGACTATCTGCAAGCTGATGCGGCGTTCGATCTGGAATTGATGGCGGACCTCACCGGAACCCCCGACGTGTTCCTCGGCTGCAAAGGGATCTTGTCCCTAGAACTCACTTGTGCAGGCGGCGACTGGGGCGGACCGATCGGGCGCGCGTTGCACTCGAGCGAGGGGGTCAATATCGCGTCCCCGGGATGGTCCCTGGTGCGGGCGTTGAACGCACTGGTCAATGCCGATGAGTCGCCGGCGATAGATGGGCTCCAGGATCTCCACGTTCCCCCACAGGATGAACCCTTGATCGCCGAGCTCGCCTCCGGGTTCGATGTGGAAGCGCATCTGGCCGAAGCAGGGGCGCGCCGTTACAAAGCCGCAGGCGACCCTGAGTCGATAGTCCGCCGTTTGCTCTACGGCGCTGCGATCAACCTGAATGGGATCGCCGGCGGCTATCCCGGTGGGGGAAAGACGATCATTCCCGATCGAGCCAAAGCGATAGTGGACATCAGGATGCCCTATGGAGCCGACTTCGAGGAGGTAGCGGCTGCGGCCGCTCGCGCGGTCGAAGCGGTGGCTCCCGAGGTCAGGGTCGAAGTGACCGACGTTTGCCCGCCGTCCCGCGCTGATCCTTCCACTCCGGTGGCGCGGGCGATGATCTCTTCGCATGCAGACGCCGGCCGTCGGGCGCGGGTGTGGCCTTCCGCTCCATGGTGGGCGCCCTACCACCTGTTCGAACAGATCGTGCATATCCCCTTCGCCATCGGGGGGGCCGGGCATTGTGGCAGGGCCCATGCGACCGATGAGTACGCGTCGATCGCCGGCTTGCGAGAGCACATGCGCCAGTCGGTAGCCTTCCTAGCTCGTTTCGCGCAGCAGGACGGAGCCAAAGGTGTGGGGTAGGCCGCTCGAATACGGAAAGCTCAGCTGGCCCGAAGTGGGCCGGGCCGCCAAGGATGGCCGCGTTCCCATAGTGCCGATCGGAACACTCGAGGACCACGGCCCCCACCTTCCCATCGACACCGACGTGACCTTGGTGGAGGCGATCTGCCGCGGCGCTGCCTCCGAGCTTGGTGATGCGACGGTTCTTCTTCCTCCCATCGTGCATGGCTACTCGCCGCATCACATGGACTTTCCCGGCACGGTGACGATCGGTTGGGATACCTTTTGCCGCTATTGCACAGATGTGGCCTCGTCACTGGTACGTCATGGGTTCACTCGTATCCTGCTCGTCAACGGTCACGGATCGAACCAGAACCTGGTCGAGATGGCGGCGCGGCTGACGATGGTCGAGCACCCTGATTCCCTTGTGGCTGCTGCCTTCTACCTCTCGGGGCCGGAGAGTCAAAAAGTGATCGCAGACACCCGTGACTCGCAGCGCGGGGGCATGGGCCACGCGTGTGAGTTGGAAACCTCCCTGTACCTGCATCTCGAGCCCGACGCGGTGGATATGTCGCTGGCCGTGGACGAGGAGGCCTACCCGGTCAGCGAGCACCTCTGGATGGATTGGGCGGATGGTCCTCTGAAGCTGATGCCGTGGTGGTCTTCCTTCTCCCGCTCCGGGGTGCAAGGGGCCGCCACGATGGCGACTCCGAGCAAGGGCAAGAGGCTGTTTGAAGCGGCCGTCGATGAGGTGGTGTCTTTCGTCACGGAATTGCGGCAGACTTCTCTTTCTGAACGGGAGGATCACCATGACGCTTAAGGCTCCAGCTCTGCAGGCCGGCGGAACGATCGGCGTGCCCGCCCCAGCTACTCCCTATACGAATCGCTCCGATGTGTTGCGGGGGGTCGAGTGGTGGGAATCGCGTGGCTACCGCGTCAAGCTCGCCGACGGAGTCTACGAGCGCGATGGCTACGTAGCCGGAGATCCCAAACAACGGGGGCACGATATCAATGCCTTATTCGCGGACCCCGAAGTCGATGTCGTTCAGTGTCTGCAGGGTGGATACGGTTCTGCTCAAGCGATCCCGTACATCGACTTCGACGTGATCCGGGATAGTCCCAAGCCGTTCGTTGGGTTCTCGGACATCACCGCCCTGCACACGGCCATCAAGCACTACACGGGCTTGGTGACTTTCTACGGCCCCGGCTTGGCCGGTGTTGACGATCCCGACAAGTCGCCTGACGAACGCCAATTCACTCAGGATCGGTTGCTGAAAGCTCTGACTGCAAGTGACCCGCTGGGGGAGATGCCTCGCAAGCCCGGTGATGGCTACATCAGAGCGCTGAACCCCGGAAAGGCGAGCGGACAGATTGCGGGGGGTTGCTTATGGCTGCTCGGCCAGGCGATCGGCACCGAGTGGCAGATCGACCTCGACGGCAAGATCTTCTTCTTTGAGGACGTTGACGCTCCACCCTGGTATATCGATGGAATTCTGAACCAGATGACGCAAGCGGGGATGCTCAAGAATGTCGTGGGTGTTGTCGTGGGCGAGCTCGAGCGGTGCGACTGGAGCGAGGCGCGCCCCGAGTTCCCACAATCGCTTTCTATCGAAGACGTGCTCGAACGCTATATCCAGCCACTTGGGGTACCCGCCATCTATGGACTGCCGCTAGGACACGGAAAGAACATGGCAACGCTGCCGCTCGGAGTAGATGTGACCGTTGACGCGGATGCTCGGCAGCTCGTGATTGACGAGCTGGCGACCGCTTAGGCCCTAAAGGGGGAAATCGATGAAGGCCCAGCTCAAGCTGTGCGGAATTCTCATTGCTCTTGTTCTGATTGCAGCATCCTGCAGCTCCTCCCCATCTTCCGGCGGTAGCGGCGGACCCAAGCAAGGCGGCGAGCTGCGGTTCGGAAGCTCGTCGCAGATCGACTCCCTGAACCCCTTCGTCGCGTTTCAGCAGGATGCTTACACGATCTTCGGCTACGAGTATCCCTTCCTGATGCAGTACGACACAACGACGCTCCAGTTCAAGCCCTACTTCGCCACTAGCTGGAGCCATTCCTCCGATGGGCTCACCTGGACCTTCCACACCAGGCCAGGGGCCAAATGGTCTGACGGCCAGCCCCTTACGGCGAAGGACGCGGCCTTCAGCATCAATATGGTCGTCAAGTATCAAAAGACGGCGACTTCGTGTTGCGCCGGCTACGTGGCGAACGTCAAGAACGCCAAAGCTACGGATGACAACACTCTCGTTGTCAACTACAGCAAGCCCTCGGGAGAGGTCCTTCCGAACCTGCAGCAGATGCCTATCGTGCCCCAGCACGTCTGGGGCAAGTTGGCCACGGGTAACGGCTCGCAGATAAAGAAGTTCGCAAACGCGCCTACAGGCAACAAGCCTGTGGTTTCCGGTGGACCGTTCATGCTCGTTTCGTACAAGAAGAAGGATGTCGCTCTCTTCCAACGGAACCCGAACTTCTGGGGGACGAAGCCGCACATCGATGGTTGGGGCCTTCAGTACTACAGTAATGATGACGCGATGATCAGCGCCCTCAAGAACGGTGAGATCGATGCCGCCGAAAGCGTCCCTCCCACTGCCCTCAACACGCTCAAGAGCTCGGGTATCACGGTTTCCTCGGTGCCGGGACTGGAGCTCAGAGACTTCATCATCAATTCCAACCCGAAGAAGCCCAATAACCGCGAGCTTCTGAACCCGCTGGTCAAGCAAGCCTTCGACTACGCCATAGATCGTAAGAAGATCGCGAGCACCGCGTGGCTCGGCACCGCCCAGCCAGGATCGTCGATCATCCCTCCAACCACGGGCGACGCGCCCGGAACGTCCATCCCGTGGAGCGATCCCAAAATCCAGCCGCCACCGTTCTCCCTGAGCAAGGCAAATCAATTGCTCGATCAGGCCGGCTACAAGAAGGGGCCGGATGGCATCCGCGTCGCCAACGGACACAAGATGCAGTACACGGTCATCTTTGCGCACGACGAAGCAGGTGCGGGAGACCGCTCCTTCAGCATTATCCAATCCGACTTCCAGCAGATCGGCGTCAAGCTCATCCAAAGATCCCTGGACGATACGACCGCATACGACCAGATCCTGGCCCCGAACGGCAAGTACCTGAACTTTGACCTTGCGATGTGGGATTGGGTGCCGTTGATCGACCCCGACTTCATGCTCTACATCTTGACGTGTAACTCATGGGGCATCTGGAACGACAGCGGCTATTGCAACAAGAAGTACGACCGCCTGTACAAGAAGCAAGGCCAGACTGTCGATCCCGCGAAGCGGGCGAAGATCGTCTATCAGATGGAGCAGATGATCGCCAAGGACAAGCCCTATTTGATCTATGCCTATAACCAGAGCATCGACGCTTACACCAAGAACTGGACCGGATTCGTGAAGTCGCCGCAGGGCATCCTCAACCCGCTATCTACGCAAACTCTGGTACAGGTTCACCGGGTGTAGCGGCTTCTCCGAGGCATAGGAGCAACAGTGCGCGGCGCCGACTACATCATCAAGCGAACCGCGTTCGCTATCGCGACGGTGTTCGTTGCATTGACGCTGAACTTTCTCCTATTCCGCGCCCTCCCGGGGAGTGCCATAACGAGTCTCGCCCGGGTGCCTCACTCCAGCCCCGCCTTGAAGAAGGCACTGACGCACGAGTTCGGACTCGACAAATCCAAGTGGGAGCAGTACATCATCTATTTCCGCGAGCTGTTCCACGGGAACATGGGCATCTCGTTCGCCGACCAGCAACCGGTGGCCACCAACCTCCGCCAGGATCTGTTCAACACGATCCCGATGGTGGCTGTAGGGACTTTGTTCGCGATCATCTTCGGTGTGATCACCGGAGTGATCTCCGCCGCTCGCCGGGGAACCTTGACGGACCACACCAGCACCATGAGCGCGCTTGCCTTCTATTCGGTTCCTACCCAATGGCTGGGGCTGATGCTGATCATCGGGTTTGCCGGCGTGCTGCCCGCGGGCGGAATGATCGATAACTTCCTGTTCCATCCCACGTTCGCGCAGCACATGGAGGACATTGCCAAGCATATGGTCCTTCCCGCCGCCACGCTGGGACTGACCTTCTATGGTGAATACACCCTCATCGTTCGTTCAACGATGCTGGAGACACTCGGAGAGGACTACATCCTCACCGCGCGTGCCAAGGGATTGAGCCGATGGGCGATCGTGCGGAAGTACGCGTTGCGCAATGCCCTCCTTCCTACCGCCACCCTCGTCGCTCTGTCCTTGGGTTACGTGGTCGCGGGGGCGATCCTGGTTGAGACCGTCTTCTCCTGGCCCGGAGTCGGCAGAGCGGTATATGAGGCGGTCACCCAGCGCGATTACCCGATGCTCCAAGGGGCCTTCCTGGTGCTGACGCTTTCGGTCGTCTTTTTCAATTTCCTGGCTGATCTCTTGTATTTCAAGCTTGACCCCAGGATCACCGAATGAGCATCGCGCTGCAGGAGCCGGGGGTCGTCGAAGAACTTCCGCGCCCGCCACGTCGCGGTGGATTGCTGTGGCAGGTGATCAGAGAGCGCCCCGCGGCGTCTGTGGGGGCCGCGATCGTAGGGATCTTCCTGCTCCTTGCCATCCTCGCACCCTGGGTTGCGCCCTACGGCCTTCATCAGCAGGTCGGTCCCGTGTACGGGCCCCCGTCGGCCAAGCACTGGCTTGGTTTGGATGACGGGGGCATCGACATGGTGACGCTGTTGATCTGGGGAGCTCGCATCTCTCTCATCGTTGGTTTCGCCGCCACTCTGGTGTCGACGTTGATCGGCGGGGGTGTTGGAATCATCGCGGGCTACTTCGGCGGGGCGACCGACAGCATCCTGATGCGGATAACCGACTACTTCCTGGTGATCCCGGATGTGCCTTTGATGATCGTCGTGGCGGCGATATGGGGGCCGAGCCTGTCGCACATCATCCTGGTGATCGGCCTTCTCTTATGGACCTCTACGGCTCGCGTGATCAGATCCCAAGTCAAGAGCGTGCGCGAGCGGGTCTATGTGAAGCGAGCTCGGTCGCTGGGAGCGGGCAATCTGCGGATCATCTTCCGGCACATCCTTCCCCAGATAGCACCTCTACTGATAGCTAACGTGGTGTTGACTGTCGCGGTCGCCATCTTCGACGAAACCGCCCTTGCGTTTCTCGGCCTGGGCGATCCCAGCAAGATCTCTTGGGGAAAGCTGATCGAGAACGCATTCGAACGCACTGCCATCAGCGCTGGTGCGTGGTGGGCGATCGTCCCGCCAGGGTTGGCGGTTGCCCTCGTCATCATGGGCTGTTCTCTGCTCGGTTCGGCTATCGAGGATGCGTTGAACCCCCGTTTGAAGGTCGCGCATCTCTCCGTCAGGCGTTTTCGTTTGCGACCGTTGGTCGGGAGGGACGCGCTCTGAGCCCGCTACTCGAGATTAAGGACCTGCATGTTTGGTTCGATCTCGCTGAAGAGAGAGAGCTCCATGCCGTGCAAGGGGTGAGCATCTCTCTGGACGCGGGGGACCGGGTTGGTCTAGTGGGCGAGTCCGGCTGCGGCAAGACAACCTCGATCCTCGCGGTAATGGGTTTGTTGCCTCCAAGCGCATCCGTAGCAGGGCAGGTATTTCTCGATGGCGACGACATCATGGCCGGCGGCGAGGACTCGATCAGGCCTCATCGCTGGAGCCGCCTTGCCATGGTCTTTCAGGGAGCCATGAACGCGCTGAACCCGGTCAAAACTGTGGGATCACAGATCGTCGAGCCCATGGAGCTTCATAACGTCGCAGAAGGCGACACTGCACGGCGCCGTGCACGCGACCTCTTAGAGCTGGTGGGCATCCCCGGCACGGGGTTCGATCGCTATCCTCACGAATTCTCCGGAGGGATGCGCCAGCGTGCCGCGATCGCGATGGCTCTCGCCTGCAACCCGAGTGTTCTTCTTGCCGACGAACCGACCACCGCGCTGGACGTCATGGTGCAGGCGCAGATCCTCGAGCTCCTTTCCGGACTTACCGAAGAGCTGGGCCTGGCTCTGATCCTGGTCACCCACGATCTGCCGGTGGTTGCTCAGGTGTGCGAGCGGGCGGCGGTGATGTACGCAGGCGAGATCGTCGAGGCTGGACCGATGGAGGAGCTCTTCCATACTCCCCGGCATCCCTACACGCGACTTCTCTTCGCGGCTACACCCGATCTCTACGGAGACGAAACCGTGGTTTCGATCCCGGGGGCTCCACCTCGGCTCGATCGCCCGCTCACAGGATGTCCCTTTGCCCCTCGTTGTGACAGTACGTTCGAGCCCTGCTCGCTGCATCCCCCTCTGCAAACTGTGGGTCTTGGACACGTGGCGGCTTGCCACCTCAACGACCTCTCCCCGGCCGACAGGGCGGAGCGTGAGGCTTCCCTGCTCAAGCCTGCCGCACCATGAACCGCAATAACGGTGCGACCCCCGTACTGGAAGTCGACAGCCTTTTCACGCGCTATCCGATCCGCCGCGGTTTGATGGGCACCCTTCTCCGCAAACCCCGGCAGTGGGTGCACGCTGTGGACGGGATCTCGTTATCTCTGAAGAAGGGCGAGATGGTGGCCTTGGTGGGGGAGTCCGGTTGCGGAAAGACCAGCACCGGACAGAGCATCCTTCGGCTGATCGAGACGACAGGAGGCGCGATCAGGTTTGAAGGCACCGATATCACCCGCTTGTCGCGCAGCTCGTTGAGGCCTCTTCGAAAGAGGATGCAGATCATCTACCAAGATCCCTACGAGTCGCTCGACCCTCGCTTCCGGGTCCGCCAGACCGTCGAAGAACCACTCGTCATCCATCGCGTCGGAGAAAAGGGGAAGGGCAGGCACAATCGTGTCGCAGACGCGCTGGAGCGTGCTGGCCTCACCCCGCCGGAGCTCTACATGGATAGATATCCGCACGAGCTTTCGGGCGGACAGCGCCAACGGGTTGCGATAGCCGCCAGCCTGGTCCTCGAGCCAGATCTTCTAGTCGCGGACGAACCGGTGTCGATGCTCGATGTCTCCGTTCGCGCGGGGATCCTGTCGCTGCTCGATGAGTTGCGCAAGCAAGGCGACATGGCGATCCTGATGATCACCCACGATCTCTCGACCGCGGCCCACTTCGCCGATCGGATCGCGGTCATGTACCTGGGGCGGATCGTCGAACAAGGTCCCTCCCGAGACGTGGTCCACAATCCTCAGCACCCGTACACCAAAGCCTTGTTGTCGGTGGTTCCCAAAAGGGATCCGCGAGACCGCGCTCCGATGCAAATCCTTCGGGGGGAGACACCCAATCCGGTAGCGATCCCTAGCGGTTGCCGCTTTCACCCTCGATGCCCGGTCGCCCAGGAAGAGTGCAGCTTGATCGACCCCGAGCTCCGGCCCCCGCGCGGGGGTCGCTCGCCGGGACACCAAGCCGCTTGCATCCTGGTCTGAGTGTCACCATCCGAGCCCCGGGTCGGAGTGGACGGGGAGTCCGTCCAGCAGGGTAAGCAGCACCTTTGTGTCGCCGAGGGGATCATCGGCGTCTAGCTCGAAGATGTTTCTGTCAAGCACGCACAGGTCTGCTCGTTTCCCCACCTCGACAGAGCCGGTCACCTGGTCGAGCCGGTTGACGTAGGCCGAGCCGATCGTGAAAGCGGCCAGTGCGGTGGGCAGGTCCAGCGCCTGGTCCGGCAGGAACGCGGGCGCGGATCGCTCGTGAGGGCACTTGCGGGTCACCGCCACCTCCATCTCCTGTAGCGGATCTGGTGTACTCACCGGCCAATCGCTACCGAATGCCATCGTTGCCCCCGCGTTTCGCAGGCTTGCGAATATGTATTGCCAGCTTGAGCGTGGCTCACCCAGAAAAGGAAGCGTGAGGTCGCGCATCTGCGCATCCTCACAAGCCCAGAAGGGTTGCGCGTTTGCCACCACGCCGAGCTGCCTGAAGCGCGCCACGTCGTCTGGATGGATGAGTTGGATGTGGGCGATGTGATGCCGAGCGTCGCGCCGGCCATTGGCGGACCAGGCCGCTTCCACCGCATCCAAGGATTCCCGCACCGCTCGATCTCCAATGGCGTGGAAGTGGACCTGGAATCCCGCCGCATCGAGCGCCGTAACGAAGCGCTTGAGATCCTCGGCCGGAACCATGCTCATACCGGTCTGATCAGTTGGCGCCCCCGAGATGTCGAGATAGGGCTCCGTTAAGGCTGCAGTGAAAGTCTCGGCAACCCCATCCTGAAAGATCTTGATCGTGTTGGCGGCGATCTTGCCGCCGGTTCCGAGCTCGCGACGCTCACGCAGGCCGGCGATCTGCTCCTCGCCGGCGTGGCGGTCCCACAGGAGTGACAGGACAACGCGCGCGGAAAGCTCACCTCGATCTCGAAGGGCGCGATATGCAGCTAGCTCGACGGGACGCACCCTGGCGTCTGTCCACGCGGTTATGCCCAGGGAGTGAAGTCGCCGCTGCGCCAGGAGAAGAGCCTCTTCGATCTGCGCTTGGGTGATCTCCGGCATGACTTTTTCCACCAGGTCCATCGCCCCCTCGTGGAGTGTGCCGGTGGGACCATCCTCATCGCGCTCGATCCTGCCATCGCTCGGATCGGGAGTTGCGGACGTGATTCCAGCCAGCTCGAGAGCCTTGCTATTCACCCACATGTCATGTCCGTCGCGGTTGACCAACGCCACGGGACGGTCGGGGACGATCGCGTCGAGATCCGCCCGGTGCGGATTGCCCCCGGGGAAGGCCGGCATGGCCCACCCTTCGCCCCGGATCCACTCTTCGCGGGGATGGTTCCCCGCGTAGTCGAGCACGGCTTCGAGATATTGCTCGCGATCGGACAGATCGTGGAGACCGCATTGCATCTCGGCCAGGCCTCCGTCGGGCGGATGGATGTGAGCGTCCTGAAAGCTGGGGAGCACAACGCAGCCGGTAACGTCGAGCACGCGTGTACCCGGCCCGGCCAGAGAGCGCGCATCATCGGCGAAGCCAACGGCGGTGATGACTCCGCCGGTGATCGCAACCGCCTCTCGCCACGATCGAACCGCATCCACCGTGTAGACGGGTGCACCTGTCAATATCACGTCGGGCGATGTCATCTAAGTTCCCTTCCTCCGGTGAGCGGGCCGACAACCTATCGACTTCAGAACCCCTTGGTACTCCGGGCAGTCGCATATAGTTCGCCGGTGCCCATTCCCGCGGAGGTCGGCCTCCACCATCTCGCCCTTACCGTGTCGGATCTCGATGCCAGCCTCGCCTGGTACCAAGAGATCTTCGACCTGTCGCTGCTGATGGAGGCTCCCCATCCCGGCGGCACAGGGATGGTGTTGGGCAATGAGCAGCGCACACTGATGATCGTTCTCCACCGGCACGAGACGAACCAACATGAATCGTTTTCCGAGACGCGGACGGGCTTGGACCATGCAGGCTTCATGGTGGGGACCCGCGCAGAGCTCGAAAGCTGGCAGGATCACCTGGAAGCTAATGGCGTCGTGCGATCAGAGAGGGCCGATGCTCCCCTAACGCAATCTCCTATCGTGGACGAGCCGTACGGGTCCGTTCTTGTTTTCCGCGACCCCGACAACATCCAGCTCGAATTCTTCGCTCCGCCCGGCTGAGATCTCGCGTCGAGCATTCATCCACGCAAGTACTGACCGATCAGCAGGATCGAAGCGGCGCCCTCGCCGACGGCTCCTGCTACCCTCTTTATCGAGCCGTGGCGGACGTCCCCGGCGGCGAACACGCCCGGCATGCTCGTCTCTAGCAACAGCGGGGGACGGGGAAGAGGCCATCTGTCCTTCGACTTCTCATCGGCCAAAAGGTCGGTCCCAGTCAGAACGAAGCCGCGCTCATCGCGGGCCACGAAGGGTTCTAGCCAGCCGGTGTGCGGCCTGGCTCCGATCATCACGAAGAGGGCCTCGCTTGGCACCTCCTCTTCCTCGGCTGAGGAGGTGTTGAGCACCGTTACCGACGCGAGGTTGTGTTCGCCGAATGCAGCGCTGATCTGACTGTTCAGCAGCACCCGGATGCGCTGGTTGGCCTCGATCTCTCTCACCAGATAATCCGACATGGCTCTCGAGAGGTGAGGGCCGCGTACGACGAGAGTCACCTTGGCTCCCACCCGGGAGAGGAAGAGGGCCAGTTGACCCGCCGAATTGCCCCCGCCTACCACGCAGGCGTCGACCGCTCCGAGTGCCCGAGCCTCTGATATCCCGGCTCCGTAGAACACCCCGTTCCCCACGAGCCTGTCCACTCCGGGCGCTTCGAGCTGTCGGTAGGAAACGCCCGTGGCGATGACGACCGCACGACTGTGAGCCTCCCGACCGTCGTCCAGGACCACGACGTTCTCGTCATCGCGTCGCCGCAGTCTGGCAACTGGGTCGGTAAAGGCAACGTATGCGCCGAACTGCTGCGCTTGCCGCGATGCCCTTTCAGCCAGATCGCGTCCACTGATGCCCCATGGAAAGCCCAGGTAGTTGCGGATCATGGCGCTGGTCCCTGCCTGGCCTCCCACAGCCAACGTCTCCAGGGTCAAGACGCGGAGGCCCTCGGCCGCCGCGTAGACCGTTGCAGCGAGTCCGGCTGGCCCGGCTCCCACGATGGTGACGTCAAAGAGGGGCTCGTTCGCCGGCAGATCGCGCGCTCCCATCGCGCGGGCGAGCTTGATCATCGACAGATCACGCAGTACCCGTCCGTCATACAGAACGGCCGCCGGAAGATCCTCGGTTGACAGGCCCTTCTCCCGCATCAATCCCGCGCCCTCCGGGGAGGCGGGGGCGTAGATGCCGCTGGCGACATTGTTGAGCTCCATGCGGGCGAATATCGACTTCACGAGTGCCGAACCGGGTTCGCCGAGGAGCTTGACCTTCTCGAGCCGGGGTAGGTGGGCGCTCGACCAGACGCGAAGAGCTTCTCCGGTGGTGGGATATAGCTCCTCCTCGGGGGAGGCCCAGGGCTTGCCGAAGTAATAATCGATGTGGTTGAGAGTCAGTGCTCTGACAATGGGTTCCTCGGCTGTGAGATCTCCGACATCGATCATCAACGCTCTCATCGCGTCGGGATGATGTGAGCGGCACTGACTGAGAAGCTCGATGCCGGTCATCTCAGGCATCCACTGGTAAGCGATGAGAAGTGCGATATTTCGTCCCTCACTCGCCAGGTGTTTCTGGAGCGTGATCGCATCTGTAGTGGAAGTCGCCGAGACCACCTCATAGTCGGCGCCGTATCGCCTTTCCATATCCTGTTGAAGGCTCTGCAGCGATTCCTTGTTGTGATCGATGAGCAAGATCGTGGCGTTCATGGATGCGGCGACCTGCCCGGGCGATTGGTATGCGGTTCGGGCGGTGCGAACGAAGTGGTAGTGCTCATCTGAGGTATGTGAGAGTGCTGCCTCGGCTGGAGGTCATAGGTCGAGATCCTCAGCCCGCAGCTGCGCTTGGAATGGGCCCCGTCCGGTAACTACCGCAGCACCGCACCGGGCGGCGAGATGCACCGCGTCGGGGGGATCCATCCCCGCGGCCAGCCCAAAGGTGAGGCCTCCGGCGAAGCTGTCGCCTGCCCCGTAGCGATCGATCTCGGAACGGCTCGGAACAACCGCCTGGTAGGGGACAGCGGAGTGGCCTCGAATGGCAAAGGTGCCCCCACCGTCGCCTTGTGTGCGCACCACGAGGCGGGGAGCCGGATCCAAGTCTCCATCACCGTACGCTTCGGCGGGATCGTTGCTGCTGCCAACGATCGCGTCGAGCTCGACGCCGGCTTGTTGAAGAATCGGAACGATCCGAGCGGTTGCGACCACGACCCGCGCCTTGCGAGCTAAACGTATCGCTGCAGGGTCACCCGCGGTGATGTAAACCGCGTCGGTCTCTTCGAGCTCTTCCCACGGGAGGGGATCGCTTGCCTTCGGCGCCAATCGAGCTCCGATGATGGTTATGGTTCGTTCTCGTGCCGAGTCGATATGGGTTATGGCTCTTCGGGTCGGCTCTCCAAGAAAATTGACGTACACCCGAAGCTGTTTGTTTTGCAACTCCTCGTAGGCGCGGTATCCCAAAGCATCATCACCCAGGGCAGTGAAAAAGCTGGCTCCGCCGGCGAGCTTGGCAAGTTGAACGGCACCGTCCGAGCCGCCTCCAGCAGCCTCTTCCCACGACTCTTCTGCGTGCACGATGTCGCCCGCGGCGGGCAAGTGCTCGACCCGAACGAACTCAACCCACTCCACGTGACCTACGACGGCGGCCCGCATCTCGTTACTGCCGGGCGCTTAGTTCGACGCGGGGATCGAGCACACTGTAGAGGATGTCCACCACCAGATTGCCAAGGATGATCGCTGTGGATCCCAGCATCACGATCGCAGACATCAATGGGAAATCGTAGAAGCTCCGTGAGGCCAGTAGCAGCTTGCCAAGTCCAGGGATGTTGAAGATCTGTTCGATGATGATGCTGCCCCCGATCAGGATGCCGAGGTCGAGACCGTACATCGTGACCACCGGCGTCAGACCCGCCCGAAGCTGGTGCTTGAGCACTTGCTTCTCTCCGAGGCCCTTAGCGACCGCAGTCTTCATGTAATCCTCCTGCTCCACCTGCAACATGCTGCCCCGGACGACGCGTGCATAGATAGCTATCAGTGGAAAGGCGAGGCACAGCCACGGCAACCACATCGCCTCGAGCCACCCGACGGGGTTGCGGGTCAATCCCACATAGCGGTTCCCTGCATAGATGCCGGTGTACTTGAACAGAAAGGCAAGAGCAAGGAGCGCGAGCACGAAGACGGGGATCGATTGTCCCGCCCACGCCAACATCATCGTGACGCGGTCCCATGCGGTCCCGCGGCGCCGCGCGGAGACGGTGCCGATGGCGATCCCCGCCGCAACCCAGACCAGGGATGCGCCCACGGCTATCGACAAGGTGGGCGGGATCGCCGGTTCGACCAACCTGCTCACCGGTACCCCGGCGGCGTAGGAGAAACCGAGGTCACCGTGCAAGAGCCGAAATAGATAGCTGCCGATCTGTTGGTATAGCGGCCGGTTCAGTCCCAGAGCCGCGTCGATCTGCCGCATCTGCGCGAGAGTCGCGTTTCTGCCGGCCAGAAGCACCGCGGTCGGACTCACTCCACCCGGAGGGCGGTGCCCACCCGAGTGCGGCAGGGCGAAGAAGATGATGAAGATCGCGGTCGCCACCAGCGCCAGCGTGACCGCGGCGATCAAGACTCTCCTCACTATGTAGGCGAGCAGGCTCTGTCGTCTCATGTTGTCTTCTTACAACGCCAAGCTTGCGCCGCCGAGGGCTAGGCTTCGATCTTCGGCAATCTCTGGCGAAGCTTGCGCACGGGTCCAAATATGTCTTCGTGCTTCTCGATGCGGTTCAAGACCTGTTGGAACTCGAATGTCAATAGATCCGGATCCTTCTTCTGCCGGGCACGACCGATCTCCTCCCACGTAACCGGCGTCGACACGGTTGGACGCGGGCGGGCCCGCAGCGAGTAGGCGCAGACGGTTGTCTTGTGCCCATCGTTCTGACTCCAATCGATGAGAACCTTGCCGGTGCGCAACTCTTTCTTCATCTTCGTCACGACCTTGCCGGGTGTTTCTGTGGCCAACTGGGTTGCAACGGTTAGCGCAAAGGCGGCGGTGTCTTCGTAGGTGACTTTGGTGTTCAACGGAACGTAGAGCTGCATGCCCTTTGATCCCGAAGTCTTGCACAGCGCTTTCAGAGACAGCTCATCGAGAAGATCGCGCAGCCGAGTGGCGATCTCCGCGCAATCAAGGATGCCGGCGGGGGGCCCGGGATCCAGGTCGAAGACGACGGCGGTCGGTCGGTCGAGGTGGGGTAAGCGCGCCAGCGTCGAGTGCAATTCGAGGTTGCCCATGTTGGCGGCCCAGACCAAGGCCGCCACGCTGTCAACCGCGCAATATTCGACGTCTTTGTCGTCTCTGTGCCGCCGCATTTTGATCGTCCCCACCCACTCGGGACGGTGAGGCGGGCACCTCTTCTCGTAAAAGAAGTTCCCGGTTACCCCGTCTGGGTAACGCTTCAGGGTGACCGGACGACCCTTCAGATAAGGCAAGACCACAGGCGCGATCGCCCGGTAGTAGACGACCATGTCCCCCTTGGTGAATCCCGTCTCGGGATAGAAGATCTTGTCGAGGTTCGATAGCTCGAGGCGACGGTTTCCGATCCTTAGCTGTTCTTTTGTTGCCATGAGCGGGTTCTAACCTGCAGGGACGATCGGCGCAACCCGGTCGGTTCTCCGCTAAATCTCTACATGGGCTGCCGCCGCTCCCACTATCCGATGCATAAGGTAAGGGAATGGTGAAACGACGGATCGCGGTGATAGAAGACGAGGAGACCATCGCGTCTGCGCTCGCAGCCCGGTTGACCAAGGAGGGCTTCGAGGTCGAGACGGCCCTCGACGGACCGTCAGGGGTTCGCTTGTGCGAACAGATGGATCCAGACGTGGTGATCCTCGACCTGATGCTGCCTGGATTCGACGGTCTCGAGGTCTGCCGGCGCATACAGAAGAAGCGACCTGTGGGAGTGCTGATGCTGACGGCGCGAGATTCCGAGACCGACATGCTCGTGGGACTTGGCATCGGAGCCGACGACTACATGACGAAGCCGTTCTCCACCCGTCAGCTCGTGGCTCGCGTCCACGCGCTGCTGCGCAGAGTGGAGAGGTTCCCGGCCCCCACTGGTGACGCGGTAACGGTTGGTGAGCTCGAGGTTAACCCCGCCACCAGGCAAGCTCGCCTCGGCTCGTCCGAGATCCATCTGACCCCGCTCGAGTTCGACCTCCTCTATCACTTGGCGGCGAGTCCGGGGACGGTGTTCAGCAGGGAGCAACTTCTCGCCGATGTGTGGGGATACCGCGACGGAGCCGGCGCCCGGACGATCGATTCACATATAGGCGCCCTCCGCCGCAAGTTGGGCTCGGACCTGGTGCGAACGGTCCACGGCGTTGGTTACGCGGTGCGAAAGCCGGAATGAGACCGCTCGACCCCCTCTCATCGATCAAGATGAAGCTAGGGGTAGTGATCGTTGCTGCCGTAGCGGTGACTGTCGGTGTGGTGGCGATCGGAAACACAGCGGATGTCCCTCTGCTGGTGCTGGCCATCGTCGCGGGATTGCTGTCTTTGGCGATGGTGCAGTTCCTGGCGCAGGGCATGACTTCGCCACTACGTGCGATGGCGGTAGCGGCGGCTGAGATGGCCAGAGGCGACTACAACCGGCACGTCACGGCTACCTCCCGTGACGAGGTAGGCGAGCTGGCGCGCGCGTTTAACAAGATGGCTTCGGAGCTCGCCGAGGTGGATCGGATGCGCAGGGACTTGATTGCGAACGTCTCGCACGAATTGCGGACGCCGATAAGCGCCCTTCAGGCGGTGTTGGAAAATCTCGTGGACGGGATCGAAACTGCCGACGAGGCCCAGCTGCGCGTGATGTTGCAGCAGGTAGAGAGGCTTGGGCGCCTGGTAGCGCAGCTGCTGGATCTGTCACGGCTGGAATCCGGCGCTATCCCGCTCCAGCGGACGGTGTTTCCGATTCTGCCCGTGCTGGAGCAGGCCATCCAGGAATCACTCCTCTTGCTCGAGCGCCGCCCCGAGACACTCGTGAAGCTCGACGTCCTGGTGGAACCACCAACCCTGGAGCTTGAAGGAGACTCGGAGCGGATCCACCAGGTCATCACGAACCTTCTCGAGAATGCAGTCAGGCACTCCCCATCGAACGGAAAGGTGGTGCTGGGGGCCCGGAGCGTGCAGGGTTCGGTCACATTGGAAGTTGTGGACGAGGGGCCCGGGATAAAGCCCTCAGAGGCATCCCGCGTCTTCGAACGTTTCTATCGGTCTGACGCGGCTCGCAGCAGCGACGGCGGCACCGGGCTCGGACTGTCGATCGCCCGGTGGATCGTGGATCTCCACGGCGGTGACATCCGTGCAGAACAGAACTCGCCCCATGGGTGCCGCATGGTGGTGGTGCTACCGGGGGCCGAGCGCTGATCGCGCAGCCCGTCTAGATCGGGCAACATCGATGGAAGAACGCCAAGGCGGTGGCTCGTTGATCGGCGGCCTCCAGCAGTTCCTCGTAGCTCAACGAGGCTCCAAAGAAGTGGTCGTCGTTCCAGTTCGGCCCTTCGAGCTCTTGCGACCATGGCGCCACGTACAGGTAGGGCATCGGATGCTGCTCGTCGCCGGGCGATGCGCCGTAGCCTGCCCGGCTTCCAGAGTTCTCGTGTCCCAGCTCGATCGATAGGTCGAAGTGCTCCGGCCACAGCTGCAACCGGGACGGGGCGGCCCAGTGCAGATCCCACCGCAGTTGTTCCAACACCGACGCGCCGAAGCCGAACCAGGCTCCCAAGGAGAGCGCGGCGCCCTCATCGATAACCAGCTCTTGCTCCATGTCCGGCGAGGTCGATGGTCTGAAGACGCCGGCGGGGGCACCGGGGGTGATGTCCACCGCTGTGGCAGCCTGGGCTACGGAAACGATCGGGGAGCGATCCTCGCAATCTCCGCGCTGAACCACGAGGTCATATCCCTCCACCCGAACTTGAACATCGTTCGCGAAGAATGGCGTGCCGAAGCCGCGCCGCGTGTAGCGCAGACCGATCTTGCCGTTGGCTTGGTGACGGGCCGGAGCCATTACGTGCTCGGCCACTGCGTGCAATGCTCCTCGAGTCTCGGCGAACTCAGCGGGAAGCTCCTCCAGTCGCCGCCACGAACCCAGCCACCGCTCCGCGCACCACTCGGAAAGGTCGGGGTCCGCGTCACAGAGCTGGTTCCAGGTCATATCGGTGTTCGTAACCGGCGAGACGAGCTGGTGCCCGCCCGGGGAAGCGGCCGCATGGTCGGTGGGATCGTCGGCGAACCACGGAGGATCGTCGACCGCGGGCGGGGAAGGCTCCAGCACCAGGACCTCGTAGCGGCCCCCCAATCTCTCCCGAGCTTCGGCTCGAGGATTCACGGGAGCGGGGTCGGTGACTCGTTCCAGAACATGACCACCGGGCGATCGTGTTCGTAGCCCAACATGCTCAGAGCAGCCACATCGAGAGCGAGCTTGCCGCCGTCTTCAGCGCTCAGCCCCACGAACCGTGCCGCCATGATCCGACCGGTGTGTCCGTGGCCCACCACCAAGACACGGCCGGACACCGTTAGCGCTCGCTCGAGGACCCGATCGACTCGCACGCCTACCTGTACCGGAGTCTCGCCATCGGGGCATCCGTCCCGCCACAGATTCCAACCCGGCCGCTCCCGCGTTATCTCCTCAGAAGTCAGGCCCTCATACTTGCCGTAGTCGAACTCCAGCAGGTCTTCCGTCGTCTCGATCTCATCGAATCCAGCGACTTCAGCAGTGGTGCGAGCGCGCAGCAAGGGGCTGACCAGAACCAGTTCGAACGCCACGTCTCGCAATCGTCTCCCCAGGGCTTCAGCCTGCTGCACGCCCTCGGTGGTCAGAGGAATGTCGGTGATCCCGGTGTGCCGATGGGCGCGGCTCCATTCGGTCTCGCCGTGGCGCGCCAGCCAGAGCTCTTTCATTGACCCGCTATGCCCCTTCCACGAGGGAGCGTGTCAGGAAAACGATCGCAACGAAGGCTTGGTAGAGCTCGAGGGGGGCCGAGCCTTCGAGGGACACGGTGCGAGGACCGGTCTGGTGTACTCCTTCGATCCAGGTGGCCATGTCCGCCATGTCCGGAGACAAAAAATCGATCTCCAGGCGGGCGGGCAGATCGATCTGCGGCGATCCCGATCCGGTGACCCTGCTGAGAGCTCGTGTGGCCCCCGCCGAGATCTCTTGTCGCGCCCCATCGGGGTGAAGGCTGTGGGCCGCGAAACGGCTGATCGATTCTTTGACGACCACATATTCGGCGCCCGGCGCGAACCGCCTTGCTTGCTCGGCGGTCTGGCGGTCGCCTGTGACAAGCGCGATTGGGACCTCATGGTGAAGGGCGACGAGTGCATTGATGGCACTTTCACCTACCGACGCTCCGTTGAGGCGAACGTCGGCGATCGCTCTGGGATTGTAGGTGTGCGAGAGAACTGCAGGCTCGCCGCCGATGGCACCGTGGTAGGCAACAAAGAATGCAGCGTCGAAGGATCCGTCCAGACCTTGCATCATGTAGAGAGGTTTGTAACGTCCGGAGATATAAGAGGCGTTTCCCCTCAGCTCCGACGGGTCGAGGTTTTGCATCGTCCAATGTGAATCGTTCACAACGATCTCATCGGCGCCTCCGGCGACGGCACCTTCTATCGCGGCGTTGACCTCACCAAGGAGCAGGCGACGACCGATCTCTACCTCGCTTCCGGTCCCGATCACCTGTTGCCAGTCGACGATCCCCGCGCAACCTTCGAGGTCCGAGGAGATGAATACCTTGCTCATGCCGCCGCTGATGTAGGCATGAACTAGTGGTGCATCAAGAGCTTTACGAGGTCGCCGCGACGCGCGGGCTTCTGCGTTCGTGCCTCGGCCTTGTCCGCGCTGGCCGTCACCTTGAGACCCAGGTTCACGCCGATCCACCGCAGGGGCTCGGGCTCCCATCTCTTGGAGTGATGCCCCACCCAGGGAAGATGCACGAGGTCGCTATCGCGCTCGAGGATCAGATCGCACAGTGTCCTGCCGGCCAGGTTGGATACTGCGACGCCATCGCCGACATAACCGCCCGCCCAGCCCATCCCGGTGGCGCGGTCCAAGCCCACGGAGCTGAACCAGTCTCGTGGCACGCCCAATGCGCCTCCCCAGCGGTGCGTGATCCGAGCTTCCCGAGCAGCTGGGAACAGATCCACGAGAACACGAGCCAACTCGTCGAAGACGTGTGGCTCGCGATCGAAGCTGTCGTCGATGCGCGACGCGAAATGGTAGGGAGCACCCCGGCCCCCCAGGGCGATCCGGTCGTCGGATGTGCGCTGGCCGTATATGAGCAGATGGCGCCCGTCGTTCAGCGTCTCGTACGAGCCCCAACCGACCTCGTTCCAGAACGACGAAGGAAGGGGCTCGGTCGCGATCATCAGTGAATACAGGGGTATCAAGGTTCGCGGCTGAGGCGAAAGGCCGTCGGTGTAGCCCTCGGTTGCTCGGATCACGATGTCGGCTCGCACGGTTCCGTGGTCCGTGACGACGCGGCGGGGTTCTATGGATGTCGCCTGGGTTTGCTCGAATAACTTGCCGCCCCGTTTCTCGACCGCGTCGGCCACCCCTCGAACCAGACGCGCGGGGTGGACCCGGGCGCAGTGAGGCGTGTATGCGGCACCCAGATTGCGCGACAGGCGCAGGCGCCCTGCGGCCTCTTCGGGCTCCAGCCAGCGATAGTCGTCCTCACCGAACCCCCACGAGCGATCCTCGTCAACCTCCGAGCGAACCCGCTCCATCTGAGAGGGCGCAGTGACGAAAGTCAGAGTGCCGCCTCTGTGGAAACGGGCATCGATCCCCTCGCATTCGGCAACGCGGCCAACCTCTTCTACGGTTCCGAACAGCTCCTTCTGCATCGCGACCGCTGCCTCTCGGCCGTGGCTGTGTGCGATGGCATCACGGGTGGCCGCGAACAGGGCGGAGCACCACCCCCCATTGCGCCCGGAGGCACCGAAGCCGGCAATCTCCTTTTCGATGACCGCCACGCGCAGGTGCGGGTCGGCTTGCAGCAGGTAGAACGCCGTCCACAGCCCGGTATACCCGGCCCCCACGATGGCGACATCGGCATCGGTGTCACCGGCCAACGGGGGCCGCGGCGTCAGGTTGTCGCCGACGTCGTCCAACCACAGGCTGAATTTGCGATAGTCCTTCACGGCACGACAACCTAATCGACATCGCCGCGAGAGGAGCCGCATGCGCGTGACCAGCCGGGGAGAGCCAGCTTATGCAGGAGTTGTCGATACCTTCCAGAAGGTCCCCTACGCGCCGGATGCAGGCGACCTGGCGGGCGCCGACGTAGCGATAGTCGGTGCCCCGATGGACGATCTGGTCACCTTTCGCCCGGGAACGCGGTTCGGACCGCGTGAGATCCGGCTCGCCAGCGACGCAGGTGATTACCCCCAGGCGTGGCACATGGACCTTGGCATCGATCCTTTCGAGGAGTTGGTCATCGTCGACCACGGTGATGCTGCGGTCCGGCCCGGCGATCCGTACGCGAGCCATAAAGCACTTCGCGACCTCGTTGGGACCGTAGTGGACGCGGGTTGCATCCCGGTGATCCTCGGCGGGGATCATTCGATCGCCTATCCAGATATCTCGGCGCTCGCGTCCCGCCATCCTTCAGGATCCGTGGCCGTCGTCCAGTTCGACACCCACACCGATACGGCCACCGAGAACTGGGGGGTGGAATGGTCCCATGGGACCCCCTTCCGCAACCTGGTGGACGATGGCGTGCTACCTGGCAACTGCCTGATCCAGGTGGGACTGCGGGGTTATTGGCCTTTCAAAGAGGAGTTCGATTGGGCCCGGGGGGCCGGCGTGCGGTGGCATCGGATGGAGGAGGTGACCGACCGTGGGATAGGTTTCGTGATCGATCGGATCGTGGAGCAGACCGCCGACGCCGAGCACCTGTTCCTGTCGGTCGACGTTGATGTCCTCGACCCGGCCTTCGCGCCGGGGACCGGAACCCCGGAACCGGGCGGGATGACCACCCGGGAGCTCTTGGCCGCCGTTCGAAGGCTGGCCCGAGAGCGTAGTGTGGTGGGGATCGAGGTGGTCGAGGTATCACCGCCCTACGATCAGTCGGGGATCACGGCAATGGCAGCTCATCGCGTGGTCCTGGAAACGTTATCGGCAGTCGCTCTGCGTCGTTCGGGGCGGAAGGCCAGACCTGAGGAGGACCAGTGACTCTCACGGAAGCGATCACCGAGCGGGCGGGAACACTTCTTACTGAGGAGCTCAAAGGGTATGAGGCTCGCACGCCTCGCTCCAAAGCCCTCTATGAGCGCGCCGAGAAGGCGATGCCGTTCGGAGTTACCTCGAGCTTCCAGGCGGGGGACCCTTACCCCATCTATCTCAAGAGCGGGAAGGGGAGCCGGGTGGTCGACGTCGATGGCCACTCCTACGTCGACTTCCATAACGGTTTCGGGACGATGGTGGTGGGCCACTGCCATCCGAAGGTGATCGCCGCGATCGAGCGAGCGGCTGCCAACGGCACCCACTTCGCCGCTACGACCGAGGCCGCGGTCGTCCTGGCTGAAGAGATCAACAGGCGTTTCGGGCTCGAGAAGATCCGTTTCACGAACTCGGGCACAGAGGCAACCATGGACGCGGTTCGGTTGGGCCGAGCGGCGGCCGGCAAGGACGTTCTGCTGAAGATTGAGGGTTCCTACCACGGCCACCACGATGCGGTGATGTTCTCGGTGGTGCCGAGCATGGATTCGAGCGGGCCCACCGAGCGCCCGTGGTCGGTTCCGTTCTCCCGGGGGATCCCACCCGACGCGGCCGAATACACGATGATCGTGCCGTTCAACGACATCCAAGGACTCGAGCAGACGCTCGCCGAGCACGGCTCCCGCATCGGGGCTCTGATCATGGAGCCGGTCATGATGAACATCGGCATCGTCTTGCCGGCCCCCGGCTACCTCGAAAAGGTGCGTGAGCTCTGCGACAAGTACGGGGTCGTCTTGATCTTTGATGAGGTCAAGACCGGCGTGACAATCGCGCCGGGTGGTGCGACCGAGATGTTCGGCGTCCAGCCGGACCTGGTCTGCCTCGCGAAGGCGATCGGTGGGGGCACGCCCGTAGGGGCGTTCGGGGGCAAGGCCTCGGTCATGGACGAGATCGAGCACGGGGTCGCAGCTCTCGGCACCTTCAACGGCAATCCGGTCTCGATGGCCGCAGGTGTGGCAACGCTCACCGAGGTGCTGACACCCGACGCCTACGAGCTGCTGGGCAAGCTCGGTACGCGGTTGGCCGGCGGTTGCCAGAAGGCTCTCGACGCGGCTGGTATCGCCGCGGTGACGACCGACCTCGGATGTAAGGGATCGATCACCTTCAGGGATCGCCCGCTCGAGCGGTACCGCGACTACCAGGACATCGACGACTCGATGTTCGATCCGTTCTGGTATTGGATGATCAATCGCGACGTCTACCAGACCCCGGGCAAGGAAGAGCAGTGGACGATCTCGGTGCAGCACTCAGAGGAAGACATCGATCTCTTCGTAGACGTTTTCGGCGACTACTGCACTCAGGTAACTCACTAGCGTTTTCTT
>JAXDJO010000019.1:0-4944 GCA_034667525.1 Actinomycetota bacterium
TCCAACCGGACGCCGGAGTGATCGCGGCCGAACGTGCGTGGCGAGCGCTGGCCTCTGCTGCGGTTGCCGCAGGGGCAGACATGCGGGAGAACGCTCAGGTGAGTGAGGTGACGGTCCACGATGATCATGTTGAGCTGATCGCCGCGGGCAACCGGATCCAGGCGGAGACGGTGGTGGTTACCGCGGGGGCCTGGGCCCCCGATCTCCTCGGTCGCCTTGGTGTCGACCTGGATGCTGTGCCGACGAGAGAGACCGTCGCCCACTTCCGCACCGGGCTGCAGCAGCTTCCGGTGATCGTCGCCTGGAGCGATCCTGCCTTCTACGCCCTTCCCACCTCTGAGCTGGGGATAAAGGCAGGCGAGCACATCGCAGGTCCGCCGGCTCATCCCGACAGAGAAGGAGATCCGGACGCGGCCTCGGTGGAACGTCTGGCGCGCGGAGTGGCCGAGAGATTCTCGGATGTGGATCCACGCCCCCACCTCGTGGAGACCTGCTTCTACACCAATACCGCCGATACCCATTTCGTCCTGGAGCGCCACGGCCCCCTCGTGGTCGGCTCGCCCTGCAGCGGACACGGCTTCAAATTCGCGCCCCTCATCGGTCAGCGGCTAGCCGCGCTTTGTGGGTCCTGAATCGGCCAGACATCTGCCGGCCCTTTGTGGGCCCTGAACCAGCCCAGACATCTGCTGGCGTTGTGGCCCCTGAACCGGCCAGCGGGCGGCGGGGCTTTATTCGCCCTCTCATCGGACAAGACGTGGCCACCCTTTGTGCCACTGAACAGGTCAGACGCCCGCCAGCGCCCTTTGGTTAGGCTTGCCTAACTGTTACCATCGAGTCTCCGTTCGGCTACTCCTGGAGCACATGTCTAGATGGCCCCACAACTGACGCGCGACGCCGTCGAGAGCCTCTCGGCAGAGCTTCACGAGCCGAGTTGGCTGCTCCAGAGGCGCCTTGACGCCTTCGACGTTTTCGAGAAACTCGACGACCCGGACCCCAAGAGCGAGGACTGGCGATACGTCGATGTGCGGGGGTTCGATTTCGGCGCCTATGCGGCTCCCGAACCCCGCTCGCTGGGTCTCGATCTTCCCGAAGAGCTCGCCAAGAAGGGCGTCATCTTCACCGAGATGCGCACCGCGGTGGCCGACTATCCCGAGCTCGTTCAGGAGCACTTCTTCACCGATGTCCCCGTCGACGAGCACCGGTTCACCGCTCTGCACGCAGCTTTCTTCTCCGAAGGGGTGGTTCTCTACGTTCCACCGGGGGTTGAGGTTGAGTTTCCGCTCGAGGTCCTACGCCGACTCGACAGCGGCGGATCGACTTTTCCCCACACCAGCATCGTGGTCGATGAGAACGCGACGCTCACATTTGTCGATCGATTCGCGTCCGAGGATGGCGAGCCTGCCCTGTGCGCCAGCGTCGTGGAGGTCGAAGCTCGACGGGGCGCTCTGGTCAACTACATCTCCCTGCAGCAGTGGGGACGCTCCGTGCAGCATTTTCAAACGCAGCGCTTTACCGGCCACCGTGATTCCACAGTGCGCAGCCTCGCCGTCAACCTCGGTTCTAGGTTTGGACGCACGCAGGTCGAGTGCGTTTTGAAGGGTGAGGGTTCGTTCTCGGAGATGTTGGGCCTTTATTTCGCCGACGTCGACCAGCACTTTGCCCAGCGCACCCTCCAGTCTCACAACGCTCCCCACTCAACCTCGGATCTCCTTTACAAAGGAGCGTTGAAGGAGAACTCACGCTCGGAGTACTCGGGTTTGATCAAGGTTCTCCAGGGCGCGCAGGGGACCGACGCTTATCAGGCGAACCGGAACCTGGTTCTGTCCGAAGACGCCATGGCTAGATCGATCCCTCAGCTCGAGATCGAAGCTAACGAAGTGCGTTGCACTCACGGTGCAACGGTCTCTCCGGTGGAGGAAGAGCATCTCTTCTATCTGATGAGCCGCGGTATCGACCGGGTCACTGCCCAGAAACTGGTCGTCTTCGGCTTCTTCGGCGAGGTGCTCGACCGGATCCGTGTTCCAGCGGTACGCGAGGAGCTCGCGGAGGCGATCGCCGCCAAAGTAGAAGGCGCCGGACGCCGGCTCGAGATGGGGGCGTGACTTCATGGAAGGCAGCCGTGGCTGAATTCGAGACGGTGGCGAAGCTCGATGACATTCCGGACGAAGGGATGCTGCAGGTCATCGCACACGGCGAGCCGGTCGGGCTGTACCGCGTCGGCGAGGACGTGTACGCGATCAACGACTACTGCACCCACGAGCAGACGTTCCTGACTGACGGTGAATTCGATGCAGAAGAGCTCGAAGTCGAATGCCCCCTTCACGGGTCGCGATTCAACGTAGTAAACGGTGACGTTCGGATCCTGCCGGCAACCAAACCGGTGGCGACCTACGAAGTCAAGATCGAGGGCGACGCTGTGTTGGTCGGCCCCGTAGCGGATAAGGAGTGAGTTGATGACAGAGAAGCTATTGCGGATCGAAGACCTCCACGTTGAGGTGGAGGGCAAGGAGATCTTGCGGGGCGTGGACCTCGAGGTGGATTTCGGCGAGATCCACGCCATCATGGGCCCCAACGGTTCCGGCAAGTCCACGCTCGCTTACGTCCTTACGGGCCGGCCCGGTTACGTCGTCACCGGGGGCCGGGTGCTCTACAAGGGCGAGGACATCCTTTCTCTGGCTCCCGACGAACGCGCGCAGCGAGGGATCTTTCTCGCGTTTCAGTACCCGACCGAGGTGCCTGGTGTGTCCGTCGTGAACTTCACCCGCACTGCCTACAACGCCACCCACCCCGATGATCAGAAGTCTGCGATGCAGTTCAGGATGTACCTGCAGGAGAAGATCGACCTGTTGGAGATCCCTCCGGAGCTGGTCGATCGCTACGTCAATCAGGGATTCTCCGGCGGCGAGAAGAAGCGTAACGAGATCTTGCAGATGGCGGTGCTGCGCCCCGAGCTTGCCATTCTCGATGAGACCGATTCCGGTTTGGACATCGACGCACTCAGGCACGTCGCCGAAGGTGTCAATCGCCTCGCCAGCCCTGAGGTCGGGATCCTGCTCATCACGCACTATCAACGCCTGCTCAACTACATCAAGCCCGACAAGGTTCACGTATTGATGGGGGGCCGGGTCGTCGAATCCGGTGGCTTCGAATTGGCTGAGCGTCTAGAGGCCGAAGGGTACGCTCGGGTGGGAAAGTCGATCGGTCTCTCCGAAGAGGAACTTGCAGAGATCGAGCGTTCACAAGAGGCGGCGGTTTGATCGTGCGGAGGCAGCTCATGAGACAGGAAGCAGAGCGATGTTAGACGCAGAGGTTGTCCGCAAGGACTTTCCGATCTTCGAGACGCTGGCTCACGGCAAGCGTCTCGTGTACCTCGATTCCGCTGCAACCGCTCAGAAACCTCGCTTCGTGATCGATCGCATGGTCCGCTTCTACGAAACGGAAAACGCGAACGTTCATCGCGGCATCTACGAGCTCGGTGAGAAAGCAACGGCTGCATTCGAATCAGCTCGCGAGAAGTGTGCAGCCTTCATCGGCGCCCGTGATCCTCGATCCATCATCTTCACCAGAGGAACGACCGAATCGATCAATCTCGTTCGCTTCACTTGGGCCAAGGAGAACGTGAAGGCGGGCGACGAGATCCTGATCACCGAGATGGAGCATCACTCCAACCTCATCCCGTGGCAGCTCCTCGCAGCAGAGAATGGGGCCGTCCTCCGCCACCTTCCCATCGATGACGAGGGCATTCTCAGACTCGATCTGCTGGACGAGTTCATCACGGACAGGACGAAACTCGTTGCGCTGTCCTTGATGTCGAACGTGCTCGGGACCATCAACCCCGTTCGCAAGGTCGCCGACGCCGCCCACGCAGTGGGGGCCCGGGTGCTCGTGGACGCGGCTCAAGGCGCACCCCATCTCGGCTTCGACGTGAACGAGCTAGATGCGGACTTCCTTGCTTTCTCGGCGCACAAGTTGTGCGGGCCTACGGGGGCCGGTGTGCTCTACGGCCGGACCGATCTGCTCGAAGAGATGCCTCCTTTCCACGGAGGCGGCGAGATGATCAGAGAGGTATGGGCCGACCATGCGACGTGGGCGGACATCCCTTACAAGTTCGAGGCCGGAACCATGAACGCGGCAGACGTCGTGGGCATGGGAGCCGCGATCGAGTATCTCGAATCTCTGGGGATGGATGCCGTGCGCGAGCACGAGAAGTCGCTGGCAGGCTACGCGATCGAGCGACTGACCGATGCAGGGGCAACGGTTTACGGCCCCAGGGACCTCGAGAAGCGCGGCGGGGCAGTGGCCTTCAATGTGGACGGTGTGCACCCGCACGACATGGCCACGATCGTGGATCAGGAAGGCGTATGTATCCGCGCCGGGCACCATTGTGCACAACCGTTGATGCGGCGTCTGGGAGTGCCGGCGACGGCCCGCGCGTCGCTGTACATCTACAACGATGAGCGCGACGTCGACGCTCTCATCGATGCCCTCGACAAAGCGAAAGGGTGGTTCGCCTGAGCCTCGAAGATCTATATAAAGAGGTGATCCTGGATCACTACCGCGCCCCGCGTAATAAAGGGCATCTCGATCCCCACGACGTGGCACTGGAACGAAACAATCCTCTGTGTGGCGACGAGATTGAGCTGTTTCTGAAGTTCGACGGCGACACCGTGGAGGGGATCGCTTTCGAGGGCAAGGGCTGCTCGATCTCCCAGGCCAGCGCCTCGATGATGACCGAGAAGATCAAGGGTCTCGACGCCAAGGAGGCCGCATCCGTCGCGCAATCGATCAAGCGAATGATGGCCGGCGAAGAGGAAGGCGACGCCGACGCTCTCGGCGACCTCGTGGCGCTCAAAGGCGTCGTCAAGTATCCGGTCCGCATCAAGTGCGCGTTACTTGGTTGGAACACCCTGCTCGAGGGGCTGGAAGAGGGCGGCAAGGCCTAAC
>JAXDJO010000020.1:0-3609 GCA_034667525.1 Actinomycetota bacterium
CGCAAGACACAGCTCGAACAGCTGCTCTAGCTGTCCGGCCCGCAGATTCGAACCGGCCAGCTCGGGCAGGCGCTCGATCGCATCCGGGATGTTGCGCGCCGCCACCCGCGGGAAAGCTTTGGCGACAACGTCGATCTCTTCGGGCGGCAAGCCGAGCGCCTTACCGACCTCACGGATCGCCATGCGGGCCCGAAACGTATCGACCATGCAGCACACCGCCGTCTGATCCGAACCGTAGGTCTGAAGGATGTAGGTGAGGACGTCCTCTCGCCGCGCCGACTCGACATCGACGTCGATGTCGGGTAGCTCATCGCGGCGTTCGTTCATGAACCGTTCGAACAACAGGTCGTAGCGCACGGGATCGACATCGGATATCCCGAGCACATAGCAAACGAGCGATCCCGCTGCGCTCCCCCGGCACGAGCAACGGATCCCCATCGCTCTCACGTGATCCACGATGTCGGCAACGAGCACGAAGTAAGCAGCGAAGCCCATGCGGAAGATGAGGTTGAGTTCGTGCTGCAGACGATCCTCTATGTCCTTGGTGACTAAGCGGTAACGCCGGGCGGCGCCGTCGAAACAGCGCCGGGCCAGGAAGCTGGTGGGGGTCTCGCCCGTGGGGATCGGGAAGTTGGGAAAGTGGTACGTGCCCAGGTCCAGATCGAAGTCACATGCATCGGCTATCCGCAGCGACTCGTCGGCGACCTCGGGGGCATCGTGGAACAGAGCGCGCACCTCGGCCCCCGTCTTGAGGAAATACTCCGAGTTCGCGCGCAGCGAATGAGTCGCCGACAGCGGAACGATCTCGTGGATCGCATGCATCAGCTCGTGGACGACAGCTTGCTCGGGAAGTGCGTAATGAACGTCGTTGGTGGCAACCGCAGTGACGGCGGACATGCGGGCGATGCCGAGAAGACGATCCCGGAGGGTTCGGCTCCCATAGGTGCGGTGGTCAAAGATCTCGAGCCGGTAGCCGTCGCCGATCCCGCTCCTCCACCGCTGAGCTGCGGCGGCAGCTCCGGGAAGGTCTCCACAAGCCGCAAGCCTGGCGACCTCGCCTCGTTCGCACCCCGAGAGCACGAACAGTCCTTCGGCCCGCTGCACGATGGCATCGAACGATGATTCAGGGCTCCCGCGTTCGTGCGACAGATGCGCGTCGCTGATGAGATGACAGAGGTTGCCGTACCCCACCTTGTCGCGCGCCAGGAGCGTGACGTGATCGATCGTGTTCCCGCTGCGCACCCCAAGCTCGGCACCGAAGATGGGTCTCACCCCCGCCTCCTTGCACGCCTTAGAGAATCTCACCGCACCAGTGAGCGCGTCGTGATCCGTGAGTGCGATCGCTTCCATCCCATAGCGAGCCGCGATGTGCGGCAAAGCCTCGGCGGGCATGGCGCCGTCGAGCAGCGACCAACTCGAATGACAGTGGAGATGAGCGAAGCCGCTCACTAGTTGAGCCCGCCCCCGACGGGTTCAGCAGGGTTGAGCACACGCCGGCCGGGCCCAGCGGGCTTGAGCCGGCCCCCCACGGGCCCAGCGGGGTTGAGTGCGCGCCGGCTGGGTTCAGCAGCTTTGAGCCGGCCCCCGATGGGTTCAGCAGGGTTGAGCCCGCGGAGCTTGGCGACTGGACGAACCGTTGCTCCAGACGGAGTCGAGGAACTGGCGCTTAGGAGGCCGCGGGGATCTCCGTCCCAGTTGCCTTCGCTATCAACCGGCCGGCGTCGTCGAAGATCTCGGCCTCCGCAAAGAGCACGCGTCTGCCTGCCTTGAGGATGCGGCCACGACCGGTGAGAGCCATGCCCGCGGGGGCCGGCCGCATGATCGAGATGTGCATGTCGGCAAGCGCCGGGAAGTGGTCGTCGGGAAGATGACCCGCGGCAGCACCACCAAGGAGCGCATCGGCGAATGCGGCCATCACTCCGCCTTGCAACGTGCCGGCAGAGTTGCAGAATTCGGCGGGCACGGTCCAGGAGAGCGCGATCTCCTGGGTTGGATCCTCGGTTGGCACCATCTCGAATCCGAGCGTGTCGTTCGCAGGGATCTTGATCACCCCCGCGAGCAACTCGTCCCACCTGGTCTGCTCCGTCATCGACGGGACGATAAACCGTCACGTCAACTCGAGACCGAGAAACCGGCGCATGCCACGCAAGCCTCAGTCCCAGATCCCGGCGAGCCGGGCGCATGCCACGCATTGAGCCTCAGTCCCAGATCCGGGCGAGCCGCCACCCGCCACGGGTGCGATCGTTGTAAACGTCGTAGACGGCCCCCGGAGAGCGCATAAAGCCATCCGCGTCGAGGTCTCCCGTCGCAAGAGCTCCTGCGGGCCGCGCCAGCACGCGGTGGTACTCGCGATCGTGCGCCTTGGAGCGATCCCACCACTCCCCCGCTTCTCGCCACGAAGAGAGCAGCTGGTCGATCTCGTAGCGACGGCCGCGCCAGGCGAACGCGATCGGCGCGGCGGGGGCGACTCCGTCGTGCGTCACTTCGATCGGTTCGTCGTAACGCTTGGTCAACTCTCTCTCAGGCTCGAAGGAGAAGGGCCCGCTGACTCCCGTGAGGGCGAGCCAATCGGGCCCCTTTTTTCCTTCGCCCGACCGGCGGCGGGGCGGGGAGTCCCCTATCGGCCCGGGGTGACCGAGCCGCCTAATCGAACGTATGTTCGATACTAGCCAGCGCGAAAGTTGCCGTCAACCCCCTCCGGGGATATACCTGTCGCCAACCTGAGCGAGCTGGATCAAAGGGGGATTTCATGCGCTTCTTCCCAGGAACAAGAGCCAGGATGATCGTCGCCCTGGTGGCCGTAGGCGCCGCGAGCAGCCTCGCCACCGCCGCTATCACCGCCGGCTCGGTCTCAGCTGCCACCAGGCCGAGGGAGGCCAAGGAGACCCCCAAGGTCCTGCGGTGGGACGTCGCCAAGTGCAACTCCGCCTCTTGCGATGCCCTCGTTGTCGGAGGTCACGCAAGATGGCGCAGCAGCGCGGGAGCAACTATCAAGTTCACGGGCTCCGGCCAGGCCGAGACCCGTGAAGGCGAGGCTGCCGGTGGAGGTCTGTGGACCCGCACGAACTCATCCGGCAAGTTGGTGGATCACGGCGTTTACAAGGTGAGCTCCTTCATCAGCTGGAAGGGATCCGGGGGCACGATTGGAAACGTCCTCGACGCCATCGGGAACGGCAGAGAGGTTCGTAGCGGAGTCCTGAAGCTGCGCATCAGACTCTTCGGCACGGGAAGAGGACGACTCGTGCTTGCTTCCAGCTCGGGCGGGCCCTCGGTTCCCACCGCGAGCCATCTCATCCTTCATACCGCCGCCGGAAAACGCATCAGGTACGTCGAGAGGGGCCGCCTCCTGCGGGGGCAGGTGCTCTTTCACCACATCGGGTAAGGCTGATTCGCCGTCACGCGATGTCGCGGTGGGTGAAGAGTTGTGCACCGGCTATCCATAAGGCACGGCGACGTGACGCTCGCGGCCAGCTACTCTCCTGCGGGCCAAACAGCGATCGTCGCACTACATGGGGCTGCTCATGGAACGAGGGATTACTTCCTTTACGAGCACCTTCACGAGGTACTCCCCCGGGCCGGCATCGGCGCTGTCACTTTTGACCGACGCGG
>JAXDJO010000021.1:0-34781 GCA_034667525.1 Actinomycetota bacterium
AAAACGGCACGTGACCTGCAGAAATACAAGAAAGCGCAGGTCAGCGATATTGCCCCTGGACGGATTAGAAGTCCGATGCTCTATCCAACTGAGCTACGGGCGCAGAAGAGCATTGTCGCAGGGATGATGATCGGGTCCCACCTCTCTGTTCCATGAGTTTGCCGTAACCCGCCGGAGGTGACTCTCGCACACGTCGTTGTGAGCTATAGCCCACCGACCTGACCTGCCCAAAATCGTCCCCCGTGACTCATGACCAACTGTTACAGGACGCTTCCACAAACTTTCGTCGCGGGTCGCGGGCTCCTCCAGTAGTGCCGAGACGTCTCAGTGACGCCGGTCACTGGGTGCCCCCGCCAAGTCGTAAGCAGACGGTTGAAGAACGACCTGTACCGTTGAAGAGCCTGACGTAGATCCTCGGTCGAAACGTCATCGCCTCTAGCCCACTGGCTCTCTAGCCGAGAACGCTCCTGTGCGAAGTTCTCCGCGAGCTTTTTCATGACTTCGGCCACGAGCGCGTCTGCAGACTCCACGGCCCGCTGTGGCTCATCCACAAACGCGACCTGGACCCCCGTCCATTGCGAACGGAAGTCCTCCGCTTCCGCGGATTCCAACAAGTCCATCTGATCTTCGGCGCTGTTGGGGACCTCATCTTGCGCACCCGAGCCAGTCTGCGTCCCGGAGGCTTGCTCGGAGGGGGGCTGAGAGACGGTGTCCCCGCCGCCCGTTTCCTGCTGCTGTTGAGGTGGGGCCTCCGCGGTAGCGCCGGCGATATCGGCCGTGGAACTTCTGGTGTTCTGACTTTCCGATGTGGCTGTCACGTACGCCTCCTAATGGCCTCGTGCTCCGCCGGTCCTGCCTATCCCGGAGCCGTTGCCGTTCAGTACCCACAGGCAGCCGCTAGGAAACGAGCTCCTTGTGGACGCATGTGCCAATCGATGCTTCTGACGAAGAGGTTGAAGCCTTGGTGGGAAAGCAGGCGCGTTAGCGGGTCTGCCCTTACCGCTTGACTGGGCCTCACCGGCCTCTAAGTGTCGAGCTCTCCGAACACTCTCAACCAGCCCACGGTGTACTCGATGACGTTCAGAAAGTCGTCGATCCTGCAGTTCTCATTCGGCGCATGGATGTCGGAGTCGGGCCTCGACACTCCACCGGGGGATACCGCCGGAATGCCCAACGTGTTGGCGATGTGATACATCGGCCCGGTCCCGATCATCATCGGTGCCACGGCCCTTCCAGCGAACACACCTTCCGTGGCGTCGATCGCAGCTTGGCCGATCGTTGAGTCGGCGCGAGACCGGACCGGATGCTCCATCGAATGCGTCCCCACCTCGATGTCGCCGAACCCGCGTTTTGCGAGGTGCTCTCGTAATTTGACGACGATGTCCTCGGGGTCTTGATCGGGAACCAATCTCATGTCGACCTTGGCCATGGCCTCCTTAGGGAGAACAGTCTTCGACCGGCCGGGGACGGTGAAACCTGCAACGATCCCTGCGATGTTGCATGTGGGCTCGAAGAAGAATCGACGCCTGAATCCGAGATCCGAGACGCCTCCGACAAACTCGGAGATGCCCAACCGGTCTCTCTCTTTGTCTTCTTCAAAGGGGAGATGTTGCAATTGCTTCTCATCATCGGCGTCCGGGGGGCGCACATCGTCGTAGAAGCCGTCGATGAGGACGGTTCCGTCGGGGTCGCGCAGACTCGATAGCGCTTCGATGAGATGCCACACAGGACTCGGCGCCACAACCGCGAGAGATGAGTGTTGATCCTGAGTCAAGCCTCGATATGTCAACTCGACATAAGCAAGGCCCTTGGCGCCGAACACGATCTCGGCCCGGCCCACATGATCGACGCCGGCCCCCTCCCAGATGCATCCATCGGCGGCGAGCTCATCACCGTAGCGATCGACGATCTCCGAAAAAGAGCGTGACCCCGTCTCCTCTTCTCCTTCAACCAGGAATTTCACCTGCACCGGCGGCTCGCCGTAAAGCTCTCGGTAAACCTGCAAGCCGGCGAGGCGAGCGACGAGATCGCCCTTGTTGTCGGCCACACCCCTTGCGTACATCTTCCCGTCCCGCACCTCGGGGGTGAAGGGACTCGATTGCCATAGGTCGATCGGATCTACTGGTTGCACGTCGTAATGGTCATAGATCAACACGGTGCGGGGGCCAGCCCCCCACCGCGCCAGCAGCATCTCGGGGGCGTCTCCATAGGTCAGGCGCTGGGTCTTAGCTCCCAGATCATCGAACTTGCTCTCGACCCAGGCGGCCATGCCGACCAGTCCATTCCGATCCGAAGCCATCGATGGGATCGAACAGGCCTCGCGGAGCCACCCGACATAGCGCTCTGCGTTGCTTTGCACGAGTTCACGAACCGACAATGACACCTCCCAAGAGTCGGCATGACGAATGGATACAGGTACCCGACGGATCAACTGGGCTTTCTGAGGTTGTCGTCACACCCCTCTGCGCCATCCTAGATGCGGCTCGGAGGGCGCCGATTCCTTCTCTATTCCCCTTGAGCCCGCGGTAGCCAGCTTTGTCTCGATCACTCATCCCGCGTCGGTTGTCACAGACGTTTTCAGAAGGAGGGTCGCACCGAATCGCTCTCAATAGGCTGTCGAGCAGTCCGCGGGTGTGCGGTTCGTCGAGAACCTCCGCGATCCACGCGGCGGAGTCACTTCTGCCCGGCGAGCGAAGTTTGGGTTTCAGCCAATCTGCGGCAGCAATCTCGGTGACGTGCCCGAGTTGTGCGATGAGCATCGAGAAGTTTCCGCGCCGATCTAGCGCCCCGGGGCCGCCCGCGTCCGTGTAGGCGTCGATCAGGTCCCAGGCACGGCTCGGATCGCTTCGGGCGAACTCGAAGAGGACGCACGCGAGCTCCTGGTTCGGATCAGCCGCTCCGCTGTCCTCCCAGTCGATGATGCATATCCCGCCGTTGGCCGTTCCCAAGACGTTGTCGGCCCACAGATCGCGGTGACACATCTGCAGCATCTCGGGTGGCTCGATCCAGGACTCCAAGGCAACGAGTTCGTCACGCAGACCGGCCAGCCTGCCGGTGAAGGGTGCACGCTCTTTCCGAAGCTGTTCGATCAGCTCATCCCATCGATCGGCCCCGACCCGTTCGTGATGCCAGGGGTCGAACTGGCCGACGCTCCTGACTGCTACCCGGTGGATGGCGGCTACTGCTGCTCCTACAAGTGCGGGGTCGAGGTCCGTGGCCGGGGCACGAAGATCGACCCACTCGAACACCGAGACCGGCCTTCCCTCGACCTTAGCGAAAAGACGTCCGTCAATGGTGCGACGCACCTCCGGCGTGGGTACGCCGGCGGCATGGGCCGCCTCCTGGAATTCGATCGCCAGTTGCAACTCGTCTTCGCTGGTGGCTCGAAGGGCACTTTCACCGCCCAATTGCCGTCATCAGTCTCCAGCCGCCAGACAACGCCCTGCTTGCCTCGCGCGACGGGCTCGTTCGACAGCTTTGCGGTATGACCAAGAGCGAAGCGTCGGGCGAGATCTTTGCCATCCATGACGCCACTCCAGCACGCGAGCGCGCCGCAGGACAAGGAAGACGAACCCTTCCAACGACCCCTATCAAGCACAGTCCCTGGCATAGCCTCGAAACGTGACCGTTCACCAACTTTCCCGTACCGAGGCTCGCCGGATCGCCGTGCGCGCACAGCTCTTGGAGAGCCGGCGGCCCACCGAGTTGCTTGATGTCGTGCGCCACCTCACTGTGCTTCAGCTCGACCCCACCACGGCTATCGCGCCGAATGCCGATCTGGTGGCGTGGAGTCGCCTGAGATCCTCGTACTCGCCAGATCGGTTGACCGCGGCACTTGCGGACCGGACTCTGATCGAGCTGCTGGCGCTGATCCGGCCCGCCGAAGACCTGGCGCTCTTTCGCGCCGAGATGGCCGAGTGGCCCGGGCGCGGCGAACTGCGCGACTGGCAGGAGTTCCGCCGCGATTGGGTCAAGGTGAACGACGCCTGCCGCCTGGACATCCTCGACCGGCTGCGCTCCTCGGGACCCCTGACCTCGCGCGAGCTTCCCGACACGTGTGAGTTGCCCTGGGCGTCGACGGGTTGGACCAACAATCAGAACGTCATAAAGCTCCTCGACTTCATGGTGCAGCGCGGCGAAGTCGCGACCGCTGGGCGCAAGGGTCGAGAGCGACTGTGGGACCTGGCGACGCGCGTCTATCCCGATGACCCGATCGTCCCTGCAGAAGAGGCGGTGCGTATCCGCAATGAGCGCCGGCTGCGCGCCCTGGGTATCGCCCGCGCCAAAGCCCCCGAATCCCCCGTGGAGCCGTGGGACGTGGGGGAGGCCGGCGAGCCGGCCATCGTTGAGGGTGTCAAGGGCACGTGGCAAGTTGACCCTTCCCAGTTGGGTCGGCCGTTCTCGGGGCGGGCCGCGCTGTTGTCTCCGTTCGACCGGCTGATATATGACCGCAGGCGCACGATCGAGCTCTTCGGGTTCGAGTACCAGCTCGAGATGTACAAGCCCGCTGCTAAGCGCCGCTGGGGGTATTTCGCGCTGCCGATCCTGTACGGCGACCGGCTAGTGGGCAAGCTCGACGCCACCGCCGATCGCAAGGCCGGGATTCTCCGGGTCAACGCCATCCACCCGGACGTGACTTTCACGAAGACCATGACCGCTGCGGTGCGTCGCGAGATCAAAGATCTGGCTCACTGGCTCGAACTGGATCTCACCATGCCCGTCCCCGCCGATTGACTGCCCGATCGTGTTCTGACCCTCACCGATGACTCTGGGATGCTCCTCCGGTCTGCCACCTGTGACATGCTCCGGCCGGGAGCTCGGAAGGAGAGAACGTGGGACAGCCCGTTGTGCACTTCGAGATCATTGGCAAGGCCCCGGACGGGCTT
Organism: Actinomycetota bacterium; assembly: GCA_034667525.1. Classification (GTDB taxonomy): domain Bacteria; phylum Actinomycetota; class CADDZG01; order CADDZG01; family WHSQ01; genus DATAPE01. The sequence continues at coordinate 4,887 of JAXDJO010000021.1, forward strand.
CGCAGCTACTACGGAGATCTGTTTGGATGGCGATTCGATAGGACCCCACCGGTTGCAGAAGCGGTGTCTGAGGCGGGGAACTACGGGTTCGTGGAAAACGCGGCGGGCGATGGGGCCGGGATCCCGGGCGGCGTAGGAGGAGGCGAGGGCTACGCCAGCCATGCGATCTTCTACGTTGGCGTTCCCGATGTCGAGGCCGCGCTGCGGAAGGCCGAGAGACTGGGGGGGACGCGCCTGATGGGCCCGGAGCGGGCCCCCGGGACGAATCTTCTGGTGGGCCACTTCACGGACCCTGAAGGCAACTTGATAGGTGTCGCCGGGACGGCGTAGCCCCCGACACATGCCGGCCGGCCTGAGACAGGGAGCGGGTGAAGGGAATCGAACCCTCATAGCCAGCTTGGAAGGCTGGTGCTCTGCCATTGAGCTACACCCGCAGAACCTCAACCTTATTTGGTCGCGTTCGCCAAGCGTCGGCCCGCGGTCTAAAGGGGGTGGGAGCCAGACGACTCTCATCTATATGGTCGTCCACCGCTTTTGGGGTCGGCGAGCCACGCCGTGCGTGGCGGAGCTCGCAAAAAATGGTCGGGGCGGCCGGATTCGAACCGGCGACCTCGGCGTCCCAAACGCCGCGCGCTAACCAAGCTGCGCTACGCCCCGTGGTCAGTGATGGTACCGGCGGACGTTCGGGGCGGCTAAGCCGCGCGCGCATCGTCCCGGTCGGGGTTGGGAGGCGCCGGACACAGGCAGACACTCCCCGCTGACTACTATGGCCGGCATGCCAGCGGCAACGATGGAAACCTCCGCCGAGCGGCTCGACAAGGATCGCGTCAAGATGCGGGTCGAGGTGCCTGAAACGGCGCTCGTTCCCGCCATCGACGCGGTTTACCGGCGTTGGGCCAAAGAGATAAAGGTCCCCGGCTTCCGGAAGGGCAAGGTGCCGCGCCCCCTTATCGACGCGCGAGTGGGGCCGGGGGCTGTCCGGGAGGAAGCCCTGCGGGATGCTCTGCCCGAGTTCTACCGGGAGGCGCTGCGGGCGGAAGAGCTCGAGGCGATTGCTCCCCCCGATATAGAGGTAGTGGAATTCGAGGAAGGATCGCCCCTCGTGTTCGAGGTGACGGTCGACGTCCGCCCCGACATCGAGCTGCCTGATCTCACTGCTATCAAGGTAGAGGCGCCGTCGCCCGAGGTCACCGATGAGGACATAGACGAACAGCTCGAACGATTGCGAGACCGCTTCGCCGAGCTCGAGACCGTCGGCCGGGACGCCCGCCGGGGTGACTTCGTGCTGATAGATCTCAAGGGCTACCGCCACGACGAGGCGATCGAAGGCGCCAGCGCATCGGACCTCCTCTATGAGATCGGCTCCCGCACCGGGCCCCCCAAGCTCGACGAGGAGCTCGAGGGCTCCCGGCCAGGCGCCATCTTGAAGTTCTCCGACGTGCTGCCCCAGGGCGAGCTCGCCGGCCAGGACATCTCTTTCACGGTTCTGGTCAAGGAGGTAAAGACCAAGAAGCTCGCGCCTCTTGACGACGAATTCGCGAAAACCGCAGGCGAGTTCGACTCGCTGGATGAGCTGAAAGAGGATCTGCGGGCCCGCCTCGGCGACGTTAAAGCCCAGCTTGTCCAAGAAGAGCTCCGGCGGCGGGTACTTACGGCCTTCGTCGAGGCATCGCCGTTGGAACCGCCCGAGAAGCTCGTCGAAGCCGAGTTCAAACACCGCCTCGAGCACATCGAGGCGGATCTCGCAGAGGCGGGGCTCACTCTGGATCAATATGCCGAGACCGGGGGCGAGACCGAATTGGAGATGCGGAGGGACATCCGCATCGATGCCACCGCCTCGGTCAAGGCCGAGCTTCTCCTGGAGGAGCTGGCCCGCACGGAGAAGCTCCAGCTCGAGGACGAGGACGTGGGCCGGGAGATAGCGATGTTGGCCGCTAGGGCGGAACAGGACCCAAAAGAGGTGGCCCAGCAGCTGGTTAGGTCCGATCAGCTGGGAGCTCTCGTGGCCGACGTGCTCCGCCGCAAGGCCCTCGACTATGTCGTGAAACACGTCGATGTCGAGGGAAACCTCCCGATGAGCAATAGTGGAAGCTAGTTTGCGACTCCGAGACCACGAAACAGGGACCTTCGCCGGTCCAGTAGGGGGCAATTGATGAACGTGCAAGACCAGTACCAGAACTATCTCGTTCCCATGGTCGTCGAACAGACGAGCCGAGGCGAGCGAGCCTTCGACATCTATTCGCGCCTTCTCAAGGAGCGCATCGTGATGCTCGGTACTCCCGTTGACGACCAGGTCGCGAACCTCATCGTCGCCCAGTTGCTGCACCTGGAGTCTGAGGATCCCGACAAGGACATCAACCTGTACATCAACTCACCCGGAGGCATGGTCTACGCGGGCATGGCGATCTACGACACGATGCAGTACATCAAGCCCGATGTGTCAACGATCTGTGTGGGCATGGCGATGTCGATGGGCGCCATCCTTCTCTGTGGTGGCGCGGCCAAGAAACGCTTCTCGCTTCCCAACTCGAAGGTCATGATCCATCAAGGCTCGGCGGGTTTCCAAGGGACACCGACGGACATCGAGATCCACGCCAAAGAGGTGTTGTCGCTGCGTAAGCGGATGGCGGAGATTATCGCCTTCCACAGCGGCAAGCCCTATCAACAGGTCGAGAAGGACATCGATCGTGACCGTTTCATGACCTCGGAGGAGGCAAAGGCCTACGGTATTATCGATGAGGTGATCGAAAGCCGAACGGCGGCGGAGAAGCAGGGGGGCGCACTGCTACAGGGCGAACCTGGCCGTCTCCTGAACGAAGAAGCCGAGCCATCTTTGGCACAACAGTCTGAGACGTAGGGGGGAAGATGCCGAAGTTCGGGGACGGCGGAGACCTGCTGAAGTGTTCGTTCTGTGGAAAGTCGCAGAAGCAGGTAAAGAAACTCATCGCAGGTCCGGGCGTCTACATCTGTGACGAGTGCATCGACCTCTGCAACGAGATCATCGAGGAAGAGCTCGCCGAAACCCCCGAACTTAAGCTCGAAGATCTCCCTAAGCCCAAAGAGATCTACGAATTCCTGAACGACTACATCGTGGGCCAGGAGCAGGCCAAGAAGGTCCTTTCTGTGGCCGTCTACAACCACTACAAGCGCATCCAAGTGGGAGCCCATCAGGATGGCGATGTCGAACTGGCGAAGTCGAACATCGTGTTGCTCGGCCCGACCGGCTGCGGCAAGACCCTGCTCGCGCAGACGCTGGCCAGGATGCTCAACGTTCCCTTTGCCATCGCCGACGCAACTGCTCTTACCGAGGCCGGCTATGTCGGAGAGGACGTCGAGAACATCCTGCTGAAGCTGATCCAGGCCGCCGACTATGACGTGAAGCGGGCTGAGACAGGGATCATCTACATCGATGAGGTCGACAAGATCGCTCGCAAGTCCGAGAACCCATCGATCACCCGGGACGTCTCCGGTGAGGGCGTCCAGCAGGCGCTGCTGAAGATCCTCGAGGGCACCACGGCCAGCGTGCCTCCCCAGGGCGGGCGTAAACACCCCCATCAGGAATTCATCCAGATCGACACGACCAACGTCTTGTTCATCTGCGGCGGCGCGTTCGCGGGCCTCGAGCGGATCATCGAGAACCGGGTCGGCCGCAAGGGTGTGGGCTTCGGGGCCGACGTCAGGCGGATAGAAGAGAAGGATCTCGGCACGATCCTCGGTCACGTTCTGCCGGAAGACCTCTTGCGGTACGGGCTCATTCCCGAGTTCATCGGGCGTCTACCCGTCATCACGCACGTGCACAACCTGGACAAAGAAGCTCTCGTCAAGATCCTCACCGAGCCCAAGAACGCGCTGATCAAGCAGTACAAGAAGTTCTTCGAGTTCGACGGCGTCGAGCTGAACTTCACCGAAGACGCCCTTGAAGCGGTGGCAGAGCAGTCGATGCTGCGCGGCACGGGGGCCAGAGGTCTGCGCGCCATCCTGGAAGAGGTACTGCTGAACGTGATGTACGACCTCCCGGGCCGCGAGGATGTGGGCCGGTGCGTCATCACGCGTGAGGTCGTGCTCGAGCGTGTCAATCCCACCCTCGTTCCACGCAGCAAAGTACGCGCCGAGCGTCCGGCTCGGGGCGAGCGCACCGCTTAGTTTCCACCTGCCTCAAACCGACACCGGCTCCCTTTGGGATGATGCGCGCATGGAATCGACCTGGCTTGGTGAAGGGCAACCTCTGAAGGAAGAGACATGAACGAGCTAGAAGAGCGCTGGCGCTCCTATTGGGAGGAGCGCGGGATCTTTCGGTACGACCCTTCGCGCGGCCGGGAAGAGACCTTCGTAGTCGACACTCCACCGCCGACCGTGAGCGGCGTGCTCCATATCGGGCACTGTTACTCCTTTACACAAACCGACCTCATGGTGCGGTACCGGCGCATGCAAGGTGACAACATCTTTTATCCGATGGGGTGGGACGACAACGGCCTCCCCACAGAACGCCGCGTGCAGAACATGTTCAATGTCAGATGTGACCCGAGCCTGCCCTACGAGGGAGATGATCTCGAGCTCGCACGGGGGGCCGAGGGCGATGCCAAGCCGATCTCCCGGCGCAAGTTCATCTTGCTATGTGACACGGTCATCGCGGAGGATGAACGCGCCTTCAAGACATTGTTCCAACGCCTCGCGTTGTCGTGCGACTGGGACCAGACCTACACGACTATCAACGATCGTTCCCGTTTCGTTAGTCAGCTCTCATTCCTTCATCTGATCGAGAAGGGGGAGGCCGAGCTGCGCGATGCCCCCACCATGTGGGACATCGATTTCCAATCGGCGATCGCCCAAGCCGAGGTCGAAGACCGCCAGAAGGAAGGCGCCTTCTACAAGGTCCGGTTCGGACTCGAAGGCGGTGACTCCGTGGTTATCGCGACTACCCGGCCCGAGCTCATCCCCGCCTGCATCGCGTTGGCAGCGCACCCCGACGATGATCGTTACAAGAGTCTGATCGGGGCGACTGCAGTCACGCCATTGTTCGCGGCCTCCGTGCCGATCGTTGCCGACGAGGGAGCCGATCCCGAGAAGGGCACGGGCATCCTCATGATCTGCACCTTCGGCGATGCTGCAGACGTCGAGTGGTGGCGTGAGCTCGGAGTGCCAGCGCGCGAGATCATCGGACGCGACGGAAGGATCAAGCCTGCGCCATGGGGACGTGGTCAATGGGAGTCGAACGATCCCGAGCGAGCTGCGCAACAACACGCCAAGCTCGTCGGTCTCACGGTCAATCAGGCACGGAGAGAGATCGTCGCCGCGCTGGAGGCCGAGTCACTGATCGAAGGTGAGCCGGAGAAGGTCCGAAGGCCCGTCAAGTTCTACGAAAAGGGTGATCGGCCGCTCGAATTCGTTGTCACCAGGCAGTGGTTCGTGAAGATCCTCGATAAGAAGGAAGTGTTGTTGCAACAAGGACGCAAGGTCGCATGGCACCCGCACTCGATGTCCAAGCGTTACGAGGACTGGGTCGAGGGCTTGAACCAGGACTGGTGCGTCAGCCGACAGAGGTATTTCGGCGTGCCCATCCCGGTCTGGTATCGACTGCGGGCGGACGGCACCACTGATCACGCCGAGTTGATATTGCCCCGCAAGGAAGATCTCCCTGTGGATCCGTCGGCCGAGCCCCCCCGCGGGTTCAGACCGGAGCAGAGAGGGGAGCCCGGCGGATTCGTCGGCGACCCCGACATCTTCGATACCTGGGGCACTTCGGCCCTCACTCCACTCATTCCCTCGGGGTGGCCGGACGACGAGAAGCGCCATCAGGCTCTGTATCCCGGAGATCTGAGGCCCCAAGCTCACGACATCATCAGGACGTGGGCCTTCTACACGATCACGCGTTCCTATCTCGAGGACGGATCGATCCCATGGAAGAACGCGGCGATCAGCGGCTTCATCCTCGATCCCGACAGAAAGAAGATGTCGAAATCAAAGGGCAACGTGGTCGTCCCTACGGCGACACTCGACGAGTTCGGCAGCGACGCGGTCCGCTATTGGGCCGCATCGGGGCGGCTGGGCTGGGACGCGGCCTGGGACCCGAAGGTGCTCAAGGATGGAAAGCGGCTGACCACCAAGCTGGTGAATGCGGCCCGCTTGGTCTACGGCTACCAGGGGGACCCGGGAGAAGTGGCTTCCCCACTGGACCGCGCCCTGATCGGCAGACTGCGCGCGACGATCGCGCGGGTGACCGAACGCTGGGACGCGTGGGAGCATCAGAACGCTCTGGCGCTCACCGAGACATGGTTCTGGTCGGATTTCTGCGACAACTATCTCGAGCTGTCGAAGGGCCGCGCTTACGCCGCGGACGCATCCGCGATCGCAACTCTTCGGACAGCGATGGACGCGGTGCTGCGGTTGTTCGCTCCGATAGTTCCCTACATGACAGAAGAGATCTGGCAGTCGGTCGCGGGAAAGCCCGACTCGATCCACGTTGCCCGGTGGCCCACCGCTGAAGAGCTCCCGGCTACCGAAGACGATGGATGTTTCGATGCCGCGGTTGCCGTGCTGACTCAGGTTCGTCGCGCGAAGTCTCGGGCTCAGGTGTCGATGCGGTTCCCGGTCGAGCTTCTGCGCGTCTCGGGACCAGAGTCACAGCTCGGATCCCTGAAGCTGGTGATCGACGATGTCCTCGACACCGGCAATATCGCGAATTACGAGCTCGTCGCCGATGGTGGCGCCGAAGCGCTGACCGCCGAAACGCATCTCGGTCAACCGGACGCGCAGTAGCGATGGGATTCTCCGACGCGGAGCAGTACCTGAACAGTCTTGGCATCGACGCGATGAAGAAGGCCAATCCTTCGCTGCATCGGATCGAGGCGATTTGCGATGCCCTGGGCCATCCCGAAAGCGCGATCCCGGCGATCCACGTGACGGGCACGAACGGCAAGACATCGGTGGCCCGCATGATCACTGCGCTTCTCGGCGCCTCGGGACTTTCCGTCGGCACCTACACCTCTCCTCATCTGCAGACGGTGCGCGAGCGCATCGCTCTCGCCGGCCAGCCCATCTCGGAAGAAGACTTCGGACTCCTCTTCGAGCATCTGATGCCCTACATCGATCTCGTGCAGACACAGATCGGCGAGCGGCTCACCTTCTTCGAAGTGCTGACCGCAATGTTCTTCCTCTGGGCGGCCGAGCACCCCGTCGATGTGGCAGTGGTCGAGGTGGGTCTCGGGGGCAGGTGGGACGCCACCAACGTGGTGCAGGCCCCCGTCTCCGTGATAACCAACGTCGGGCTCGACCACACGGCGTTGCTCGGAGGCGACGCAGAGACGATCGCCCGCGAGAAGGCCGGCATCATCAAGCCAGGTGCTCGAGTAGTCACTGCAGAACGTAAGCCCGGCGTTCTTGAGGTGATCACCACCGAGGCCGCTCAGCAGGGGGCCGAGGTGCTTCAGATAGGTCGGGATTTCTCACTGATCGACAATCGAGTGGCACTTGGCGGGCGCTTCCTTTCCATCCGCACCAGCGCCCGCGAGTACTCAGGGCTGTTCCTACCCCTGCACGGCAGCCATCAAGGCAGCAATGCCGCTACGGCGCTGCAAGCGACCACCGCATTTCTCGCCCAGCCGTTGAGCGATGAGATCGTGGCGGAAGGATTCGCCACCACCATCGTGCCTGGACGGCTCGAGACCGTGCGAACTGATCGACGATCCGGCATCCCCATCATCCTCGATGTGGCCCACAACCCCGATGGGATGTCGGCGATGATCACGAGCTTGATCGAGGCCTTCGCCTTCGATCGCGTCGTGTTCGTGCTCGGGATCCTGGGCGATAAGGACTATCGGGGGATGCTGCAAGAGATCGCGAGGGTCCCCTGCTCGATCTTCGTGACCGAGCCCCAATCGGTGCGGTCGGTGCCGGGACCGGAACTTCTCCAAGCAACGAGAGAACTCGGCCTCGCAGCGGAGCAATCGACCGGGGTGGAGGTTGCGGTCGCGGCGGCTCTATCCGAGGCAGAAGACCGTGACCTCGTATGTATCACCGGCTCCCACTACGTCGTAGGCGAAGCGCGCGCAATGCTCGTTGGGGGCTCCATCGCAGCCGAACGAGGAGGTTGAGTGCCAGACATCGAGAGCACGTTCGTGATGGTGAAGCCCGATGGCGTCAACCGGGGACTAGTGGGGGAGGTGATCGGGAGGATCGAAGCCAAGGGATACCGCCTCACCCAGATGAAGCTGTTCACGATCGGCCGCGACCTTGCCGAGAGGCACTACGCCGAGCACGTAGAGAAGCCATTCTTCGGAGAGCTGGTCTCGTTCATCACCTCTGGGCCGGTGGTGGCGATGATCGTGGAGGGCCCCGAGGCCGTCCGGGGCGTGCGCCAGATCATGGGGGCGACCGATCCACTCGATGCCACGCTGGGCTCGATCAGAGGCGATCTGGCAACGCTCATCGGAGAAAACATCGTCCACGGCTCGGACTCCCCAGACTCGGCCACCCGAGAGATCGCCCTGTTCTTCCCCTGATTTTTTGCGAGCTCCGCCACGTATACCGTGGCTCCCCGACCCCGAAATCGGCCGTGGAGTAATCTTCGGGCTCATACAGCTTGAAGATTCAGGAGCCCATCGATGGATAACTTCTTCTCCTTCATCGGCCGTGATATGGCTGTCGATCTGGGGACCGCCAACACGCTCGTCTACGTGCGAGGCCGAGGGATCGTCCTCAACGAGCCCTCGGTTGTCGCCATCAACACGAAGACCGGGGCGATCCTCGCGGTCGGGTCCGAAGCCAAGAGGATGATCGGCCGTACCCCCGCCCACATCGTGGCGATCCGTCCGCTGAAAGACGGAGTGATCGCCGACTTCGATGTCACCGAAAAGATGCTGCGCTACTTCATCCAGAAGGTGCACCGGCGGTCCTTCCTCGCCAAACCCCGAGTGGTGGTGTGCGTACCGTCAGGAATCACCGGCGTCGAGCAGCGCGCCGTCGAAGAGGCCACCATCTCGGCAGGCGCGCGCAGCGCGTTCATCATCGAGGAACCTATGGCCGCGGCGATCGGAGCAGGCCTCCCGGTGCACGAGCCGACGGGGAACATGGTCGTCGATATTGGAGGTGGAACAACCGAGGTAGCGGTCGTATCTCTCGGAGGAATCGTCACCAGCCAATCGATCCGCATCGGTGGCGACGAACTTGATGAATCGATCATCAATTACATCAAGAAGGAGTACTCCCTCATGCTGGGGGAGCGCACCGCGGAAGAGATAAAGATGGCGATCGCATCGGCCTTCCCGATGCCCGACGAGAAGAACGCAGAGATCCGCGGCCGGGATCTCGTAACCGGATTGCCCAAGACGATCGTTGTGTCCGCCGAAGAGATTCGCCGTGCGATCGAGGAACCCGTCAACGCGATCGTCGACGCGGTCAAGAACACGCTCGACAAGACTCCACCAGAGCTTGCCGCCGACATCATGGACAAGGGCATCGTTCTCGCCGGTGGCGGATCTCTCCTGAAGGGTCTGGACGAGCGCCTCAAGCACGAGACCGGGATGCCGATACTTATCGCCGACGATCCGCTCCTCGCAGTGGCCATCGGGTCGGGTAAATGCCTGGAGGAGTTCGAGGCCCTCAAACGGGTCCTGATCTCGTCTAACCGCCACCACTAGGGGGTCTCAGCAAGGCCGATCAGGGCGGCTAACCCCGCTCTGGCACCTGGCCCCCTTTGACATAGGCGGGCTACTATGGCCCGGCAGGCGGCCTTGGAGTTTGACGCGAGGCCGGCCCCAAATTTTCGAAGTGCGAAGAGGGTTCTATTGTTGATTAGGCGCCGTCCCGGGCGAGGGCGGCTGTTGTTGCTCGTCTTTCTTGCACTCTGCATCGTGGTCATCACTCTCGACTTTCGAGAGCAAGCTGGCGGACCCCTCGAGCGGGCGAGAAATTTCTCCCTGGCCGTGGTGGCCCCCATCCAACGGGGACTGACAACGGTGACCCATCCGATCGGTGACTTCTTCTCGTCACTGGGTGACCTCAGCCATCTGCGGAGTGACAACGCGAAGCTTCGGTCGGAAGTGTCGAATCTGCAATCCCAGATCGGCGAGGCCCGAAGCGTGGTCGGTGAGAATGCGCAGTTGCGGCGCGAGATGCACCTCTCCGCGTCTTATGTAACGACGCGTCGGGTGTTTGCGCAGGTAGTTGGACGCGTGCCATCCAACTACAAATGGGCGGTCTTCCTCGACAAGGGGACCCAAGATGGCGTTCGCCCGGACATGGCGGTGATCAACGCTGACGGTCTCGTCGGAAAGATAGTCCAGGCAACGCCGCACACGTCCACCGTTCTGCTTTTGATCGATCCCCAAGCAGGGGCCGGTGCCCGGATCGAAGGTGTAGGTGACACCGGTGTCATCCAGGGCGAAGGGGGAAGTGAGAATCTGAAGCTGTCGTTCATAAGCCCGAACGCCCATGTTGTCAGGGGCGACACCGTCGTTACCTCAGGTTACGACCGCGGTGTGTTCCCGCCCCAGATCCCGATCGGGACAGTCAACAGCGTCTTGGTGAATGGCGCTCAGTTGGAGAAAGCGATCAGCGTCACGCCTTTCGTCAACTTCACATCACTCGACGTTGTGCAGGTCCTCGTCGGCTCCCATTCCAAAACCAGTCGAAAGCTGGCCCCCTAGATGTCCTCAGCCAGATCGCGCGGCGGGATGTGGCCGGATATCGGCCTTGGCCGGGTCGCCGCTATCGCTGCCATCCTGGTGGGAGCGGTGGCGCTGCAGTCGACGCTGATGGCCCAGGTGACGCTGCTGGGGGTGATCCCGCAACTGGTCCTGATCGTGATCGTCAGCCTCGCCTTCACCGATGGCCCCCGTGTGGGGGTGGTCACGGCCTTCGCAGGTGGACTCCTTCAGGATCTGCTCTTGCCGCAGTCGATCGTGGGCTTGACCGCCCTGGTGTACGTGCTGATCGCGTATGCGGTGGGCAGCTTTCGTGAGTACTCGACCACCGATTCAGTGTGGGCCCCCGTATTTGCCGTCGCGCTCTCATCCCTGGTGGCGGAGGCGAGCTATGCGCTGCTGTCCGTGATCCTGGGGCAGCCTTGGGTGAGCTTCGTATTCACAACGAAGGTCATCGGGCTGGTCGTCTTGTACAACACGCTTCTGACGCCGCTACTGTTTCCACTCATTCGGCGTGTCGCAGACCGCTTTCGGCCTGAGAGGGTGTATCGATGGTAAAGGGCAGCGGGTCCTCTCAGCAGCGCCAGAACTCCTTGGGTGTGGATCGCCTCACACTGCGAATAGCCGTCCTCGGTGTTCTGGTGGTTGCCGCCTTCGTGACGCTTTTCTCACGTCTTTGGTTCCTGCAGGTCCTGGCGACGGACCAATACCAGGCACTGGCAAAACAGAATCGAGTGCGTACCGTCTATTCGGAACCACCCAGAGGCCGCATCCTCGATCGGAATGGCAGACCGCTGGTGGTGAACAAGGAATCGATAGCGGTCACCATCGATCAAGACACCCTGCAAAGCGGAAGCCTGAGGCGTCACGTCTTCAAGCGATTGGCGCGTTTGCTGGGGATCAAGCTGAAGGACTTACATCGGAACGCGAGCAGCTTGGGAGCTTCCCCTTACAAGCCCGTGCCGGTCGCTTACGGCGTCAGCGAACAAGACGCGAACGTGATCCTGGAGAACCGAGAGGACTATCCGGGAGTGGGAGTGGCGACTCTTCCGGTTCGGGCCTATCCAGCCGGAGCACTCGCAGCCCAAGATCTCGGCTACGTGGGAGAGATCTCGCCTGCAGACCTGAAGTTGCCGCAGTTCAAGGGAGGTCACCCGCCCTACGCCCCCGGCGACATCGTGGGCAAGCTGGGGGTCGAGCGCGTTTACGACAGATACCTTCGTGGCGTTCCCGGCATCCAGAGGGTGGTCGTCAACTCGCTCGGCGAGCCGACGCAAACGCGGCGCGTGCAACAGGAGCAGCCGGGGCCTGATCTTGTGCTGTCTCTGGACGAGAAGATCCAGCGCGAGACGCAGCGAGCGCTAAAGAGCGGCATCACGGCAGCTCGCGCTGCGGGATTCGCGGCCCCCGCGGGGAGCGCAGTCGTGATGGATCCTCGCAATGGCCAGGTCTTGGCTCTGGCGAGCCTGCCCACCTATGACCCGGCGATCGCTGCGAACGGCCTCACGGCCAAGGAGTTCAACCGTCTGGGTGCGGCCACGCCCAACAATCCTGACGACGACGCCTTCTTGAACCGTCCCATCCAAGCCGCGGCCAACCCGGGTTCGACGTTCAAGGTGGTTACTGCGGGAGCCGCTATGGCAACCGGAGTGGCATCGCCCTATTCAACCCGTGATTGCCCCGGCACCATGACGATCCCGCCACAGGGGGGGCCGGGCAGCGTGCTGTATCACGACTGGACCCTTGCCGACTTGGGAATCATGGGGTTTCCGCAGTCGCTCGAGGTTTCCTGCGACACGTTCTACTACCAACTCGGTTACGAGATGCAGACGCGCTTCGGCGTCAAGGGCACCGAGTTCTGGTCGAAAAACAAGACGGATGTGCCCGCCGGCCGGGAGCTGTTCCAACGCTATGCCAGAACCGCAGGTTTCGGACATCCGACGGGGATCGATCTCCCCTACGAGAACAGCGGAGTGGTCCCCGATCAGAGCTGGTGCCACGCTCAGTACCTGGCGACCAAGAAATTTCCCACTCCGACATGCCAATTCGGCTGGCTTCCCGGCTACACGGTCAACATGTCCATCGGACAAGGCGACATGCGAGCGACACCCTTGCAGATGGCGGTGACGTATGCGGCGATCGCGAATGGAGGCACCGTGTGGTCTCCCAGGATAGCGATGGGCCTTCAGCGGCAGAACCAGAATGGCACGGTGAAGACGCTTCGTAAGTTCAAACCACGTGTGATGGCGCATTTGCCGTTGGATCAAACCGAGCTGGGAGTGATCCAACAAGGCTTGCAAGAAGTCATCTCTAATCCCAACGGAACGGCCTACTCGGCGTTCGCAGGCTATCCCCTGTCGAAATATCCGATCGCCGGAAAGACCGGTACTGCGCAGATCGGGACATCAGCGTTCAACGACGCTTGGTTCATCTCCTACGGTCCGATCCCCAGCCCGCGTTACGTAATCGCGGTTTACGTTCAGAAGGCCGGGCACGGTGGTGAGAGTGCGGCGCCGATCGCGCGCCAGATCTGGGAGTCGATCTTCGGTATCAAACACAAGTCGACCGTCCGGCTCGGACAGGATCAATCGGGATGAGGGCCGAGGGGATCTTCGGCGAGGCGGTCGATCGCATAGGTGGAGAGCCGATCTCCGCGCGCATGGCGCGCAAGGCCCCCGTTCGTCATCTGGACCTCACTCTGCTGATAGTGACCTTGCTCCTATCTGCGTTCGGCGCACTGATGATCTACTCCGCCACCGTCCATCAACAGGCGAGCTCAGGGATAGATCCTTACTTGAAGAAGCAGTTGGTGTACATGGTCGTCGGGTTCATCGTTCTCCTTACCGTGAGTTTCTTCGACTATCGATATCTCCGTGCTTTCGCTCCGTTCATCTATGGCGGGATCGTTCTCGGACTGTTGATCGTGCTCAGCCCGATCGGCAGCACGCAGCTGGGGGCCACTCGGTGGATAGATCTCGGAAGTTTCCAGGTGCAACCCTCGGAGCTTGCCAAGGTCGGGATCATCGTTGCGCTCGGTGCCTATCTCGCCGAGAGGCGGGGGGAAGTAAAAGCGCGCGACGTGGCAGCGTGCTGCGCCATCGTGGCCGTCCCGGCCGCTCTGATCTTCCTCGAACCCGATCTCGGCACCGCCCTCGTTTTTGTAGCGATCCTTATGACTCTCTTCCTGGTCGCCGGCGCGAAGATCCGCCACTTCCTGGCTCTCGTTCTGTTGGGTGTCGCGGTCATCGCCGGTGCCCTGCACTTCGGCTTGGTCCAGCAGTACCAGATCGATCGATTCACCGCGTTCATGGATCCACATCCCAACGTGCAATCGGTCGGTTACAACCTCACTCAAGCCAAGATCGCCATCGCGTCGGGGGGCCTCGAGGGGAAGGGGCTGGAAGGAAAGAACACGCAAACGTCCTTGAACTTCGTTCCCGAGCAGCACACCGACTTCATCTTTACCGCGGTGGGCGAGCAACTCGGGTTCCTGGGTTCCGCGACCCTCTTGGGTCTGTTCGCTCTCTTGATCTGGCGCGCTCTACGGATCGCAACGTTGTCGCGCGACTTTTTCGGAACCCTGCTGGCCTGCGGAATCCTGGCGCTGTGGGCCTTTCAGATCTTTGTCAACGTGGGCATGACGATGGGAATCATGCCTATTACCGGCATCCCACTGCCATTCATATCGTTTGGAGGTTCCAGCTTGATCACTAATTTTGCGTCTATCGGCGTGCTGCTCAATGTGCACATGAGGCGTTTCCTGTGATGCATTCCCGAGGATTGCTCTGATGGCACAGCAGATGCCGCGCGAGAAAGCATCGGATGTGCAAGCGATGCCCGAGGAAGCGGATCGGTCCGAGCGTGAGGCATCGGATGAGCCGGCAAAGGAACCGAAACAACGCCGGCGCAGGCCACGCCGCAGGCCGCAGCGAGCGGACCACCCTCCCGTCGAGCGGGTGATGCTTGTCCGAGGCGATGAGGAACGTACGGAGATCGCGGTGCTTGAAGAGGGAGAGATCGTTGAGTATTACGTCGCCCGCGGCGACACCCGCTCGCTCGTCGGAAATGTCTATCTGGGGCGGGTTCAGAACGTTCTCCCCGGAATGGAAGCCTCTTTCGTGGACATCGGGGAGGCTCGCAACGGGGTGCTGTATGCCGATGAGGTCGGGATAAGCGACGACACCGATGAGGTGCCGCGGATAGAGACCGTTCTCAAGCCCGGGCAGCCGATCTTGGTACAGGTAGCGAAAGATCCCATGCGCTCCAAGGGAGCACGGCTGACTGCGGCGGTGTCGATCGCGGGGCGTCATCTCGTGCTGGTGCCGCGAGGTAAGACCGCCGGCGTATCGCGGCGCCTCCCGGATATCGAACGCGAGCGACTGCGCGAGATCGCGCTGCGGATCCGCCCCGAAGGCCACGGTCTTATCGTTCGTACAGCTGCCGAGTCCGCATCAGAGCCCGAGCTCGAGCGCGACCTTGCCCGCGTGCTCGCAACCTGGGACGAGATCGACCGTCGCTCCACCGCGAGCAAGGCCCCCGCTCTCATCTATCAAGAGCCGGAGCTCGAGGTGCGGGTGATCAGGGATCTGTTCAACCGAGATGTGATCCGTTGCGTCGTGGAAGACAGGAACTTGGAGTCGAAGCTGCGCTCCTACATCAGGGCGATCACCCCCGACCTCGATGCTCGCCTGGAGCTCTACGTGGGAGACCTGCCCATCTTCGAGGAATTCCGAATCTCGGAGCAGATCAGGAAGTCGCTCGATCGAAAGGTATGGCTTCCCTCAGGCGGCCACATCGTCATGGATCGCACCGAAGCCATGACGGTCATCGATGTGAATACCGGAAAGTTCGTCGGGAAGTCAAACCTGGAAGAGACAGTCTTTCGCACGAACAAGGAGGCGGCCGTCGAGATAGGGCGTCAACTCCGCTTGCGCGATATCGGCGGAATCATCGTGATCGACTTCATCGATATGGAGAACCTCTCGAATCGCGACGAACTCATCAAGCTCTTCCGCAGCGAGTTGCTGCGGGACCGCACTCGCACACAGGTCTTCGATATCTCTCCGCTGGGCCTGGTCCAGATGACCCGCAAGAACGTCTCGGCGGGGATCCTCGAGGCCTTTTCCGAGCGCTGTCCTACCTGCGAGGGCCGAGGCGTTCTCATCCACGATCTGGAGTAGCGCCTGGACGTAGCCGCCCATGGGCCTTTGGTATCCTGGCCCGGTTCCACGATCGTGGGCCCCATCCTCATCGGGAGAGCATGTGTACGCAATAATCCGCGCAGGCGGAAAGCAATACAAAGTCGCCGAAGGTGACGTCATAGAGATCGAGCGGACGAAGGAGGACTCCGAAACCGTGGAGTTCGTCCCTCTCCTGGTCGTCGATGACAAGGGAAAGACCCGGTCGGACAAGTCAGATCTTGCGGAGGCGCGAGTCACGGCAACCGTTGTTGGTGAGACCAAGGGTCCCAAAGTGAACGTTGCCAAGTACCGCAACAAAACCGGATACCGCCGTAATGCAGGGCATCGACAGAAGTACACGAGCGTCCAGATCTCGGGTATCAAGCTGCCGGGCGGGAGATCCACCGGCTCGAAGAAGACCACAGAAGAGGTGACAAGCGATGGCACATAAAAAGGGCGCTGCATCTTCCAGGAACGGCCGCGATTCGGAGTCGAAGAGACTCGGTGTGAAGGCCTTCGGAGGCGAGCAGGTCGGTGCCGGCACGATCATCGTCCGTCAACGCGGGACGAAGGTGCACCCCGGGCTGAACGTTGGTCTCGGCAGGGACGACACCCTCTTTGCCAAGGCTGAGGGCGAGGTTCGGTTTCACCGGTTGCGCGGCCGCCGAGTGGTCAGCATCCTCTCTCCAGATACAGATTCTTGAACGAGCGCGGCCGCAGCGCCGCTAGACACTCATATGGCATTCGTTGACGAAGCCCGGATCAAGGCTGTTGCGGGGGCCGGCGGAGACGGCGTTGTCGGCTGGCACCACGAGCCCTACAAGCCCAAGGGTGGGCCCGACGGCGGCAACGGAGGCGACGGCGGCAGCGTGATCCTTCGGGCTGACCCCTCGATCGGCACCTTTGTGGAGTTGAGCGGCCATCCCCACGTCAAGGCTCAGCGTGGCGGTCACGGCCAAGGTGGAAAGAGAAGCGGTCCCCGAGGGCAGGACCGCATCATCCTGGTTCCCCCCGGAACCGTCGTGCACGATGCAGAAGGTGTGCTGATGGCGGATCTTGCCGCGCCCGGGGATCATTTCGTCGCCGCTCGCGGCGGCAAAGGGGGGCTGGGTAACGCGGCTTTCGCCACTGCTACCCGAAGGTCGCCGGCTTTCGCGGATAAGGGAGAGGCGGGCGAGGAACGGTGGCTCCTCTTGGAGCTTCGGCTCCTTGCCGATGTCGGATTGATCGGCTTTCCCAACGCCGGCAAGTCGACGCTCGTGGCGAAGGTGTCGTCGGCTCGACCCAAGATCGCGGATTATCCCTTCACTACACTGACGCCCAATCTGGGTGTTGTTGAGGGCAGCGAGAAGTCCTTCGTGGTAGCCGATATACCCGGATTGCTACCGGGGGCCCACTCGGGTAAAGGGCTCGGTCACCGCTTTTTGCGGCACGTCCGCCGCGCGGCGGTTCTTTTGTACGTGATCGACTTGACCGCCGAGGACCGTGATCCCTTTCAAGACGCGCAAACTCTTCAGCAAGAGCTTGCGGAGTTCGACGAAGAGCTTTATCGACGGCCAAGTCTGATCGTTGGGAACAAGATAGACGCAGCCCCCGAACGTGCTAACGAGCTACGAGAACGGATGCCCGAAGCGATACCTATCTCGGCAATGACCGGTGAGGGAGTGAACGAGCTGGTGGACATCCTCCGCCTCGAAGTTGAACGAGTTCGTGCGCAATCACCTCCTGCGATCGGATACGTGAGACACGTCATCAAAGAAGAACCTCTGCGCGTAGAACGCGATGGAGCGAGCTGGCGGGTCCATGGCCGGCGGGCGGAGAGGGCGGTAGCTACCACGGACATGGAGAACGAGGAGGCGGTGTCGCGGTTGCAGCGGCGGCTGATCTCTATGGGAGTGGAGCGGCTGCTGGGAGAGGCAGGAGCGGCTCCCGGAGACGAGGTCCTCATAGGGACTATCGCGTTTGACTTCGAACCCCAAACCGGTGAGGTGTCGCATTAGTCTCTGGCGCAGGCAGGGTTGCGATCGTCGGTGTCATCCACACTCGGTCTAGAGGATGGAAAGAGCCTTTCAGACGGTCAGCCGGCTGGGCGTGCTCGGCGGAACCTTCGACCCGCCCCACAACGGTCACTTTTCGATCGCCGCCGAAGTGGCCTCTGCCAAGAACCTTGACCGCGTGCTGTTCGTTCCCGCAGCACAACCATGGCAAAAGTCGCAGTACTCGCCCGCAGAAGATCGTTTCACGATGACCGTTCTGGGTGCGCGTTGCGATCCCAGATTCGCTGTGTCGCGCATCGAGCTCGACCGTAAGGGCCCCACCTATACGGTAGAGACGCTGTTGGCCCTCGGGGAGCTGTGCGGGCCGAAAGTCGAATTCTTTTTCATCCTCGGCGTCGACGCGGCCAAGGGCCTCACCACTTGGTATCGGGCGGATGATCTGGCGCGATCGGCCGGGTTTCTCGCGGTGACCCGGCCGGGATTCGATGCAAGCGATCTGAAGCTGCCAACGGGGGGGCCTCCAGTGGAGGTGGTTGAGGTGTCGCCGGTGGATGTTTCTTCCACTCAGATCAGAGCCGCCGTCCGAGAAGGGAGATCCATAGATCATCTGGTACCGGCGGAGGTGGCCGACTACATCTCGACCCGCGGGCTCTATGCGACCGATGCGCCACACCTCTGACCCGCCAGGATGGTGCTGACTGTGCCTCCGGAGAGAGCAAGCAACGTTGTGTCCATGTATGGCCGAGGTATCGTGTTCGCAAGTTCTCTGACGAAAGGATGTTCGCGGAATCCGCAGCAAATGACTGAAGCTTTGGATCTAGCACTCGCAGCCGCTCGAGCCGCATCGTCAAAGAAAGCCGAGCGCATCGCCATTCTCGACGTCTCCCAGCAGCTTGTCATCACCGACTACTTCGTGATCTGTGATGGAAGAACGCAGCGCCAGGTGAGGACGATCGCAGAAGAGGTCGAACGGCTCCTATCGCAGGAGTGCGATGTGAAGCCGTTCAGGCGCGAAGGAGCGCGTGAAGGGCGATGGGTGCTGTTGGATTATGTGGATTTCGTCGTGCATGTTTTTCAGCCCGACGAGCGCGACTACTACGACTTGGAGCGATTGTGGGCAGACGCTCCCGTCGTTCCCTTCGAAGATATCTGGGAGGATCGAGATGAGCCCGCCGCGGCGGAGGCGACGTAGACGAGGCAGAGGTGATCAACCTGAGTCCGCCTCTGCGAAACAGCCTGAAGGACAGCAGCAAGCACAACCGGGCCGGGAGCCGGCGGGTCGGTCTCGTTCCCGCGGCCGCCGACGATCCCGGAGCGGAGCTCCCAGGCAGTCCTCTTCACCTTTTCTTTCTGAAGACCTCGTCCGAGCCCTCCCAAAGGAGAGGCCGGCAACCCTTACCGGTCCACCCGATGGTCAAACCCTCGAGAAGCTGATCGGCGACCTCCAGTCGGAATGGGGCGTGCCGCAGTATCCGCAGGAGTACCGCATAACGATCAAGGTCGCCGACGAAAGAGATGTTCGCAGCGAACGACCTGCGTCCAACGATAGGCCCGCGACCTTGGAACCTCACGCTCACAGTGGGGGAGAGCCCGGGATGCCGAAACGGGAGAAGGCACCGGCCGCTCCGCGAGTTGGCGCCACCGGAACCGCCGAGCGGGAGGCGGCACCAAAACGCAGGCGTGGACGCCGGCGCCGGCGGAAGGGAAGGGGAACAGGCGAGAGCGGACCTGCCGCCAACCCACCGGCCGCGACGCAAGAGGCCGACGCCGGAGGGGACCACCCTCCGGAGAGTTAGCCTTGCTAGTCTCGATGCGTTCTCGGGGGCCCGTAGCTCACTTGGTAGAGCGCCGCCATGGCATGGCGGAGGCAACCGGTTCGATCCCGGTCGGGTCCACAAAAGGCAGCGCTTGGAGCGCCGACCCTACCCATGGGCGGACCCGGTCGGGTCCACAAAAGGCAGCGCTTGGAGCGCCGACCCTACCCATGGGCGGAGGCAACCGGTTCGATCCCGGTCGGGTCCACAAAAGGGCAGCGCTTGGAGCGCCGCGGTGATGGAAGCCTGCGATCCGCCCCGGGGGCGCTTGCGTAGAAGCTAAATTGCGGCCATGGCCACGACCCGACGAGCCGACATGTTCATCGATCTCAAAGACGACCCGCGTGAGGATGGACCGACGTTGGGCGACGAGCGCACCACGCTGGTCGAAGTTCTGCGCAGTTGTCGGCTCACATTGGAGATGAAATGCGCAGGGCTCGATGCGGAGGCTATGGCGCGGCGCTCCGTCGAGCCGTCGACGATGTCGCTCCTGGGTCTGGTGCGACACTTGGCCGAGATGGAGCGTGCGACGTTCCGGGTGCTGATGGCGGGACAGGACGTGCCCCGGCTGTTCTGCTCCGACAACGACCGTGACGGTGACTTCGATGGTGCTGTTCCCGACCCCCAAGTGGTTGCAGAGGCGTGGGACGCATGGCGTGGCGAGGTGGACTTCGCGACGCGGTTCGTTGCCGAGGCGTCCAGCCTCGACATCACCGGCGACGATTCCTTGAATCAGCATGGCAGCGGTGGAGGGCTGATGTCGCTGCGCGAAGTGCTTGTCGGAATGATCCATGAGTACGCCCGCCACATCGGTCACGCGGATCTGTTGCGCGAGCGGATCGACGGACGCATAGGCCAGTAATCCCAGACACACCGGGCCGGTCAGACTGAAGCAGTGCTTCTCATCGATGCGGCAAATGTGATCGGGTCACGTCCGGACGGCTGGTGGCGGGATCGACCAGGAGCAGCCCGAGCGTTCGTGGAGCGAGTTCGTGCTTCGGCGGGGGCGGGACGATTGGCTCAACCGGTTGTCGTGGTCCTCGAGGGCAAAGCTCGCAGTGGCGTCGAGCCAGGCGTGGTCGACGGCGTGACTGTTGTTCATGCGTCCGGTAGCGGTGACGACACGCTTCTGGCGGTCACTGCCGATGCGGCTGGTCAGGTGACACTGGTGTCAGCGGATCGGGCGTTGTGCCAGCGAGCCGAGGCCCTGGGAGCAGATGTGGTTAGACCCGGATGGCTGATGGATCTGCTCGATTCGTGAACGACCGGATTGGTCGCCGGCTGCCGACTTTGTAGCGGGGGGTGCTGGTCCCGGGCGGGGCCCGGGCAAAGCGCCCTGCTTGCCAGGTGTGCCCGTGCAGAACGGATGGATAGCACTTTCTGAGGCCCTGCATGAAAAGGCGACGCAGGTAGCCGAATTGCTACTTTGGTCGCCTTTTGGTGAGGGGGCCCGGAAAACGTGGGGCCGCCAAGCTAAAGCGCCTAAGCAGATCCAGCGTTGCGGGTGGCCAGCGTTCCGCCGTGACTGGCGTTCCACACCGACCAAGGCAAGACGATGACCGTCTCAGGCCGCTGATGCATTTTGGGGCATCGTGGAAACTCAGCGATGCATCTATGTAAGAGCGATCTGCCTCCGTCTAAGGTAGTCGCATGAGATGGTCGTCCTTCAACGCGGGCCCATTTGCCCTGGTGACGTCATTAGCACTGCTGTTCCCTGTGGCGGTAGGGCCGAGCCTTGGTGATAATCAAACGCGTCTCACGCTCGCGCCCAATGATGCCTTCGGATCGTCGCGCGCAGCCTCGCTCCGGCCCCCGATCAAAGACGATCTCATCCCGTACGGAACCCGGCGGAAGCGTGAGATGGCGGCGTATTCCCGTCGTCACTACGGACACGCGCACTGGCGGTTGATCCGTCATCGGGTCATCGTGCTGCACTTCACCGGAGGCAATAGCTACTCGTCGGCATGGAACACATTCGCTTCGGATACTCCCAATCTCGGCGAGCTGCCGGGCGTTTGTTCTCATTTCATAGTTGGTCGCAGGGGCACGATCCACAAGCTCGTTTCGTTGAAGATCCGCTGCCGACACACCATCGGCCTCAACTACACGGCCATCGGTATCGAGATGGTGCAACCCACCGGGACCGGATCGCATTGGGCCGGCCAACAGATCCTCCATCGCAGGCGCCAGATCCACGCGGTGCTCCGCCTGGTGAGATGGCTGCGTTCCCGCTACCACATCCGGATGCGCAATGTGATCGGCCATGCCATGGCTAACTCGAGCCGACTCTTCAAAGATCTCGAGGGCTGGACGAACACACATACCGATTGGCTTCGGCGCGATGTCAAGGTCTTTCGCCGCCGGCTCCGCCGCATCTCCTAGGGTCCGTCGACGGTACTCGCGTAATCTGGCACACTCGCCGTGTGACCGAGCTCCCGTATATCGATTTCGTGCACGAGGAAGGGCGTGCTCTAGCTGTCGCCGCTCGCCGCGACATGCGGGCTCCAGTCCCCTCGTGTCCCGATTGGACCGTGTTCGAGCTCGTGGAGCACACCGGCTACGTCCACCGGCATATCACCGAGCGCCTCCGCCGCCAGAATACGGAGGAGGGACGTCCCGATGTGGAGGAGCCTCCCTCCGACGATGAAGGTTTGTTGGCTTGGTACAGCTCCGGCCTAAACGCCCTTGAGGACCTGCTCACGAGCACGCCCCGTGACGCGCCACGATGGACGTGGTGGCCTCCGGACAACACCGCAGGATTCTGGCGCCGGCGGATGGCCCAAGAGACGGCGGTTCATCGATGGGACGCTGAGAACGCCACGGGATCTGCACGCCCGATCGACCCCGAGTTGGCTGCGGACGGCGTGGCCGAGTTCCTGGACATCCACGTTCCCGCCGAAGAATCGCTCTACGAGGGCCCTGCTGGGACCGTCCACCTCCATCGCACCGATGGGGATGGGGAGTGGGTCGTGTCTTTGACGCCGGGTCAGATCCCGCACGCGACGGAGGGCCACGAGAAAGGCGACGCCGCGATCCGCGGAGGGGGCTCCGACCTGCTTCTGCTGACGTGGCGGCGTAAGGCTCCTGAGGATCTCGAGATCTTGGGCGATCGCGATCTCGTAAAGGCTCTCTGGGACTACTGGGCGAACGCCGGCATCTAGCGCGGTCGCTGATCGACAACTGCTCTTGACACGGTCAGCCATCGCCCCGACCAACGGAGTGGCATGACAACAGTCACTGTGGCCGCAGTGCAGGCGACGCCGGTGTTCCTTGACAGAGAGGCAACTGTCGAGAAGTCCTGTCGGTTGATCGCGGAAACCGGGGCTCGTGGCGCGGGCCTCGTGGTGTTCCCGGAAGCGTTCATCCCTACG
Organism: Actinomycetota bacterium; assembly: GCA_034667525.1. Taxonomy (GTDB): domain Bacteria; phylum Actinomycetota; class CADDZG01; order CADDZG01; family WHSQ01; genus DATAPE01. The sequence goes on from JAXDJO010000021.1 coordinate 27,889, forward strand.
TACCCGGATTGGGTATGGCGCGCACCAGCATGGGAGGACGAGGCACTCTTTGCCCGTCTCGCCGACCAATCGGTCGTGGTGCCGAGCGACGCAACCAAACGTCTCGGAGCCGCCGCCCGGTCCGCTCACGCGTATGTCGCCATGGGCGTGAACGAACGAGATGAGCATGGCAGCACCCTGTACAACACCCTGCTCTACTTCGACGATGCAGGCGTTCTGATCGGGAAGCACCGCAAGCTGATGCCCACCGGCGGTGAGCGTCTGGTTTGGGGTATGGGCGACGGATCCACGCTGGACGTATACGACTCTCCCTTTGGCCGCATCGGAGGCCTCATCTGCTGGGAGAACTACATGCCACTGGCGCGCGTTGCGATGTATGCACAAGGCGTCGAGATTTGGATGGCTCCAACGTGGGACAACAGTGAGGCGTGGATCGCGACGTTGCGTCATATCGCCAGAGAAGGACGGTGCTTCGTGATCGGAGTGGCCCCCTGTCAGCGTGGATCCGACATTCCCGAGGAATGGCGCGGCGAACTCTACGGAACCGATGACGACTGGATGAGCCGGGGATTTTCAACGATCGTGGGACCGGAAGGAGACATCCTGGCGGGTCCGATCTCGGAGAGAGAAGAGATCCTCTACGCCGAGCTGGACGTAAGCAAAGCCCGTGCTTCCCGGCGCGAGTTCGATGTGGTGGGCCATTACTCCCGTCCCGATGTGTTCACTCTGACCGTCGACAAGACCGCTCACACGTTACTGAGGTCAGGGGGAGAGTCTCCCGATCCTTGATGTTCGACCCGGGCGAATCGGGAACCTTTACCCACGTCTGCTCCGTCCAAAGGCAAACCCGCGACAGGAGGAAGACATGGACAGGTTCCGCCGGATCGGCATCATCGTTGGAGCGCTCGTGCTGGCGGCATGGGCCATCGGCTGCACATCGGGATCTGGAGGCAACGCTTCCTCCGGCTCGAGCTTCAAGGCTGCAGCACCGGCCCCCGCAGTGGGTGCTGGGTCCACGGTAAAGGGTGATCTGAAGGGAGCTCCATCGGGCCTCCCTAGCAGCGGCACCGGATCGAATGGTGTGAACCTGCAAGCGGATGCAGCCATCCCCCAGATAGGTCCGAAGGTCATAAAGACCGCTGACGTGAACGTCACACTCGGGCGGGGCAAGTTCCAGGCGGGCCTCCAGCAGGCGGTGCAGATCGCCGGGCGTTACCAGGGGTTCGTTTTGTCCACCACGACCGGGAGCTTCGGCCCCCGTACCAGCACCGTTGTGATGCGAGTTCCGGCGAGTCGCTTCGAGGCCGCCTTAGCGGATCTCAAGGGTCTGGGAAGAGTCACCCGCGAGGATGTGTCGGGTCAAGACGTCTCGCAGCAGTTCATCGACCTGCAGGCGCGGCTGGGCAACTCCAAGGCACAGGAGGTGGTTCTTCTCCGTCTGATGAACCGCGCGCGATCGGTGTCCGCAACCATCCAGGTCGAGCAACATCTGGAAGGGGTTCAACTCCAGATAGAGCGCCTCAAGGGCGAGCTTCGGTATCTCGGTAGCCAAACCTCTATGAGCACGATCACCGTGGGTCTGTCTCAGGCGGGCGTCGTGGCTCATCAGGAGAGCTCGATCGAAAAGGCCTGGCGTCAAGCGGGCGCAGCGTTTCTAGCCGTGGTGTCTTCGGTGATAGTGGGGGCTGCGTACTTGCTGCCGATCGGTCTCCTGGTTCTGCTCGGGCTATGGCTCGTCAGATGGTGGCGCCCTCGGGTGAGCGCATGAGCTTGCAGGTGACAGACGGATAGTGCTGGGAACGAGGCGGAGGATCGGGACCTGCCGCAAGGGGCGGGCTCATGGCGCCGGCGGCAGGTCTCGGTATCTTCTTCCAGATGAAGGGCCTCATCGTTCTGCTCGCCCTCGCCCTAACGGTTTTTACCGCATGCGATCGAAGCGGGGATCAGGCCGGGCCCCCCAGCCCATCAGCCCACAATCGACCGAGCGGGGCGTCTCCCCCCCAGTCACCGGCTACCTCCACGGGCCAGAAGCCTTCTTCGCCGGCCACTCCCAGCCTGGCTCTTTCAACGCCGGCCACGCAGGGGGCGACCTGCAAGAACCAGCGCTCTATCCCGACGGAACGAAATCTGTTTCGGCCCGGCTCGTTGCGAGGCGACGTCACCGGTGACGGCGCTGCAGACGTTGTTCGTATAGCGGTTGATCCTGGGGGACCTGCGGACTGTAGCGCCTTCGTCGTGGTCGAAAGTTCGAGCGGAGCTGTGGCTGCCGCCATCCCGCAGTGGGAGCCCACTCCGGCACTGCCGGCTCCCCATCTCAACTCTCTGGTTCGGATCGATGCTGCTGCCGGAGACGAGATCGTGATCGATGTGACCGCCGGGGCCTCCACCCAGTTCGAGGGCGTCTATACCTATTCGGAAGGCAGAGTTCTGCCACTTGCCGTGACCGGCATCCCCTTTACCGGGCTGTTCCCCTATGGGGGCAGCGTGGGACATCTCGATGGTCAAGCCTGCACGTCGGGCATGGTGGTGGTTTCGTCAGCGCTGGTGACCGGACCTACGGGACTCCGCTATGCGGTCGTGCGCCGTTTCTTCCGGCCCGGCGATGGGGAATTGCTGTACGCCGCCGGCCGGACACAACACCTCTCCCTCCGATCGGCAGCCTTGTCGACTCTTCCGGAGTTCTCGGACGGACCCTTCGCTGGATGCTGACGCGGACGGGATCCGAACGTGTCGCGGCGATTAGTGTTCGTTGATGGAGCGGGAGTACGACCACAAGACCGTAGAAGAGCGCTGGATGAAGGAATGGATCCGCGGCAAGTATTGGGCTGCCCCGGACTTCCCCGACCCCGCCAAGAAGCGGTACATCCTCACGATGTATCCGTACCCCTCCGGCGACATGCACGTAGGGCATACGGAGATCTTCGCGATCCACGATTCGATCGCTCGGTTCGTGCGCATGCACGGATACCAAGTCCTCAACCCTTTGGGATTCGATGCCTTTGGATTGCCTGCTGAGAATGCGGCGATCAAGCGCGGGTCCCCGCCGAAGGAGTGGACCGACAGCAATATCGCTATATGGAGGTCATCTGCAGAGCGGCTCGGCTGTTCTTTCGACTGGGACCGAATGTTCGCCACCTGCGATCCCGAGTACTACCGATGGAACCAGTGGTTCTTCCTGCGGTTCTACGAACGCGGCTTGGCCTACCGAAAGGAAGCGGGGGCATGGTGGTGCCCGAAAGATAAGACAGTGTTGGCGAACGAACAGGTCGTGGCGGGGCGCTGTGAACGATGCGATTCGATCGTGGTCAAACGCTATCTGGCGCAGTGGTTCTTCAAGATCACCGATTACGCGGATCGGTTGCTCGATGACCTCGTTCTGAACACCGGGTGGAGCGAGCGCCTGAAGACACTCCAGCGGAATTGGATCGGACGCTCCTACGGTGCCGAGATCGACTTCTCTCTGGAAGGGATCGAAGAGCCGGTGACGGTCTTTACCACTCGTCCCGACACGTTGTGGGGCGCCACTTTCTTTGTCCTCGCCCCCGAGCATCCTCTGGCCGAACGGCTGGTTTCCGGAACGAACAAAGAAGCGCAGCTGCGCGAGTTCAAACAACAGGTAGAGACGATGACCGAGATCGACCGCTCCTCGACCGACCGGCCCAAAGAGGGCATGTTCTTGGGTAAGTACGCCACCAATCCGGTGAACGGGGAGAAGATTCCGATCTGGGTCGGGGATTACGTGCTGATGGATTACGGGACTGGCGCGATCATGGCGGTGCCGGCGCACGATCAGCGGGATCTCGACTTCGCCCGCCGATACAACCTTCCGGTCCGAGTTGTCATCAGCCCGCCCGATCACGAGCTCGATGCGGCAACGATGAAGGAATCGTGGCCCCATGAGGGTGCCATGACCAACAGCGGCCCCTTTGACGGGACCCCCGCATCGGAATCGATCGACCGGGTCATCGAGTGGTTGGAGGCCGAAGGGATGGGCCGGCGCGCCAAGACCTTCCGGCTTCGCGACTGGCTCATCAGCCGGCAGCGGTACTGGGGTACTCCGATCCCGATCATCCACTGCCCCCGCTGTGGGGAGGTTCAAGTTCCTGACGATCAGCTGCCCGTGGTGCTCCCCGAGGTTGTGGACTTCAGGCCGACCGGTGAAGCGTCGCCTCTCGCCACCGCACACGAGTGGGTGGAGGTCGCCTGTCCCGCGTGCGGGGGCCCGGCGCGCCGTGATACCGACACCATGGATACCTTCGTCGACTCCTCGTGGTATTTCCACCGATTCTTGGATCCGCACAACGATGAGGAGCCTTTCGCTCGCGCCAGATCTGACGCGTGGATGCCGACCGATCAGTACACCGGTGGGATCGAACACGCGGTAGGGCACCTCATCTACGCGCGCTTCTTCCAGAAGATCATGATGGACATGGGGATGGTGCGGGACCCCGAGCCCTACCCCAACATGCTCAACCATGGCGTTGTCACCATGGGCGGAAAGAAGATGTCGAAGTCCCGGGGCAATATCGTCGAAGCGGGCACGGCTTTGGATCTGTACGGCGCCGACGCGTTGCGTCTGTACATGCTCTTCTTCGGCCCCCCGGAACAGCCCATCGATTGGCCCGAGGAGGGTGTGACCGCCATCGGCCGGGTTACCTTCCCGTGGCTACAACGGGTGTGGCGCCTGTGCGAGCAGCATCAACGAAGCCCGGAGCTCGATTCCGCCGATGCGACGGCCCAACCTTCCCCCGACGGCTCGAATCAAGACGGCGCAGATGCCGCGATCCTCGAGCTCCGCAGACACATCCATCGCACGATCAAGGTCGTCACGAAGGACTACGAGCAATTTTCATTCAACACGGCGATTGCGCGCTTGATGGAGCTCGTCAATCACGCTTACCGCTATCAATCGGAGTGGCCGGGGGGGCCGGTGTTAGACGAGTTGATCGAGACGTTACTGAGGCTGCTAGCCCCGATGGCTCCGTATCTCACCGAGGAGCAATGGCACCGCCGAGGTCACGAGACCTCGATTCACAAGGAGAGCTGGCCCGATTTCGACCCGGCCCTCGCCGCGGAGCTGGAAGTGACGATGGTGATCCAGGTCAACGGCAAGGTCCGGGACACCGTGCCGGTGCCACCGGACATCGCAGAGGCAGAAATGAAACAGCTCGCGCTTACGTCCGACAAGGTGCGGCCCTATCTCGACGGCGGCGAACCGACGAAGATCATCGTCAGGCCCCCCAAGCTGATCTCACTGGTGGTCTGATTTTTTGCGAGCTCCACCACGCATAGGAGCCTGTCGAAGAAAGTCAGGCTAGAACGTGGAGGCCAAGGGCCATGCATAGAAACAAACCGCCACGCGGGCGGTGAAGTCCCGGCCCACGCTTTCCTGAGGTTGTGAGCCGCAGCCACCAGCCTCCATTCAGCCGCACACATCGTGAGACCCCGGTGCAGGAACCTTCGGACACCGCGGGCTTCCTTTAGTTGGCCGAAAACCGGCTCCACACTGCGACCTCGGATCGCGTAGAGGGCCTTGCCGTCAGGGCTTGCGACGCGCGCGAGCATTTTCTCTTTGATGCTCTGCGGCGATGGTGGCCCGGCGCGGCCAGCGATCGCAGCACGTCCGCCTTCCCGGAATTGGTTGCGCAGGACGCAAGCCCACGGCCTCTCGACGCCAAGGTCTCTTGCCAGCTCGCGCAGTGGAACGGCTTTAGCCACGGCACGTTCTATGACATCGGCCCGGCGGTTCCATTCCCGCACCCGCTCCTCGTAGCGGCGGCGCTTGTGGCGTAAGTCGCGGTCTCGTTGGGTGATCGCACCTCGTTCGAGACGCTCCGGAGAAGCGGGGGGATCATGACCTCACCGGCACCCTCGAGTGACGCGTTGGCTTCAGAGTAGTAGCCGGCGTCGGCGACGACCGCCTCGATCGCGGTGTCGGAGCGGGCCGCAGCGAGGTTGTCGAGTGTCGCCGTGACCATGGCTGGCAAAGAGCCCGCGGTCAGCGGGGCTGCTGCTGAGCTCGGCGGCAACGATGAACTGGTCCTCGGTGACCGCGAGCTGTGCGTTGTAGCCCTGCAGGAAACCCGCCGGTCCCAGGAACACGCTGCTGTCGGGGTCGGTGGTGTTGATCTGGCGGGCCTTGCCCCGGGAGGTCACCGATCCCCGCTCCTCGATCTGCCCGGCGAGCTGGTCGCGGATCCATTCGAGGCGCTTATGGCTGTCGCTCAGGTGTTCTGGGAGCTCGTCGCCGCGACGGTCCCCGAAGCGCTCGTCCTCCTCGGCATCGATCGCGTCGGCTTCATCCAACACCCGGCGCACATGCTCGGTGAGCTGCTCGTCTGTGAGGTTGCGGTTCTGAGAGGCGTTCGCCTCCACCTTGGTGCCGTCGATGGCGATGACACGAGCGTCGATCACGCCGGCCCGCACGCATAGGCGCAGGACGTCTACGAAGATTGCCGCCAGAGCATCGCGGTGGCGCTGGCGGAAACGACAGATCGTCGAATGGTCGGGGCGCTCGTTGGTGGCGATAACCCGGAAGGCGACGTCTTCGAGCAGTCGCCGTTCGATCTCACGAGCCGAGCGGATCCCTTTCGCGTAGGCGTAGAGCAGCAGCGTCACGACCATCTGGGGGTCAAACGCGGCCCGGCCCCAGCCGTCGTCACGGTGACAGTCGTAGAAAGCCGAGAGGTCGAGCTCATCGACCGCCGCGATCACGAACCACACGAGATGATCCTTGGGCAGCCACTCATGCAGGCTCGGCGGCATCAGGAGCTGCTGGTCTCGATCACATGGAACGAAGTTCTTGGCCACGGGACCTCCCTTATCGGCTAGGTCCACTCTGCCGGAACCACGCCTGAAACGCGAGCCTTTGAGAGGTTTTCGCGACAGGCTCC
>JAXDJO010000022.1:0-18091 GCA_034667525.1 Actinomycetota bacterium
TCGTGATCCAGTGGGTCCCGCTTGTATTCCATCTCTACCAGACCGTAGTAGTCGATAGCCTCGAGAAACGAACGCGACTGTTCCACGATCGGGGGACAATCCACCGTCTCGACGAATGTGCTCGCCCTGCCGAAGTCGGACGGGTGCTGACGGAGGCGGCGCACCGTCATCTCTGCAATGCCCCGGCCCTCTTTGAACAGAGCGCAGTAGGAGAACTGGCTTTCTCCATCGCCAGGGATCATCTCTTGCACGATGACCTCGCCTTCTTCCACGACCGCGGCTGCCTCCCGATATCGCATCATCAGTTCGTCACGGTTCTCAGCTCGCCAAGCCTTCACTCCCGTGTCGTAAAAGAAGTGTTCCTTGATGGCCGGTTTGATCACCAACGGACGGTCGGTGGGAATCTCACGCACCTCGTCCTCCGAACGTGGGAACCATGTGCCCGGGATGGGCAGAGACAGTTCTTTGGCCAACTCATAGGTCTCCCGCTTGTCCCACACCCGGCGTGCAACTTTCCACTCGGGCGTCGGCACCCGAAAGAAACCCGTCAGTTCGTCTCGGTATCGAGCGAAGGCCGCCACCTGCTCGTCGCGAGTCGGAAACAACACCCAACCGTGCAAGCCCGCCCGCCGACCAGCAGCGAGAACTGCATCCACGGTCGCCCGCTCATCGCGCAGGTCGGCAACGCGTTCGTACCTTTGGACCGAGCGCGACACGCGCGCGATCGACCTTTCGTCGTCCAGGATCGACACAGGGAATCCGGAACGAGCGAGGCTTCGGGCGATGGCCAGTCCCTGATAATCGCCGCCCAAGACCAGTCCTCCCACCGCAGTGGGGTCCGAGATTCCCCTCCGACGTGGAGTCTGCGTAGCAGCCAGATTCATCTAGGGCAGCCCTTGACGGGATCGCAGCGGAACTGGTCCGTATCGGAGTCGAACGAAGCCCGCAGCCAGGTGTGTTTGGCCAGCTCGTTCCGTACCCGCCTGGCATATGCATCGGCTTTCGGATCGTGCCATTTACCCGAATACCACAGACCGACACAGCCCCACAGGTCACCTGAGGTGAAGTGCGCCGTGCCCTGCCAGCCGTTGAGGCAGCCTCTAATCGCGGCGCCGTAATAATCTGCGGCGAAAGCGGTTGAATCGCGGGCGAACGGAAACGTTCCGTTCTGATTGGCGGGCCAGTTGAACCCCCACGCAGGATCCCACCATGACATGACGCCGAGGATTGAGAAGGTCCGGGGGCACATACCCGCTTGGGGTACGTAGGGAGTAGCACCGTCGGTTGACCGGGTTTCGGCTTGATAGTCATGACCGAATCTGGCGAGATTGTCACAGTAGATCTGCGATGCCCGGTCGGGAGCCCTGAACGAGTCTCCGCAGCCCCGGTTCCAATAGCACGAGCCGTCGGCATAATGCAGGCCCTGGAACCACGTCGATTCCCGCACGGCCACCGCGCGCAGCAGATTGTCGGGTAGTCCCCACTTACAAGCGGCCCACTGAAGTATCTCGTCAGTGGTACCCGAGAATTGGCCGCTGACTCGAGGCAAGAGCCACGAATCCCATTTGGCTTTATAGGTGCCAGCCGCGGTGCGAGGCCGCGCGTCGAGAGACCGGGCGACGGCCGCAGGGTCCGGCTTGGTGTGATTCTGTGCGTAGTTTTCGGGCCGCGGCTCCCACGAAGATCGTCGCACCAGCCGCGCGCAAGTTGGACCGCTGGGAAGGCTGGTCGTAGCGATCCCCCGAACGAGGCTGAAATACCCAGCCGAGGCTGGCGGCGACGAGCTCGATCCCAGCACGGAATCCAAGCAGGCCGAAGCGGCCGCGCAAGCCTGCTTGGAGGAGCCGAGGGCCCTCCCAGTCGCGCTTTGACACGACATCATGACGATCGACAAACCTAGAGCCGCGATGACGATCCGGGGCGCCGGCGTGAGAGCTCCGTTGTGCACGGCGGCACCCCGTACCGACCGGCGGTCGAAAGAGAACCGCACGCCTAACTACTCTGAAGTCTGATCAAAGCCGGTTCTCATCCAGGAGCTGGCCGCGAGATTCCATAACTTTCGGAATGCCTGATCCGTCTGTGTTGCGACCCAGCAACCGCTCGAAGACGGCCAGGTAAGGCTCGCGTTGAAGCTCCCACGACAGATACCGCTCTACCCGCTGTCGTCCTATAGCTCCCATGCGGCGTCTGCGATCCGGATCATCAAGCAGCGCGACGACTCGGTCTGCTAGATCACCGGTGTCGCCTGGAACCGCATACAGAGCCGCTTCTCCCGCCATCGAGCGGGTCTCACGCAGATCGAAGGCAACCATAGGAAGGCGAAACGCCATGTACAACATCCCTTTCACGGGCGTGACTTCCTCCTGCAGGTTTGTGTCGATGCCGATGGCAGCCTCTGCGACATGACCGTTCACCTCGTTCTCGTCGAGCCAGCCTGTAAACGTTACCCAGTCATCCAGCCCGAGATCAGAGCTGAGTTCACGCAGAGAAGACAGGGATTCCCCCGCCCCGACAAGCAAGAAATGGCAGTCCCGCCGGCCGCGGCGATGAACGAGGTCTTGTGCCATCCAAAGGACGAAGTCGACATGGTCTTGCGGACCCATCACTCCCAACCAACAACAGACGAGCCTGCCGTTCTCCTGTCGCGGGGGGTCCACCACAGTGGGCAGGGAGGCGAGGACGGGCCCATTGCCCACCACCGAAACCTCGGTTTTGTCTTTGTCGCCCCGATCGAGGATGACTCGCTTCAGAGAATCGTTGACGCAGATGACGTGGTCGGCGGACCGGTACGAGATGCGCTCGAGCTTCCGCAAGATCGTTAGAAATAAGCCCTCGGTTCGTCCATACCTATCGGCGAAGACCTCGGGCGACAGATCGCGTTGATCAACGACGAATCTGCGACCGAGAAGCTTGAAGGGAATAGCGAGTGGAAAGTAGATATCCGGAGGACAGCAAACCTGTATGGCGTCGAAACCAAAGCGACAGAAAACGACCACCGTCAATACGGCAGCCATCAACCACGAAGCCGAGTATTCAACGAGAAAGCCCACCTTGCCCGAGAGGTGGGGTGGCGAGGGATGCTCCACCAGGTGCAGGCCCGGTAAGCCCCGATAAGGATCGTTCTCGGTACTGCGTCTGCAAATCACCGAGACGTGATACCCCGCCTCGAGCAGAGACTGGACTTGCTTCTTCAAGCGTTGATCACTGCCGAGAGGCAAGCTCTCGACGATCACAAGGATGCGACGCTTCGTTCGCGTTAAGCCCACTCTCAAACCTGCGAAGCCGGTGAACCAGCGGGCTCCGAATCCACGACGCGGTCGGTCCCTCTCGGTCGCCTAACCTCTGTCCAGGCCCCCAGAGCCAAGAGGGAGAAGAGGAAATCTCCCGAACCTCTATACGTAAGGTGTGGATCCAGAACCATCAACAATCCCACAACGACCAAGCCCACCAACGCCCCGGTAGCCGCGGCACCGACAGCGTCAGCGCGCTTTCGCGCATTCTCAGCCATGGCTCGGATACCTGCCCACACGAAGTAGAAGAAGCTCAAGAGGAAGGGGATCCCACCGGCCCATAGCAGCCAGGTATATCCACTCTCGATCCACACATACCCAGTGATCTGCGAGGGGACCGCCACCCTGGCGGTGGGACGGAGGCCAAGGATGAAGTTGTAGTGCGAGGACAGACTGGGCCAGAAATATGTGCGCAGATTGTCCAGGCGCCCTACCCAACTGGTGGGCAGGCCGGACGCGCTCTTGAACCCTGCCAGGCGCGTCTCGATGACAGACCGGAGAAAGGTGGCCGAGATAAAACCGACAGGCGTGAGCGCCAGGATGGGGGCGAACCTGCCCATAAGTAAGGCGATCGTCAAGACGGCCACCGCGAGCCCCAACACGCCTGAGAATTCCCCCGCCGCGAGCGTCCCCGCAACAAAGAGGCTGACGAGTGCAAAGAGAAGCTTGCGATGTTTCGACGGACGCATCAAGAAACCTGCGGCCACCGCCAGGTTGAAGATCATCAGGTCGGCGACGGCTATCGGAAGGGCAAGTGTGGAGCTTCCACGGCCGAGAACCAAGGCGCCCGTGTTCCCAAAGTTGTTGTAATAGGTACCAAGCACGTTTGCCACACCGAAAAGGCCAAGAGCTTGAAAGATCGCTATGACCGACACCACCGCTGCAACAAGCATGCTGATCCATAGGCACCGACGAACATCCGTTTCCGAGCGGACACTCGTTCGGATAAGCAGATAGATGCCGTAGTACTTCCAGATCATCAATGCATAAAGGACGTCGTCCTGGGTGATGCTTACCCCTCGAGCTACCATCCAGAGAAGTGGCACGACAGAACTCACAACGGCCATGATCAGGATCGAACGACTGATTCGCCTCGCTCCTTCAGAGAGCGCTTGCCTGGGGGCGGTCCCGATTATCACAGCACCGATCAGGCCCGCGCCCAAGATGAGATCGACTGCTTCACTGGGGCGCAGGACCGGCACTATCGATCCCCGGTCGATACCAGCGAGGAGCGGTGTGAGTGCGAGAAGCAGAAATGCCGCGAGTGGTGGATAGAAGCACACCGACATCACTAAGCCGAACGCCGCGGCACCCAGAAGGACCAAGGTCGTCGAGACCCCCGTCACTAACGGACCGACCAGCATCGCGGCCCCCACAGCAACCACAGGCGGTCCCCATAGCCGGGTGGCCGGCAAACCGGCAAGATCTCCCAGCAAGCCGCGGTGCGAGCGTGCTACCGCACCCGCCGTCCTCATCAGGCTTCCGCCTGACGGCGTGATTGACGCCCGCGACCCGTCGAGACCCACAACATGTGGAGGACGGACATCATGCCGATCATCTCGGCAGTCTGCGGCGTATGGCACTCATGAACGAAGCGATCTCTGGGGCTCCCCAAGCAGCTTGCAATCGCAAGAAGATCGCAGCTCCCGCCCCCGCCGCCGCCACGGTAGCCACCGCGGAACCAAGATGTCCGGAAGGAAGGAATCTCATGATGCCGAAGGCGATCAAGAACATCGGACCTGCCATGACGAGCGAGGCGATCAGCGTGCGGCCCACAGACTTGAGGTATTCAGAGGATCGGGTGAAGAGCTCGAAATCCCTGCAGAGATGGAGAGCGCCCACGATTCCGGCCAGGGACAACGACAGTCCCAGAACCGCCAGCACTGCGGCCCCATGCAAAGTCAAGGCGATCGCCATCCCAACGAAGGAGATGCTCACCCTCAGCATCATCGATCGGAGCGGGGGCGCCACATCGTTGCGAGCGTAGAAGGCATAGGTGCCGAGAATGAATATGGTGTCGCCGGCTATCCCGATCCCAAGCGCGGCCAATGACACGGTGATCAAAGTCATTCCCATCGGTGTGTGCAGGTGACCCAGTGAGAGAACGTGGGCCAGGGGAACGGCCAGGATGACGTAGGCGGTCGCCATCGGGATCGTGAGGAAAAGAGCGGTGGAGATACTGCGGCCCGCTTCTCGTTCGAAGGCTCTCTCATCTCCCCGATGGAACGCCCGGGCCATCAACGGAAGACACGCACGCGCGATCGGCCAGGTAGCGATCGCCGCGGGGAGGAAGAAAAAGTTCAAGGCCAGCTGGAACGCAACGAGGCCACCGGGCACTCGGTTGGCGACCACCATCACCGCAAAGATCTGAATGGCAGTCAAACCCGTGTAGGCGAGGGTCGTCCGTACGCGGCGCATGATGGCGCTAACTTCGGGGTCCCGCCAATTGGGCCTCGGGATGAGGTTGATACCGACTCGATGGGCCCCCCACCATTGGCACGAGGCATGCAAACCTACCGACGCGGTGGTTCCCAGGCCGAGGAACAAGAGTCTCCCGGCCCCCACATTCGAAAGGCTCGTGTTCGTACCGAACACCATCGCCGAGGTGAAGAGCGTTGCGATGATGCCCAGATTCTCCAAAGCGGGGGCCCCCGCCGCAAGTGCAAAGCGACCGCGCGCGTTCATAACGGCGGCTCCGGTTCCCGCGACCGCGTAGAGCAGGACCTGAGGCAGGAACATCATTAGGAGGAGAAACCCCACATGGCGCTGGGCTCGGGCAACGGAGTCGCTAGCCACTCCCGCAGAAAGTAAACGGACTATGAGTGGTCCCGCAAGAACGGTGGCAATACAGATCCCGAGTCCGCCGAGCATCAGAGTCCCTAAGAACTCACTCGCCAAGCGTTGCGCATCCTTGATGTTCTTGCCGTCGAGACAACGGACCAGAGGGGGGACGAGCAGCGAAGCGAAGAGCGATCCTGCCAGGAACTGGTAGTACATCAGATTGGGCAAGGCGTTGGTCGCCTGGTAGGTGTTGCCGAGATAAGTCGCGCCAAGTACTGCGCCGATCGTTATGACCTTTCCAACTCCTGTGACGCGACTGACAATCGTCCACGCGGAACCGGAGATCGTGTTGCCGACCAGCGATCTGGATGAGTCGGATCCGTCTAGGGTTTCGACATCCTCCAACGGGCCGGATGGCCCGGCCCCATCCTCGCCCAAATGTCCCGGAAGCAACGGCCCCTCAGAAAAATCCTCGTCACTGAGAGGTGTCTTCCCTAGAGAGCGCCGAAGCATCGACTCACGCACCTTCGAAATGAGGGTCGCGAGGCGGGGGCGTGGAAACAGCCGCGAGGCGAATCACTCACGAGGCGGAGTCTTAAGAGCAAAGCCACGTTCAACGAGCTCCACTCCCCGACAAAATAGTCGGAATCGTCCGCACCAGGATCCAGATATAGAGCCGCAAACTCTGGCTGTCCACATACTGTAGATCCAGATCTAGCCCGTGGGTGATGCTGACCTTGTTTCGTCCGCTCACCTGCCACAGACCCGTCATCCCCGGCCGAACCAGGAAGCGGGAGGCGTAGATCGGCTTGAACAACTCGACCTCCCAGGAAAGCGCCGGTCGTGGACCGACGAGAGACATATCTCCCCGGAGCACGTTTATCAGCTGAGGCAGCTCATCGAGACTCAGCCGCCGCAGGATCTTTCCGACAGGCGTCACCCTCGGATCATTCTCTAATTTGTAGATCCTCGGCAACTCCTGGTCAGAAGGGTCGCCGGCGATAAGGAGGTTAGTGACATAGGTCCGGTGGATGGAGTCGTCGGCGTTTGCCCTCATCGTCCGGAACTTGAGCAACTCGAAGGTTTCGCCCTGGTACCCGACGCGCTTCTGTCTGAACAGCGCGCTGCCCCGACTCGTCGACCGAACGGCCGCAGCTATAAACAGCATGAGCGGAGCCAGCAGTACCAACGCGATCGAAGACAGCAGCAGATCCACAACTCTGTACTTGTGTGATGGCTTAGACGCGGGCAAAGACGCCAAGATCCGTTTCGTTTGGGGCACGGGGATAAAAGAGCCCTCCACCGGATCCAGGTTGCCGCTGGCTTCCTCAGAGATCATTTCCTGACTCACTCCTATAGCTGTTTTTTCTGCACAAAGTACGCGCTGGAAGCGCGCACCGTCCGAGGATCCATCTTTGCCTCAGGCATGTTTCACAACCTCTCGGAGGTGCGAGCAAACGGTTTCTATCTGCTCTGGGGAGATATTCGGGAAGAGAGGGAGAGAGAGCACTTCATCGGCCGCCTGCTCGGCCGCCGGCAGGGCTCCAGACTTGCCGCCGTAAAAATCCATCAAGTGCAAGGGGGTTGGATAGTGGACGTCGGTCTGGATCCCACGATCGGATAGCTCCGCCTGGACGCGAGCCCGATCGTCAACTCGTACCACGTTCAGGTGATAAGCGCTGATCGCATCTCCCGTCGCCTCGACCAAGGAGACCCCAGAATCGATCAACAGCTCAGAGTAGACAGCGACCGCTTCCCGTCTTGCCCGGTTCCACCCATCAAGGCGGGACAGTTTCGCGGACAGCACCACTGCCTGGACGGCGTCCAACCGGCTGTTCCTGCCCACCCAACTGTGCGCGTATTTCGACGTGCTCGAGCGGCCATGGTTGCTGATCGAGCGGATCTTTTCTGCGAGGGTGTCGTCATCGGTGACGACGGCCCCGCCATCTCCGTAGGCTCCGAGGTTCTTGCCCGGATAGAAGCTGAAACAGCCTGCGACACCGAAAGATCCTGCCTTTTGCTCTCTCCAGGTGGATCCGTGCGCTTGTGCAGCATCTTCGATCACCGCCACGCCCGAGGTTGACGCCAGATCGAGGATCCCCTGCATATCCGGCATGTGGCCGTAAAGGTGGACGGTGATGATCGCAGCGGTTCGGTCGGTCAGCGCCGCTCTGATGGTCTCTGGGGTCAGCAACAGAGTCTTGCTGTCCACATCGGCAAAACGCGGGACGGCCCCCGCCATCACGACCGCTTCGGCCGTTGCCGTGAAAGTGTTGGCGGGCAAGATCACCTCGGCTCCGGCATCGATCTGAAGCGCTCGAAGGACGAGCTCCAGCGCGTCCGTACCGTTCGCTACACCCACACAGTGTTTGGTTCCGCAGTACGCCGCCCAGTCTTGCTCGAATCGGTCGACGAGCGGGCCTCCGATAAAGCGCCTGGTGTCCCGGACGATCTTCCAACCTTGTTCCACGACATCGTCCACTTCGGAGTTCATGCCAGAAAGGTCCATCAGGGGAACAGTGGAGACTCCTGAATCGATAAGAGCTCCCGTCGTCATGACACGGTTAGCTCAGCCGGATCCCAGCCGCGCG
The DNA here is from genome assembly GCA_034667525.1 of Actinomycetota bacterium. Lineage (GTDB taxonomy): Bacteria > Actinomycetota > CADDZG01 > CADDZG01 > WHSQ01 > DATAPE01. The sequence goes on from JAXDJO010000022.1 coordinate 8,663, forward strand.
CAGGCTCCTCGGTCTCCATCTGATCGAGATACACGCGCGTTCCCTCACGCAGGGAGATGTCTGCCGCCTCGAGCACCTTGACGACCGCAAGACCATTGGCGCCGGGCGTACGGGGTTCCAGTCCATCCTTGATGCAATCCACGAAGTGGCGATCCTGAACACTCAAGGGCTCTTCGAATGAGATATAGGGAGACCGGATGTCTCCATACCTGTATGTCATTGGTAGTTCCTGGAGAGTTTGGGGATCCTGAGAGTTGACCACGCCCTTGTCGTAGACCCTGACTCTCTCTTCGGCAGCGAGATCGTTGTAGACGGCCATCTGACTGCTTCCAACGACCGTGACCCGACGAACCTTGCAGGGGTCCAACCAACTCACGTGCACGTTGGCAGTTGCGCTCGGATAGTGGAGACGGAGGTAGGCAACATCTTCCAGGAACGGATGGGCGTGGGGGGCGCCCCACGCCTGAACGGAGACGGGCTCAGAGCCGAGGACGTAGTTGATGATCGAGACATCGTGCGGTGCAAGATCCCATATGACATTGACGTCGCTTTGGTACAGGCCCATGTTCAACCGGGCACTGTCGAGGTAGTAGACGGAACCGAGGGCCCCTGTGGTAACCAGCTCCCGGAGTTTTAGCACCGCGGCGTTGTATTCGAACGTATGTCCCACCATGAGCGTGACATTGCCTTCTGCTTCCTCGATCAGGAGGCGGGCGTCATGAACACTGGTCGCGAGCGGTTTTTCGATGAGCACTGACTTCCCGGCGCGGATCGCTGTTAGAGCTAGGGCGAGGTGGGTGCTCGGCGGAGTTGCTATCACCAGCCCGTCAACTTCATCGAGGGCGCTGTCCAGATCCTGGAAACAGGGGAGGCCGGCGAAGGACCGAGACAGGCTTTGCAGACGCTCGGCGCGCGAATCGATCGCGACTACGCTGTCGACTTCGGGCACGCCATGGAGTACGCGAACGTGCTTGGACCCCCAATATCCACATCCGACCACGCCTATGCGCATGCTGAGACCCCCCAGAAACGTTTGCTGAACGGATTGCCAATCCCCCGAAACCCAACACGCGGGTTCTTGCGGGATAGGTTTTAACCCTGCTAGAAGGGGGACGCAAGCGCACCCAGCAAGTTACGTAGCATCTACGCAGACAGAACTGCCCAAACGGGCTCAAACATCATTTACTAAACCGTAGTTCTCGTTTGAGGGACGCAGATCGTTGCCACGCAACGTAGATTTCGTCGGCGCGGTCCCCCGGTTACGGAGAGCGAAGTGGCAACAGCGCTGGAGTGTCGTCGTCCGTAACAAAAGGTAGCAATGGAAATAAGTTCCGAAATCACCATCCACCGGTGCACTCCTTAATCAACATACCCAAATCATTCTTTAATCGCGTCTAGTACATGCGCGGCAGTCTTTTTGAGCATTTTTCGGCTAGTCGGGGAACGGAAAGACCATTAGGTTGATGGGATGTCCTTATCGCGCCCCCCACTTCTCGTTCTTCCCTCGGCGAGGGGCGGAGGGATGCCGCCGCCGCCGGCCTCTGGCCTTCGCGCCCACCTTGTCGTGTGGCGCGCCCACAAACGACTGATATTTGCTTGCGTTGCTTTAGCGGTTGGAGGCTCGCTCCTGTTTTCATCCCGGCAAAGCAAGATCTATCAATCAGAGTCTGACGTTCTGGTTACGCCTATCCAGGTCGCGGCGGGACAACCGACCACGGCCACCGCACCCAACATGGACACTGAGAAAAGCGTGGCGGCGTCCGAGGCAGTTGCGACGGGGGCCGCGCGGCTGCTTCACGGATCGGTCGACCCCACAGATCTGCTCAAACACCTATCCGTCGAAGTACCCGCCGGCACAGAGATTCTGTCCTTCAAGTACTCGGACAACTCACCGACGGTCGCCCAGGGCAGAGCCAAGGCGTTCGTTAAGGCATACCTGACTTTTCGACAACAACAGGCCGAGCGCGAATTGGCGGCCGCCGCAAGACCGTTGCAACGGGAACTGCAGAATGTGACACAAGAACTGGCAACGACTAACAAGCAGCTCGCGGGAGCGACGACTACAGCTCGCGCCGACGCGTTGAAGCAACGCGTGAACGCACTAAACACCCGCAAAGCGCTGGTCGAGCAGCGGATCAGCGACCTCACGCCCAGTTCCTCACTCGACGTTGGAACGGTCCTCAGGGGAGCCACGCGGCCCCTGTCAGCGTCGAACAGGTCGCCGCTCCTTGAAGCCATACTCGCGCTCTTCGTGGGCCTTCTATTGGGATTGGGCGGCGCTTACCTGCGAGATCGTCTGGACGACCGCCTGTGGACCGAAGAGAGTCTCGAGCACGCCTCTGGAGCTGCCTCGATCGGAACCATTCCGTTTGCTGCGCGACTTCTTATGGCCAGGAAGCCGATGCTCATCAACATGCCTGACACCGATCAGGCTTTCACCGAGTCGTATCGCACGCTCCGCACCAGCGTTCTTTCCGCGGTAGGGACTGCGGGCGCCAAGACGCTGATGGTCACCAGTGCGGTGCCGAACGAGGGAAAGACCACTCTGACGGTCAACCTCGCCATCGCGATTGCGGGTACCGGGAAGAAAGTCATTTTGGTGAGCGCCGACATGCGACTGCCGAGAGCTGCCGAGATGCTCTCCATCAACGAAGAGCCCGGACTTGCGAACGTGCTCGCGGATGGCACTCCGTTGTCCGATGCCTTACATCTTTCCGGCGTCCAGAATTTCCAAGTGGTCCCGAGCGGGCGGACGCTGGCCGATCCGTCCGAATGGCTGGGATCGGACGCCATGAGCCAGCTCTTGCAAGATCTGTCCAAGCGTGCAGACATAGTCCTGGTCGACGCAACTCCCGTCCTGGGGATGGCCGATGCACTGACGCTCGCCCCCAAGGTGGACGGCGTCATCCTCGTGTGTGGAGCAGGGGTGAGCAGTGCCAAAGAAGTACGAGACGCCGCCCGCAAGCTGACTCAGTTGGGAGCCGCGATGATCGGGTGCGCGCTCAACGGATTCGTCTCCTACCGGGCGGCAGGGTACGGCGATTCGGACTACTACCGAGCCGCCTGGACTGCGGCCGACAGCGGTGCGAACCGCTCGACCTAGATCCGCTTAAAGGCTGAGGCCTGCAGCTCTCCCGGCCGACGCTCGATCGCTCCCTCCCACGATCGGCTGGTTAGACGGCGTTAGAACCGCGGAGGAAGTCTTGGTACGCCAACTCCGCACGCTCCCGCCGGGCCGCCAGCTTCGGGTGTGTCCACAGTTCGGTCAAAGCCTCCTTCTGGTGTTCGCGCGCGGCAGAAGGGATCCACGACTCTTCCTCTATAGCGGGCTCGAGTTCATCTCCCATTTGCCGTTGGAAGGCGCGGAGCTCGCTGAGTGTGACCGTGCCCGACTCGAAACCTAGCAACGTCTCTCGCCAGGCAGGGATCGTGGTGGGACGGTGCTTGATGAGATCGAAACACAGCTTGGCATTGGCTTCGGTGTCCTCAAACTCTGTAAAGGTGGTGTCGAACCGCTCGTTTATCCTGCGGATCACCGGACCAAAGTGGTGGGTGACCTCCTGAAAGTCTGCGATCACAAAGCTCGTGCGGTAAGGCATCAGGCACGAATGGAAACGCGCGTAGGCAACCATCGCATTCTTCATGTCGACTTCGGGCTCCCTGATGAGCTGCGACAGGACCGCTCCCTTCGGCTCCCGGATGACGACCAGCGTCGGCTTGCCTGTCTTGGCCGCGGCGATGAGCTGCGCCGGCGCGTGCAAGTGGTGAGCGAGCCTGACAGGACTCGACTGGGCTAGCTGAAACGCATACACCGCGAACGTGGATGCGGAACGCGTGTAGCCGTCTATCACGAGCTCCGTCTCGGAGCTGATCACCTCCGGGCTAGGCCCCGGATACTTGCGACGCGCAAAGGGCAGATAAAGAGCTGGATGCTCGGCTATCCGGCTGCGGACTACGTGCCTAACGCGTCCGAGCGGAGAGGGAACCGTTTCCGCTGGTTCTGCGGTCACGCTGGTCTCCGGGTTGCGCCTCTCTCAATCAACGTCGTCTCCCTCGGGGAGAGCGGACAGTCTGACCCCAAGGTCGTCTATCTCGAATCTCGTCAGAGAGCCCCGGCCGATGGGGATGCGCCATTCCTCGCCGGAGATGTTCTCGAGGTGGGCGACGGCAAGACGGATCATGACAGCATGGGTGACCGCCGCGACAGTTTCGCCGCGATGCCGCTCACCGATCAGTGCCAGGGCTTCCAACATCCGCCGCTGGGCATCTGTCAAACGTTCTCCATTGGGGCAGACAGCGGTGGAAGGGGACGTTCGGTACTTCTCGAAAGCCTCCGGATCGAAGATCTGTGCCTCTTGAGCCGTCAAGCCCTCCCAGGCTCCGTAATCGACATTGATCAAACCGTGCAGGATCCGGATATCGGGAACCCGCGCCTCGTCGGCGATGATCTGGGCGGTTGCGATCGTGCGGCGCAAAGGCCCGGTGTATACGGCGGCGAGACCTTCCTTTGAAAGTCTGATGGCAGCGTCAACGGCGTCTTGATAACCCTGCGCGTCGAGCGGGATATCCCTTCTGCCTCTGTAGCGATTCTCCACATTCATGGTTGTGGTGCCGTGTCGCACGAGGTAAAGGGTGCATGTATCGGTGGAGTTATCTGTCTGTAAGGACTTCCCCAGTTGGTAGCTCAATGTCTTCCCCTCCGCCAACTACATCCCCCCGGCAGGGCTTTCGCCAATCGTAAGAAGGTTCACTCTGTGCAACATGAGGCAGGGAGGGTAGCCGCGGTGGTGCAGATGAACGGCGCTCTCTCTGCTTAGAAGATAACTGCTTGGTCGCTACCAGTCATGCCCCCGACGCTTCGTCATATTTGCGCTCGCACGGATAAACCGGCGACTTCGGACAAGAAGCCACATTTCGCTACGGGGAAGATTGCATTCAGCCCTGAGGTTGCAGCCGCACCTTGGGCGAGGCAGTGTCTCCATGTGGACGTGAACCCCAGAGACGCGCCAGCCGGGATCCGCATATGGAGTGAAGCAGAACGAAAGCTCCGATGGCGATGAGGACATCTCCGACGCTGAAGACGTTATGGAGAGGCCACGATCGTGGGATGGCGAAGACGTCACCAAGGAACTGCAACTTCGGATGCGCGAGCGTCCTCGAGTTGATGAATTCGTTTCCGGCCACTCTCCGCGCTGAGGACGCCACCACGGCCGAGGCTGTCGGCATGATCCCTCCGTTAGCGGCAATAGCCAGCAGATTGCATCCCCACCCGGCGCCGAGAAGCCATAAGCCGTGCTGTGATCGATTGGCGAAGACGAAGATGCCAATGAAGACATAGGACAGGAGGTGGCCCGCCGCGAGCAACGTCGGATCTGCGAACGGGACTATCGAGATGATCAAGATCTGGAGCGCCAAGGCAACGATCGCGGCCCAGGCATGGGCGAAACGGACCGATCCCAGGGCGCTCAGATGCCCCCCGGTCAGTGCAACGGTCACGATTGACAAGCCAAAAAAGACAAGCAAGAACATCCGGGGCATCCTCCTCCCTGGATGTATCGGAGTTCTTCGGCGGGTCTTGAGCCCCTTCGCGGCTCATGCGGGCCCCGGGCCAACTTGCCCGCCCTCGGCCACCCGCCCATGATCGCCGGATCTGGTTATCGGACAAAAAGGCCCGGCCAGACGCTCCAGACCACCACTTTTCCGGCCGATAGGACACCTAGACCTCATCCAGCGAAAGGAACCATCGGTTGAAGAAGGCGCAGGTGCTCAACGTTTACATAGGCGGTGTGATCGGCGCAGGCGCCTTGCTGCTGGTCATGCACATCCTCCAGTACAACTTCAATGCGAGTCGCTTGCCGGAGCTCGCTGTTCTGACTCTCTTTACCGTCCTGTCCGAGCTCACTCCGCTACAGATTAGGCATGGAGAAGAAGCGACGCACGTGATCTTGTCGATCACCTTCAGTTTCGCGTTGCTTCTGTCCCTTGGACCGCTTGCGGCGATCTTCGCTCAGGGCTTGGCAACCGCGATCGATGACACCCGGCGGAGAAAGCCGGTTTGGAAGATCGGCTTCAATGTAAGTCAACACATACTCTGGATTAGTGCCGCGAGCGTCGTCTTACGATTGTTCGCCGGCAGTTTCCGAGTCTCCGTCCCGGTGCATCTAACGGTGCAGGGGTTGGGCGTCATCGCGTTGGCCGGAGTTGCATACTTCTTCGTCAACTACGTATCGATCGCAAGCGCGGTCGCTTTGGCAGAGGGCATCAAGCTATTCACCCACTTCAAACGAAGTGGCAAGGACCTCCTCTTTCAGGGTTCCATCGACACGCTCCTCATCGCGCTGTCCCCCATCGTCGCCGTTGCAACCTCGAACAGTTTGTTGTTACTGCCGCTCATCGCGCTGCCTCTTGCTGCGGTACATAGGGCAGCTAAGGTCTCGCTCGAGAATGCGGGACTTGTCGAGACGCTGAAGTTGAAGGCAGAGGAGAACGAGTACCAAGCTACGCACGACGCGCTAACCCGCCTGCCGAACCGCACCCTTTTCCACGATCGCTTGCAGCAGGCGATCCTCAGCGTTGCCCGCAGCGGCGCCGCGGTGGCCGTCATGCTGATGGATCTCGATCGCTTCAAGGAGATCAACGATGCCCTTGGACATCAGACAGGAGACCTGGTACTGCAGGAGATGAGCAGGCGCCTGACCGTAGTGGTACGAGAGGGAGACACCATCGCTCGCCTGGGTGGTGACGAATTCGCTCTGGTGGTCAATGCCCTCGACGATGTCGGGGCGGTGCAGGTCGTTGCCAGCCGGATCCTTCGTGCATTCGACGAGCCCTTCATGATCAACGGTATGGCCCTTCACATCGGCACCAGCCTTGGCATCGCGGTTCATCCGGAACAGGGACATACGCCCGACGTTCTGATCCAGCGTGCCGATGTCGCGATGTATACGGCAAAGGCCAATCGGACTGGCTTCGAGTATTACTCCCCGGAATCCGACTACCACAGTCCTGCTCGATTGGCGTTGGTCGACGAGCTTCGCTCTGCGATTGACCAGCATGAGTTGACATTGCACTACCAGCCAAAGGTCAACTTTGCCACGAACCGGGTAGTCGGGGTAGAGGCTCTGGCCCGCTGGGAGCACCCTCGCAGAGGAGCCATCTCCCCGGTGGAATTCATAGAGCTCGCCGAACAATCGGGTCTCATCAACCCACTGACGTTCTATGTACTCGACAGAGCTCTTAAACAGATGAGCGAGTGGCTCGCCAAAGGGATGGACCTGGCAGTGTCGGTCAACCTCTCCCTGCAAAGCCTGTTGGACCTTCAGCTGCCCACAGTCGTGGCCGACATGCTGAAGAAGTGGAAGGTCCCTCCGGCCAACTTGATGCTGGAGATCACGGAGAGTTGCATGATGTCGGACCCCACCCGGACCATGGCTATCTTGAACAAGCTGAACGATATGGGTGTTCGCTTGTCGATCGACGACTTCGGCACCGGTTACTCCTCCCTCTCGTACCTGAAGCGTCTGCCGGTGACCGAACTGAAGATCGACAAGTCGTTCGTCATGGACATGCTCGCCGACGAGAGCAACGCTGTGATCGTTCGTTCGACCATCGATCTCGGTAGGAACCTGGGACTTGCAGTGGTCGCCGAGGGTGTTGCGAGTGACGAGATCTACGAAACCCTGATAGGTCTCGGTTGCAGCATCGCTCAGGGCTTCCACATCAGCCGGCCGATCCCGGCCCCCGAGATCGAAGCTTGGCTGAAAAGCTCTGCCTGGGCAGAAACTCCGGCGCCGATCCCGCTCTCGCTTGTCTGAGGCGGATCGAAACTCGATCAGATGCTGATGCCGGCCTCGGCCGAACATGCTTCCGCCAGCCGGTGAGCGGTTTCTGGATCAACAATCTCGCCGATCTGTTCTATGCCCAGCAAGCACGCCCCGACCACGGGGGGAGCCTCCAAACGCACCAGCGTGGCTCCGGGAGCCAGGCTTCTTACCGGTTCGTAGATCGCGCTCCACAGGGTTTCGGTGAGGCCTCGAAACAGACCTCCCGCGAGAACCACGTCGAAAGTCTCGGCCTCCAGATTCAGCCGGCCGATCGCTACCGCCGCAGACCCGCCCAAAGCCCGGCCGGCGTCCAGCACAATCTCGCGTGCGGCCACATCGCCCGCCTCGGCCTCCGCAAGCACGATGGCAGCCGTCTCGGGAACCGCGATCGAATCCCTGGTCAATCCCTCCAGTAAGGCTGCAACAGAGGCCGCGCCCGTTAGGTCGCAAAGACGCGCCGAAAGCACGGTCTCGGGACCTCTCCCGGTGAACGCTCGCGCCACCGCCTGAACCGCCCTCTCCGCCACGTCGGGTGCGCTTCCGAAGTCGTCAAACCGGGGGCCGCCCTGCCCCAGGGTCCGGTAGGTCTCGCCGTGACGATTCCGTCCTGCGACCGTCGTCCCACTTCCGGCGACGATCACCACGCCCGCGGCGTCATCTGTACCCGCGCGAAGTGCAATGAACGCGTCGTTGAGGATCAGGTGCTGGCCGCCGAGCTGCAAGGTCTCGATGATCGGCTCGAGACGACCGAGATCGGACGGCCAATCCACCCCACCCAAACCGAAGACTGCCGCCTCGATCTGCTTCGCCGAAATTGGGGCATGGCCTAGAGCTGCGTCGAGAGCGCCAGCAAGGGCAGCACGAGATCCTTCAAGGCCCACAGTCTCCCAATTCGATGCCCCAGAGCGTCCGAATCCGAGGAGCTCACCCGACGTATCGCAGACCGCGCAATGGGTCTTGGAACCGCCTCCGTCGACTCCGACAACCACCTTCACCTTTGGGGAGTTAGGGGGCAATGCCCACGGGGTGCTTCGAAGAGATCGAGGTACTCGTATCCGGATCGAAGAAATGGAACCTGTCGGGGTCGACGGAGAGGCGCACTCGGCCCCCGGCTGTGGCTCGAGACCGAGGATCGACTCGCGCAGTGAAAGCGCTGGTCCCTTCTGCATCCACGAGGGGGATGCCCGGTTCGCCCACGGCGTCCTCGATCGCGGCTTGAGTGTCCTGGGTCACGACCGGGGGTGCTTGGACCGTGAAGATCACGTTCACCTCGGACCCCAGATCCTCGATTACCTCGACCGGCGCCTCTATCACCGGACGCTCTTCTCCTGTCCAGACGTCGGCATCCTCCAGATCAGAGGGCCGGATGCCCAAGATCACAGTTCGACCCTCGTAGGCGGAAAGATCTATGCCTCTCGGGAGGGGCAAGCGGTAGCCGCCGAAGGCAATCTCAGCAGCCCCTACCTGGGCTTCGACCAAATTCATCGGGGGAGAACCGATGAACGCGGCCACGAAAAGATTGGCCGGGTGTCTGAATACCTCCTGGGGGGCGGCGAGCTGTTGAAGCACCCCTTCTTTCAACACCGCCACCCGATCGCCGAGCGTC
>JAXDJO010000023.1:0-67333 GCA_034667525.1 Actinomycetota bacterium
GGTAGGAACCTGCCTAGCGCCTCGGGCGGCGCGGGTTCGACGTCCTTCCGGAAAGCTGCAAGCGAGCGACGCCGGAGACGGCGGAGAACCTCGATATCGATCCATTCTTGCTCTGCTCCGGTGGGGCGGAATTCTCCTTGCACCACCCGTCCCCGGGAAAGGAGCTCCCTCAACGTTCTTTCGACCACCGCAGTGCCCAAGCCGAAGCGGGTCGCTACTTCCTGAGCCGTAAGGGGCCCATGACAGGACATGTAACGCGACAGCAGCTCACCCACCGGATCCGCGGCCGATTCGAGGAATGCCGCGGGCACACCGGGTGGCAGGGAGGCGCCCAGCGCATCTCGAAAGCGACCGGCGTCCTCGATTGCGATCCATCGGTGTTCCCCTGCAACTTTCACCCGAACGGCGCGGCGTTCCCTTTCGATCTCGTCTAGCCAACCGAGCGCGGCCGCAGGATTCAGACAGCGTGCCGCTGCCTCTTCATCAGAGAGATCGCCGAGGAGCCTCAGGGCATCGTGCAATTGATCGGGGCTCCGCACCTTGCGGTTCTCCGTGAGAAGTTGCAGCTCCAGCTCTAGTGCCAGCAGAGCGTCGTCGTCGATGAGCTCGCGAAGCTCCTCTCGTCCAAGGATCTCGGCTAAGAGCGAACGGTCGAGCGACAGAGCTTGGGCGCGCCGCTCTGCGAGTGGAGAGTCGCCTTCGTAAAGGAACGCGCTGACGAAGCCAAATTGCAGGTCGGCGGCGAAGGGTGACGGCATAGTTGTTTCCACTTCTACGATCCGCAATTGCCGGCTGCGGATGTCCGTCATCAAGCCCCGCAGAGCGTCCAGATCGAAGACGTCCTGTAAGCATTCTCGAAAGGTCTCGAGGATGATCGGGAACGACTCATAGTTGCGAGCGACCTGCAGTAGCAATGCGCTTTTCTGCCGCTGTTGCCACAGCGGGGTCCTCGAGCCTGGTCTTCTGCGCGGCAGCAGTAGGGCGCGCACCGAGCACTCCCGGAACCGGCTTGCGAACATCGCGGAATTGCCCACGTTGTCGATGACCACGTCTTCGATGTCCTCTGGCTCGAAGATCACGATGTCCGCACTTGGCGGCTCGTCGGTCTCGGGCAATCTAACGACGATGCCGTCATCTGTGTAGATGCTCTGTGCTTCTACTCCCATCTGCTCCCGCACTCGCGCTTCGATGGCTTGTGCCCAGGGCGCGTGCACGCGCGCGCCGAAGGGGGTGAGAACGCACAGTCGCCAGTCACCCAACTCATCCTTGAATCGTTCGACCACTATGGTCTTGTCATCGGGCACCACGCGAGTGGCGTCTCGTTGCTCGTCCAGGTATTCGAGCAGATTGCCTGCGGCCAGCTCGTCCAACCCAACGGACGAGAGCCGGAGAGTTCGTCCTTCTGTATCGAGTTCGTAGAGCTCGCGCACGAACCCGCCGATCGCCTTGCCGAGCTCCACCGCCCGCCCGGGTGCATCGCCATGCCAGAAGGGCATCTTTCCTGCTTGTCCGGGGGCCGGAGACACCAGGACCTGATCGGCGGTGATGTCCTCGATGAGCCAGCTCGACGCCCCCAGCACGAACACCTCACCGGGCCGGCTCTCGTAGACCATCTCCTCATCGAGCTCGCCGACGCGGCCCCGCTTTTCGCCTGCGATGAATACACCGAACAAGCCCCGGTCCGGGATCGTTCCGCCGGATGTCACTGCAAGTCGTTGCGCGTTGGAACGCGGTGTGAGCAGATCGTTCAGGCGATCCCAGGTGATACGGGGGCGCAGCTGTGCGAACTCTGTGGAGGGATAGCGACCCGCCAGCATGTCGAGTGTCGCTTCAAGAGCCGAGCGGGGTAGTTGTGAAAAAGGCGCGGCTTGCTTGACCAAACGCTCGAGATCGTTCACCGTCCACGGATCCATCGCCACCATCGCAACGATGTGCTGAGCCAGCACATCGAGGGGATTCCGCGGATAAGCCAGCTCCTCGATCTGGGTTTTGTTCATCCGGTCGAGTACCACCGCACACTGCAGGAGGTCCCCTCGGTACTTGGGAAAGATGATGCCTTTACTCACTTCACCCACTTGATGGCCCGCTCGGCCTATTCGCTGAAGTCCGGACGCGACCGAGTCTGGTGACTCGACCTGTATCACCAAGTCCACGGCAGCCATGTCGATGCCGAGCTCCAGCGAACTGGTGGCGACGACTGCGGGAAGCCGGCCCAACTTCAGGTCATCTTCGATGATCCGCCGCTGCTCTTTGCTTACAGAGCCGTGATGGGCGCGAGCCACCTCTTCGCCTGCTAGCTCATTCAGACGTCCGCACAAGCGCTCCGCGAGACGCCTCGAGTTGACGAAGACGATCGTGCTCTTGTGCGCGCGTATGTGACCGAGCAGCCGCTCTTCGACATGGGGCCAGATGCTCGTTCTTGCTTCGGCGCTGGCTGCGGATCCGCTGGCAATCTCGCCGGTGGACTGGCCTGGCTCGGACATGTCTTCGATGGGCACGACCAGCGAAACGTCGATGGTTTTGCTACTCGGTGGAGCGACGATGTCCACGGGATGGCTCCCACCGAGAAAGGTCGCGACCTCGCCCGCGGGCCGGACAGTTGCCGACAATCCCAGCCGCTGCGCCGGTTTTCCCACGAGCTGATCGAGTCGCTCGAGGCTAAGGGCAAAATGCGCGCCTCGTTTGGTTCCAACCACTGCGTGGATTTCGTCGACGATGACGGTATCGACGAAGCGCAGGGCTTCCCTCGCTTGCGATGTCAGCAACAAGAACAGTGATTCGGGCGTGGTGATCAAGATGTCGGGCGGAGCGGTGGGGAAGCGGCGGCGCTCCTCCGCCGGAGTATCGCCGGAGCGGACGCTTACCCGAATGTCCGGAGGCTCGATGCCGAGGCGGGATGAAGCAGCCCGGATGCCGTTCAAGGGTGACCGAAGGTTGCGCTCGATGTCCACAGCAAGAGCCTTGAGCGGGGATACATAGAGCACCCGCATCCTTTCCTTGGGAGGCACGGGTGCGGCGGTAGCCAGGCGATCGATCGCCCACAGGAATCCCGCCAGCGTCTTCCCGGAACCGGTTGGTCCGATGACCAGCACGTTGTGGCCATCTGCCACTTTCGCCCAGGTCTCGTCCTGCACCGGGGTGGGGGCAGTGAAAGTCGACTCGAACCACGCCTGGGTTGCCGCGGAGAATGCGGTGGTGGTGGTCACCCTCCGAGCTTAGTTTCCTGTAGAGGGACGCAGTCATTGAAGAGCTCGATCAAGGCGTTCGGCCGGGAGTTAGGCAAGGACCTAGAACCTCCGGGCCCTTAAGGTGGGGCCATGTCAGCCGAGGAACGGTCACCGGAAGTAACTGTCGTACCCGAAGACAAGCCGGCCGAGACCAACCCGGAAGCTCTCGAGCATCCCGCGAAGGTCATGCGGATCGGGGCGATGGTACGGAACCTGCTGGAAGAAGTTCGCCAGTCGCCTCTGGACGGCGCGAGCCGCGACCGCCTCAAAGAGATCTACGAAACGTCGGTCAAAGAGCTTGGAGAAGTGCTGTCGCCCGAGCTGCGCGACGAGCTGAACCGTCTGAGCTTGCCCTTCGACGAAGGGACGCCGTCGCAGTCCGAGCTGCGGGTGGCTCACGCCCAGCTAGTGGGTTGGCTGGAGGGCCTCTTCCACGGGATCCAGGCGATGCTCTTCGCGCAGCAACAGGAGAACCTCGCCCGTCTCGAGGAGTTGCGCCGGCGCGGGCTGCCGAGTGGCCAGACTCCCCCCGAGCATGTGCCGGGGACCTACCTCTAGAATGCGCCGCGGAGGCGTGCCCGAGCGGCCGAAGGGAGCGCACTGCTAATGCGTTAAGGGGTGTAAAGCCCCTTCCAGGGTTCAAATCCCTGCGCCTCCGCCCCGAGCCCGCGAGCCTTCCTCCGGTCCGGCCCCCGATAGCAGCCGTTACTCTTGCTCTCCTTAGCGCCCGTAGCTCAGTGGATTAGAGCGTCCGGCTACGGACCGGAAGGTCGGGGGTTCGAATCCCTCCGGGCGTACTTGTTTTTTTTGCGAGCTCGCCCACGTATAGCGTGGTTCTGCGACCTCGAAACGGCCATGGCTGGCTCCTGGACACCGTGACCGACGAAGACTTTATGCGTGGCGCACTGGTCCAGGCCGAAGGCGCGGCAACCCACGACGACGTTCCGATCGGAGCCGTCCTGGTCAGGGATGGAGAGGTGCTGGCCTCGGCGGGAAACGAGCGCCAACTGCGGCAGGACCCCACCGCACACGCCGAGATCTTGGTGCTCCAGAGGGCGGCCGAGCGATTGGGTACCTGGCGGCTTGAGGGCGCCACCATGTACGTGACGCTCGAGCCATGTCCGATGTGCGCCGGGGCCCTCGTCCTGGCGAGGGTGAAGAGGCTCGTATATGGACCCCAGGACCCCAAGGCGGGGGCCGCTATGTCTCTTTACAACGTGGTTCAGGACCCGCGCTTGAACCACGAGCTGCAGATAACCGCGGGCGTTCTCGAGGAGGAGTGTGCAGCGGTGCTCCGGGGTTTCTTCCAGTCCCGGCGAACCGGCCGCCCCTTATGATTGCGGCCCCTTTGGTGGGGTACCGAAGCGGCCGAACGGGCTCGCCTCGAAAGCGAGTGAGGGTTCACGCCCTCCGTGGGTTCAAATCCCACCCCCACCGCTCTGTGAGGTGCGGTTGGCGATGACCGAGTGCGTTGCGGTTCGCCAGGCGCGGTCAACGGATCTTGTCTACCGTGCGTGAACTTCGTTCCGCAACATCGTGGCCTACTTACATCATCTCGACCCAGGCGGAACGCCATTCTGGCGCTTCGAGTCCCTTGGAGTAATAGCGCGTTTCCTTGAGTATCTTTCCGTCTCGGAACTCGAGGATGTCCACCACGTGGTAGACGTCGTCGTTGCCGTAGTCGGAGGTCGCCTCGACCACCCAAAGATCACCATCTCCCACGATCCGCCGCACTACCCCCGATGGCGGGTTTGGGAACGCATCCTGCATCGAGCGCATGGCTTCGCGTCCAACGATCCGTTCGCCCGACTGCGGCATTTCCATCACGAAGTCCGGATGACGCAGATCGAACTCTGCCTGAGGATCAAGGCGAAGCGTCCCCTCGCCGAACAAGCTTTGGAGGATTTCTCGGGGCGCGCTCACATACAAATCTCCCATCCGTGGCGAGGAGGGTCCTCACCCTCATGCATGAACCAGGGCGACGTTTTGTGCCTCTGTTGCGAGCCTACCCGCACAGCATTCACGAACCGCAAAGGAACGACGGCGGGCTTCGCCCTCACCTAGGATTCGCCGGGGAGACGTGCGGGAGCGGCCTAACCGGCACGCCTGGAAAGCGTGTGATCCTGCAAGGGGTCCGAGGGTTCAAATCCCTCCGTCTCCGCTGTGTCTCCCCCTGTACCGTGCTCTGGCTCCTGCGCGGGGACGACTATCCTCGGGGCGGGCCGCGCTAGGCGGGGGGCTCGGGGTCCCCTGTACCGGAAACCCTCGATACGCCGGGCTGATGCCCTATCTGCGGCTCATGGATGACCGGGCAGCCTCCGGTGTGCAGTGATGATGGTCGGGTCCCGCGCGACTCGGAGCCGTGAACCCGGTCAGGGCCGGAAGGCAGCAGCCGTAAGCGGTGTACCGGGTGCGCCGCGGGGGTGCCCGGCCGGAGCCGGCTGCCGGAGAAGCGCCGGCCGTTCATGGGTCCAGGATGGGGCGCGCGGCCCTCTCTCCATTGAGTGGGGCCGTGGTGTCGGTGGCTGCGGTGGAACCGCTTCCTACCTCGACCTCGCTCCGCTCTTCGCGGGGTCGTGATTTCCTTGAGCTCCTGTCGCTCCGTTCGAATGTCTCGCACTTAAGGGTTCCATCCTCGCCACCGACGGCTCCCCGCGCAATCTCGTTCGGGCTCCAGAAACTGACTCTCCCCCTTCGTTCTGCGGGGGCGTGGTTCGGGTGTTTGGGCGGGGTGATGCGGGGGGTGCCAACTAGGATGGGGGGATGGCATATCTGTCGCTTTATCGGAAGTACCGGCCCCGTAATTTCGAAGAGATCTTGGGGCAGTCACACGTCTCCGCGACTCTGACGAATGCGATCGTCGAGGATCGGGTCGCCCATGCTTATCTGTTCACGGGGCCGAGAGGGACCGGCAAGACGAGCACGGCCCGCATCCTTGCGAAGGCGATCAATTGCGCCAAGGGCCCCACGCCGACTCCGTGTGGCGAGTGCACATCCTGCACCTCTATCGAAGACGGATCCTCCCTCGATGTGATCGAGATGGACGCTGCCTCCCATTCCAAAGTGGACGACACCCGCGAGATCCTTTCCGGCGTTTCCCTGGCCACCGCAGGGGGCCGGCGCAAGGTCTACGTGATCGATGAGGTCCACATGCTGTCGACCCCTGCCTTCAACGCGCTGCTGAAGACCCTCGAGGAGCCGCCCCCCCACGTCATATTCATCCTCGCTACCACCGAGGCGCACAAGGTTCTGCAGACGATCGTCTCCCGCACTCAGCGATTCGACTTCCGGCCGCTGTCTGCCCATCTCCTCGAGACTCACCTCACTCAGGTGTCTAAGAACGAAGGCATCGACATAGATCAAGCTGCCCTGGCCTTCCTGGCCCGGCATGCCGCGGGGAGCGCAAGAGATGCGCTCTCGGCGCTCGATCAACTCTCGAGCTTCGGTGGCCCTATCGGCGTGCTCGAAGCCGAGAGGATGCTCGGCGGCAACCGTGAAGACGTCTTTCTGCAGCTTTTCGATGCCGTTGCCGCCGGTGACGTGGCCTCGATCTTTCTCACCATTCATTCGGTGATCGCGCAGGGCAGTGATCCTCGTCAGTTGGCGAAGAACGCTCTCACGCACGCGCGTTCTCTGTTGCTGCTGGTGACGGCCCCCGAGGGCGAGGATCTCCTGGACGTTTCGGTTGAGGATCTGCCGAAGTTGGTGACTCAGGCACAGAGATTCTCGGCGGCCGACCTCTTGCGGGCGATCGAGCTGATCAGTGATGGGCTCGCGGAGATGCGCAACACACCGGATCACCGCCTCCTCCTGGAAGTCGCCTTGGTTCGTGCCGCGGCCCCCGAGACCGATCCGGGCAGCACGGGGCTACTCGGCCGGATAGAGCGTTTGGAGCGGCGCATCGGCATCGACACGGATGCAGCATCGGCGGCCACCCCTCCCCCTGCCTGGCAACGAACCGCGGCCACGGCTAAGACCGCCCCGGCACCGCGCTCGGTGGCGCCTACAGCCGACCGAAAGACGCGACCGACTCCGACCCCCGCACCAGACGTCCAAAAGGAAACCGACGTGGGCGGTTCTCCCGCCGCCGTCGCAGCGGAGGACGCGGCAGCCCTTCAGGAATCTGGGGGCGTCGGTTTGAGTCACATAAAGGGAGCCTGGGACGCCACCCTTGTTGAGGTGAACAGGCGGAGCAAGAGGGTGGGCGCATTTCTCAATCCTTCCCGGCCGGTCCAATTACAGGACGATCAGCTCGCCGTGGAAGTTCAATCGAAATTCCACGCCACCGAGATGGCATCCGAGAAGAACCGTCAGCTTTTCGCCGACGCGCTGCACGCCGCGTTGGGCATACGACCGCAGATCGTCTTTACTGCCCGTGGTGAAACCAATGCCGAACCTTCAAGCGCATCCACCCCGGCCCCCGCGTCGAAGCAGAGCGCAGCCGCAGCTGCCGGCGAGTTTGTAGATGAGCCACTGTCGGACATAGAAGAGGATCCGATCGAGCTCGTGAAGAAAGGTTTCGCCGCACAGGTAGTCGAGGAGAAAAACTCTTGAAAGATATGCAGAAGATGATGAAGCAGGCCCAGCAGATGGCCGCGGAGATGCAAAAGAAGCAGGAGGAGCTGGCCGACCTCGAGATCGAAGGTTCGGCCGGAGGCGGCGCCGTCAAGGTGGTCGTTTCCGGAGATCTTCATGTAGTGAGCGTCACCATCGATCCGAACACGTTCGATGGAGAGCCCGACGCCGATGACATCGAGATGCTCGGAGACACTGTGACGGCGGCGGTGAACGACGCGTTAAACAAGGCGCGCGAGGCTCAAGAGGAAGCGCTGGGGCCTATCGCAGGCGGGATGGGGGGCCTGGGCCTCCCTGGGATGTGACGGTAGAGCCACTGGAGACAGCTCCCCTGAGCTCAGGCGCTACGGAGGGCAGCAACACCGCCCGACGGCTGTGGATACCTAAACGATCGGTCCGTTGACTTGTACGCAGGTTCGATCCAATCCTTGATAGACGAATTATCCAGACTCCCCGGCATCGGGCCGAAGAGCGCTCAACGGGTGGCTTTTCACCTCCTGAAGATCCCCGGAGCCGATGCGAAGCGGCTGGCGGAGGCCATCGTTGAAGCGCGCGACAAGGTCCGGTTGTGCGCGGTCTGCTTCAACGTCTCCGACTCGGAACTATGTGAATACTGCCGGGACGCGAGGCGCGACGCGACCATGGTTTGCGTTGTCCAGGAGCCGCCCGACATCGTGGCGATCGAACGCACACGGGAGTACCGAGGGCGCTATCACGTTCTCCAGGGCGCGATATCACCTATCGAGGGGATCGGGCCCGAGGACCTTCGCGTCGGGGAACTTCTGGAACGTCTCAAGCAACCGGAACCGGGGTCCGAGCCGGTCCTCGAAGTGATAGTGGCGACGAATCCCAACATAGAGGGCGAAGCTACCGCGATGTACCTTGCGCGATTGATAGGTCCCCTCGGAGTGAAAGTGACGAGACTGGCCAGCGGTCTGCCCGTTGGAGGAGACCTCGAATACGCCGACGAAGTCACTCTGGGGAGGGCTCTCGAGGGACGGCGCCTCATCTCGGGCTAAGGAGCGGCGCGAGGGGGATGCTCCTTATGGGAAGAGCCATGCTTCAGGAGCATGGATCGCCGGTTCCCGGAACACGCCTAGACTGAAGGGTCGCTCGACCGCAGGGGACTAAGCCCGGCCGCACCGTCACACTCGCGGCCCGGAGAGGACAGCTATGGCAGATCAATACGAACATCTGGATCTCAAGCGGTATCTGCCGCACGCGATCGTCACCACCCTGGCGGTGATCCTGATTCCAATCTTGCTCGTGTTGGGGCTGATCGCCCTGGCCGATCCGAACCCACCCATAGTCGTGTCGACGGTGGTAGCGATCGTGTTCGGCATGCTCACGGTTGCCGCCGGCTCGGCTTGGTGGTTGCGCAGGCCGGAGGCTTCCGAGCTCTCCTTCGGAGACCTCATGATCTGGGGCTGGTGGCGCCGGAAGCGGGCCGAGGATCAACTCGCCAAGGGGACGCACCTCTTGGGGTTGGACCGGTCCGGTCGACCCGAAATGCCACAGGTTGTTTCGCGCGAACAGCAATTGCACATACTGCGGGAGTTGACAGCTGCCCTGGAATCCAAGGACCCGTATACGCACGGACATTCGCGCAGGGTTGAACGGCATGTGCACCGCACTGCGACGGCGATGGGTCTCGCGCCGGCCGACATAGAGGACCTTCGCAAAGCCGCCGCGCTTCATGACGTTGGAAAAATCAGGGTCCCCGATCGCATCCTGCGCAAGCCGGAGGCGCTAACCGAAGAAGAGCGGATAGTGCTTGAAGACCATGTGGTGGTCGGGGCATGGATGGTTTCCAGCGCCGGCAACGCAGATGTCGTCTCTGCGGTCCGGCATCATCACGAGCAGTGGGATGGATCTGGCTACCCCGACGGCCTCGCCGCCGCCGAGATCCCACTCTTCTCGAGGATCATCGCAGTGGCAGACACTTTCGATGCGATCACGTCGACTCGGCCATACCGGGCCGGAGCGGAACGCGACAGGGCGCTAGAAGTGTTGCGTTCGGAAGCGGGCAGACAGTTCGACCCCGTCGTCGTCGAAGCCTTCATCAGCACACTTCCCGCCCCCGTGTCGGCGTCCGTCGGGATGCTCGCATTCCTAGCCGGACCGCGCGCTCTTATCTCGCGGCTGGCAGTCATCCTCAAGCGGGTCGGCGCCGGCGCCCTGGCGCCGGCGGCTGGTGCTACGGGGGCCATGATCCTGGTAGGTGCCTCGACGATTACGCCGGGCGCGGTCGCAAACGGTCGCCTGCAGCATCGGGTTCATATCGCTGCAGATGCGGTTAGCCCCGCCGGCACCGGCGCGAGCGCAGCAACTCCGCCTTCGCTAAAGGCAAAGGCGGCGCGCCGCCGATCCCGCGATGGTCGATCGGCCAGGCCCAACGCCGCAACGGGGCTGAAGGGGTCTCCCCTGGCTGAAGGGATCAGTCCCACCGGTACCCCCTCGTATCCGAGGTCTGTTCCCACTCCGCTCCCGACCTCGCCCGGCCTCCCCGTCCAGCTGGATGGCCTCACCCTCGCGCCCACCTCGATCTCCGCAACCGTGGGAAGCGAACAGTCCTTGACCGCGTCGGCGACCTATGGCGGTCAGCCGGTAGGGGGCGCGACGGTGCTGTTCTCGGTCTCTGGCTCGACCAACAGCTCCGGTAGCTGCTCCACCGACGTGTCAGGCGAGTGCTCGTTCGCGTATGCCGGCCCGGCTCTGCCCGGCACCGATACCGTCACCGCGTGCGGAGACGCCAACGCGAATGGCACGGTCGATGAGGGGGAACCTTGCGCTACTTCCACCGTTGCGTGGATCTCGCCCACCACAATTACAGTTCAGGCAACCGGCAGCGGGGTCGTAGCAAATGCTGCCGGTGCCGCGGCGATCACGTTCGACTTCAGTGTGAAGTCTGGTGACAGTGGGTCCAAGGGCAGTTGTGCCATCGTCGATGCGACGACTGTTGCAAACGTCAATATCGAATGTCTTGACGTCTTGAACACCCAGCAAAGCGGAAATCACGTGACCTTCTCTGGCGACGTCATGATCGATGGAGCGCCGGCAACTTATCGGATCGACGTGGACGACAATGGAACCCCGGGGGCAGGACAAGACAGGTTCCAGATCCAAACGTCGACCGGTTACTCGGCGGGCGGGTTGTTGGTCTCGGGGAATATCCAGATACATCCGTAGAGGTTCGCAGAGAGTCTCACTCCGGCACCTCCACGCGAGTGAGGACTCGAGCTTCACAATGAATCCGCTGGACCGGTCTAGGTTCGGGTCGGTCTGTGCCGTGAGGAGTTTACTTAGGTCATGGGCGTGATCGTTCAGAAGTACGGGGGCTCGTCGGTTGCCGATGCCGCGCGGATAAAGGGTGTAGCGGCACGCGTGGTCCGCGCTGCAGCCGTCGGTCGAAAGGTGTGCGTGGTCGTGTCTGCAATGGGTGACTCGACCGACGGTCTTCTGGACCTTGCCGCGCAGATATCACCCGTTCCTCAGGCTCGTGAATTGGACATGCTCCTATCGGCTGGAGAACGGATCTCGATGGCGCTGCTCTCGATGGCGATCATGGACATGGGTCGAGACTCGATCTCGTTTACCGGTTCTCAAGCTGGCATAGTTACGGATACCAGCCACGGACGAGCCCGCATCGTCGACGTCCGGGCGCGTCGTGTTCTGGAGGCTCTGGATCAGGGCAAGATCGCCATAGTGGCGGGCTTTCAAGGCGTGTCTACCGAATTCGATGTCACAACGCTTGGTCGCGGGGGTTCGGATACCACAGCGGTTGCACTTGCTGCCGCTCTTGGTGCGGATGCCTGCGAGATCTATACGGATGTCGAGGGCGTGTACTCGGCCGACCCACGCATCGTCCCCGATGCGCGCAAGCTGCATATGGTCTCGTACGAAGAGATGCTTGAGATGTCTGCCGCCGGCTCGAAAGTGTTGATGTTGCGAGCGGTCGAATACGCTCGAAACCATGGAGTTCTGATCCATGTGCGTTCCTCCTTCTCAGAGAACGACGGCACCTGGATCAGAGAGGAGGATGAGCGGATGGAGCAAGCCATCATCTCGGGCATCGCTCATGACGCATCGGAGGCGAAAGTAAGCGTGCTGGGTGTCCCCGACCGCCCGGGCATCGCCGCACATCTGCTTCGTCCCCTGGCCAACGAAGGCGTGAACATCGACATGATCGTTCAGAATGCGTCGGCCGACGGCCGCACCGATATCTTCTTTACCTTGCCTAAAGAGGATCTGGCGCGTGCCGAGTCTCTTCTCCGAGTCGTGACGAAGGAAGTCCAGGCAAATGGTTTCGAAACCGAGACCGATATCGCGAAGGTATCTCTGATCGGGGCCGGGATGAAATCGCACCCGGGCGTCGCCGTGGACATGTTCGAAGCGCTTGCAGAAGAAAACATCAACATCGAGATCATCTCGACATCATCGATCCGTATCTCTTGCGTTATCCGTGCCTCGGACGCGGAGAGGGCGGTACGTGCTATCCACGCGCGCTTCCGATTGGCCAACGAGACGGTACGGCGCGAGACGCATCCGTTGACGGCAACGGACCAGCTCCGGACCATAAGAGGCACCGGTTCGGTCGCATCGGATGGCGCCCCGTGAAGGTCGTCGTCGTCGGGGCAACCGGAGCGGTGGGGCACGTGATGTTGGAGATTCTCGAGCAACGGGAGTTCCCACTCGATGAGCTCGTTCCCGTGGCTTCGCCCCGCTCCGCCGGTCGCCGGCTCCCTTTTCGCGGTGAGGACCTAGAGGTCGTTGCTCTTGATGCAGCCGCTTTCCGCGGCGCGGACGTCGTCCTGTTCGATGTTCCCGACGAGCTCTCTCTCGAGTGGGCGCCGGTAGCCGCTGCCGCCGGCGCGATAGCGATCGATAACTCAGCGGCTTTTCGCATGGATCCTGCTGTCCCTCTTGTTGTGCCCGAAGTGAACGCGGCAGCCGCCGAAGAGCGTCCCAAGGGAATCATCGCCAACCCCAATTGCACGACATTGGCGATGATTGTTGCAGTGAGTGCCTTGCATGCCCGGGCTGGTCTCAAACGCTTGATCCTGGCCTCCTATCAAGCTGTTTCGGGCGCCGGGCGCGCGGGAGTGGACGAGCTGTGGGATCAACTGGAACGTGTTGTAAAGGAGCCGGAGGAGTTCGCCGCCGGGCTGTCCCGAAACCTCCTCGGGAACGGGCCCGCCTTCTCACATCCCGTGGCGCTGAATGTCCTGCCTCAATGTGGTTCGGTGAGAGAGGACGGCTATACCTCTGAAGAGCTGAAGCTTCGATATGAGACCACCAAGATCCTGGGTCTCGCGGAGCTTCGCGTAACCGCCACCTGTGTCAGGGTTCCCGTAGTGACGGGTCATGGCGTGGCCGTGCATGCCGAGTTCGAGCGCCCACTGTCGCCTGATGAGGCCCGTACCATCTTGCGTGAGACGAGTGGGGTCGAAGTGGTGGACGACCCGGGGAAGGATCTGTTCCCGACACCTCTGGAGGCTGCCGGCCGGGACGGCAGCTATGTGGGGAGGATCAGGCAGGATCAGTTCGATCCTCACGCGCTCGAGATGTTCTGTGTCGCGGACAATCTGCGCAAGGGCGCGGCTCTCAACACCGTGCAGATAGCCGAGTTGCTTGTCGTCTAGAAAACCAGACAGGTCTCACTCCGAGTCTCCCCCTCCGAGCGACATGAAGCGTCTTATCACCGGTCTGGCCACTTGCACTTTGTTGCTTGGTGTCCTCACAGAGCAGGTAATCGCTCGCGGGCCTCTCACAGACCTCGATCATCCCGTGGAACGGTTCGCCGTAACCCATCGTTCGATCGCCATGACAGATGTGATGAGACTGTTGTCGGATGTCGGCAGCACTTCATTCCTTTTTCCCATCGTGTTGATAGCCGTCGTTTACTTCGTCTTTCGCGATCGTGCGTGGAAGCCACCAGCCGTGCTGGCCGCTGCCTTTATCAGCGACATCCTCCTGCAGGATGTCGTTAAGGCGGTTGTGGGCCGCCATCGCCCACCCCTTTCCCAGATGATCGGACGCTACCCAGGCGCATCTTTCCCCTCTGGTCACACCACGCAGTCCCTGGTTGTGTACGGCATGATCGCGCTGCTCCTGGTACGGACCCACCCAGGATGGCCGCGCGCTGCGGTGTTGCTCCCTGCGACGTTCCTCGTACTCTTGATCGGGATCTCACGCGTCTATCTCGGTGCGCACTGGCCGACCGATGTTGCAGGAGGATTGCTCCTGGGTAGCTTCTGGCTACTGGTCTTGCATGCGTTGTTCCCATTCCTATTGCCCAACCGGATGCCCACGACGATGCTGGGCTCGAGCGAAGCTCCGAAGACGAACGAAGCTGCCTCGTTTCGCGACTCTACGTAGTTACGTAACTCCGATGCGTGCTAGTGGTTGCTTTGCTGCCGGAGTTGGCTGATGATGCCCATGACCTAGTGCATGTGCGCTACAGGAAGCGTATGGTTAGCCTCTTGGTTGAGTAGTCAGCCATCTAGGGAGAGCGTCCTTGGATTGCGGACTGGGCGCCACCCTTTCCGCTTCTTTTGGGATGCAGGTCCCTACGTGGACGTGCAGCAGGGGAACGAGGAGTCGGAGACATGGCGCTTCTGCTGATTGCGGTGATGATTGCTGCGCTTGTATCGGCTGTAGTCAGGTCGAAAGGTCGCAGCTTCTTCAAGTACGCAGAGCTGTCGCGCACATTGGAATCCCAAGATGAACCTCGCCTGCGAAGTCGACGCCGAGCCCAAGATGAACCCCGCCTGCGAAGTCGACGCCGAGCGATGCGATAGAGCTGCTCGTCTGGCTCGTTGATCGTCCGTACGACCCTTCTCCCTTCGGCCGCTGTTCTCTGTCCACAACGGACCCTGGTCCGCCGCAGCAGCTATCCCCGCTCCTTAGGACCAGCCAGGCAGATCTCGACGTCGTTCCCCACCTTGTGTATGGGGTGTGCACTGCGATGGCCTGCGAGACATTTACCTCCTGAGCCGGAGTCCTACCGACTCTGTAGGTGCACGAGGGTCCACGCCGGCCGGACCTCTCGGCTTCGATCTCGCTCGCATTGTGATGCTGCTGTCGTGCCGGCAACCGCTTCGAAGCTCATGGCACTGATGACACGTGACTCCGGAGGCGAACGAGCCTAGACTCCCGGACGTGTTCATGGAGGGGCGTCGACTGCTTGTCACCGGGGTACTTACGCGCGAGAGCATCGCCTTTGAAGTGGCGCGAACGGTGCAAGAGCAGGGGGCCGAAATCGTCTTGACTGGCTTCGGGCGGGCGCGATCCCTCACCGATCGCGTGGCGAAGAAGCTTCCGCAAACGCCCGACGTGCTGGAGATGGACATCAACCAACCTGACCAGATCGAGGATGTTGCGAAGGAGATCGAACGACGATGGGGGTCGCTGGATGGTGTTCTCCACGCCATCGCCTTCGCTCCCCCCGATGCCCTTGGAGGCAATTTCCTCGCGACGCCGTGGGAGAGCGCGCAGGTGGCGTTCCAAACCAGCGCCTATTCGCTCAAGGCGCTCGCCGAGCGACTGCTGCCGGTGATGAGCGAGGACGGGGCCTCTATCGTCAGCCTTGACTTCGATGCCTCCGTTGCGTGGCCCGTCTACGACTGGATGGGCGTTTCCAAGGCGGCGCTGGAAGCAGTGACTCGCTATCTGGCACGCGACCTCGGCCGCCGTCACATCCGGGTGAATTGCGTGTCCGCGGGCCCCATCCGCACGATGGCGGCTAAGGGCATCCCGGGCTTCAAACGCCTCGAGGAGGGCTGGGCCAAGCGGGCCCCTCTAGGGTGGGACACCACCGATCCGGCCCCCGTGGCGAAGGCGGTGGCATTCCTTCTCTCGGAGTGGTCCGTCGGCATCACCGGAGAGATCGTGCATGTCGACGGCGGTTACCACGCGATGGGAGCCGACCTTGATCCCGCGACCGGCGATGGAGAGGATTCTCCGTCTCCCGAGCAACATCCTCAGGGGGAGTAAAGCCACCGTCCGGTTGGCGCCAGTCCCCGCATCGATCGACCCGTTCCAGGAAGAGCTCTTAGGGAACCAGGAGGGCATTCTCTTCTGCGGCACTCGCTGGACGCTGGAAAACATGACAGCGGTGCTTGCCATCCCTTTTTGCCATGTACATGGCGACGTCGGCTTCCCTGAGTAGGTCGCCCAAAGTGCTGGGGCCGGAGGCGATCGCAATGCCGATGCTGGTGCCCAAGGCAATCTCGCGCTCTCCGAGAAAGAACGGTGTCTGCACCGCTGCTAGAACTCTTTCGCCGACAGCGAGAGCTTCCTCCATCCTCCAGATCCCATCGAGCAGAATCGCGAACTCATCTCCGCCCAACCGTGCCGCGGTGTCTTGAGGTCTCAGCGTGTCGCGCAGCCGTTTCCCGACAGCAACCAGCAACGCGTCTCCTTGTTCATGCCCGAAGCCGTCGTTTACCTCTTTGAAGTTGTCGAGATCTATGAATAGAAGAGAACACTGCTCGTTCTTCCTTCGGCTCAACACCCATTCCACTCGATCCGCGAAGAGCGCCCGGTTTGGCAGGCCCGTCAGCGGGTCATGGAAGGCTTGGTGCAAGAGCTGGTTCTCGAGGATCTTGCGTTCCGAGACATCCCGCAGCGTGATGACGATTCCGTCCAGCGAAGAGTTGTGCATCGCATTCTCCACGTTCGCCTCGGTGTAAAGGGAGCTTCCATCACTGCGATCCAGCCGCACCTCGAATGAGCTGGGATGTGGCTCTCTTGAAGTGACCTCGCGGACGGCTCCTTGCACGGTGGTCCAGTCGTCGGGGTGCACCATGGGGAGAAGAGACCTGCCGATCATCTCCGCGGGGCTCGCACCGAGCAAACGCTCGATCGCGCCTCCTGCGTATTTAATGTTGAGCTCCGGATCGACCACCAGCACTATTCCGCCAGAGTGCTCCATAACACCCCGCAGGCGGGCTGACGTGTGCTCTATGAGGCGGTAGGAGAGGACAACCACTATGGATGTTCCAGTCGTCAGGCCCCAGGTCGCCAACCGTTCACTGGCGGGAAGGACCGAGAGCGCCAATCCTTGAACGCAAGCTGCCCATAGCAACTGACTTAGGGCAGCGCGAAACCGGTAGAACACGGCGCCGAACTGCGCGACCCAAACGAGGAGCATCCCGTAGACGATCGAGAGAAAAGTTCCGTGGGCCATGACGATGATCGCAGCGACCAGCACGGAGCCGAGAGCAGTGAAAGCATGCGAAAGGCCGACGGTGTAATGACGCCGCAAAGCGAGGATCATTGCCGAGGATGCGGCTGCCAGGCCCGCCAAAGCGTAGATACCGGCGCGGTTGACGTTTGCGTCCGGCGACAACCTGAGCGAAAGGGCTACGAGAAGAGCGCCTGCGGAGTACATGAGCGCTGCTGCCCTGCTGCGCGCCCGCCACCCTCCAGTGGTCCAGCTCGTCAGCTCCGGTTCGGTCAGATCACGGGCCCGCGGAGGCGGAGAGTCCTTCGCTGCGAACGCAGGAGGCTTCCGATCTCGTGCCATCTGTCCTGCCCTCTCTGGAGGTCGTCCGGCTGCCGGCGAACCGTTGGTGGCGCCACATGGTGTCGGCGGCCGATGGAAATTTCCACGACGGCTGCTTCTGAACCATCAGGAGCACCAGCCGCGAGCCAGGTCGGGGCCGTTACACCTCTTATCCATGTCTATCGGAGCTAACGGTGAGTCTCTTTAAGTGGTGAAGCGATCGACTGGCGGTGGCTTCGCAGTCAGCGATCGATCAGCGTCGACTCGATCCGACGGTCTGGGATGAGCCACATCAGAGCCACCGTGACGTAGAGGCCGAGGGCTATCCATCGATCGGCAAAGGCGACCAGAATCCCTATGAGGTAGAGGATCGGGGAGATTTTGCCCTTCAGATCGTTGCCCAGCGCGGCGGCAAGCCTCGAGCCGGGACCCTGATCGGAAACGATGGCGGTTTGAAGGATGAAATAGGCGATGGCGGCACCTAGGGAGACCGCCCCGTATGCGGCGGTGGGAAGGGGCGCAAAGTGGTTCTCCCCCATCCATCCCGTAGCGAATGGGAACAACGACAACCAGAAGAGCAGGTGCAGGTTGGCCCACAGGATCTTTCCGTTGGTGCGCTCGGTGGTCGAGAGCATGTGGTGATGGTTGTTCCAGTAGATGCCGAGATTGGCGAAGCTCAGTACGTAGGCGAGGAAGACCGGCACTAGAGGCCGAAGAGCGGCGCCATCGGCGCTCTTCGGAACCTTCAGCTCCAGAACCATGATCGTTATCAGGATCGCGATGACTCCGTCGCTGAAGGCTTCCAGCCGGGATTTGGGCACGATCCTCCAGTCCGTCCCAAGGGGGCTCGGTGGTGAGTTGGTCCGCCGAAGCGTAGGCCTTCTCGCTCGACGGTCGGGGCCCGAGCTGGAACTGATCGGGTCCCGGGGAGACCGGGGTCCCCTTTAGGCAGGGAAATATAGTTGCGCGGTCAACTGTTCTTTCTGTTGCCAGCCCGATGGAGGCTGAAAAGAAAGGATCCAGGTGACGGAAACCAAGACGGTGCAACTTCCCGTCGTATCTCTCGCCGGTGGGGTGGTACTTCCCCACATGGTGGTAACGGTGGCTCTTGACGACCCCGAGATGGAGGCGGCGATCGGGGCCGCCCGTAATGCTGAAGACCTGATCCTGCTCGTGCCCAGGTTGCCAGACCGGTCGGGTCGCATCGGAACGATCGCGAAGATAGAAGAGGTAGGCGCGGCCCCCAACGGTAGCCAGGTCTCAGTTCTGCGGGGCCTCTATCGAGCGGTGGTTGGCAGCGGTGTGCCGGGATCCGCAGGAGCTCTGTGGGTTCAGGCGACCATTTCGGAAGATCCCGATTTCTCGAGCGAGCGGGTTACGGAGCTCGCGCAGATGTACCGGGCGCTGATCGACAACATCGTGGAAGCGCGTGGCGGCCCCAGTGGCGCTCCGTTCCTTCGCGGGATAACCGATCCTGGTCAGCTCGCGGATACATCAGGCTATTCGCCTTCGCTCACTTTCGAGCAGAAGGTCGAGGTTCTGGAGACCCTGGACGTTGAGGAGCGGTTGGACAAGCTGATCGTCTGGGCGAGAAACACCCTTGCAGAGATCTCTATCAAGGACAAGATCCGCAACGAGGTCTCGGAGGGGATGGAGAAGACGCAGCGAGAGTTCTTTCTTCGCCAGCAGTTGGAAGCGATAAAGAAGGAGCTTGGCGAGAGCGATGGTGACGTGGTCGCCGAATACAGGACGAAGGTCGAGAACCTTGGGATGCCCGAAGCGGTTAGGACTGAGGTGGACCGCGAGCTCGACCGTCTCGAGCGAATGAGTGAGCAGAGCCCTGAGTATGGCTGGATCCGCAACTACCTAGACTGGATGGTCGAGCTCCCCTGGAATGTGGCCTCCGACGACAACTATGACGTGACGGAGGCGCGCCGCGTGCTGGATTCGGATCACACGGGTCTGGATGACGTGAAAGATCGGATCATCGAGTTCCTGGCGGTGCGAAAGTTGCGTGAGGATCGCGGCGTACTGACCCCTAGTGGGCGCGGCTCCGGTGCGATCATCACTCTCGTCGGGCCACCCGGGGTGGGAAAGACGTCCCTCGGTGAATCCGTCGCACGAGCGATGGGCCGCAAATTCGCCCGCATCTCGCTCGGCGGCATACATGACGAAGCGGAGATCCGGGGACATAGACGAACCTACGTTGGGGCCCTTCCCGGCCGGATCGCGCGAGCCCTGAAGGAAGCCGGGACCAGAAACCCGGTAATCATGCTCGACGAGATAGACAAAGTCGGGTCCGACTGGCGTGGTGACCCCTCTTCTGCACTTCTGGAGGTGCTGGATCCTGCACAGAACCATTCCTTCCGCGACCACTACCTGGAGGTGGATCTCGACCTTTCAGAGGTGCTGTTCATCCCGACAGCTAATGTGATCGAGACGATCCCGGCCCCCTTGCTGGACCGCATGGAGTTGGTTCGACTCGACGGCTACACGGAAGAGGAAAAGGTAGGGATAGCTCGCGATCACCTCCTACCGCGTCAGCTCGAGCGGAATGGTTTGCTAGAAGGCGAGGTGCTCTTAACCGATCGAGCGCTGCGAGCAGTGATCGCTGAGCACACCCGGGAGGCAGGCGTTCGAAACCTCGAGCGGGAGATCGGCAAGGTTCTGCGAAAGGCTGCCACGCGGATCGCGGCGGAGGAAGCAACGCCGCCGGTGGAGATTGATGACATCACGGATTACCTGGGCCGAGCCAGGTTCCAGTTCGAGGCGGCAGATCGGACTTCCGTTCCGGGAGTTGCCACAGGGCTGGCGGTTACCGGGCATGGTGGAGACGTCCTGTTCATCGAGGCCACCGTTATGCAGGGGGAACCGGGTCTGACCCTGACGGGCCAGCTGGGTGAAGTGATGAAAGAGTCGGCTCAGATCGCTCTTTCCTACGTTCGCTCGCATGCGGAGCAGCTTGGTCTCACCACCGATTTCGATCGCACCCGCATCCACCTTCACGTACCGGCGGGGGCGGTTCCCAAGGATGGTCCGTCGGCAGGCGTCACGATGACGACTGCACTGACCAGTCTCCTGACGGGCAGGCCGGTCCGGAGCAGCGTGGGAATGACGGGCGAAGTGACCTTGCAGGGTCACGTGCTGCCGATCGGAGGAGTCAAGCAGAAGGTACTGGCGGCGCACCGGGCGGGCCTTCGTGAGGTGATCTTGCCCTCGCGGAACGAGGGGGATCTGGACGACCTACCCGAGAGCGTTCGCGAAGAGATGACCTTCCATATCGCTGGCGAGGTGAGCGAGGTGCTGCAGGTTGCGCTCGAGCAGAGTCTCGAGAGCGACCGGGCAGCGTGATGACAGGCAACTGAGGACGCGGCCTGTAGGTGCTTAGAGAGGTGGCCCCAGGCTCCTGAGAGGGGCGTCTTTTAAAAGGGGCACTTCCTATACTTCGGGGACGGCTGGGTGATCGGAGGCGATGCCCATGCGACCCGGATACGCGGTGCGGGCAACGCGCAACATCTTGCGTCATCCCCAAGAAGGGATCGATCGGGTACGCGGGCGGATGGATAGGCGCCGGGACAAGAAGGAGCTCGACGCGCTCGGAATTCCTGCGAGCGACTTTTTTGGAACGGTCGCAGATTGGGCTCCTCGCCTCCATGCTGAGCTCGAACAGCCGTGGCCTTGTCAGACTGCCGCATCGTTCGGCGAGCTCTGGGACCGTATCGTTTCCGAACTCAGCAGCGCAGGTGTACGTGTGGGCAAACAATCCTATGGCGGGTGGAACGATTGCGACCGCGCCTTCGCCGAGGCCCTGTCCTGCATCGTGGCCCATGAAAGGCCGGCGACTGTGGTGGAGACCGGCGTCGGTCATGGCGTGACGAGCCGCGTGATCCTCGAGGGTATGGAGCGCCATGGGAGCGGTCATCTGTGGAGCATCGATCTTCCGGCCGCGGACCCTGCTCTCCATCGCCAGATCGGCATCGCCATTCCCGAGAACTTGCGCAATCGCTGGACGTACATCGAGGGAACAAGCCGGAAGCGCCTCCCGCAACTTCTCATGGAATTCCAGGCGCTTGATCTTTTCGTTCACGACAGCCTGCACACCCGGCGCAACCTGGGCTTCGAGCTCGAGTCGGCATGGGCGATCATGCGGCCCGGGGGAGTTGCTGTAGTCGACGATATCAACCACAGCCTTGGGTTCAAAAGGTTTGTTGACACGGATGACTCGACGGTGTGGTTGTCCGCAAGACACGTGAGCACCGCAGCCGGTCTTTGGGGCGTGGCGATCAAGCCACAGAGCTCACAATAATCGGGACCATCGGGCACTGACTGATGATTACTGGAGTAAGAGCTCATTCGGGAGTCTCTCGTAGTCGGGAAGGGGGGATTTGAACCCCCGGCCTCTGCGTCCCGAACGCAGCGCGCTGCCAAACTGCGCCACTTCCCGTTGCCGCATCCTACAAGGTGCCCATTTCAGACTTCGTGCGGTCCATTAACTGCATCCGAGTGACTTATCTCGCTCTACTCTGGGCATGTCGATCAGCCCCTTCGCCCGATCACCGAACTAGACGAGGCGGGGGACCAACTCCAGCACGGTGGCCTCGGGTCGACAATCGAAACGGATGGGTGAGAACCTTCCGGTTCCCAGCCCCGGCGAAACGTGCAGCCAGCCGTTGCCGATCTTGTGGGCCCCTCCGGCCAACCCGGTCGGCAAAGAGCAGTTTGTCACCAGCGCACCGTACAGAGGCATGCGCACCTGTCCCGCGTGGGTGTGGCCTGCAACCACGAGATCGAACCCAGCGAGAAGCCATTCGGACACCACTTCAGGAGAATGAACCAGCCCGATGGCGAAGGTGTCGTCCTTGTCCCGGTGGATGACGCGCACATCATGTCGGCCGAGATACGGGTCGTCGACGCCCGCGAGCTTTAGTCTCCCCCACTCCGTGTCGACGACCGTGGACGCATTGGACAACGATTGCCACCCGTTTCCGCGTAGCCCGGCCTCGAGCGCCGGAGTTGCCGCTTTGGGGGCCGCAAGGGGTCCCTTCTTGCCGGTGAAGTACTTGGCGTACGACGTGAAACGTGACTGGTGATAATCGTGAGAGCCCAGGACGTAGAAGCACCCGAGACGCGCCTTCAATCTCGAGAAGCATTCGATCAACGGCCCGATCCCGGAATCGTCTTCGATCAGATCTCCCGTGGCAAGAACAAGGTCGATGTTTTCGAGCTCGCTTAGCCCCGTCACGAACCGGGCAAGTTTGTGATCGCGGCCCTTGAGGTGCAGATCCGAGATGTGCAATATCTTGAGCTCCGGCCCCCCCGGTCTTACCTGGAGCTTGTGATCCGTCAGCCGGTAGCGGTACGGCTCCACCAGGGAGTAAGCGGTCACAGCGGCCGCGACGAGCGCCGCGCGACCCAGGAATCTCATCGCTTTCGAGCATACTGGCGGGGTGAGGCTGTCCCTGCGTTGGAAGATCGCCGGGGGCTTCGGTGTGCTGCTTATCCTCATCGTGGCTCTCGGTTGGGTGACCTTGTCCTTGTTCGGATCTCTTCGAACAGTCCAACGTCGCGTGCTTGATCAAGCTGTGCCGGAATTGGTCGCCATCGATCAGATCGTGCGCTCTTACACCGCGCAATCCGCAGCCGTTCGCGGTTACCTGATCGTGAGTCAGACTTCGCTCCTGGACCAGTACAGGAACGAGGTCCGCATCTCAAAGCGCTACGAAACGCGAGCCCAAGAACTGTTCAAGGACGCCGGCCAAAACAGTCACTCTCTCAACGAGCTGGTATCGGCAGGTGCTGCGTTCCAGCAGCTCGTGGATCGCCGGGTGCTCCCACTGGCGGAGAAGGGAAGACACAAGGATGCTTTCCACGTTCTCGGCACGGTGGGTACTCCGCTCATCAACCAGATCGACCGCGACAGCTCGCAGCTTCGTAATTCCCAGAGCCGAACGGTGGCGCGAAGCGAACAGAATCTCAGCGCTCACTCGAGTAGGACTGTCCTCATCCTGCTGGGGGTAACGGGAGGAGCATTGCTTCTCGGCATCGTTTTGGCCGTTGTGCTGCCCCGACGGCTCGTGGTAGATCTGCAGCGTTTGGTTGATGCCGCTCGAGCGATCGGACGTGGTGATTTCGATCAGCAGATCAAGATCGAGTCTGGTGACGAAGTAGAGGAGCTCGCGGCACGGTTTGGAGAGATGCAGTCTGGGCTCAAGCGACTCCAGCAGCTTGCGATGCAAGATCGGGAGTTGGAGATCGCAGCCAATATCCAACGCAGCTTGCTGCAACGCTTGATCCCTGAGACGCCGGGCTTCGTTCTGCTGCCGGTGCATCGACAGGCCAATCTGGTCGGCGGGGATTGGTATGACATCGACTACGAAGGCAGAACCCTCACGCTCGCGGTGGGTGATGCGTCGGGAAAGGGGATCGGGGCAGCCTTGATGGCTACCGTTCTGTTGTCGGTGCTACGAGCCGAACGCCGTTTGGCAGCGGGAGCCGAGCGAGTGATCCAACGAACCAATGAAGCCCTGCGCGAAGCGACGGACATCGACGCTTTTACGACCCTCATCTATGCGACGGTCGAAGCTCAAACCGGGGAGGTCAGATGGCTCAACATGGGTCATCCCTCTCCGTTCATCGTGAGGACCTCGAGGAGCGACTCGGAGACACCGCCGCGGGGCTATTACATAGAGGGACCGCGGAACAAAGCGCTCGGCTGGTTCCAGGATCCCGGATTGTCCGAAACGATCATCCGGATCGCCCCCGGGGATCGGATGGTCTTCTTCACGGACGGGTTCATAGAGGCGAAGTCTGCCGAGGGAGATGTCTTCGGCGAACGCCGGCTGGCGGAGGCGATAACGAAGGCAGGAACCCTCCCCCTAGGGGCTGTGGGCGACGCTGTGGTCGGGGAGGTGGAGACGTTCGCTGCCGGTAAGCTCGATGACGACCTCACCATGCTGGTCGTGGAGTTCCAGGGGGTTCCGGTGGCCGTGAAGGCGCGAGCTGCTGAAGTTGGCAACATCGAGACTGGGGAGCCGCTGTGGCACAGCAGAAGGTAGATATAGCGATCACCGACGAGGGCGATTACAAGCTGTTGCGACCGAGCGGCGATCTTGATGTGTATACGGTGGGTTCACTTCGTGACGCGATCGGTCAGATCGTGACTCTCGACAAGCCGAAAGTAGTGGTCGACCTGGACGCGGTGCCCTTCATGGACTCCAGCGGACTCGGTGCGCTTATGGGCGGTGTCAGGAGACTCCGAGAGGCCGGCGGCGATCTTGCCATCGCCTGCACTCGTGAGCAACATCTGAAGTTGTTCTCGATAACGGGATTTGGAGAAGGCGTGTCGATCGCACCGACAGTCGAGGAAGCGGCCCAGGGCTTCAAGAGCTGACACTCGATCAGCTGATCGGAGTGAGGCACTTCTCGGGCGAGCCTCGCGTCGCTCGAAGGTGGCCCCCGGCAGTGACGTCCCTCCGCCATCCATACGGGCCGCGCTCAAGGGGCGCGAGGAGTTAGCGGGCTAACTCGGTAGCGTGAGCTCCAGGATGTCGCATTCGTCGCGCCAGCGGCGAGCTGTGTCCTCGGGAACACCCGGGATGTTGAGTCGCTTCTCTGCGATCTTCTCGGCGATGCGGTCCCACTCGGCTCCCGCTTCGATCAGCCGCACGCTCGCAGGCAGCTCTGCGACCCTTGCATTCCTGCCCTTCCACCGCACGATGACCTCGCACTCGCGAAGGGAGCGGGCGTTCGGTATTACCTGTTGCCTCTCGCCCGAGAGGACGTAGATCTTGCCTTGATCCGCAACAAACCAGACGGGCAACTGCTTTGTCTGGCCCCCGTCTCGCCACCGCAACCAGATGATGGTGGATTTCTTCAATGAGTCCTGGACCGCAGCCCCCATGGATGCCTCTGCCACTGCGGAAAACTCCGGGCCCCATGTAAGACCGTCCGAGATCTCGTAGGTGACCGACGCCCAGCTGTGATCGGTCGGGATCAATACGTTCCACTCGGCAAAATTGAAGAAGTATTTGATTGCTTCTTCCGGTGTTGCGTAGTCGCCGTATTGGGCAAGCTCGATCTCTCCATCGGCTCGTTCGCGGAAGCAGAACACCCAGTTTCGGTGAGTGGGCGATAGGTAAGCTTCCGCCCAATGCACTCGAGGCTCGGCCACTTCGAGGTGCATGCCGATGCAGTCGTCCGGGATGTTGGCTTCGAAGCCGGTCCAGTACACCTGAACGATGCGCTTGACGTTGTTCTCCAGACTTATCCGCAAGGGTGCGGGGGCCCCCTCGGCGCGGCCCCGCTTCAGCTCCAACCGGCTGATGTTGCGGGCAATCTCATCGAGGATCGGGGCGAACCTCGACGTGTTGGTCTGCTCCGCTAGAGCCAAGACGTCACCGAGCCAGTGGCGACAGCTGGTAGGCCCGATGCAGCATGATCACCGCTGCCGGAAGAAAGCCGGCGACGAACAAAGCGAACTCGATATACGCGAAGGTCTTCTGACGCAGGGCGAGACTCGGCCAGAAATCAAAGAGGATGATCCGCAGCCCGTTCAACGCGTGATAGAGCACCGCGCCGATCAACAGAACCTCGAAGGGGTTGAACCACCACTGCTTGTAGAGGGTCACCGTTTCGTTATAGAAGTGGCCGCCGAGCCCCACGCCGAAGGTGTCCACGATGTGGCCGAAGAGGAAGGCGATCACCCCAACTCCGGTGATCCTGTGGGCGGCCCAAGACCACTGCCCGATGCCCCCCTTGTAGGCCGGACCCTTCTCCCGGCGCCTGAGCCGGAACAGGTCCACCAGCAGGAACAAGGCGAACAACCCGCTGCCGATGGTAAGGACGGCGACCAAGACCTCGATCAATTTAGGACCGATCATGATGCAGAGAATAGTTGAGCAGCGATGGCCGAGAGGCCCTGTAGATCCACGGCCTCTTTGTCGAGATAGGGGACCCGAGCCCAGCGGTGCCGAGGGATCCGGGACGCCAACTCGCCCAGATTCTGTTCTTCCGACCGCACGATCTTGCTGAAGCTCTGTTCGTTCTGGATCAACTTGGCGAGCAACCTGGAAACGTCGTTCCCTGCTTCCAGCTTTGCTATCTGCCGGGGCCGAGTTTCGATGCCATCGCCGTACTGAGGGTGAACGCGATTTACCACTAGGGCTCCGAAGGGCAGTCCGGATTCATCCAGCCTGGTGGCGAAGTAACAGGCCTCTGCGACAGATTCGGTGGCAGGCGACGTGACCACGATGAACGATGTGACGCTCGAATGCAGCAATGAGGTTACGTCATGAGCTCGCTGCTTGAAGCCGTCGTACATCCCCTCGAGGTTTCCGAAGAATTCCGCAGTGTCTTGCAGAACCTCGGCCCCTACGATCCGTTGGACTACCTTGAGGAACGTCGTCGCTGCCACATTGGCGATGCGGAACAATCCTCCGCCCGCCTTCATGTAGGGAAGTAGGAACCAGCGGAGAATCTTGCTGTCGAGAAAGTCGGTCATGCGCCGGGGAGCGTCGAGGAAATCCAAGGCATTCCGTGTTGGAGGAGTGTCGATGACGATGAGGTCGTAGTCATTCTCGGAATGCAACTCATAGAGTTTCTCCATGGCCATGTACTCGTGCGTGCCTGACAACGTTCCAGAGATGTTTCGGTAGAAGCGGTTGTCCAGGATCTGTTGTGCCTGTTGCGGAGTGGGTGCATAGGTGATCACGACGTGGTCGAAGGTCGACTTTGTGTCGAGCATCATTGCGTGTAGCTCACCGCGTGGGCTGAGGTTCGCGGATGCGAATCTCTCCGCGCCGACCCTCTCGGGATCGTTGCTCAACTCTTTCAGGCCCAACGCTGATGCCAGTCGCTTGGCCGGATCGATCGTCACGACCGCGGCCTTCTTTCCTATAAGAGCGGCCCGCAGGGCGATGGCAGCCGCGGTGGTGGTCTTGCCAACGCCTCCCGAGCCGGCGCAAACGATCACCTCTTTGCGTTCAACGAGATCGTCGATGGCGGTCACAGCTTGGCGACCCGCTCTTCGATGGCATCCGCGAGCTCCTCGAGCTGGGGCAATCCCACCCTGGCTGCGAACAAGAAGGGAAGCTCGATGATGTCTTCTTCTGCACCTTCTCGAAGCTGCTTCAGATGAGTTGTCTGTATGGTCCGGCGGGCTGACAAGAAATCCGCGTACCCCAGGAAAGCCTCGAGATCGTCGGGATCCAACCGCAGGTTGGCTCGCTGAGCTTCGACAAGAAACTCATCCAGGCTCCCGTCAGACCGGATGTCTTGGAGCGATGCCTCCTCTTTATCAGTAAACACCTCGGGATATAGACCGTTCGCAAAGATCGGGCCCGGTTCGATCGATATGCGCTCTCGGAGTTGAGTTGCCGTTTCCAGCGTTTCCGAAACCGGCATCTCTTCCGCCAGGGTCGCGAGGTGCACCCGTGTTCGAGCCGGATCCTGGAGCATCTCCTGCAACCATTCTGCCTGCCGCCGAATGGGTCCCACGCGCACGGCATCAGACAATCCCGAAGGCGCGGAAAGGAACGTCAACATGTGACCCGCAGCGGGGGCATCGACGACGATGAGGTCGAAGTCCTGCTTGGAAGCACCCCCGGCCCGTCCCCGCTCGAGATACCAGATCTTTCCCAACACGAGGATGTCCTTCAGACCCGGGGCAGCAGTGGTGATGTAGTCGATGAAGTGCACTCCTGAGAATGCCTTTGAGATGCGCTTCATGTGGTACTGAACATCGAGATATTCGATGAGCGCGTCCTCCGCGCTCACGCTGATCGCCCACACGTCCGGAAAGATCTCCGAGGGCTCGTACCCAGCCGGCCCGCGGCCGAAGATCTTGGTCAGGCTTCCCTTCTGATCCATCTCTACTACGCAGACTTTCTTACCAGTCCTCGCTGCAGTCAGAGCGAGAGAGGCGGCGATGGTCGTCTTGCCCACGCCGCCCTTGCCCGAGACGATCAGCACGCGCGGAGTGAAGAATTCGTCGAGAAGCATGGTGGTTGTCTACCCTACGGGGGACTGAACGGCACTCATTGCGGACATAATGCCCGCCTCTCGAGGGCCCGAACGGGTTTGTGCTCCCCGTTTGGTCAACCTCCTCATGATTCGCGCCGATGATGGTGGAAGTCGGCTCCGATCGGATCATCTAGGAGGTCTGAGGGGTGTATCTGAAGTTCAAGGGTTTATCCATCGGAATGATGGCCTTCCTCATGGGGGCCGCAGTGGTCTATTCCCTGCCGAATTCCATCGCCCTGTCCTCTGGGAAGGGCAGCTCTCAGCACACCACCACCCGTGGAGGGTCAGCTTCGAGCGAGACCCCCGATCGAGAAGCTTCCGATGCCCACGCGACCCGCGACGCGGGCACGGCTCACGCCTCCAAACATGCGGACGGGTCGTCGACCTCACCGGGAGCTCACGGGGCTGCCGTTTCGGCTGCTGCACATTGCGTGATCAATGGATCTGCGCACGGCGCGCTGGTTAGCTCGGTGGCCAGAATGGCTGACGCTACTGTCGCCGGCGCCACATCGGCGTGCACGAAAGCGGGGGGGACAACGAGAACGATCTCCGGAGGGCCCGCACCGCCGGGAACCGGGGTGCACGGCCAATCCGGGGCAGCCAATAGCAACAGTGGAGCGGCCACCGGCAACAGTGGAGCGGCCACCGGCAACAGTCCGGCGGGTACCGGCAACAGTTCGTCGGCTCACTAGCTCTGACTGCATCTAGGCAGCGCCTGCACCCTTAACCGCGCGCCCTGTTCCGATTGGCATCTTGGTGGGCCCGGGCCTGTTCCGACTGGCATCTTGGGTGGGCCCGGGAGGCGACAATGCTTCCATGCATCGTCTGGGCCTGCGGATCGGGGCGCTCCTTCTCGCCAGCGGAGCCGCTTTGCTTCCCCTGACGGCTTCAAGAGCCGACAGCACGACCAGGGTTGTCGACCTCGTGCAGGTCAAGGGCCTCATCGATCCTCCCACCGTTGCCTATCTGAGAGACCGGATCGCTGCGGCCCAGACTTCCGGCTCCGACGAGGCGGTGATCGTGGAACTTGACTGCGACGGGGGCCTGGTGAGCTCCATGCCATCTCTGGTCCGGCAGATGGAGGAGTCGCGTGTTCCCGTAGTCGTGTGGGTTGCTCCGAGAGGAGCGAACGCAGCGAGCGCGGGTGCGCTTTTGCTGGCGGCGGCGAACCTTTCCTTTATGGCCGACGAGGCCCGCTTGGACTCTCCCACACCTGTAAATCTCAACTCGGCTCCGGACAACCATCCTGCGTCGAGCAGGGCTGCGGCTTTGATCCGCGGGCTGTCGTCCCTGCGCGGCCGCAGTGCAACCGCGCCGATCGATCTCATCCGCCACGGAGGGTCGATGACTGCGACCGCGGCGGCTCGATCGGGAGCCGTAGATGGCGTCGCATCGTCGCTCGCAGCGGTGCTGCAAGAGATGGACGGGCGCTCGGTAACTCTGAGCGGAGGGGAAAGAAAGACGCTCGAAACGTGGGATCAGAATGCCCATCGGCCCAGCGTGGGATTCCGCTTCGAGGAGATGGGTCTATGGTCCCGGCTTCTCCACTCGGTGACGAGTCCCGAGGCCGCCTTCCTGCTGCTTCTGGCGGGAGCCTTCGGTTTGGTCTTCGAGATCTACAACCCCGGGATCGGCTTTGGCGCCATCCTCGGGATCGCCGCGCTGTTCTTGAGCTTCTACGCGCTCAACATCCTGCCCACGGATTGGTTGGGTGTTCTTGCGGTGATCATCGCGGTCGCGTTGTTCGTCGTGGACGTGCAAATCAGCGGCTTCGGGATTTGGAGCGCGGGAGGTATCGCGTGCCTTATCGCTGGAGGCTCGCTGATCTTCTCGGGAGCGCCTTCGGCCGCGCGTCTCGCCCCCTGGGCGATCGTGGTAGCAGTTGCCGGCAGTTTGCTCTTTTTCGTGTCGGTGATGACCGCGGCGTTGCGCGTCCGCCTTCGAAGACCGATCACTGGAGAGGAGGCGATCGTGGGCACCACTGGGGAAGCGAAGACAGATATAGCCCCGGAAGGAACCGTCTTTACGAAGGGCACGTTGTGGCGGGCACGCACCATGGAGACCGGCATCGCAGCAGGCTCGAAGGTTCAGATCAAGGCAGCGGAGGGACTAGTTCTCCTGGTGGAGCCCCTCTCACACGAGGATGGCCCCGAGGCGACAGCCCCACCCGGCGCAACAGAGTCAGGCACCACGGCAGTGACGGACGATTGAAGGATCCGGAACAAAACCCAGCCGCTGGCTGCCGCTGCTAATGTTCCCTCGTGAATTTTGTCTTCCATGGCTCGCAGCGACCGACTTTGGGTGTCGAGATCGAGGTCCAGGTCGTTGACGA
Organism: Actinomycetota bacterium; assembly: GCA_034667525.1. Taxonomy (GTDB): domain Bacteria; phylum Actinomycetota; class CADDZG01; order CADDZG01; family WHSQ01; genus DATAPE01. The sequence goes on from JAXDJO010000023.1 coordinate 30,662, forward strand.
AGCAGGCGCTCTAACGACCGATACTGCCGCGTCAAAGATCCTCGAGCAGCTCGATAGCAAGTGGTTCAAGCACGAATTGCTGGAGTGCACGATCGAGGTCATCACCGACGTCTGCGGAACGGTGGGCGAGGCGAGCCGCGATGTCGAGGGCAAGCTGCAACAGGTCATAGAGGTCGCCGACGAGGTCGGCTACCGTGTGCTTTGCACGGGCACACATCCGTTCTCGGCTTGGTCGGATCAAACGGTTTCGCCCGATCCTCGCTACCACCGTCTGATCGAGAACTGTCAGTGGACCGCTCGCCGCCTGCTCATCTTCGGTGTACACACCCATGTGGGGGTGGGTTCGGGCGAAGAGGCGATCGCCATCTCCAACAGTCTGGCGACGTTCATCCCCCACTTCTTAGCGTTGTCTTCATCGAGTCCATTCTGGCAAGGAAGAGACACCGGTCTTGCGTCAACACGGAGCAAGGTGTTCGAGTCTCTTCCGACCGCCGGACTGCCTTACCTGTTGGAAAACTGGGGGGACTTCCAGCGCTTCATGCGGACGCTGATCGGTGCCGGAACCATCAGCACGATCCGGGAGGTGTGGTGGGACATCCGGCCGCATCCTTCCTTCGGCACCCTGGAGCTGAGGATCTGCGATGGAGTGCCTACCATGTTCGAGCTATCCGCGTTGGTGGCGCTTAGCCAGGCCCTCGTCGTGTGGCTCGGCGAGCGATACGGAGCGGGACTCGAGCTGCCCCAGCACCGCGCCTGGACCATCCGCGAGAACAAATGGCGCGCGGCAAGGTATGGCATCGATGCACAGATCATCCGAGACGAGGATGGCAACCTTGTCTCCCTGCGTCGCTCGATATCGGATCTCGTGGAGAGGCTCGAGCCGACCGCCGAGCGTCTTGGTTGTCTGGACGAGCTGCGCCGCGTCAACGACATCATGACGCGAGGCACGTCGGCGACCCGTCAACGGGAGGTCTACGAGCGGACCGGTGACCTTTCTGCCGTGGTCGACTCTTTGGTTGAAGAGATGCGAACTGGAGTTCCGTGTCCGGCGATGGACCGTGATCTCTCAGTTGGGAGCGCGTAGCCGACCAGGCGACCTCTCCAGTCACGGGCGGGGGCCGAGGTGACGCAGGTCTCCCTGGCGGCGTGTGGCTCCTGTGGAATCGAGCCATTCACACAACGGCACCGCGTACTTGCGGGAAGTTCCAAGCAGATCGCGGATCTGCGCGACCGTAAGGGGGCCAGAGACCTCGATGGCGCTTCGCACTGTGCGGCGCGCTCTTTCAGCCTGTGTGTGGGTGAGGTAAAAGTCCCCGATCCTGATCACATCGGCCGCCTCTGTCATCGCTCGCAACAGCGCAGGGTCTGCGTCTAGCTCACTGGTGAGCGGTGGCGACATCCCTCCCGCTTCGATGCGCTTGATGATCGCGTCGCGCTCGCTCTTCTGCTCGGGAAGCAGGGTGGCGGAGTGATCCTGCAATCTCACCACGGCTCCATCCTCGACGACCTCAGGAAGGTGCTCCAGCAGTGCTTGGAACGCGGGGGCATCCAAGCGGGTGGGGCCGCGAAGCGCCTCTTTGACCATTCCGCGCTCCAGCGGGCGCCCAGAGTGATAGCTCCGCAGCGTTTCCACAACCGTGTGTGAGAGCTCATGAAGCTCGGCGTCTGAGACGAGGATCGAGGCCAGTTGGGAGATGCCTGGCGCGTCAAGGGTGGTGGCGCCACTCCTGGTCACGGCGTCCTCGACGCGCAGTGCGCCATCGGCCAGGACCAGGGCGCTCAGCGCCTCTTGCGGGGTGGCTCGGTCCAGTCGCTCGAGGAGGCGCAGATCCGGCCGCTGCGAGGGGCGCGGATCCATGATCTGGCCACCCCCAAACGTCAATACCCTGCCCGCGTCGCGGAGCACGAATCGATCAGAGCGCGCAAGTGGAAGCCGATCGCGCAGGAACAGGCGGGCGAATCCAGAACCTCCTGGTGGGATCGCATCGCGGTCCAACAGTCGCAAGCGCACCGGCGTCTCGGCCGAGCCCACGTACAGCAGGTGGGCACCTTTCTCGGTAAGAACATACTCGGCCCCCGTCAATCTTGCCGGCAGAACCTCGACCCTGGCGTCGACGATGCGCGAGGGCCGCCATTGTCCGGGGGCGACGATGGCATCCCCACGTTCGGCCCCCTGCCGGTCCAGCCCTGCGAGGTTCAAAGCGACTCGCGTCCCGGGGGCCGCGCGAGCTACTTCCTTCTTGTGGGTTTGGATCCTTCGAACCCGCCCCCGGCCCCCCTCCGGCGATACCTCTACCTCGTCCCCTGTGGCTACGGTTCCGCCCGCCAGCGTGCCGGTGACCACCGTTCCGGCGCCCGAGATCGTGAAGACACGGTCCACCCATAGGCGCGGCCTGCCGGTGTCGGGGGCCTGTGGAGTCGCCAGCACCACTCGATCAAGCTCCGCTATGAGACGGTCGATCCCGTAGCCGGAAACGGATGAACAAGCAACGATGGGAGCGTTCTCCAAAACCGACCCAGAGAGCTCTTCTTGCACCTCGAGCGTCGCAAGCTCCAGCCTTTCCTCATCAACGGTGTCGGATTTCGTCACCGCGACGACCCCGAAGGTGATGCCTAAGACGTGCAGGATAGAGAGGTGCTCGGCTGATTGCGGCTTCCAGCCTTCATTGGCGGCAACGACGAATAGGCAGATCGAGATGCCTCCGGCCCCAGCCAACATGTTCTTGATGAATCGTTCGTGACCGGGTACGTCCACGAGACCGATCTCGTTACCCGACGGCAGAGTCAGCCACGCAAAACCCAGATCTATGGTCAGTCCTCGCCGCTTCTCTTCCTCGAAACGGTCAGGATCGATCCCCGTCAATCTTTCGACCAGCGTCGATTTGCCGTGATCCACATGGCCGGCGGTGCCGATGACGTGCATGTGTCAAGGGTAGAGCGAGTGGGTACACGGCCATCCATGAAGCCCGCGGCGATCCTGGACATCGATGGCACCTTGATCGATACGAACTATCAGCATGCACTCGCGTGGTTCCGTTCTTTCAAGCAGTTTCAGATCGTGCTGCCCATCTGGAAGATTCACCGAGGGATCGGGATGGGGGGAGACCACATGATCGAAGCACTCTGCGGCGAGGACAAGGAAGCTGAGCTCGGTGACCGGGTCCGAGAAGCGGAGAAGGGCTTCTATCAAGAGTTGATCGACGAGGTTCAGCCGGTTCATGGAGCCCGGGACTTCATCCTGGATCTTAAGAAGCGAGGGCATCCTGTCGTGCTGGCTAGCTCGGCAAAGGAAGATGAGGTCGACCATTATCTGGATCTGCTGGGGTGTCGCGATGTCGTCGATTCCTGGACAACCTCTGAGGACGTAGAGCACACGAAACCTGACCCGGACCTTGTACTTGCCGCCATGGGGAAGGTGGAAGGAGCGGGCGCGGTGATGGTGGGGGACTCAACCTTCGATTGCGAAGCCGCCACGAGAGCCGGCATCGAGACGATCGCCGTTATGACCGGCGGATTCTCAGAAGATGAGCTGAGGAAAGCCGGGGCAATAGCCGTATTCGAATCGATCGATCTGTTGGGCCGAGACGTCGAGAGCACCCCACTTCGTTAGGTCGCGTCGGCAGGCCGAGGATTGGCGCCGCTAACCCAGGACCCTTGCGATCGAGGAGGCGAGTAGTTCGTCCCTGGCGTCTGGCACGGTGCGCAGATCGAGGATGACCCTGTCATCTTCGATCCGGGCGATCACCGGGGGCACACTGTGGCGCAGGGTGCGCTCGATCTCGTCGCTGCTGCGACTGGGGTGTGTCAGCGCCACCCCCCAGGACTCGATCTCGGCCCCCGGAAGAGAGCCTCCTCCCATCACCGAGAGGCAGCGGGTGATTTCGATCGAGCCGGACAAAGGCGGCAGTGAGGCTTCCAGGCTGCGAGCCCGTGCTTCTAGGTGCTCTGCCGGAAGAGTTGCCATCTTCCACAGCGGCAGATCCTCTGGCTGTCCGCGCAGGTAAGCCGACAGCGTCGCCTCCAGTGCGGCAAGCGTCATCTTGTCTACCCGCACGGCGCGCATCAGGGGGTCACGGGCGATGCGTTCGATGAGGCTCTCTCGGCCGGCGATCAACCCTGCCTGCGGGCCCCCCAGTAGTTTGTCGCCCGAGAAGGTCACGACGTCGGCGCCCTCTCCCACAGTGGCACGGATGGTTGGTTCGGCGTTTGTCCAATCCTGCGGGAGCGGTTCCACCAAACCCGAGCCCAGATCGTGCAGGAACATCACTCCGCGCCCTTTCGCCAACTTCCCAAGCTCTCGGGCGTCGACGCTTGCCGTGAATCCAACGAGCCGGTAGTTAGATGGATGCACCTTAAGGATGGCAGCTGTGTCCGAAGAGATGGCCCGCTCGTAGTCGCCGATGTGTGTGCGGTTCGTCGTGCCGACCTCGACCAACGAAGCTCCGGACGCCGTCATCACGTCGGGGACGCGGAATTCACCTCCGATCTCGATGAGCTCTCCCCTCGAGACGATGACCTCGCGTCCGGAGCACAAGGCGGCCAAGACAACGAGAACTGCGGCAGCATTGTTGTTGACAACGAGCGCCGACTCGGCTCCAGTGACGAACCGGATTAGTGAACGAGTGTGCGCGTAACGGTTACCACGGCGACCGGTATTCAGATCGAATTCCAGGTTTGAGTAGCCTTGGGCGATCGCCGTTACCGCATCCAATTGCTCGGGCCCGAGCGGAACCCTCCCGAGGTTGGTATGTATCAGAACCCCCGTGGCATTGATTACCGGCTGCAGCAGGGAGCGGCCGGACGCGGTGATCAGCTCCTGGGCGCGCGCCAGCAACTCTTCGAAAGATCCGGCGGCCTGCCCATAGCGGATCCGGTCGCGCGCTTCGTCGATGGCGCGGCGGGCGATCCCAGTCCGGACGTCCTGCGGGATTTCGGATCCGAGTGCCCCAGCGATGCGATCGACCGCTGGAAGCCCTCTGAACTGGCGGGAGAGGTCCTCGGACCCGCTCGCGCCGGCGCGTTTCATCGCTGAGGCTTGTAATCCAGAATCCGGCGGCGCATGGCTTCCTGGATCGCCGATACCCGGTTATTCACGTGCAGCTTTGTATAGATGTTTGCGATGTGGGTCGTGACCGTTCGCTCGGATATCGACAGACGGTTGGCTATCGTTTTGTTCGGAAGCCCTTCGCTCATCCGGCGCAGGATCTCGCGTTCGCGCGGCGTCAAGGGCTGGTAAGCGTCCGCTGTCTCATGATTCTGGTAGGTCTGGAATTCCGAAAGTAGCTGTGACGCTACCGTGGGATCTATGCGAGCTCCACCGTGGGAGATCGAACGAACTGTGTCGAGCACCTCATCGAGCTCCGCGGTTTTGAGCAGATAACCGGAGGCCCCCGCCTTGAGCGCATCGAAGATGAACTGCTGCTCGTCGTGACCCGAAAGCACTACCACGCCCACGTTGGGATAGCTGTTTTTGATCTCCCGGGTTGCTTCGATACCATCTTTGTTGGGCATGATGACGTCGATGATGACCACGTCCGGAACCGTTCTTTCCACCGTCCCCAGCGCATCCATGCCGTCCGACGCCTCCCCGACAACCTCGATATCGCCTTCGCTCTCGAGCATCGTCCGGATGCCACGCCGTAGGAGGTCATGATCGTCCACCAGAACGACCCTTATCTTCTGGTCGGGTTCCATTGAGAAGATGATAGCGACCCCCGAACCAATCAACCCAGAGAAGGAAGATGCCCGAAGAACGTAATGACCCGGCGATACGTCCGGAGGTCCGGTGGACGCTCGGCTGCCTCGTAGCAGCCGCAGCCGTGGCGGGACTCGGCATCCTGGTGCTGCTCGTCGCTATCGCCCTGCAGCCGCCGCCTTGGGTTCAGGTCTTGATCGGGTTGGCCCTGGCCGGAGGAGGCGCGTTCCTTGCCTGGCTTGTGGCCTCGGCTCTGGGCCAGTCACGAGCGCGCCGTGACCGGGAAAGAAAGCATCTGCGGGGGTTGCGATGAGCGGGCCGCGCTAGCTGGCCGCCGCAGCCCCTCCGCCCACCAGATAGAGCGGAGTTGGGGAGTGATTCGAAGCCGCAGGGCGCAGGGGGATCCTCAGGCTGAAGACAGAGCCCGAGGTGTCGGAGTCCTCGAGCCACAAGTAGCCGCCGATTGCGCCTGCTAGCTTGCGACATATGTAAAGGCCCAGGCCGGTACCCCCCACGGGTCGCGTCGAAGATTGGTCGACCTGATAGAAGCGATCGAAGATTCTGTCGTGCAGTTCCTCGGGGATGCCACCCCCCTCATCGAGTACGGAGATAACCGCGCTGTGCCCCTCCACCCGGCCCGTGATGGTGATCTTCGTTCCAGCGGGACTGTATTTGCCGGCGTTGTCCACAAGGTTCGAGATGATCTGGTGGACCATGCTCTCATCTGTCACCACCTCGGGGACGCCCTCATCGAATGCAACCTCCATCGTGTGTGTTGCCGGTCCGCTTCGCGACTCATCGGCGATCTGCTGTGCCATGAGCGATAGCGACAGGCGCGTCAGCTCCGGTGCGTCCCGATCCGCTTCGAGGCGGGACACAGTCAAGAGATCTTCGATCAGGTTGCGCAAACGATCGGCTTGCCTATCGATGGTTTCGATGAAGTCTCTCTGTTGATCTGCCGGCCACGCCACATTAGGCCGCAGAAGAGTCTTCACATAGCCCTGGATGGAGGTGAGTGGGGTTCGTAGCTCGTGCGACACAGCCGCAACGAAATCATCCTTCAGCCGGTTCATCTCGGTTAGATGCGCCAGCGAGTCCTCGAGCTGCTCTACCAATCGAGCATTTTGCACGGACACACTTGCGTGGTTCGCCAGAGTCTCAAATAGCTTGAGATCTTCATCGTCGAAGGTCCTTACTTCTCCTAGGCGGTTACCAACGGTCATCGTTCCAATCACTCCGTCGTCTCCACGCAGGGGAGCCACCATGGCATCGCGCATCCCCCGATCCGCGAAGTGCTGACGCAATCTGGGGTTGCTGATCGGCCTCGGAACAAGTACGGCGACATCCTCGGAAGCCACCCGCGCCCAGACGCCTTCGGTGAAGTCGAGTTGGACAGGCGCCATGAATTCAAGTTTTTCGTCAGGACCGAATGCAGTTTGAAAGGCAGGCTCCCCAACTTCAGTGTTGAATAGAGTGATCTGAGCTATCTCTGCACGGAACATCTGTCGAGCCTGGGTCAGCAGCGAGAGCATCGAATCTTCTAGCTTCAAGGATCGTTGAAGGACCTGCGTGGCCGAGTAGAGGGATTCGAGGCTGTCATGCTTCTGACGCTCGGAGGTATACAGGCGATATGTAAGAAACAGCATAGCGGTGGGTACCAGAAGCAGCCAGGCCGCGGCTCTATCGTGGGCAAGGATCATCACGGCGATCAGGGCAAGGCTGGTGTTTGTCACCGTGATGCCAAGAGCCATGACGATGGCCTGAGGCCGGGCGTTCAACTGAATCTTGCCCTCTGAAAGTGCGATGGCCCCGAAGATTGTCAGCAGTCCCAGCGCCGACGCCAGCAGCGTGGCCGTGAAGACCGCTATCCAGCCCGCCGGTCCTAGCGGATTTCCCAGAGCCGCGATCGTGCGAAAGACAACAGTCGCAGCCGTTGTGCCCAACGTGAGACTGGCCGTGTTGAAGCTGAGCTTGAGGATGGACTGACGCCGGTGGTAGGCAAGGGCAACTGCTGCGCCTAGCACCTGAGCAAGGATCAAGCCCTCGGGACTGCTGAAGAACAATCCTAGAACGAGCGGGATCTCACTGAGGGAGATGGATTGTGCTTCCCGACGGAACTGGAAATGGACGACGTATATCTCCGAGAGATAGAACAGGACTGCTAGCGCCCACCAGGGAATATGAAGGCCCGACGGCTGTAGGTGGGGATGTAGTGGCAGAGTTCTAACAACACCCCAGTAGAGGAATGCCGCTGCCGCTATCAGGAGCGTGTTGAGCAACCACACTCGGCCACTTCCCGGTATGCGAAGGAGCGACAGCCTCGGCTGCCGCTCCTTTTCCGTTTCCGCCTGATGGTTCATAAGTGCTCCTCGGGGGAGCTAGCGCTCTGGCTCCTCTGTGGTGTCACCTTTAGATATCGGCGCGCGCGGAGGCCCCTTTAGGGACTCCGCTACGGCCGGGTCAGTAGCCCCAGGTGCTTTGGCCCCACCCAGGGTCGGTCGACGTGCTGGCGCTCGGCGTCTGTCCACCCGATGTGGCGCCCCCGGGCTGGCCCGTCCAGGTGTTGCCGGTCCACGTGTTGCCGGTCCAGGTGTTCCCGTCCCAGATCACGCTTGTCCAGGTGTTGCCGGTCCAGGTGTTTCCCGTCCAGGTGTTTCCCGTCCAGGTATTCCCGGTCCAGGTGTTGCCCGTCCAGGTATTCCCGGTCCAGGTATTGCCCGTCCAGGTATTGCCCGTCCAGGTGTTCCCGGTCCAGGTATTGCCCGTCCAGGTATTCCCGGTCCAGGTGTTGCCGTTCCATACCCCGCCGGTCCAGGTGTTCCCGGTCCACGTGTTACCGGTCCAGGTGTTGCCGTTCCAGGGTGCGCCGAATATGTCTTGCTCGCCGGTAAGGACTTCACCGGTGACGTTGTCCCCGACGTGCACGGATCCGCGAGCAGCTTCTAGCGAACCAAGGCCGTTGGAGGTGGGGTAGAACTGGCAGCGGGAACAGTTTGGGGTCGGTGTGTCCAAGGCACTCTTCATATCCAGGAGTCCGTTGCCTTGAGCGGTCGCATCTGCCATCGGAAGTCGGTGGGCGGACGAAGTCAAGATCCGCTTGACCTGGTCTGGCGTCAGGTCCGGCCGTTGCGACAGCAGGAGCGCCACGGCTCCCGAGGTGACCGCCGCTGCCTCCGAGGTCCCGCTACCGCGGAAGAAGCGATCTCCAACGCGGCCGGTGGAGCCGTAGTTCGTGTCGATATAGGAACCTGGGTTGCGGAGGCTGACGATGGACCGGCCCGGCGCAACCAGGTCCGGATTACGGATCCCGTTCCCTCTTGCCGAGAAGTCAGATACCTGGTCGTCTTTCACTCCGTAGGTCCCCTGGGTGTCATCTGACCCAACCGCGAGCACGTACGGATCCGTCGCCGGATCGTTGAGGGCTGATGTGCCGAACTGCGAGTTGCCCGCCGAAGTGACGACGACGATCCCGAACCTGCGCCAGGCCGCTTCTGCTGCATACGCCAGCGGGTCTGTCAGATAGCTTTGGGTCGAGTCGGTGCCGAAGCTGAGGTTGAGGACTCTGATGTTGAGCCCGTTGTCGTTGCGATGCTCGGCCACCCAGTTGATTCCGGCGAGAACCTGACTGACATCGACGACTCCGTTGCTAGCTCCGACTTTGACGTTTATCAGATGCGCATCGGGGGCGATCCCGACGAACGATGAGCCCGTCGTGTAATCGGAAGGAGACGTGCCGTCGTCTTTGCCCGCGATGATGCCCGCCATGAATGTGCCGTGACCGAAGCCGTCGAGGTAACGCATCTGGGGCGTGCTGTTATCGAGGGACAGGTCCGGGCCTTGTGTGACTTTCGAGGTCCCATCCGTGTTCGTAGAAGTCATGCCGTCAACGGGAACCACTCCCGTGTCGAGCAGCGCCACCCCGACGCCTTGACCGGTGAAGCCCGCCTTCCAGAACTCCGCGGCCTTGATCGATTTCATCGTGTGATACATGGAGCCGTTGTCCGCAGTCGCGTCGTATCCGTCGGACGTGCTGTTCAGGTGAACGGGCCGATCGCGATCGACCGAGAAAATGCCCGGCTGGTTGCGCAAACTCGAGATCGAAGTTGAGGGAAGCATGGCGGTGAAGCCGTTGATGATCGCAATGGAGCGCTGGACCTTGCCCCCACTTCGAACTACCGAGTCACGGGCGATCGTCCTCGATCCCCGCAGCTCCCGAACGATGACCGCCACCATCTTTCCGCGTTGAGCGGCAAGGGCCAAGCTGGTTGCGGGGCCGGCCAGCAAGGTGAGTAGGAGCAGGCCTGAGAAGAGCGCGGCCAGACCTCTGATGCCGCGGCGAGGTTTGCTGGTACCAGAAACTGACACAGGGTCCTCCGACCTAGTTGGGAAAAAAAGGCAATAGCGATATCTACGTATTGTCGGTTGTATTGGCTTAGGCACCAATAGCTACAAATGCCCAGAAAGGTGTGACTAACTATGACTAGTCATCCGCCTTGGGAGGGCGGAAACGCTCAACTCCCCGCGGGATTGTGATTCAAGGTGCGGCCTACAGCGCCGACTTAATCAAGATGAGCCTTACTCTGACCAAGCATGCCCGTGCCCTCGGGTTGATCATGGGATTCCTCCTGGTGGGTCAGTTGGCGGCGGCTCTCCCCGCTGCTGCCTATCCGTTCAAGAGGTCGCTTCAAGAGGGTGACAGGGGCCGCGATGTGAAGGCTCTGGAAGTGCGGGTGGCGGGTTGGTTTCCAAGCCAGGATCAAACTTCGCTCAAGATAAACAGAAAGTTCACCGGTCGCACGACCATGGCAGTGACGGCCTTTCAATCCTTCTACGGACTCACCCCAGACGGCGTAGCGGGGCCCTCAACTTTCGCTGTGCTCGCCGGATTGCAGGATCCGAACGGCTCTACCACCCATTTCAACTGGGGCGAGTTCAAGCAGAACGCGAGCTCTGGTTGCTCCGCCAAGGCCAATGCCTATGCCGGCACGTTCGACGGCGGAATGGACTCGCCACTCAAGGTCAAGCGATACGTCCATCGATTGATGTGGCGGTTGGAGGCTTTGCGAGCCAAGGGCGGGGGTCACGAGATCGGCATCAATTCGGGGTTTCGGAGCGTGCCGTATAACGACTGCATCGGGGGCGCGAGTGCTTCTCAGCACCTTTATGGGACCGCCGCGGACCAAAGGATGGCCAACGTCGCCAATCACACCGAACGGATCCTCGCCGAGGCCACAGACTTCTCCGGTATCGGCTGCTACTCGCAGCTGACCCACAACCACTTCGATATACGTCTCGATAACTTCGATCTGCCGTCATCGCGATTCTGGTGGTGGCCTCAACAGAACAGACAGGGAGAGGATCTCGATGATCAAAGCCAACCGTGTTACGGGGAAACCCCTGTAGTCGCTGCGGCGGCAGCGGTGGGACGGGTTTCGGTCACAAGCCCGCCGACACGACTGCAAGTCAGCAGGTTTGCCGCCCGGGGAGAGACGCCCAATCTGGGTTCCGGAGACTAGCTTGGAAGAATGCAACGGCCGCTAGCACTTGCTCTAGTGGTGTTCGTGGTGGCCGGAACGGGAGCCCTCTACCTGACCGGCAGCCGAAACGGTGCTCCGGCAGGACCTCCACCTCATCAGACGGTGATTCCTCGTCGGCTTAGATCTGACCCTCCCGGATCCCCCCGCCCTTCGGGCGTGGTTCCATCCCCCTCTAGCGTTACCAATCCTTCTGCCCTGGGCGCTTCAAGAACGCTGACCTACCTCCGGGGTACCAGGATCTTCAGCTGGGACGTCGGGTCGGGTGCCCCGCGGGCGATCGCCGACCTACACACGGCGGATGTCACTGCCTCAACGAGCTCCCCGTTGATCGCCTACGTCATCCCTCAGAAGGGTTCGGATCCCTCCGCTAATGGCGACTTCGTGCTCAGCCCCGAACTCCATCTTTTGGACATGGAGTCGGGCGCCGACGTGGATCTGGGCCCAGGCTTTTCTCCTCTCTGGAACGCTCTTGGCAGACAGTTTGTCTACCTGTCGCCCACCCAACCACGGGGTTGCGACGGCGAAACGTGTACGGGAACGGTCCGGGTGAACCTTGCGGTTCCTGGTCAGCCCACCCGACCGATCTCGGGACCGGGGCACTGGCACCTGCTGGCCTGGTCGGGGGATCGTGTTCTCGTGTCGGAGGACGGGGACCCCAGCCAAGCGATTTCTCTATCAAGTACCGGCGGTCCCTCCTTTGCGATCCAGGTTCCTCCGAGCGAGATCTGGGACGCCAGTCCCAAGGGTGATGAGCTGCTGGCCGTGGCGCAGGGGAAGATCAGCCTTCTGCACCTCGAACGTGGTCGCCCCACCGGCGAGGTTCATACGATCGCTACGAGAGCGAGCCTCGGCGACGGGACCTGGAGCGCCGGCTCCGGTGTGGTCGCGGCCGCTCTTATAGAGGCCGGTAGACAGACCCGGCTGGCCCTTCTCTCCGGAACAGGACCGCCGGAACCCGTTGCAGGTTCCGAGGGAGCTATGGGCAATGTCGTCTGGAATGTGGCTGGAGACCATTTTGCGTATGTCTCGATCGACTCCGCCGACCCGAGCCGCCTTCAAGCGTCCCTTTGTCATCTGACTGCGGGCCGCACCACGTGCAGGGATCTCTTCTCATGGTCGCAAGGCGTATCTCTGCTCAAGCTCGCGGCCTCCTAGGCCTTTCACTCGTTGGCCTTGCGCCGGCGCCGCATTGACCCGAACGGCGAAGTATGTCGGCTGCTTTGTGCCTTAGTGCGCAGGACGCGCTCGTACGTCCGCTGCGGGATGACGATTCCCGCCTTCGGTGCCATCCTGTTGTTTCCCGATGGCCGCTCCGACGGCGGTCGGCGGAGAAATATGGAAAAGCTCCCGGTTGTTGAAGCTGGGAGAGGGTAGGGAAACAGAACCGCTGTAGAGACACCTGCAGCCCGCGGAGATGACCGGCGGTCGCCTGCAGCAGATCTTGCGGCGGCACCGATCCTTGCGAAGGAGGCGAGCGTTCCTTGTTGGACGCCCGAGAGCTTGTTGAGCAACTTGATTGGCAAGAAGATGGACTGTGTCGTAAGTACAACGTCGAGATTTTCTTCGGGCCCGACCAGGTCGAGACGGAGATCGAAAAGGATGCACGCGAGGAGCATGCAAAGGCTATCTGCCGGCATTGCCCCGTGATCTCACCCTGTCTAGAGTTCGCGATGGAGACGAATCAGAAGTATGGGATCTGGGGAGGGCTTACCGACAGGGAGCGGGCCTCGCTCAAACGACGCCGCGCTCGCTCGCACCGCGCGTCCTAGATTAGAAATTCAACTCGCATCGTCGTCGGGGAGGTTCTCGCGAGGGAGTCGGGAGCACGAGCTAGACATCGGGGAGCCTCTTCGCCATCTCCGAATATCGGCCAACCGGCACCAAGTGCACTCCGTCGAACGCTCCGGAATTCTTGATCGTCCGGATCTGCTCGCAAGCCAGATCGATGCCGAAGCTGGGGTCATCGAGCTTGTCGATCACGTTCGCTGGGATGCGGATGTCGGGCAGCGCCGCATTGATGCGTTGCGCCATCCTGCTGCTCGAGAGAACGAGAACGGCTGCATAGATCCTGCCGTCGTACTCGAGGCTCTCCCGCCATGCGATCAGAGCGTCGAACGAATAGGTGACCTGGACGAATATGAAGTTCGCGCCGCGTCGCCAATCGAGTGGTCTTCCCGGCCTGATCACGGTTCCTGTCCGGAAGTTCGGATAGCCCTGAAACAGAGGACCATCGGCGAAGGAACGAACCTCCTCGAGCATCCCTCGAACGGTCAGATCTTCCGTCCGCCTTCCCTCCGCGGGTGGGTCGCCGTAGACGAACAAGAAGTGATTGACACCGTATGAGGCGGCCGTCAGAAGGTCGCGCCGGAAACCTAAGAGGTTGCGGTCGCGCGCGTTGAGGCAGGCGATCCCGAGTCCTCCCATATAAGCGACCTCGTGAGCGACGGCAACGCTCGAGACGGTGGCGCGTCCCAAGTGGTTGTCGGGGATAAGGAAGGCATCAGCATGGGCCTTGAGCGCATCGATCTGTGCTCGGACATGCTCGATGTCCGGCCGACGGGAAGGCTCGATCTCGATAAGGGTCGCGAACTCATCGAGCTCGAGGAAGGAGCGGGGGGGCTCGGGTGGCGGAGGAACTCCGTGGGCTGGTTCAGACATCGCTTTCTGTATAACAAAGGCCCCCGCCTCTTGGCGGGGGCCTTGATCGCGGCTCTGAGTGCTGATTCCCTAGATGCGGGACGATTCGCTGTTCTGAAGGTGAGCGTCGATGTCCGCGGTGCTGCTGGTGCTCGAAGCTCCGGCGTGGATCTCGCTTGTCGCTGATGGGGAGCTCGATAAGTGGCTTGAGGCCGAAGGGGCATGCGAGCTCCAACTGTCGCTGTTCGACGATGAGCTGGACCCACCCATCACCTTGTCGATCATGGGACGCAATTTGCCGCTGACGAAGGCGTAGAAGATGCCGCCGCCTCCCGCCGCCCACATGCTGAGCTTTGCGGTGCGCCCGAGGAAGGAAGACTTCTGAGGGCGCCTCATCTCCTGGTACATGTCGAACCCCTTTTTCACTGCAACCGCCATCAGGATCCTCTTGACGATGGGACCGAACCGCCTGCGAGACTGGCTCTGCATCTGGCAACCTCCCTGAGATCACTTCCGTGAATGACTCTGTCTGGACCTCATTGAGGTATACCCCAGCGGGGGGTCTGCAACCTCCAGTGAGAAGCCGACCGGGATCGGAGCTGCTGTGGAGTGGAGCTTCAGGTGCCTTTGGCGAAGGAGCTGTGGCCCCGGCGGGAGCGATCGTTGATCTGCCTCAAGAGATCTTCCCGGGCGCCTCGCACCGCCTGGCCGATGTCGGTGTGATCTCCGCTCGCGCTGAGATGGTTCCGGCCATAGTCGAGCTCGATAACCACGTGGTAACCGACCCCACCCTCACCGTTCTTGACTCTTACCTCAGCTTCCAGCTCGCGATTCGGCAGGCGCCGATCTAGCTTCATCAGATCTTGCTGGATCTGGTCGCGATCGCCATCGGTGAGATCGATGCCGGGAGAAGCGATCCGTACGAGCATGCCACCTCCACTCAGGGTCGGCTCAGCCATCCGATGCTAGCTTCCGTCCAACCACTGCAGCAATTCCTCGGGCAGGGCGGGGCCAGAAAACTCTCGCTCCACGTGTGTGTGTGCCCAGACGCCCATCCGATTGGCGTCGATTGGATTCTCGAGGAGCCAAACGATCCTTTGCTCGAGCTCGTAAACGTTCTTTCCGTCGATCAAGAAACCCGTTTCCCCGTCCACGACCGCTTCCGGTGTTCCGCCCGAACGTCCTGCCACCGATGGCGTTGCTGCGGCCCCCGCCTCCAGAAGCACGACACCGAGGCCCTCGATCTCGAGCCCGAACCACCGGTCTGCCACCGGCAAGGCGAAGACATCAGCGGCGGCGTATAACGCCGGCGCATCCGCATCCGTGACCGCTCCGGCGAAGATGACCCCTGCCTCGCCCGCGGTCATACGCCGCAATCTTTGTTCTTGGGGGCCGGTCCCCGCGATGACGAGGGTGGCAGATGGGAATTTCGATCGAACTCCCCGCATCGCAGTGATCAAGCGATCGGTCCCCTTCCTGGGTACCAAACGGCCCAAGGCGAGCACCATGGGTGTCCCCTCATGCAGCTTCAGTCGTCTGCGCAGCGCCCTTGTGGACACTCCCGGATCAAACCGATCGAGGCTCACGCGCGGACGAAGGGGAACGATCGGAGGCGCGGCCAGCCCTTGTTTGTCGAGCAAGGCGCGGAGCTTTCCGGCGGTGTGGTGACTGACGGGAAGGATGAGATCTGCTTCCGCAAGCGCGGCTGCGATCCTTGAGCGTGTTACTGGTAACGCTCCAGGTGCGATCAATTCCGCCCCGTGGACCATCACTGCGTAGCTGATCCCGCGCTGTTTCAGCTTCGGGCCGAGAAGAAGAAGCGGCCAGGGCGTGCCCAACAGAACCTTGCGAATGCGCTGTGCGCCACAGGCGTCCGCGATGGCGTCAAGCACATCCTTGCCGGGGAATCCCATGCGGCCCTCGTAGGGGATCGAGGGATAGGGCAGATCTGATGGGATCGGCTGTCCGTCCCGATGACTCGGCGCGAGAACCGCGACGCGGGGAGCGAGGGCCAAACACACCTGCGCGAGGTGACTTTCGATGCCTCCTCTTCCCGGTAGAAAGGAAGGACTCACTAAGAGGGCATCTGCCATGTTGCGATTATCGATGCTCATGGGACGCTTGGAGCGAGCACTTCTGGGCCGACAGGTCCCTGGGTGGCAACATTGTCATGATGCCTATTACCCGCTTATCCCCGGAGATGGAGGAGTTCCTCGACGAATATACGCGCGATCTCGCCGAGCCGGACGCCAAGCTGGCGCGCGAGATCGTTGCCACCTCGGTCAAACTGGCTCGCGAGCAGGTCAGCAGGCTTGACCGCAAGATCGTGAACGCATCCCTCAAAGAGATGCGATATGCGTTTCGGGTCTTTGCCCCTTATAAGGGCGTTCGAAAGGTAAGCATCTTCGGTTCAGCCCGAACGTCCAAAGGTGATCCGGCTTATAGCGCGGCTCGGGACTTCTCTCGTGAGATGGCAAGCAAGGGGTGGATGGTGATCACGGGAGCCGGGCCGGGGATCATGGAAGCTGGGCACGAAGGCGCTGGAGACAAGCTTTCTTTCGGCGCAAATATCAGACTCCCGTTCGAGGCCAAACCGAATCCGGTTATCGCCAACGATTCCAAGCTGATCAATTTCAAATATTTCTTCACCCGCAAACTGACGTTCATCAAAGAGGCGGACGCCTTCGTGCTGCTTCCCGGCGGTTTTGGCACGATGGATGAGGCGTTCGAACTGCTCACGCTGGTGCAGACGGGCAAGACCGATCTAAAGCCGATCGTGATGTTGGATGCCCCCGGCGGTACCTATTGGGCCCATTGGGACAGGTACATCCGGGAGGAGCTGCTTGCCCATGGCTATGTTGGGCGCGACGACCTCGTCTTATACCGGCAAACCGACGACATCGGAACCGTTGTAGCCGAGATCGAAGACTTCTTCCGCGTTTATCACTCGCAGAGGATCGTCGGTGATCGCGTGTTCCTTCGTCTGAACGCGATGCCATCTGCTGATGTGTTGGAGACCTTGTCCTCTGAGTTTGCAGACGTGTTACACGGACCGATCGTGAAGGTCGCGGCATCCCGCTCGGAGGTTCGGGATAACGACGTTCCTCATCTTCCGAGGGTCGCATTGGAGTTCGATCGGCAACATGTGGGCAGGTTGCGGCAGCTGATTGACCGGCTCAACGAGATGGTGCCTACGGACAGCGTGCCCAGCGCCAAGGGAGAGCCGGAACAGCTGTAGGGGAACAACGCCATCTACTGGGAACGGTGGCTCTAGGGCACGAACCGGTATCCCAGCCCCCTGACGGTGATCAAGTGCGCGGGGTTGTGAGGATCGTCTTCGCACTTGGCCCGCAGGCGTTTGATGTGGACGTCGAGTGTTCGAGTGTCGCCGTAGTAATCGGCTCCCCATACGTCGTCTATCAACGTCTGACGAGTCAATACCCGCCCGGCGTTCTCCATCAACTTTGCTAGAAGCGCGAATTCTTTCGGGGGAAGCATCACCTCTGTACCGTGGACGACCACCTCATGCCTTTGGGGATCGAGGCGGATCCCTCCTCCCTCGAGGACGCCGCCGACGGGGTCCGCAGCTTCAGTTCCCCTCCGGAGCACCGCCTTGACGCGCGCCACTAACTCGCGGGTGCTGAAGGGTTTTGTTACATAGTCGTCAGCTCCGAGCTCTAACCCAACGACTTTGTCGATCTCGGCGTGCTTTGCAGTGAGCATGATGATGGGGACCCGCGACTGACGCCGGATCTCCCGGCAGATCTCCTCACCGGACATGCCCGGCAGCATCAGGTCAAGGAGCACGAGGTCGGCGCCTCCCAGATTGAAGCGCTGCAGTCCCTCGAACCCATCAACCGCCCGCTCCACGTCGTACCCCTCACGCTGGAGCTGGTATTCGAGCGCTTCACCGATGCTTACCTCGTCCTCGATGATGAGCACCTTCGGCATCACACCGCCTCCTCGGGGGCCCAGGTGTCGTCGTCGGGCGCCTCCTCGGTCAAAGGCAGAACAACAGTGAAAGTTGAACCTTCTCCCAACTGGCTTGTGACGCCGACATGGCCCCCGTGAAGATCTGCGACATGTTTCACGATGGCCAGACCGAGCCCGGTGCCGCCTTGGTCTCGTGACCTCCCTTTGTCCACGCGATAGAACCGTTCGAATACCCGCGCTTGATCACGCAGCGGGATACCGGCTCCCGTGTCTGACACCTGCAGCACGGCTTCACTATCCACCGTTGTGACCGCAATCGAGACTTCCCCCTCGCTAGGGGTATAGCGAACGGCATTATCTAGAAGGTTTCGGATCATCAGCGCAAGCTGTGCCTCATCCCCTCTCACCCGTATCCCTTCATCTATGGAGGTTCTTACGGCGATAGCCTTCGATTCCGCATGTGGAAGCGATTCCGCCAGCTCTGATGCTGCGATTGCCGAAAGATCGGCGATGGAGTTGGCGATGGTCCCAGGGTCTTCAAGGCGCGACAGATCCAACAGATCCGCGACGAGCCGATTGAGGCGCTGGGATTCCTTGAGCAGGCTGGCTGCGAAATGGCGCGTTCTTTCCGGATCGTTGGTGGCAGCGTCGCTGACTGCCTCGGCCAGCAGCAAGATCCCGGCTATGGGGGTTTTTAGCTCGTGCGAGGCGTGCATGACGAATTGGCGTCGCACACGCTGGTTCCTTTGATCGTCAGAGATATCGCGCAGCAGCAGCACCACTCCACCCATGTCTGGCAACGAGAATGCACGAACGTGGAGGCTCACGCGGGATGGCGTTCGGAGGTCGATGACATCTTCTACCTCGTTCTGTTCGACGACAACCCGGCGCGCGATAGACAGAAGGTCATCCGATGGAAACCGCGCCGGTAAGGCGTCGCCGGTCCCGAGGAGTGTTCGCGCCGATCGATTTGCATACACGGCAGTCAAAGCAGCGTCAACGATGAAGACCCCTTCATCAATCAATTCGAGAATGCTGTCCGACCGAGATGTGACGACCGCGGGCTCGCTGTCATCGGCAATCTGTTCTTTGACTTGCACGAGCTTGGGGTTGAGTCGCCGGTTCGAGATGACTGCTAACGCAACGACCAACAGGAATGCGATGAGGACGAAGCCGGCTGACATCTGCCTTGAACCTAACGCCGAAGCCACATCATGATGCCCAGCTTCCGTTCATAATTCACATTCTGTTCATGAGCCCGTTGCTGGGATGTCATCGAGGCTCTTTACTTTCATGGGTGTAATCGCTTGAGTCGAAATCCACAGGAGGACTCACCTCTCAATGACCAGACTAGCGGGTCGTCTCCATCGCCGGCCCTCGCCGGCTCGGGTTATGGGAAGCAGTACTGTCAACTGATGTCGAAGGCCTTTACGGATGTAAGCCGCTTTCTGTTAGATCGATCCGTAGTGGAGGCTGGCTAGATGGCGCGCCTCAACTTCACCGAAGAGTTGCAAGCGGCCGAACTCAGCTTGCTCGCGGAAGGGGAGATGGTGGGGCGGCAGCTCGATCTGACCATTGGAGCTCTGGAGCGACGCGACTCCGGTCTCGCCCGGAAGATCATTGCCGATGATGACGCAGTCGATAAGGTTTATCTGGCGATCGACTCCCGTATCTTGAACCTGATCGCCTTGCAGGCACCGGTTGCCGGAGACCTTCGACTCGTCAGTGCTCTTTCCCATTGCAACCTTCACCTGGAACGGATGGGCGATCTATGCGTCAACATCGCAAAGTTCGTCGTCAACGACCATCCCTACCCGACAGAGTCTGCAATGGTCCGGCGACTGCGTGAAATGGGGGACCGAGCGCGGGAGATGCTTGATCTGGGACTATCGGCAATCAAGGAGCGAAGCGTTCAGATCGCCGAGCTGCTGCCGATCAAAGATGACGTGATTGACCGATTGAACAGGGGAATGCTCGATGATCTGCAGCAGTTTGCCGGCGACAGCACCAGTTTCGAGTGGGCCACCAATCTGGTCCTAGTCGCGCGGTACCTCGAGCGCTTCGGTGATCACGCCGTCGATATCGGCGAACAGGTGTCCTTCCTCGTAACCGGTACGTTTCGCGAGTTCACAGACGCTTCAGACTCGCTCCCGCGGACCTCTCTCTAGCCTTCGCAACTCCTCGGACAGTTGCCCTCCCGCGCTGGCGCTCCGATCGCACCGGGCCAGGTGTCCACAGCGGGGCTGATCTCGATCTGACATAAGCAGGCTGCTACTGCTACGGCTCGTCGGTCCCCGGCCCTCCCAGCTCGGCTGTACGGCCTCGCCACGCTCGTGCTGTCGCAGGGATCTTTGAGCCCAGCGAATTCATGTGGCGTTCACTCGCGGGTCTTCGAAGCGCCACATTCGCTTGCTACAACTCAGGTCAGGTCAGAAAAAGGGGCGGCTTTAACTCTGGCTCGACATTCCCGAGGCTCCTGTTGGAGCGGAAAGAAGTGGCATGAGATCTCGACTCAGGAGTTCAACCAGCATGATTTCACGCAATTCCGTACTTGTAACTGTGGCATCGGGTTTGCTGGCGGTAACCCTGGCGGCCTGTTCGAATGGCAACGCCAGCCCCTCAAAAGGAACTACAGGGGGATCCGGCTCCTCGAATGGCCCCATCGTGGCGGCGGGCAGCACGTTCGTAGCTCCTCTGATGTCCAAGTGGCAATCGGACTACGCCTCCAAGACGGGCGAGACGGTTACTTACGGCGCTATCGGTTCGGGCGGCGGCATCGAGCAGATCACTGCTCGCACCGTGGATATGGGCGCTTCAGATGCTCCGATGACCCCCGATCAGCTCAAGGCCGCTAAAGGCGTCATCCAGATCCCCTGGTCTCTTGGCGCCGTGGTACCCGCATACAACCTGAAAGACGCACCTGATCACCTCAAGCTGACGGGGGCGGTGCTTGCGGACATGTACCTGGGAAACGTCAAAACCTGGAACGATCCCGCGATCGCGTCTTTGAATCCCGGTGTCAAGCTGCCCTCGACCAAAGTCACTCCGGTTTACCGAAGCGATGGTTCCGGTGACACCTACGCGTTCACCGATTACCTGTCGAAAGTCAGTCCCACATTCAAGTCTCAGGTTGGTGTCAGCACCCAGGTGAAATTCCCCACCGGTGTCGGTGGCGACGGGAGCTCCGGCGTGGCAAGCGCCGTGTCCGCGACCGATGGCGCGATCGGCTATCTGACTATCGCTTATGTGAACTCGAGTGGCTTCCACTATGCGCTCTTGAAGAACGCGGCAGGGAACTACCCCGAGGCCAGCGTCCCCGACATCAACGCAGCTGCAGCCACAGCTAAGTCCGTTCCTCCGGGCGGCGTTTCCATCACGGATCCACCGGCGTCGGCGGCCAATGCATGGCCCGACTCGACTTTCACGTACGTGATCATTCCCAAGCACTCCCCCAAAGCCGCTTCCATCAAAAAGTTCATCACATACGCACTTGGACCCGGCCAGGCGTTTGCAACTGATCTGGGTTATGGAACGCTGCCGAAGCCGGTTATCGCCGACGACAAAACGGCGCTCCAGCAGATCAGCGGGTAGATCCGATTCCAGAGGAGCGATCCAAGCAGCGGACGACACCCCTTCCTTGGTGCCGTCCGCTTGGCTTCTGATCCGGCCATGAACGGGACTCACGCAGCTTCGCCAGTAAACCCGGTCCTGACGGGGAACCAGCGACGGTTCGTCGATCGGTTCGGAGACCATGGCCTTTATGTGATCACCCTCCTGTCCGCGCTGGGGTCGGTCGTCATCGCCGGCGGGCTTGCGTACAAGGTTTTGAGCGAGGCACGCATCGCGATCTCGACCTTCGGACTCGGATTTCTCACTACTGGAAACTGGGACCCCGTACACAACCATTTCGGGGCCGTCGAATTCATCTTCGGAACAGCCGTGAGCTCATTCGGAGCGCTTCTGATTGCTACGCCCTTGTCGATCGCCATCGCCCTGTTTCTGACGGAACTTTCTCCGCGTCGTGCACGAACTCCTATCGGCATCCTGGTTGAGCTCCTCGCCGCCATACCAAGCGTCATCCTGGGGCTGTGGGGCATCCTGATCCTTGGGCCGGTCCTGCAAAGGACGATAGAGCCGGCTCTCCACTCGGCACTGCATCGGACCCCGTTCATAGGCAATCTGTTCGGCACGAACTATTCGATAGTCGGGCTGTTCCCGGCGATCCTCATCCTGACGATCATGACCGTGCCCATCGTCTCGAGCCTCACGCGGGAGATCTTCGCCACAGTGCCATCGGGAACCAAGGAGGCATCGCTGGCACTAGGGGCAACGCGGTGGGAGATGATCAAGACATCAGTCCTTCCCTATTCACGATCCGGCATCATCGGGGCGGTCATCCTGGGATTAGGGCGGGCCGTTGGTGAGGCCATCGCTGTAACGCAAGTGATCGGAGGTTCGGAAGGAATCCATTCCAACATCTTCTTGCCGGCCGACACCCTTGCGAGCCGGATCGCAGGCCAGTACCAGGGGGCCACCACCCAGTTGCAGATCTCGTCTATCGCCTACCTCGGAGCGATCTTGCTGGTCTTATCCGTCATCTTCAACGGAGTGGCGCGTTTGCTGGTTCGGAACGCTCGAGGCCGTCTCCAGGATGCCCGGTGACTGTGTCGACCAACGAGATGTCCCAAAGAGGTCCGTGCGCGCAGACCGGAAACCTTCGGCGCCGCCGCTTGATCAACCGGGCGTTGGAAGTCACAGCGTGGGTGGCGGCGGTCATCGCGGTGGGGACACTCGCGGTGGTGATCGGGAGCGTGGTCTTGAAGGGAATCAGTTCACTCAGCTGGCAGTTCCTTACCACGCCGACAGCTCCCTTCGGAAGCGGTGGCGGCATCTCGAATGCAATCATTGGCACGGGCATCTTGGTGGCCGTGGCGACCGCCATGGCGGTTCCGTTGGGCATGCTGATAGCCATCTTTACGAGCGAGCTCGCGGGGCCGCGTCTTTCCTTCTTGTTCCGGTACGTGCTCGATGTCCTTAACGGCGTTCCGACCATCATCATCGGCATCTTTATCTTTGGACTGATGGTCGTTGGCCACCAACAGAGCGGTCTGGCGGGCTCGGTGGCGCTGACGATAGTGATGTTGCCGCTGGTCGCTCGTTCGTCCCATGAAGTGCTCTCTCTAGTCCCCGATGCGGTGAAGGAGGCCGCCATGGCGCTGGGAGCGAGCCGGTGGAGGACGACCTTGACGGTCGTCGTGCCGACCGCCCTCAGCGGGATGATCACGGGAGCCCTGCTTGCCGTTGCCCGAGCGGCGGGCGAAACGGCGCCGCTCCTTTTTACGAGTTCGATCTTCCCGAACCTCGTGCAAACCAAGCTGTCTCAAGCGTTGCCGAACATCCCGGTGACGATCTTCCAATTCTCGGAGTCTCCCGAGCCGGCTAAGCATGCTCAAGCCTGGGCGGCGGCTTTGGTGCTCATCGCTTTCGTGCTCCTGATCAATGTGACCGCTCGGTCCTTCCTGGCGCGTTCTCGCCGCCAGCTTGGGTCCTCAGGTCGATGAACGGATGCAATGTAACGTCGGAGTTGTGACCGAACCGAAGGGTCCGAAATGCCAGATACGAAGGAAAAGATCTCGGCCCGCCTCGTCCCCCGAGCCGAACCGGAAGGCGATATGAGGGTAACGACTGGGGCCGCACAACAGGAGGTTGCAGGCGATACGAGCCGTCAGGTCAGACTCCAAGAGCTAAACGCGTTCTATGGAAACCATCAAGCAGTTCGCGATGTGAACCTCGCCTTCGAGCCCGGCCGGGTCACCGGGATCATCGGGCCCTCGGGTTGCGGAAAGTCGACGCTGGTGCGATGCGTGAACCGAATGCACGAGGAGATTCCTGGTGCTCGGTCTGAAGGACAGGTGCTTCTGGACGGCGTAGACCTCCACGACCGCGCGATCGACGTCGTATCGGTTCGGCGATTCGTGGGAATGGTGTTCCAAAAGCCCAATCCCTTTCCGACGATGTCAATCTTCGGCAACGTTGCCGCTGGGCTTCGATTTACAGGCACCCCCCGCAACGAGGTGGCCGACCGTGTGACCGAAGCTCTGCAGGGGGCGGGTCTGTGGGACGAGGTGAAAGACAGGCTGTCGAGCTCCGGACTCAGCCTTTCGGGCGGCCAGCAGCAGCGGCTTTGCATCGCCCGGGCTCTCGCCGTGCAGCCACAGGTACTGCTGATGGACGAGCCCTGCTCCGCCCTCGACCCGATCGCCACGTTGAAGATCGAAGAGTTGATCGGCGAGCTGAAGGACAAGGTCACGATTGTCCTAGTCACTCACAACATGCAACAGGCGGCTCGGATCGCGGACACAACAGCCTTCATGCTCGGAGGGGAACTTATAGAGGTGGATTCCACCGAGAAGATGTTCACCAATCCGAGCGACGAGCGAACGGAGCAGTACGTCACAGGCAAGTACGGCTGAGCCACCGCCCAAAGCGATCTTCCGCCGAGTGCTGGAGAGGGCGTTTTCGGGAGCCGGATGCTTGCCCCAAGTAACCGAAGGGGGCCGGGGGGTGGCCCGCCGACGGTTACGTGGCGATCACGCTAGCTGGGCCGGATGAACGCACCGCGAACAATGGTCGATCTTCATATGAAGACCTGCGGTTAGCCTTCGCGGGCCGATATCGATCAACGGAGGTCCGATGCGTCTACGAGTACTACAGGGAGAACGATCCTTCTTTGATCTGTTCGAAAAGTTGGCGACCACCGTCCTGACCGGGGCAGATGAGCTGCTCGATCTGTTGAAGAACTATCACGACCTGGATCGGAAGACCCAACGGGTCCTGGATATAGAGCACGAGGGCGATGAGCTGACTCATGAGGTGATGCGGAGACTCAATACCAGTTTCGTAACACCGTTCGACCGAGAGGATATCCAGCAGCTGGCTTCGAACCTCGACGATGTCCTGGACCACATCGAAGCCGCGGCTGAATTCCTCCAGCTGCACAAGATCGATCAACCGCTTCCTCAGATGATCTCGCTTATGGAGACGCTGGCAGACTCCGCGCGCAAGACGGCGGCGGCCATGCCGAAACTCAGGAAGATGAAAGACCTTGACCAGTACTGGATCGAGATCAACCGTCTCGAGAACGAGGGCGACCGGTTCTACCGGCGCACGATCGCGGAACTCTTCTCGGGCGATTACAAAGCGATGGATGTGTTGAAGTGGAAAGAGATCATCGAGCAGATCGAGCAAGGGATCGACCGCTTAGAGGATGTTGCCAACACCATCGAGACGATCTCACTCAAGCAGAGCTGATGTTCAACCTGAGCTTCGAAGCGATAGTAATCATTCTCGTGGCATTGGCTTTCGACTTCGTCAACGGATTCCATGATGCCGCCAACTCCATAGCTACCGTGGTTTCGACGCGAGTGCTGACACCGAGGCTTGCTGTGGCCTGGGCCGCGGTGTGGAACTTCGTCGCCTTCCTTGTGTTCGGAACCGCGGTAGCTAAGACCGTCGGGGCGGGAACTATCGATCTGGGGCGGTTGGCGACGCGCACAGACGGGTTCAATGTCATCCTCGCGGCGGTCGTCGGTGCGATCGCGTTTGACCTGATCACGTGGTACCTGGGCCTTCCCACCTCCTCCTCCCATGCACTTGCCGGCGGTTTAGTGGGTGCAGCTCTCGTGTACGGAGGTCCATCGATGCTCATTTCCTCCGGCATCACAAAGATCGCGCTGTTCATCGTGATCTCTCCCATAGTGGGATTCGTTCTGGCAGTGGTCATCGAGAATGTAGTCCTCCTGATCACCGATCCGGTGGTCAGATCCACCAATGCGACAGTGAAGGGCGCCAATGGCGTCTTTAGGAAGTTGCAGCTGGTTTCGGCGGCCGCGTTCTCGTTGGGCCACGGCGCCAACGACGCACAGAAGACGATGGGCATCATCGCAGCCGTGGTGTTTATCGACGCTCATGCAGGCAAACCCGTCGGCGGAGAATTGTCCATCCGCTTGTGGATGGTCCTCCTCGCCCACAGCGCCATCGCCCTAGGAACCCTTGCCGGCGGCTGGCGGATCGTTCACACGCTGGGTTCGAAGCTAACCAAGTTGCAACCGGTGGGTGGGTTTGCTGCCGAGTCGGCCGCAGCATTCACTCTGTTCACTACTGCCCACTATGGGATTCCCGTGTCCACCACGCACACCATCACGGGTGCCGTTATCGGCGTGGGAACCACTAACCGATTCTCCGCCGTCCACTGGGGGCTCACCGGGCGGGTGCTCTACGCGTGGTTGCTGACGCTCCCAGGTGCCGCTCTCATCGCCGCCTTGGCCTACGGCGTTTTCACCGTGGTGCCCGCGGAAGGCGTTGCCACGGTTGGTCTGGTGGCGGCCGCATCGATAGGGATCCTGTTAACTGCTCGCAAGCGGCACGAGGCGGTGCTTTACGCGCCTCCGTGATCGGGGCTCGCTCTTGACTCGAAGGGCGGTTGGATTGGTATAACTCGATCATGGACGAACAAGATCAACTGAAGAAGCTTCGGGAGCAGTCGAAGCAGGACCACGACTTGATCCGAAAAGCTGCCGATACCCTCGCCGAGATCGGCCGCAACGAAGGGTTAGCTGACGAGCACGCTGACGTGCTCACCGCCCTGCGCATCCGCCTGGAGGGAAAGAAGCGCGCCTCGCTCGATGAGCTGCTAACCGTGACGAAGGACATAGCAGGAAAGAAGGACCTGGGCGACGTCCTCACCGGCGAGCCGAGCACGGCCGAATGGCCATCCGTGGAAGACAAGAAGCGAGAGTGGCCGGGAGCCTAAGAGGCGTCTCCGCGTTCACGAAGAAAGTGCTCGAGTTCGGCAGCAAGAGAGTCGCCGGAGGGAAGTTCGTTCGGATCGATCAACTCTTCTCGGGATCGTTCATCGGAGCGCTCCTCCAGCAGCTGCACGTAGGCACGAACATCATCGTCGTCGTTGACCATCTCGGTTACACGTTGGTCATAGGAAGCGGCGGCAGCTTCCAATGGCTCAGTTTCGACCGGGAAACCGATCAGCTCGGTGGTCTGCCTGACAAGGGCGAGCGCCACCTTGGGATTCGGGGTAATGGCAAGGTAGTGCGGTACCGCGGCCCAGAGACTCGCCGAAGGGATGCCTGAGTGCGCGAGTGCATCGTGGAGCACACCTACGATGCCGGTTGGCCCTTCGTAGCGCGATCGTTCCAAGCCGAGCTGTTCCATGAGAGTTTCGGAACCCGCAGTGCCGGTGATATGCACCGGCCTGGAGTGCGGCACATCTGCCAAGAGAGCCCCGAGCGTTACCACCATCTGAACGTTGTGTTCCATCGCGATCTCCACGATCGTGCGTGCGAAGGTCCTCCATCGCAGATTGGGCTCGGTTCCGACTAACACCAGGGCGTCTCGTTCGGCTCCCTCGATGCGAGCAGCCCAAAATTCATTCGCCGGCCACGTCACCTTCCGCGTCAGGCCGTCGACCAGCTCGACCTGAGGCCGCGTGACCTGAAAATCGTAGAACTCTTCGGGATCGAGGGAAGCGACCCTTTCTCCGGCCCATACGCGCGCCAGATGCATGGCTGCGAAGGTGGCGCCTTCTCCGGCGTCGTTCCACCCTCGGAAGGCCGCAATCAGCACCGGATCGCGAAGTTCCTTGTCAGCGTGTTCGTAAACCATCTCACCCTCTGTCATCGGCTTTAAAGTAAAGGGTATGCGTTCAGTGAGGTATTACTGCCAGCCTTCGCCGCTCGGCGAGCTTCTCGTGGGGGTGACTTCAGAAGGTCTGTGCCTGATCCACTGGGGCGACCCCTGCCCGGCGATGGCGCGTCTGCAGCAAAGCTTTGACAGGGTGCTGCCCGTAAGCCCGATCCCCCCGGTGCGATCGCAACTGGAGGAGTATCTCGCGGGAAAACGGCAGTCCTTTACGCTCCCGCTCGATCTCTCGCTGGCGAGCCCCTTCGGGAGGACCGTGCTCACAGAATTGGCTCGGATCCCGTTCGGTGAGCTGATCACCTACGGTGCGCTTGCCAAGAGAGTCCATAGTTATCCCCGCGCCGTGGGAGGAGCGGTCGGGCGCAACCCGATCCCGATCGTGATCGCCTGTCATCGTGTCGTGGGCGCGGGCGGATCCATAGGCGGGTTCTCCGGGGGCCTGGAACGCAAGCATTTCCTGCTCGGGCTCGAGGGGGCACAGCTTGGGAACGGCCGGAGCCGAAAGGCTTCGTCTGGCTCTCTGACAAGTTCCCCCGGGAAGTCGTCCGACTAGGCTGTTTCGCTCCTCATGGGAGGCGAAAGGGGACTGGTGTCCCTCCTGGTCTTCAAAACCAGTGCGCCGGGCGATCCCCGGTGGGCGGGTTCGATTCCCGTCCGCCTCCGCTAATGCTCTGACCTGTTTCTGGCATCGCAGCTTGCTCACTCTCCTTTAGGAGCCTGCGAACCTCTTCCGCCAAGTAGCGACGGTGGCCGCCCACCGTCCGCATCGTGGTCAGCTTGCCAGTCTTCGACCACCGCCTGACCGTCTTGGGATCAACCCGGAACAAAGCCGCTACTTCGGCCAGCGTTAGCACATCGGAACTCGGTTGGCCCTTCATCTGCGTGTCTGCACTGTGTAGAGGCAGTCCCTTCTTCGTCGAACTATGGGTATTAGCTCCGGCATCGAGTACGTACTACTGGCTGTTCGTTCGGTTGAGAAAAATACCTGTTCGAAGGCTTTGGGGCACAGATAAGGCACTGCGATTGGTCCTCTGAGCTGCCTTTAGCTTGGATTCGGAGTGAAAGATTGTTAAGACCTTCGCAGATCCCCGCACTGGTACGTAACAAGCTACGACTGGCCGGGTCGGGATCTCATGAGGGAACGACTTCCGTTCCCGGAGCAGATCGCTCGAGCGCTTCCCACCCGCTGTCCCTGGCACGCTCCGCTTCCTCCGCCCTGCCCCCTCCTCTCAACCCGAACAACCTCTTGGCGAACAACAGATAGACGGCGATGGCCACATTGATGATCAGCGTGACGACCTTAAGGGCTGAGGTCTTGTGGATGAGCTCGAGGATCTCAAACGGGATCAGAAGCGTCGTGGCGATGAACGTGAGGTATTCGGCCCATCGCTTAGCGAGCCAGAGACCGACCATTTCCGCCGCTTCCAGCACGGCGTAAGCGACGACGAAGACGCCAACCTCATACAGGTGGGTGGGGGTGATCCTGAAGAAGTGACGCAGGCGAGCCAGAGCGGACGAACCGGAACTCGTAACGGGTCCTCCAGCGCCTCCTTGGAGAACGTCCATGATCTTGAGGTAATCCCGGCGCAGCGTCGTTTCATGTTTGGCGAAAGCAAAGATCAGCACCGCCAAAACCGTGAGTACTAGAACATGGATCGCTCGATCGACGGCGATGGTTCGGAGAACATAGCGATCCCTAAGCGGACGGCCGCGCAACGGCAGCTCGATCTGGTCCCGCTCGGGGGGGTGCTCTCGAGCTGGATGTTCGGGAGCTTGCAGAGGCAGCCACGAGTCACACCTGAGGCACCTGAACCAGCGCAGGCCGCCACCCTCCCTGGCGAGGAGCGCGTCTTGAGGTCGCAGATTTCTTGCATCGGTGCCTACCAATTCATGACCGTGAAGCCCGCAGCCGATCAATTCGTACCGGAGCTTCGGCCGGAAACGCTTGGTGGCCTCCGTCCCGGGGGGATTCTCTTGAAGATCCTCTCGCACCGCTGTTTGTCCCTCGCCTTTTTCGGCTCAAACTAGCCTGTCATCGACAACCTGGCGAGGCGGGGTCGCGACCGAGGGTCCGATCGTCTACATCCAGAACGAGTTGCGGTGCATCTTAAGGATCTGCTCCAGGCGCTGCATCTGATCCTTGCCCCTAGCCAACGCAAAGCCGAGAACGCCGCCGGAAAGGGCGATCGCCGTAAGGAATTTCGTCATGGGTAACTCACCTCCCTCCTTGAGGTGGGAGGCGAGCCGCTTCGTCGCACTGAGCGCCACAGTGGATGCAGCACATGCCGCTCCAGACTTGAGCGCCCAGCAGCCGCCGAGGCGACGACGGACAGGCCAGGATCCTCAGCTGGTTGTTTCGGTTCGAGGCTTCGACGAGAAGGAAGTGTTTTCGTTCTTCACCCCGGGCCTCATCGAGATGACGGGCAAGATCGGATTGGAACTCGCCGCAGTGCCTGCAATGACCTTGGAGGGTTCGACTGGGCGCCGTCAGTGTCACAAGCTGACCTTGACACCCGAAGGTTTCCACTCGCCATACGTGGAATGACGATTACATGAACATGTAAGCGGGCAATGGTGGACCCCCCGCTTTGGCGTCACCTAACCGCGGGTCATCGTCTTAGGGCGAGACGCTTCCGGGGTTCCTCAGCGTGGATACGTTCGCACCTGCGTGGCTTTCGTCGATGCCCACACAGGGCCCTTGGCTTCGATCTGCAACTGCGCCGCCGCGGACCGGGTGATCTCTGCTACGAGCGTCACTTCACCTGTCAATCGCACCCTCACGCGTTCTCCTTCAAGGTTGACTTCGGCTACGTCCAACCTCCACACGTTCCGAGGGGTTCCTTCCGGTGGCGTTCTGTGGAGGGCGACGGCGGTGGGATGAATGGCCACCAACACATCTCCGGAGGGCGCACCGACAACGGCAACCGAGGCCCCACCCGTCAGTCGCACATGATCTACGGACCCGCGACCTTCGAGGAGATTGACACCGACGAACTCGGCCACGTAAGGCGTACGCGGCTGGAGCTGTAGCTCGTTGCTGGCTCCCCGCTGGGTGACCCGTCCCTCCTCCACCACCACTATCTGTTGGGCCAAGGCGAGGGCTTCCATCGGCTGGTGCGTAACCAGGAGCGCGGTTCCGGGGTAATCGAAGAGGGCCGTGCTCAGGGTTTGCCGCGTCTCCCTTTGATCGGTGACGTCTAGCTTCGAAGTTGGCTCATCGAGCAGCAGAAGGTCCGGCTTTGCCGCGAATGCCCGGGCCAACGCAACCTTCTGCGCTTGACCGCCGGAGAGCTCACCCGCTCGTACATCGGCGAGATCGTCGGCGTCCAGTCGTTGCAGCGTTCTACGTGCGGCCACCATCGCGTCCGATTTCTTCATCGGGGTGGACCGAAGTCCATACGCGACGTTCTCCAGCGCCGTCATCTTCCCGAAGAGGGCAAGATCCTGGAACATCACACCGATCGATCGGCGCTGAGGAGCAAGCCGAAGACGTGAGGCAGGATCCTCCCAGACGGTGCCGCCGACAACGACTTTGCCGCTTTCGAGCGCGAGCAAGCCGGATAGCGCTTGCACCAGGGTTGACTTCCCTGCTCCGTTCGGGCCCACGATGGCCAGGACGTGACCCTGCTCTGCACAGATATCGATGTCGATGTGAAACTGCTGCCTCGGCAGGGCCACGTCTGCTTCGAGAAAGCTCATCTCACTCGCAGGTTTCCGCGCAGGGAGATGAGTACCGCAAGAGCAACCGCCAGGAGCAGAAGGCTAAGGATGATTGCACCATCGAAATCGGTTTGAAGGGTTTGGTAGACGTCAAGGGGCAGCGTTTGCGTCCGGCCTTCGATGTTGCCGTTGAACGTGATGGTTGCGCCGAACTCGCCTAGGGCACGCGCCCAGCACAAGGCGGCTCCGGCGGAAATGGCGGGCCACATAGCAGGCAGTGTGATCGTCCTCAGGATTCGCCCCCGGGTCGCTCCCAGGGTTGCGGCCGCATCCTCCAGATGATGATCGACAGACGCAAAAGCACCCTCGAGCACCACGATGAGGAAAGGTGAGGACACGAAGGTGGCAGCCAGGACTGCTCCTGCCGGGGTGAAGGGCAACGCGATCCCCAGACGCGCCAGCAGATTTCCAAGCAGCCCGAAACGCGCGAATGCAGTTAACAACCCGACTCCCCCAACAACCGGAGGCAGCACCATCGGGATCAGCACGAGACCGCGCACCACGCGCCGACCGGGGAAGGTCTTTCTGGCCAGGATCCACGCCAGCGGCAGCCCGAATACAAACGAGAGTAGGAGAGAAGAGAAGGAAACGACCAGCGACAATCGAAGCGCCTCCAAAGTCGCGGGTGCGGTGAGCTCGCGCACCGCTCTGGACCACGGGGCATGTGCGATCAGGCCCGCCAGAGGCAACAGGAAGAAAGCACAAGCCAGCGCGGCGAGCACGAGAAAGACTGCAGGCAAGGTGCCCTCGCCGCGGGTACTACGGAGGCCCGAAGCCAAAATCTCGCAAGATCCTCTGGCCGGTCGATGACAGAACCAGTTGCACGAACTGGCGGCCGGACACCGAACCGTTACGCAAAGCAACGATCGGGTACCGAGCGACCACGTTCTCGGCAGAGGGAACATGGACGGTAACCAATCTGGAAGCGACATCCGGGGTCAGGTCGCTCACGTACACGATGCCGGCATCTGCATCACCCAACAGCACCTTCGACACCACGCTCTTGTCGTCGATCTCGTTGGACACGATGTTCTTCTCGGCCTGCTTCCGGATCCCCAAGTTCCCCAACATCTGGCGCGCGTAATCTCCTGCCGGAACACCCGGGGCCGCCAGAACGAGCTTTACCCCCGCCCGAGCGAGATCTTGCGGGTGCCTTATTCCTGCTGGATCCGCTTTAGGCGTGATGATCAGCAGCCTGTTTGACGCGAACACTTGGGGCTTGCCGCTTGCAAGGGAGGCAGATGTAACGGTTTGCATGGGCGCTGCTCCCGCGGCAGCGAATACGTCGGCAGGCGCGCCCTGAGTGATCTGATTCGCGAGCGTGTCGGATGCGGAGAAGTTGAAGCGCACCTTGGCACCCTTGTGCTGCTTTTCGAACAAGCTTCCGAGCTTGGAGAAGCCTTGCGTGAGGGAGGACGCTGCGAAGACCGTTACGTTGCTCGGGGGCCCGCTCTTTCCGTCGCCGGACGCAGATGATCCAGATGGCGACGAGCAAGCACCGAGCACCAGGCATATTGCTATTACCAGACCTCTACGGAGGGCAGGCTTCACTCTTCGTCCAATAGCTCGATGGCTACGTTTGTCGCTTTGACGGCTGCAGCGACTAGAACGCCCGGCTCGAGCTCGAGCTCGTCTGCCGCCTCGCGCGAGATGAGAGATACGAAGCGGTGGGTTCCCGCCTGAACCTCCACCTGGGTCATCACTTTGTCGCGCGTGACGGCTGTGACGATGCCAACGAACCTATTTCTGGTCGACTGCGGGGACATGGTGGTGGATTCGGACGCAGGCTTGAGGCTCGATGCCAGCGCCGCCAGCTCGGCGCCGGATACCAAGCGCTGGCCGCCCGCGGTGCGGGTCGCATTAAGGCGTCCACCGTCCACCCAACGGCGCACGGTATCGGCGCTGACCCCTAGAAGGGTTGCTGCCTGGCCGATCCGATACTGGCGCATGCGAGGATTCTAGCCAGAATCGCTCGCACTTCTACCCATCTGGCCGGACGAAACCTCTCGGACCGGGATGTGCGAAGGGCCTGCGAACATTGCTCCCGTGGACCAGCAGGAGGACGTTTTCGAGGCTGCCAGCGTCGAGCTGGCCGAGCGGCATCCTCAGATCGCCCGTCTGTACGAACTCACGGGGCCCTGCGTGCTGACCACTCCGCAGACCGACGACTTCACGGCGCTGGCGCGCGCCATCGTCTTCCAGCAGCTGACCGGGAAGGCTGCGAGAACGATCTGGGGGAGGGTCGTGACCGCGTTGGAGGATTCCACCACCCCGGAGTCAGTCATCGCGGTGGCAGAGGAGCAGTTGCGCACGGCGGGCCTCTCGCGCAATAAGGCCGCATCGATCAAGGATCTTGCCGCGAAGGCTCTCGATGGCTCAGTTCCCCTGATGCAGATGCAGGACATGGCCGACGAAGACATAGTCGGCCGGCTGTCGACGGTTCGCGGGATCGGTGTGTGGACGGCGGAGATGTTCTTGATCTTTCAACTAAGAAGGCTGGATGTGTGGCCCGTTGGCGATCTCGGGGTGAGAAAGGGTTACGCGCGCGCTTTCGCGATGGATGCGCCACCCACGCCGAAGGAACTGGTTCCGCTTGGGGACGCCTTCCGGCCATTCCGGACTGTTGCTGCATGGTATTGCTGGCGGGCAGTCGAGACGTTGACGCCGGACCAAGCCTAGTGAGTGGAGATCGAGCTCCGGACTCATCCCGCGCGGACGATCCACGTCCGGCCCCCGAGTTGACCGAGGGTTGGTATCTGATGAGTACTAGAGATCTGGAGCGAGAGCTTGCTCGGCGCCGCGGAGAAGGAGCGGGACCTTCCCATGCTCTGCGCCTGACCATTGCCGAGGCCCTCGCGTATCGAGATGCCGGGAATTTGCCGGACGAACATGGCCGCACGCTGAGACTTCTGCTCCTGGCCCAAGATCGCGATGAGGTCCAGAAACTGCCTCTGAAGAGGGCGCTTTACGAACCGGACTATCACGACGCGCCCACGTGGAGGAGACGAGAATCCAAGCCGGTGAACGTGGTGCCGCTTCGTGGGGAAGTGGCGCCGTCGAGTGGACCGCCTTGGTGGGAGGAGCCTCAGCTTGCCGCCCTGGAAGCCGAGTGGCATGACACCGGTTCGATCCAGGGCCTTCAGATCCCCGAGGCTTACCGAGGGTTCATCTACAAAACCATCGTGTCGCTACGGGCTGAAGGCCTGCCCATCACGGCTGCCAGCGTGGCCGGTTCCCTCGCTCGTTGGTTGCTTCCCGGAGAGGCCGCGGAGATCCGCGCTGCCTTGGAGGACGCAAACCAGCCGGCGGACGTGGCGGAGAGTTAGGGCCTCCGCTCCGGCAGGGCACGCGGCGATATCTAGAAAGAGAGGCCGACCGATGCACAGAATCAGGAGTCAGGTTGCGGCGGAGATCGCCCTCGTCGGCATCGCGGCCGTCTGGGGCCTGACTTTCTCGCTCGTCCAGGACGCGATCGCCGTGATCCCGGTGATGACGTTTCTTGCCTACCGCTTCCTTGCTGCCGCCGTCATCGTGACTGTGATATCTCGTCGCGATGTCCGCGCACTTTCTCGATCCGGCTGGCGCGCGGCTGTGCTGATGGGTGTCTTTCTAACGGGGGGTTACGTCTTCCAGACGTTCGGACTGCAACATACGAGTGTGTCGCATACAGGCTTCATAACGGGCCTATGGGTCGTTCTCACACCGGTGTTCGGCGCGATGTTCTTCCATCATCGCAGTGGACGCCTGGTGTGGACCGCTGCAGGGATGTCAGCAGTCGGTTTGCTTCTCCTGTCGGGTTTTGGTGGACGAGGCCGGGTCGCCGGTGACCTCCTGGTTCTCGTATGCGCGATCTCGTTCACATTTCACATCTTCGTCAGCGATCGCGCAGTCGACCGCTATCGCGTCGGCGGCTTGGTGGCCGTTGAGCTTGGTTTCTGCGGCCTCTTCTCGCTGGTGATCGCAGGGAGCCGCGGTGATCTCGAGCTGCCTCACTCAGGAGAGGTATGGGTGGCCCTGGTCGTGACTGCCGTTATCGCAAGCGCGCTCGGCTTCTTCGTCCAGGCCTACGCTCAGAAGGAGGCCTCTCCGTCGCGTACGGCCCTCATCCTGGCAAGCGAGCCCGCATTTGCGGGTCTCTTCGCCTATCTGCTGAAGGGCGAGACCCTGCGGCCCCTCGGATGGGTTGGCGCCGGCTTGATCATGGCGGCGATCGTCGCCGTCGAGCTGTTCCCCTCTGCACCGCAGCCGGCCGTGGTGCCGTAACCGCTATCGAACATACGTTCGAGTACACTCGACGCAGCCATGACCAGCGACCGCTTGTTCGAACTCCGCCGTCGGACTTTCGACACCCCGCATTTCCACGGGATCGAATTCATCGAGGCCGAGGCCAAATCGATCATCAACCACGTTCCCGGCAGCTATCTGCCTTTTAACTGGACGATCAACCCCTACCGAGGCTGCAGTCACGCATGCACCTACTGCTTTGCTCGGTCGACCCATACCTACATGGACATGAACGCGGGTTCCGACTTCGAGAGCAAGATCGTGGTGAAGATCAATGCCCCTGAATTACTTCGTAAGGAGCTGCGCGCGAAGCGATGGAAGGGCGAACACATCGCGATGGGAACGGCCACCGATCCGTATCAACGTGCGGAAGGGCGTTACAAGTTGATGTCGCGCATCATCTCGACTTTGACGGAATATCGAAACCCGTTCTCGATATTGACGAAGGGGACCCTCATCCTGCGCGATCTGGATCTTCTAGTCGCCGCCTCATCGGTCACCGATGTCTCCACCGCTTTCTCGGTAGGCACCCTCGACGAGGGCGTTTGGAACCGCAGCGAGCCCGGAACTCCTCATCCGCGAAAACGTCTTGATGCGGTTCGCAGGTTGAATGAAGCCGGCATCCCGTGCGGCGTGATGATCGCACCCGTACTGCCGGGCATCAGTGATTCGCCGGAGCAGCTTCGCGAGGTGATCGAGGCCGCCATCGACGCCGGCGCGACCCACGTCTCACCGATCCTGCTGCATCTGCGTCCTTACGTGAAGGACGTCTACATGGACTGGCTTGGCGAGAACTACCCGGACCTCGTCGAGCGCTACGAGGCGATGTACCGCAAAGGCGCTTACGCATCGGTCGCGGCCCGCCACGAGCTGTCCGAAAAAGTGGGAGAGGTGCTCGCGTCGATCCCGGAAGGCGACCTTCCGGCGGGACGGAACCGCAGGAGGCCCACCCCGAGCCGGCCCCCGGAATCCTTCTTGCTCAAGAGAGAGCAGCTCACTCTCCTCTAGATTCTTTGCGAGCTCCGCCACGCACAGCGTGGCTCCACGACGCCAGAATGGCCCGCGGGTCGATCGGAACAGGCATCATGGCCCGATGGTTTCCCCGATAACCCTTGAGACCCGCGTTGAAGAGATCGCTCTCCGGGAGCCGTT
>JAXDJO010000024.1:0-12650 GCA_034667525.1 Actinomycetota bacterium
CCCGACAGCAACACGATCCACAGGAAACCCCGTGTTTCGCGACCTCGGTGCCGCATCCTTGGCGGATGTTCTCGTCGCTCGCGCTCCCTTTCCTGGTCGTGATCTTCGCTGCTGCGGCTGCGGCAGTGTGGATAGCCGGCATCCATCTCTCCAATACGAGCGATGTGCTCAGTCATCGCTTGCACCTCGGAGAGGCCCTCGGGGGTCTTCTGTTGCTGGCCTTCACGACCAACCTTCCCGAGGTGGCGATCGTCGTGAGCGCGGCAGTAGCGAAACAGCTTGGGATCGCGATCGGCAACATCCTCGGTGGCATCGCAATCCAAACGGTTGTACTCGTGATCATCGACGTGTTCGGCCTTAAGAAGCGGGCCTCGCTCACCTATAAAGCAGCGACACTGAGCCTCGTACTGGAAGCTGCTCTGGTCGTGGCTGTGCTGATCGTTGCGATCATGGGGAGCCAGTTGCCGGCCTCCGCGATCTTCTTGCGCTTCGATCCGGGCGCCCTTCTGATCTTTCTCTTATGGATCGGTGGGATATACCTTCTCGCCAAAGCGCGCAGCGGTCTTCCATGGCACGAGTCTGGCCAGGCCCCCGACCATCAAGCGATGCCGCGCGGGATCGCAAAGAAGATGAAGTCAGACGCCGAGGCCGAGAAGGGAACAACGCTGGCCCGCACTGTCACCGTGTTCGCGGTGGCGGCGGTGATCACCTTGATCGGCGGAGTCGTGCTCGAGCAAAGCGGCGATGCAATCGCTACCCGCGCGGGGATCACCGGCGTCCTGTTTGGTGCCACGATCCTGGCCGCGGCAACCTCTTTGCCGGAGGTATCGACGGGATTGGCCTCGGTGAAGATGGAGGATTACCAGCTCGCCATGAGCGACATCTTCGGGGGCAACGCATTCCTCCCGGTGCTATTTCTCGTCGCAAGCCTTCTATCCGGACAAGCGGTTCTGCCGCAGATCAACGGCACCGATCTGTACCTCACCGGTTTGGGAGTCTTGCTGACGACCGTGTACATCTACGGCCTCATCTTCAGGCCGCAACGACTGATCGGGAGAATGGGTCTGGACTCAGTCGCCGTTCTAGTTCTGTACGTTCTGGGTTTGATCGGACTGTTCGCGGTCGCCAAGGGAGCCTGAGCCCTAGCGTCGGCCAGGTCGCTCCCCCATCGAAGGCCCTCTGATTCCAGGTACATGATTCGGAGCCGTGTCGAAGATAGATAAACGCGCGGTCACCCGGGCTCCTTACCCTTCGGGTCGACCTCGAAGAGTGAATGGTCGCCCACACCCAGGGTGGTCACAGGTACTCCCATGAAGTCGTCGGAGGCAACGAACGGGTAGACGGCCGCGGCAGTGCAAGACTGGTTTCGGCTATGAGACCCAATGATCATCCGTTCGACAGGCATGCATCGCTCGCGTCGGAAGATCGCCAGCGGATAGACCGGCTCCTCGATGCAGTTTGCGAGGTACTTGAACAGGACATCATCGGGGCTTATATGCACGGCTCTGCCGTGCTCGGCGGTCTCCGGCCGCACAGCGATATCGACGTGCTCGTCGTTTCTGCGCGACCCACCAGCCGTGCCGAGAAGCAACTGCTCGTGGATCGTCTTGTCGCTATCTCGGGAAGGGGTCCCGACCGGCACGTTGAGCTAACTATCGTCGTCCAGTCGGAGATCCGTCCCTGGCGCTATCCACCCACGATGGACTTCCAGTACGGCGAGTGGTTACGGATAATAGTTGAGAGTGGCGGCGATCTCGAGGCCTGGACAAGTCCCAATCCAGATCTAGCTTCGCTCCTTACGATGGTGCTACTCGGGGATTGGGCGTTGCTTGGACCTCCCCCGGCGGAGGTGCTCGATCCGATTCCAACGCACGATTTCCTTGACGCGGCCATCAGCAGCATCGGAGAACTTCTCGGAAGGTTGGATTCCGATACACGGAACGTGATCTTGACCCTGGCGCGGATCTGGAGTGCAGCGTCAAACCAAAAGGTGTCTTCAAAGGATGGAGCGGCTACATGGGCGCTGGCTCGTCTTCCGGAAAGCCATCAGGCGGTCTTGCCGCGTGCCCGTGCAATCTACCGCGGTGAGGAAGAGGACCGATGGGACGACGTTCGGGACGAGGTACGCGCCTACGCCGACCACGTTGTGGGCGAGATTGCAAAGACGGCGCGCCTCGATCTGCACGAAGTGACGTGACGATGAAACCGAACTCGATCCCCGATCCACAACAACAGAGCCAACGCGAGAATGGAAAGCAAGGCATTGACCGCGTAGTCGAGATGACCTGAGGTGCTGCTCAGGGTCACGATGGTCGCGATATTGACGGCTCTGCACATCACCGCGCTCTCGCCGCTGCAAGCAGATCACGCAAGCCCCGCGCAAGCTTCTGCGTCTCACTCGCTCGTGGCGTGGTCGCCTGAAGGCCTCCCGCGAAACGTGGAGCCAGCGCTCGACCGCATTCCTGGAGTTCGCGCCACCACGGTGAGCGCGGGGATCGACTGGATGACCCGGTCACGTTCCGCGACCGGCAAGGTGATCGACCATCCTCCGGCAGGCTATGCGATTCCGCTCGAGATGCTGGCCATCGACCCGAAGGAGTATTCGCATTTCATAGCTCCTGCCGACCGACGAAAAGTGCAAGGACTGACAGCTCACCAGGTGCTCCTCGCAAGGACAGAAGCCGCCCTGCGCGGCGCGGGAAAGGGGCTGCGACTCACAGTAGGTCGCACTCTGCACGCGACCGGTGTCATCTCGGATCACTCCACCCAGGGATACGAAGGATTGATCCCGCGTCCGGTCCCACCGTCTTGGACGACACCAAGTCGGTTCGTGCTGATCAAGGCGGAACGATCGGTCAGCAAAGCCCGGCTCCGACGAGCGATCGAGAGCAAGCTCTCCCCCGGCCAGCACCTCCGGATCCACTCTCAGAGCCAGACGCGTTACCTGCGATACGCGGACGCGGTGCAGCCTCCTCTGATCATCAAGAAGAACTTCGGTGAATTCTCGGCGCACCGTTTGAGCGGAGGAGGCTTTCAACTAGATGGCGCGTGGCTCACCCGCAATCTTCGGACGGAATCGGTACCCATCCTGGGCAGGTTCACCTGCAACAAAAGACTGTTCCCCCAACTTCGGGGGGCGCTGGCAGAGGTGCAAGCAAAGGGGCTGAGTCGCACGATCGACCCGAGCCAATTCGCGGGCTGCTTCAACCCCCGGCTGATCCCGTCGCAGCACAGCACCCAGCTCTCGCACCACGCCTGGGGGATCGCTGTGGACATCAACTCGCGCGCGAACCCCTTCGGAGCCCGGCCCGATCAGGACCCCCGGCTCGTGAAGATCATGCGCAAATGGGGGCTCACGTGGGGCGGCAAATGGCTGATTCCCGATGGAATGCACTTCGAGTGGATGCGGTTCCCTTAGGTAGGACCCCCACCCATCTGGGTAGGGTCCTAATGACCCGCTAGGAGAGGAGCGCTATGACCTACCAGCTGCCCGATCTGCCGTACGACTACTCGGCCCTCGAGCCTCACATCGACGTTCGGACCATGGAGATCCACCACACCAAGCACCACAAGACATACGTGGACAAACTCAACGCCGCGGTCGAGGGCCACAGCGACCTCGAATACGACAATGTCGACGACCTGCTGAAAAACTTCGACAAAGTGCCCGAGGACATCAAGGGCCCGGTCCGCAACCACGGGGGCGGTCACTCCAACCACTCCCTGTTCTGGACGATCATGGGTCCGGACAGCGGCGGCGAGCCTTCGGGCAACGTGGCCTCAGCCATCGATGACGCCTTCGGCTCGTTCAAGGAATTCCGTGACAAGTTCAACACCGCAGCCACCAACCAGTTCGGCTCCGGGTGGGCGTGGCTTGTCTCCGACGGCGGCAAGCTCGACGTGATCAGCCTGCCGAACCAGGACTCACCTTTCATTACCGGCAAGACACCGATCCTGGGTCTCGACGTATGGGAGCACGCCTACTACCTCAAGTACCAAAACAAGCGCCCGGATTACATCGAGGCGTGGTGGAACACGGTCAACTGGAGCGGCGTCGAGCAGCGGCTGAACCAGGCGTAACACCGGCCTAACAACAAGAGGTGCGGTGATGACCGCCGGTCTGGCCGGCGGTCATTCCCATATCAGATGGCTTCGTCCGCCATCTCGAGCAATTTGGTGACTGTTGTCCAATTTCTGGCGGTGGCCGCCACCCCCAGCCTGCGGCCGGCTAACTGATTCCAGAGCTTGGATCGCCCGATACCATTCGGGTGCCACGCGTAGGCCTCTCGGCCGATGACGACAAACTGCTCGGGTTCCACGACCGCGGCCTGCATCTTGGCCACCGCGTCAACCTTGGGCTTCGCCGCCAGGAAGCTCACTTGGTACCGCTTCGGGTCGACCGCGACCTGAGCGAATGGATTGTGCTTGATGACCTTGGCCAGCTCATCTCTGGTGCGAACGATGACGTCGATCTCGAGCCCGAAGCGGGCGGCGATCTCCCGTTTGCAGGTGCGCGCAAGCTCCTCTGGAGGTGCCTGGCTGGAGAGCACGACGTTTCCGCTCTGTAGGTAGGTCCGGACGTCATCGAATCCGGCTTCCGCGAGGCACTCTCGGAGCTCGGGCATCGAGATCCGGTTGTGCGACCCGAGGTTGATGCCGCGGAGGAAGGCTACCTGGACGGGCATGGAGGGCAGATTATGGGACCAGACCGCACCGGGCTGCTTGGTATCTCCGTTGGTTCGAAGGACCACCAGACGCCCCCGCCGAGGATCCTGGGACAGAACCCTCCACGAGCCCCTTGGGGGAATAGCGGGCGGGCCCATATCGTTGCTCGTGTCTGGAGAACAGAAATTGACCCTTCCTTCCCGGAAGGGATTCCCTTACAGTAGGGGAACCCGTAAGTAAGGAAGAGGAGCAACTCAGAAGCCCTTCCTCCGTAGGATTGGTTCGATGTCCGGCCCTGCCGCCTAGCGGCATTCCAAGGGATCGCCGGCGGAACCCCCGGAGGGCAAGCGGGCGAAGAGGGCCGATGGGGTCGCAGCAGCCAACGAAAAGAGGATAGATCGATGAGTCAGGTCAGCCGCCAGTTCGACAGCCGGGATGAAGCGGCCCATGAGGATCTCGTCCGGCAGTATCTGCGCGAGATCGGGCAATATCCCCTCCTAAACGACATCCAGGAAGTCGAGCTCGCCCGCGCCATCGAGGAAGGCGAGCAGGCTGCCGAGAAGCTGGAGAAGTCCAAGAGGATCTCCGATAAGCAACGCCTGGAGCTCGAGGCCACCGCGCGCACGGGCCGTGCCGCAAAGCGCCGGTTCATCCAGTCGAACCTCCGTTTGGTGGTGTCCATCGCCAAGAAGTACTCGGCCGCTGGGCTCCCCCTCCTCGACCTGATCCAGGAGGGCAACCTCGGGCTGATGAGGGCCGTGGAGAAGTTCGACTACCAACGTGGGTTCAAGTTCTCCACATACGCAACCTGGTGGATCCGCCAGGCCATCACCCGGGCGATCGCCGATAAGGCGCGGACGATCCGCATCCCGGTTCACATGGTTGAGACGCTCTACCGGGTGCGGAAGGTCCAGTCCGAATTGCTCGAGAAGCTGGGCCGCGAGCCCACCATCGAAGAGATCGCCGGCCAGTCCGACCTGACACCCGACAAAGTCAGGGAAGCATTCCGGGTGCTCCCGGAGCCGGTTTCCCTGCACGAGCCCGTCGGCGACGAAGACGCCGAGCTGGGCGACTTCATCGAGGACGAAG
This sequence comes from Actinomycetota bacterium, assembly GCA_034667525.1. Lineage (GTDB taxonomy): Bacteria > Actinomycetota > CADDZG01 > CADDZG01 > WHSQ01 > DATAPE01. The sequence continues at coordinate 5,755 of JAXDJO010000024.1, forward strand.
ATGTCGAGGGCCCCTTCCAGGCGGCTGCCATCGCGCTCCGCCAAGAGGATCTCTGGGACATGCTCGATTCGCTATCGGAGCGGGAGCGCAAGGTTCTGGCCCTCCGCTTCGGTCTCATCACCGGCGAGCCTCGGACGCTCGAGGAGGTCGGCAAGGAGTTCAGCCTCACCCGCGAACGCATCCGTCAGATCGAAGCGAAGGCCCTTTCCAAGCTGCGCCACCCGAGCACGCCGGGCAAGCTTCGCGACATGGTGACCATCTAGCCACTCAGGTCTACCCTGACGTCATGGTTACGACCGTGGTGCTGGCTACATGCGACATCCACCGCGTCCCGGAAACCGCCCAAGCCATAGCCGACCTTCCGGAGGTCACCGAGGTCTACTCGGTTGCCGGTGACTTCGACCTCGTCATCATGATTCGCGTCCGGAACCACGACGATCTGTCGCGAGTGGTAACGGAGGAGATCGGCAAGATCGAAGGCATCCAGCGGACCCAGACGCTGGTTGCCTTCAAAGTCTTCTCGCGCCACGACCTCGACTCCCTCTTCTCGCTCGGTTTGGAAGATCAAGAGCTGAGTTCCTAGCCGTGCCTCCGCGCTCGGCCCCCATTCGGCGCTAGCGCGTGGACCGGCTGGTCGCGCACTACCACGAGATCGGGCTCAAGGGTCGCAACCGCGACTTCTTCGAAGATGCTCTGAACCGCAACCTCAAGCGCGCTCTCAGGGGAACCGGGTATAAGCGGGTTCGTCACGCGTTCGGGAGGGTCGTGATCGATCTCTACCCGGACGGCAGGGCCCTCGAGGCACTGGAGAGAGCAGCGAGAGTGTTCGGAGTGGCCTACGTCGGACTGGGACACAAGATCGAGCCCGATATCGATCAGATCGGCGACCTCGCCGTCGAGCTCATGCAACGAGAGCCCTTCGAGTCGTTCCGAGTGAGGGCGCGGCGCAGCCACTCGACCTCCTCCCTCTCCTCGAACCAGCTAAGCGTTGCGGTAGGCCAGCGGATCAAAGACGCAACCGGAGGCTCGGTGGATCTGAAGCACGCCGACGCGACTGCATGGATCGAAATGTTCGGCAACGACGGGATCGTGTACCGCGACCGAAAAGAGGGACCCGGGGGGCTTCCCGTCGGTGTCTCCGGGCGCATGCTCATGCTCCTCTCCGGCGGCATCGATTCTCCGGTAGCAGCTTGGCGCATGGCAAAGCGGGGGGCCGAGGTAGAGATGATCCACTTCCACGGGCAGCCTTTCACCGATCCTTCATCGGTCCGGCAGGTGATGGACCTAGCCAATGTGCTCACGCGGTACCAACTGCAGACGACCGTTCATGTGGTGCCCCTTGCCGACGCCCAGCGAGAGATAGCCACGCATTCCCCGGAGAGCCTGCGAGTCGTCCTCTACCGTCGAATGATGATGCGGATCGCGGCGGCGTTCGCGGAGGAACGGGGGGCCAAAGCGCTGATCACTGGTGATTCACTGGGCCAGGTTGCCTCCCAAACCATCGAGAACATCCGCACCGTGGACGCCGCGATTGGAGACTCGATCGAGGTGCTGCGGCCGCTCATCGGCATGGACAAGCAAGAGATCGTCGACAACGCGAGGTCGATAGGCACCTACGAGATCTCGACGCGGCAACACCAGGACTGCTGCGTGCTGTTCGAGCCCCAGGCTCCCGCGACCAAAACGTTGCCGCAAGACGCAGCGAGGGCCGAGCGAGATTTGGACCTCGACGCTCTGGTCGGCAAAGCACTGGCGGCGCGCGAAGAGCACACCCTCGAGCTGCCCGACCCGAACTAGCTCGTTACAGGCTGTTCTGCAAAGGCCGCCTGGAGCACCTCCCCGAGCGATGAGCGCCGGCCTTTCGCAGTCTGCTCGGCCCACTGAGGGGTAAGGCGTGCGTCTGCGATCTGTTCCTCGATCGCCGCCGCGTCGCAAGGCATCTGCTGGAGGGAGAGGGCTTCACGGAGACGGGTGGCCGCTCCCGCAAGCAATCCCGCGAGCCCGGCATCCGATCTCACTGCAACGGCAGCCATCCATTCCAGCCCTTCAGCGATACCCCACTCATCTTGAAGATCGACGGAGATGCGAAGCGCAGCGGCCGTTAGTGAGAGGGCCTCGCGTAACTGGCCCTCTAAAAGGGCAACGAAGGCAAGGTAGCACTTGGCTCGAGCGACGAAATACTCATCTCCCTGCTCTTCATAGAGCCGACAGGCTTCTTCGAGCAGCTTACGCGCTGGAGCCGCGAGGTTGGAATGCGCGGTTGCGATTCCGAGATTCATAACTGAGGTGGCGAAGAGCCAGGTGCCCTGTTGATCGGCGCATCTGTCCAGAGCTTGACGCATGCGACGCACGGCTTCCTCAGCGTTCCCTTCCGCTAGATCGACATGACCAATGATCGTCAGTGCATTTCGCACCTCCACGTTGTTGCATGCAGTGCTCTGAAGTTGCAGCCCCAGCGATCGGGCTCGGCCGAAGTCGCCTTGGTGGAAGGCGAGCCACCCCGCCCCCCAGAGCGCTTTGTTGCGCACCTCCGGTGGGACTCTTGCTGGGTCCAACGCGAGGGCAGATTCGAGCCATCTGCGACCTTCGACAACATGTCCACGCATCCTCCAGAACCGCCACAATGAGCCTGCAAGCCGCAGCGCAATCTCAGCCTGGTCCGTATCCACTGACCACCCCAGAGCCGAACGGAGATTCTCGTGATCATCCTCGAGCCGCTGCAACCAAAGCCGCTGGCCGGGGCCCTCGAGATGCGGCTCCGCCGATTCGGCCAGAGACGAGAAATAAGTCGCATGACGAAGGTTCGAAGTACCTTCAATGTCGGGCTCACATTCCAACTGTTGTGCTGCGAACTCGCGTACCACTTCAAGCATGCGATATCGCAAATCGTCTGTAGGTAGGACGAGTACAAGACTCTTATCCACAAGGCCGCTCAGAAGCTCCAGTGCATCGTCTGGATCGTTCAGACAAACCTGCGCCGAGGACGCTAGTGACCAACCTCCGGCGAACACCGACAGTCGTCGGAAGAAAACTTGCTCGGGCCCTGTTAACAGGTCATAGCTCCAGGCCAGCGTGGCACGCATCGTTTGCTGTCGAGCTGGCAGATCCTTTGGTCCTCCGACAAGAAGATTCAAACGGTCGCCCAGCCTGTCCCTGAGTGCAGCGGGAGACAAGTGCTTCACACGCGCCGCCGCCAACTCGATAGCAAGGGGCAGGCCATCCAGCCGGCGGCAGATCTCGGTGATGCAATTAAGGGTGTCGCGATCCTCTGGCAGCTGAGGTGAGACAGCACGCGCTCGCTGCAGAAACAAGGCCACGGCAGGAGATTGGATGATTACATCAAGGCTGCTCTCTTGGGGGGAGGGAACGGCCAGCGTTTGCAAGGCGAGCTCATGTTCACCTCTTATCCGAAGCGCTGACCTGCTGGTGACCAGCACAGACAAACCGGATGCTGCAGCGATCAATCTCGCGACCCAAGGCGCGGCCTCGGCGAGATGCTCGAAGGTGTCAAGAACTAACAGGGCGGCCCGGTTCTGCAAGTATCTGCCGATGGCGTCGCTGAGCGGCTCGCGCGGGTTGGGCACTCCCATGCCGTGCGCCACAACAGCGCCGATAAGGCTCGGATCGACCAGATCAGCCAGGGGAACGAAATAGACCTCCTCGCCCTCGGGGTGCCGCAGGGCGACCTCGAGCGCAAGGCGGGTTTTGCCTATCCCACCCGGCCCGGTGATGGTGACCACGCGCGCCCCGTTTCGGAGCATGGAACCGACCTCGGCCACGTCCCGCTCCCGTCCGATGAGATCCGTCGGGGGCAGGGGCATCGGCGACGCCGGGGACCACTGGGCACGGTTGCGTCCTGCCGCAACCCTTCCTCTTGCCGTTCGCACGAACTCCTCATGTGCAGGTCCTTCCAATTCCAGGGCGCCGGCGACCCGCCCTGCCGTGTCGCGATACATCGTGTGACGGAGGCCCCGCTCCACATCGCTGATCGTGCGCACGCTGATCCCGGCGCGTTCCGCCAGCTCCTCCTGAGTCAGACCACGAGCGATGCGGTGGCCTCGAAGCCGAAAGGCCAGCTCGGGATTGTGCTCCCGCATGATTGCCTCCTGAGGGGTGATGCTACTTCCGGCTCTCTGGCGCAGCGGCTAACTCGGTGGGCTACTCGTCATGGCCCGTGGCTTAGGGATGTTCCACAATCCATGAGAAGTGTTCGCACGACGATCAGAGGAGGAGAGAAATGGATTCGGACAAGAAGGCATCGATCAGGCGGTTCTATGAGGATGTCCTCAACAACGGAGATCTCGCAGCGCTGGATCAGCTCGCCGTACGGGATTATGAGGAGCACGACCCCCTCCCGGGGCAGGGTGAGGGACTGAAGGGATTAAAGGAGCGAGTTTCGATGATCCGTGACGCCTTCGGAGAACAATTCACCATCGAGCACCTGATTGCCGAAGGTGATGAAGTGGCCGTCCGCTGGATCGGCACCGGCACCCACGTGGGTGAATTCATGGGGATCCCACCGACCAATCGCTCCTTCGAGATCGCAGGCATAGACATCTACACGCTACGCGATGGAAAGATGAGCGCCCATTGGCATGTCGTTGACCAGCTCAGTCTGTTGCAGCAACTGGGGTTGATCCCGACACCGGATGGAGCGAACGCGTGATCTCCGATTCGCCAGCTCTCGAAGCCCCATCGGAGAAGTTGGAAAGGCCGGCGCACGACTCTGAGGCAGAGATTCCCCCGTTGCTACCGGGCACCCGGCCCCGGGCTAAACCCAATGTAGGAGACGGGGCCGGCTTGAGGAATCGTCTCAGGGCTGAGAGGCCCCATCTCTAACTTGCAGATGGATTCCCCTGTGGGTGTAGCTGGCTGGCAAAGGTCCACCCGTGCCCCTGCACGTCTTCGCACCCGTAGCGACGGTCCCCGTACGGGAGATCTATCAGCTTCTCAGTGATCTTGGCTCCGGCCGCTATGGCCCGGTCGTGATGCTTGTCGACATCATCGACCAGCACGTAGGTGAGCGATGTCTGACCGACGGTGGCCGGCCCCCGGAAATCTCCACCAGGCGCGCCCAGGTAGATCTTTGCCCCATCGCCGGCGACCTCCATCTCGACGTGCATCCCCCCGGCCTCGCCGGTCATACGGTTGACCTCCCGAAACCCGAATGCGTCTGCCAGAAACTTCGACGCAGCCGCGGCATCTTCGTAAAGCAGATATGGCGTTACGGTCTGGCGCACACGATCTCCCTTCGTCCGGCTGCCCTGAGGCTATGAGGAGCGGGCCCGGGCGTCTTGGAGATTTGTTTCGCCCCGCAGCTCGGCTCGATAAACCGAAGGCGCAACGCCGGTGATCCGGTGGACCTCGTTAGTCAGATGCGCTTGATCATAGTAACCGCAGACCTGCGCAACCTCGGCTAGTGGGGGGTGATCGTCGCGCTGCAGCACTGCTTTGACGTGCTCGAAGCGAAGCATCCGGGCCGCAGATTTTGGGGACAAGCCGATCTGCTCGCGGAAACGAGCCCCCAAGCGCTTCCGGCCCCAACCCAACTCAGCAGCTAGAAAACCAACCCGCGCACACCCATGTGTCCGCACCAACCAACCCCATGCCCACTCAACGCAGGGTGACGGGGGGCGGGCATTCTCCAAGCGCGATCCCAAGGCGAGATCCAACAGTTTGAAGCGCTCAGCCCAGTTGTTCAGACCAGCCAGTTGTTCGGAGAGTTGGCTTCCATGCTCCAGGACATCCTCGAGATCGATCGTGACACCCGCCAGCTCGTTCATCGGCAGTCCCAAGAGCGCGTAGGCACCTGGGGGCGAGAGACTCACCTGCATACCAACCGAGTGACCATCATGCTCGGTCAAGACGGCCGACTCGTGCAGGCCTGCAACGAAGGATGTATGTCGCTCCCACCGGCCAGCCGGTTCATGCGCGCTGCCGATCCGCCACTCAGGGCCGAAGCTGAACACGAGGATGACATCGATTCCGGGTCCCTCGCACCTGCGGAGCGGGGATCCGGTGGTTTCCTCGAAGCCGTAGTAACAGCGAGCGTGTCGGAGCAGTGAAGGTGTGGGTAGGTGGAGGTGGGCCACGAACGAATCGTAGGTGGTCTCTAGCCCCCTGCGAACGGTGGCATCAATGTGACCTCGGCTCCATCGTGAACTTCCTGCTCTATATGGGCCCGCAGGCCATCGATCAACACGGCGAAAACGAGCCGGCGGGGTGCACCCAGAGCGTCGGTCAGGTCCCCCACCGAGCTGCCCTCGGGCAGCTCGAGGTGGGTTCGGCGCGACTTCTCGGGAAAGTACTCCCGCATCGCGCCGAACCCTACGACTGTGACTTTCACCCGTTCATCTTGCGGCCTGCCTCAGACCATTGGTACAGGGTGAGTTATTTCTCGATCTCTACTCCAACAAGGCTTCCGTACTCGGTCCAGGATCCGTCGTAGTTCTTGACGTCGCCGAACCCAAGGAGCTCCTTCAGTACGAACCATGAATGCGAGGAACGCTCGCCGATGCGGCAGTAGGTCACGACGTCCTTGTCGGAAGTGATCCCTTCGGCCTCATACAGCTTGCGGAGCTCGTCCGGAGTCTTGAAGGTGCCGTCCTCGTTGACAGTTTTGGACCAAGTGATGTTGGAAGCTCCTGGGATGTGTCCTGGAACCTGCGCTTGCTCCTGGGGAAGGTGCGGCGGCGCGAGCAGCTCGCCGCGAAACTCCTCTGGAGAGCGGACGTCCACCCACGCGGTGCCGGCAGAAACGCGCGTGAGAACATCGTCCCTCAAGATCCGGTACTCGGGATGCTCGGACCCAACCTGGAACGAGACGGATTGACGATTCGGCTGCTCCTGGTTGAAGCTTCGGCTCTCCAGCTCCCACTTCTTGCGGCCACCGTTCA
>JAXDJO010000025.1:0-16120 GCA_034667525.1 Actinomycetota bacterium
CCGCTACTACGGCATCAGCCGGCAGACCTACTACAGCTGGTTCCGGCGTTACGAAGAGTTTGGTCTGGCGGGTCTTCGTGACCGATCCAAGCGGCCGCTGGTGAGCCCTTGGGCGACGCCGAGTGAGATCGTGGCCAAGATCGTGTAGCTGCGCTCCAACTATCACTTCGGTCCCTACAAGATCCAGATGTATCTCAAGCGCTTGGACGCCACTATGAGCAGCGTTGATCTGATATACGACAGCTTGCCCGGACGCAGTAGCAGATGCACGTCCGGAACCTCGAAGTCCCGCCGTCATACGAGAGACAGTACGAGAGCGAGTGTCACGATAGTGCGCCTCAACGCGAGCCTGGCGACCACTCGATTCTGATACCTCGCCGTTAACACGACGTTGGTCCTCTCGTCTCGCTCGTCCTTCAGACCAGCTTGGCGGCTCTAGTAGGTCAGGGCGCGGCGGTCACGTCTATGACCACTTGTGACTAGCTATCTTGCCAGGGGCCAAGACGGACCCAGCTTTCTGATGATTTGGCGTCGTTTGAAAGCATGGGACTGCCCCCCCTTCCCTTCCCTTGAACTTGTGAATGATGAAATCCGCCTCAGCGGCTCTCTCCGACAGTTGGTTACTTGCATAAAGAGGCGCAACGACTCGAGCGTTCTTAAGTGAAGCTACCGTAAGCGGAGGCACACCACCGCGCGTCACAAGCACGGACGTTGTGCAATATCCGGACTCTTTGAGAGCGACGATCCACCCCACTTCTCCCGATCCAGCCACACGCTGATCGGGAACGTGTCAACTTGCTGGGTGCCAAGGAAAGCGGAGTGTCACCTCAGCCCCCCCGCCAGGGAGGTTGCGGGCCGATGCGGTCCCCTCATGAGAGTGGGCGATGGAGCGAACGATGGATAGACCCAAGCCTGCTCCTCCATCGTCGCGGCCTCGCCCGGGATCTGACCGGGCGAACGGTTCAAACGCGCGCGCGAGAAATTCTTCCGGGAATCCATCCCCGTTGTCGGACACTCTGAGCCAGATCTGTCCGTCGTTGCGACCGCCCGAAAGGACGATCTCGCCTCCCGCTCGAGAATGCCGTAAAGAATTCTCAATGAGATTATCGAGAGCCTGTCGAAGCCTGATTGGGTCGGCAAACAGAAACGTCGCATCTTCGACATCGCTGCGCAGCGTCACACCCGCGGCCTTAGCTCGCAAAGCGAACCGATTGCAAGCTTCTCGCGCTGCATCTCCGAGAGCCGCCATCTGTCGATTGGCAGGCAGAAGGTCACGCTCCGTTCTCGCGAGAACCAACAAGTCCTGTGCCAAGCGATCAAGGTGAATCGTCTCTTCGAGCGCGCTGCGAATCGCGAGGTTGAGCTCCTCACTCGATCGACCGCCATCCACAGCTAGCTCCAGCTCGGTCCGGAGAATCGCAAGTGGCGTTCGCAGCTCGTGGCTGGCATCGTCGACCAGGCGACGCTCGCGCGTGAGCGCGTCCTCCAGTCGGACGAGCATGGCATTAAGGGTGCTTCCAAGACGTTGCACCTCATCTCGCGCCTGGGGGATCGATAAGCGCAGTCCGGCCTGGGTCGAAGAGATATTCGCTGCTTCCTCACGCATGCGCTCGACCGGCCGTAGAGCCGCCGCCGTAAGTAGGTATCCGACGAAAGCTACGGCAACGATCGATGCGGGGAGGCCGACTCCGAGAAGGTGAAGAAGTCGAGAGAGGGCCTGTGCCCGCTGCTCCATGCTCTGTCCAACCACGACAACTGACCCACCGGGCGCACGGACCGCCAGGAACCTGGCGACCGTGGGCTCGTTCCCTGGCGCGATCCGTCTTTCGAAGAAGAAGGAACCCTTCAACGAGTGAATCTGCCGGGGTGCAAGAACCGGGGCGTATCCAAGTGCAGCGCTCGAGTCACGAACGGAGCCGTCCCTCCTAAGGATCTGTACGAACGACTGGTCCAACTCCGTACCCGTGGCTTTATCGTTGAACTGCTCCCCGGACCGGAGTCCCGCGATCGCGGTTTTCGAGCTAGATCGAAGTCCTGAATCGAGCGCGTTGGTCAAATCGGCGCCGAGCCGTAGATAGAGCAAAAGGCCCACGCCCGACAGCAGTAAGGCCACCAGAACCAAGAAGATGAGCGTGAGCCGGAGCCTGATCGGTAGGTGCACTACTCGGTTCTTAGTCGGTAGCCGGCCCCCCGTACGGTCATAAGCGAATTCTTCCCAAAGGGTCGATCGATCTTCTCTCGCAAGTAGCGTACATAAACGTCGACCACATTTGAATCCCCCTCGTAAGCGAAGTCCCACACCTGCTCGATCAGCTGTGCGCGAGAAACGACTTCGCCCGCGCGCCTCATGAAATATTCGAGCAACGAGAACTCGCGACTCGAAAGGTTTATCGAAGTTCCACTGCGGGCTACCTCGTGCGTTGCTGGATCCAGAGTCAGGCCCCCGACCGCGAGAACCACCGGCTGCTCAACACCACCCCGCCTCATGAGAGCTCGCAGGCGTGCGAGGAATTCAACGAAGGCAAACGGCTTGGTTAGGTAATCATCAGCTCCAACATCGAGACCGCGCACCCTGTCGGCGACACTGGAGCGGGCGGTCAGCATCAAGACCGGCGCCCACTGCCCGTTCTCACGTAGTTTCTTGCAGACCTCGAAACCGTCCTCGTCCGGCAGCATCAGGTCGAGTGTCACCGCGTCGTAGGGATTTTCGGTCCCAAGCCAAACGGCCTCGCGCGCCGTTGTGGCGATGTCGACCGAGTAGCCCGCCTCTTCCAGGCCGCGCTTGAGGAGGCGAGCCATCTTTAGCTCGTCCTCTACGACCAGGATCCTCACGATCTCTCGACCAGAAGGCTCCCGATCTCTCGACGCCGTTCGTGCGCCAGTTGGTGACACAACAGCACACACTTTCCTCTGTCCGCCAATTAGGCCGCTAGAGATCTCTTAGAATCGTCAACGAAGATCGGCGGTCGAGATGGAGAGCTCGCGTCCCCGCAACTAGCACCGCGATCCCTGCGGTGGCTATAACGGCCGCTAAGTATAGCCACGGGACAAAGAGGTGCGCGGGCGGAGGGTCGAAGACGCCGGTTAACACTTTGACCAAGATGAACGAGACACCCCATCCGATGAGCGCTCCGAAGAAGATGCCTCCCAGACTAACGAATAGCGCTTCGCTCCACACGAACGAGGCAAGTTGCCGGGTACTCGCTCCGAGCGCTGTCGTGATTGCGAACGTTCGCCGGCGTTCGGCAAATCCTAGAGCAAGGACCAGGCCGGACGCAGCGGCGGCAAACAGTGCTGCGAAACCCAGCTCAAGTTTGATGAGCCCGGAAAGATCGAGACTGGTGAGTCCACTCAGCGTCATGTTCAGCTGATGCACGATGTCCTGCACGGTAGCTCCGGATGTCGGGCCCAGGACGCTGCGGACACTGCTTGCCACCGCTGGAGGTGAGCTGTTGGTCTTGATCAGAAGTGTCTGAGGCTGTGATGACCCCGTCATTCTGCTCACATAGGAAGCATTGGCCAAGATGAACGAATCCTTCGGGGCGGTGGGGAATTCGCGGACCACGCCCACGTACTTGAACGGCACAACATGATATTGATGGTCCTTCGCAAACTGAAGACGAAGCCGCAGAGTATCGCCTAGGTGCAGCTGAAAATCGAGAACCGTCTCCTCAGAGAAAAGAGCTCCGTTCGGCGCACTGGCGAGAGTATTAAGCGTCCGCGCTGAGCTACCGTTAGAAAAGAAGGCGTTTGACATCGGCGTCGCTGCGCTGATCGTCTGGGGGTTGATCCCGAAGAGATCCTGAAGATCGGGGCCCACATAAGCAAAGCGGTGTTGCATCGTCTCAACCCTCGATACACCAGCAACCTTCGACACCGCCGTCACTTGCTGAGGGGACAGACCCGATGAAGCCGATGTGGTCACCGAGACGTCGGCGCCGTTGGTCAATTGCGCGTCCACCACCGACTGCGCTCGGTAAGTTGCATCGAAGACTGCGGTCGAGACGGCGAACGAAGCGGCCAGTCCGATGATGACGAGTCCTCTGGCCAACAGACGTCTCTGGCGCGACATGGATGCCCCAACCAGAAAGGCCATACTTCCAGCTAGAGGCCGGACGGCGGATCCCAGAGCGCGTCGTCCTCGCGTCAGAACGGCGCTGGCAACGCGCCACGAGACCAGAGAGGCGCCGAGCCACAGCAGGAGGGGCGCTGCCAAGGTGAAGTAGTTCACCGAGATTGAGGGAATGCCCTCGGGGGCAAGCACGACCTGGTAACCAGTCTTGACTGACTGCCAAAACACCAGGCCCCCGGCCAGAAGAAGCACAAAGTCGAGATAGAACCGGCTCCATAGAGGAGCCTTCGGAGGTTCTGTCGTCGCCTGGGATGAACGAACCGAAAGGGAGCGAGCATCAGATCGGGCTGGTAGAAGAATGGTCGCTAAGGCGATTCCAGCCCCCACTGCAACAGCTATCACTCCCCACGCGATCGATTGCAAGGTAGTGGCGCCGAACCCGGTCGTGCCGAAGACAACCCGACCCGCCACTGTGGCGCCCACGAGCCCGAGCAGGCAACCCGCGATAGCTATGAAGAACGCTTCGGCCATCGCGAGACGAAGTATCTGGCGAGACGTGGCGCCTCGCAGCCGCATCAGTCCCTGCTCCCGCCGCCTGCGATCTCCGCCCGCTCCGGTGACCGTGATTGTGAGCAACAAGGCCAGGACCACACCCGGCACTCCGAGGAACAGAAACAGCAGTTGCGCGTAGATCGCGTCGCCGCGGGTGGAGTCGAGCTGCGCCGCGAGATTGTCTCCAACTACCCCTTTTCCTGCGAGACGTGCATTGAGATTATTCGCGCGCCCAATCACATTGGCGAAAGCCGCCCCTGGGTCCGCGGGGAGAGCGCTCGACAGATCGACGTGAACCTGATTCTGAGTGGCCGACGGTTGCACCTTCGCCACCGGATCGTAAAGGCGATGCCACATGCTCAGCGGAAGCAAGACGACGTTGTCGGGTGGCGCCGTAGGTCCAGTCCCGGGGGGCGCACCGACCTTCTGGAATAAGGAGTCGGCCGCAGGCAGATCGATCACGCCATCGACCACGACCTTTACGGCAGACAGACCTGGGCGGCCGATCGTCACCGTCGAGCCGACTCCGACCTGCAGATTGGCGGCGGCCTGCTGCGCCAGCATCACACCGCTCGTTTTGCCCACCAGAGGACGCACCTCTCGCGGAAAGGTAGCGAGGTAGTTGGAAGGTATACCGAGGACCTTTCCCGGCCCCGTCTTCTGAACCGAACCGCTTGTCACCGCTTGCAGATGCGTGGTCGTTCCGATGGAAACCGGAAGAGCGGTTACGACGCCCGCGGATTTTCGGATTTCAATCAGTGCTTGGTTGACGTTAGCGTTAGGAGAGAGAGCAACCTGCCAATCGACCGGAACACCGCGTGCTGCTTGCTGCGTCATGCGCGCCTTGCTGGCGGAGAAGAAGGCGCCCAGGGAGCCCACTAGGGCAACTGCGAGAGCCACCCCGATCACGGCGCCAACTACGCGCGCTCTGCGCCTTCGTAGCAGGCCGAGCAACCATGTCACGCCGAACATCGGTTCCTCTCCTCTGCGAACAAGTGTCCGCCGTCGAGAGACCAGCGTCGAGGAAATCTGGCGGCGATAGTTTCATCGTGCGTCGCTACTACTACCGCCGCACCTGTTTCATCCAGCAGCTCTAAAAGTGAAACCAGTAATCGAGCCGCCGTGGAGTGATCCTGCTGTCCAGTGGGTTCGTCGAGCAAAAGGAGCCCCGGTTTGGTTATGAGAGCCCGGGCAAGTCCAGCGCGCTGCGACTGACCTCCCGAGATCTGGTCAGGGAACTTGCTCGACAGCTCTTCGAGTTCGAACCTTACGAGGAGTTTGCCCGCCTCTTCGAACGAGGCATCCTCACTCTCACCCATCAGAAGCAGCGGCAGAGCTACGTTTTCGATGATGGTCAAGGCCGGCAAAAGTGTCGGGCCCTGAAACGCAACCGCAACCTTGCCCGGCCTCAGCGCTCCCTTCGGACCGAGTGCTGGCCACGTCAACTGTCCTGACGATGGCGCATCCAAGCCGGCGAGCAGATGCAAAAGCGTAGTCTTGCCACTGCCTGAAGGGCCCGCCAGCGCGATGTGCTCGTTCTGTTCAATGTCGAAATCGGCTGTGTCTAAGGCCACTCGCTCCGTGCCTCCGCTGGGGAAGACCCGTCTTACCGCGCGGCCCAACGAAACGGGTTCAGTCATGAGACAATTCGCCCGTCAAGGAGACCGATCACCCGATCGCACTGGTCAGAAACGCTGTGACTGTGGGTAACGACAACGACTGCTGATCCCTGATCGGCGAGGTCATGAAGCAAGCCCAAAACAATGTCTTCGTTGGACGCGTCCAGTTCTCCGGTCGGCTCATCGGCGAGCACCACTTTCGGATCGTTGGCGAGTGCGACGGCCAAGCTGGCCCTCGCCCGTTCACCACCAGACAGAGAGGAAGGAACAGCATCACGGTGGTCGTCGAGTCCCATGGAATGAAGGAGCTCCAGGGCGCGGCCATTGTCCTTCTGACCGACGATCTTTTGCGCCACGCGTATGTTATCCAGGACGCTCAAGGGTTCGAGAAGACCCCCCGACTGCAGCAGCATCCCGATGCAACGTGCCCTGATGGCGCAACGTTCTGTCTCTGATTGACGGGTGATCCATTCGCCGTCGATCGAAACGTGACCCCCATCGGGCTCGTCGAGGCCTGCCAGGCAGGACAGGAGGGTGCTCTTGCCGCTTCCGGAAGGGCCGGAGATAGCGATGATCTCGCCCGCCCGGACCTCCAGCGAGACGCCTCTGAGAGCGAACGTCTCATCCCGTCCTGCGTGGTAGAAGCGATAGAGCTCATCGGCCCGAAGGAGAGGATGCTCCGGAGCGTCGAGCCTCATTTCCATCGGAAGCTCTCTGAGATCGTGCGCCAGGCGTCGACGTTGTCCGAGCCAACCGTTGAGGACAGCGTCAGCGCCACCTCACGAGAACCTCGCACAAAGTCGAATTGCAAGCGCTCCAAACGGTACTGCTGGCCGGTCACGGCATTGGGTTTGCTGTTCTCCTGGTACTGGAGAAGCGTGGCGGGGCCGCCCGGCAGCGTGACCTTGCTCGTCTTCTCGAGCTGGAAGGCTGGCGCCTTCCGTCCAAGCGCTGTGATCTCTGCCTTCGCGGACGACCGGGGACCCCACTGCAGCAAGACTTCATTGAGTTTCGACGTAAAGGTCACCTGTGAAGGCTTTGTGCGACGCGCCCATCCTTCGGGGATGGTTATCTGGAATCTGCCTGGTTTTGACACGTAGGGAACGAAGGCCGTGCTATCGGGGATATCTCCCGGGGGGTTGCTGCTCGCGGGCACAGGGGCCTGCGTCTGCATCCCACCGGCCTTCTTGGAAGGATGAACGGCACCCACTGGGGAGGCGGGAGCGGCCTTGTTCGTCGTCCCTCCGCCACCACACGATACAAAGAACAGAGTCATCGCGATGACACTCCCCAACGAAGCCGACCTAAGGTTGCTGGACCTGGCTCTCACCGAATTGCGTCCTCTCATTTAGTGGTTTCCGGACGGTGTAGCTCCGTTCTACGCCGGGAACTATGAGAGTTAAGTGAGTATGAGATGAGACAACGGTGCTCTCCTGCTCATTTCTGCTCGAGGGTGATCAGGTGGAGAAGGCTTAGCGGAGGGCGACCCTCGGGCGGTCTTTCATCTGCCGTTCACCTTTCTTTCACCTGGTCAGACCTAGGTTGGCACGATGGGCGCGCCGGTAATCGCGATCATCAGATGAGGGTCCTCGTGATCGAGGACGAACCGAGAGTCGCGAGCGCAATAGGTCGGGGGCTCCGCAACCACGGCTACGCAGTGGATATCTCGGGCGACGGCGTCGATGGCCTGTGGAAGGCGACCGAGTACGAGTACGACGCAATCATTCTCGATCTGATGATCCCCGGCGTGGAAGGCATCGAACTCTGCACCACGCTTCGCTCGCGTGGACGATGGGCGCCGGTCCTGATGCTGACTGCTCGTGGCAGCGTCCAGGATCGCATCCGCGGGTTGGACGCCGGCGCCGACGACTACCTGGTGAAACCGTTTGCATTCGGCGAGCTCCTCGCGCGGCTCCGATCGCTGACCCGGGGGCGCGCCGGCGAGCGGCCCGCCGTACTCGAGGTCGCCGACGTCGTCCTCGATCCAGCCCGCCACCTGGTCCAGCGAGACGGCCGCGACATCCCACTGAGTCCCCGGGAGTTCGCGCTCCTGGAGTTCCTCATGCGCCGAGCCGGAGCGGTTGTGACGAGAACTGAGATCCTGGATCATGTGTGGGATTACGGTTACGACGGCATCTCCAACGTCGTGAATGTCTACGTGGGGCACCTTCGTAAAAAGCTCGAGGGGCCGTTCGGTGGGCCGCTGATCCGCACTGTGCCCGGCGTGGGCTATGTGCTGGACCAGGGATGAACCTGTCGATCAAGGTCCGACTGACAGTTTGGTATCTCGCGCTGCTGACACTGATCCTCGTTGCCTTCGGAACGTTCGTCTTCCTGCGGCTGAAATCTGACCTCATCCACGCAGTCGACCAATCGCTTCAATCACGTACTGCCCAGATCACCCTTGGGTACCAGCAAGGTGACCAAAACTTCCAGGATGTGAGCGACGCTTCACTGCGGGGCCTAGCCCCTAATGAGACCGCCGCCCAGCGACTGTCTGCCACCGGCAGTGTGCTCGACGCTACGGGAGACCCAGCTATTGCCGGTCGTCCGATGATCAGTCCCACGGAGACCGCTGCCGCTATGCGGGGACGCCGGATCCTCGAAAGCGTGGTGTTGGGCGCCCATAAGGAACACACTCGTGTACTCGCGTTGCGCTTACCGGGGCCTGGGGGACCGTCCGTGTTGGTGGTCGCCAGCTCATTGGAAGGCGTTGACACATCGATCCACCGGCTGCTGGTCCTGGCAGTGACCGGGATCCCGGTGGCACTGCTCCTCGCCGTCCTCGGTGGATGGGTGATCGCCCGCAAGGCCCTCCAACCCGTGGCCCGGATGACGGCAGAGGCACAACAGATTCGGGCCGATCGGCTCGGGGACCGGATCGCGATCCCGCCAACGGACGACGAGCTTCAGCGATTGGCTTCGACACTGAACCACATGCTCGGGCGATTGCAGGAGGGAGTAGACAGCCAGCGAAGGTTTGTCGCCGACGCGTCCCACGATATGCGCACTCCCCTTACCGTGATGGCATCCGAGATCGACGTTGCCCTCGACGACCCTCAGCTAAGCAGCAAGGCAGCACGGGAATTGCTCGTGAGCAACCGTGAGCAGGTCGAGCGCATGGCGCGCATGATCGAGAATCTCCTTACACTCGCGTCGATCGAGGACGGGCAACTGAAGTTGCTTCGCAGGCCAATCGATCTTCAAGATCTGGCAACCGGAGCCGTCGCAAAACTGGCGTCGCTGGCGGCCAGGTCCGGAGTACAGATCAGTGCGAACGGCACTCCTGCACCGATAATCGGTGACCCCGACAGGCTGACACAGGTCCTCACCAACCTCATTGAAAACGGGGTGAAGTACGCAGGTGCGGGTGCCAAGGTCCACGTGTCCACCTGGCAGCGGAACGGCCAAGCTGGATGCACCGTTTCGGACACAGGTTCTGGGATCCCTGGCGAGGCGCTTCCCCACCTTTTCGAGAGGTTCTTCCGAGTGGACGCATCAAGATCCTCCGCTCTTCAAGGCAGCGGACTTGGACTCGCAATCTGCCACGACATCGTCACTGCACACGATGGGAACATCTCGGTCGAGAGCTCCGACAACGGGACGTCATTCTCAGTAGGGCTTCCCATCGGCTGACAGATCGCATTCACCTTCTTGTTATGGGCCACTTCCTAGGCTCGGTACAGACGAGTCGGAAGGAGGTGAACAAGAATGAAGATGACGAAGATGAGAAAGATCCTCGTAACAGGAATGTCGGTGCTGGTGCTGGGAGGATCCGGCGTCGGTGCGGCGCTCGCATCGGCGAGTAGGCAGAAAACTTCGACCTCGGCAGAGACCACTTCGACGGTCGACACCGATAACATCCAGCTTCAGCAGGGTGACCAGACCACCCCCGATAGCGCGACCACGGCGAAGGCCTCAACCACGTCGGAAACCTCGACAGCGGAAACTTCGACCGCGTCGGATGGTCCTGGAGGGCACCAAGACCCCGCCGGTGATGTGAATCACGAGTTTAACGGCGAGGAGTAGGCGACCCGTTTGGTCCGGAGGAGTAGGCGACCCGTTTGGTCCGGTCGCAGAGAGGAGGGCCGGGAACGGGCCCTCCTCTCTCGTAACTCAATCAACCCGACCTTCTGGGGTGGGCGGAAGTCGCTGGGTCAGGTTCCCTCCAGGACAGTGGCGCCGACACGCGGGATACGGCGACCAATATGCCGCTGCAGCATCGCCGCAGATACGCCGCAGTTATTCTCTGTGGCCCTGTGGGATACCCGGACGACTAGCGGATTGATGAATCCGCAGTTCTCACCCAACGGAAGAAAGACAGTGGCCTTCGGAGGGGCAAGAACGGATCGTGTCTGGACGATGCGGGCCGACGACAGCCACAAGAGGAAGCTGACCCGAGGAACAACCGGGGGCCTGCAGGTGCATCCGCAATGGTCGCCGAACGGGAAGAAGATCGCCTACGAGAGGATTCCGAAGCGGGGTCCCGCGATTCTGCGAGTCATGCGGGGCAATGGGTCCCACAAGCACTCGGTTGCCCCGGCCCGGGTTTGATGATCGGATCGTGGTCTCCGGACAGCTGGCACATTGTCTTTTCGTCATCCGAAACGAGCGCACTGATGGCGCTACCGCGGAATCCATAACCGAAGCCGCTAGCGGGTCCGCTGTCTACTCCAAGCAACAGCCTTCCCTCGCGATCCGGCGTGCGGAACTACGCCGGACCTCCGCCGCAAGCAAGGGCACGTTCAACCTCCGGGGCTAATGTCATCAGCCCCCCTACTCCGGGCGTGGCAGGTTCCTCCTCCTTAGGAGGTTGCATAGCACCAAGCATGGACCCTGTGCTGAACGACACGCCGATGGCGTTCAACGCTCATCTCGTTCTAACAAGACGACCGAGGGGGCCAAAAGGTAGCAGATCCAGGCCCGATGAAACCTTCGAGCACCCCTCGGTCGTCTTCTAAGAGGATGGGAGATGTGTCCAACGAAGAGTTCAGCGTCCTGTGCGCGGAAGTGCATCCGCGCTTGGTAGGGGCATTGAGCCTCTATTGCGGAGAGTCTGCCGTGGCGGAAGAGTTGGCCCAGGAAGCACTTGCGATCGCTTACCGGGACTGGTCCAAGGTTCGGCAGGTTAACGACCAGGCCGGGTGGGCGTTCCGCGTCGGCTTCAATCTCTGCAACTCCTACTTCAGGCGTCGAGCCGCCGAGCGTCGAGCGAACGCTCGAGTTCAGACATCGTCCACGAGTCTGGTCGACACAGAGCCAGAGGACGCGGTAGCTGTCAGACGATCCGTAGCGCGGCTGCCCCGGCGGCAACGAGCCGCGTTGGTGCTGCGGTTCCTGGCCGACTACTCCGTAGCGGAGACCGCCCGAATCATGGATTGCCCCGAGGCAACGGTCAAGACCCTTACTCGACGCGGTCTTGCAGCTCTTCGGCTCCAAGACGACATCCAAGAATTCCGGGAGGTGTGAGATGCCACGTGAACCTAGCGAGGTCTTGAAGCGAGCGGCGGCGATGCCACAGAAGGGACCAGACATCGGCGCAGCTGTGCGTCGGGGCGCGTCACTGAAGAGAAGGCGATGCGCATACATCACGGGGGCGGCGATCTTTGTCCTCGCCGCCCTCTCGCTGGGAGCCGCGGCGCTTTCTCGGAGCACAGCGCCGGTGGTGCCTCCAAGTTCGCGGGCTAATCGCTCCGGATTCGTGACCTACCGTGGCCACAACCCCACCTTCAGCCTTCGTTACCCGAGTACGTGGTATCTAGCCCGACGTTCGTTAACACCAAATCTGGCGAATCCGCGTGAGCTTTTTTCCATGGGAACGCGCCCACTCCAGCGGCGCGCCTCCAACTGCGCCCAGCTTCCCAAGGGCGCTCTTCAAGATCTCTCGAGCACCGACGCCTTCCTATCTATCCAAGAAAGGTCCGGTTCCGGTGCCGGCTTCCGCCCGCGGCCTGCCGACTTCAAGGCCATCGCGCGCCCTACCAAACTAGAGTGCGCACCAAGACGCGCTCCGCTCATGATCTATTGGCTCCCATTCCGAGATTCCGGTAGGAATTTCTACGCCCTGATTGCGATCGGCAAAGACGCGTCTGCAAAGGTTGTGGGCCAAACGTGGAACGCGCTCAACAGCTTCTCGACAACTGAGCAGCCACGAAAGGCTCAATTGACTCTCGGTCCCAAGACATGCTCTCAGCCGTCCCCCCTCAAAGTCCGTAGGCCCGGCTTCGTCGACGTGACAGCGGTTGTGAAAGGTGGCAGTGCTAGAGCCGTCGTGATGCAGGGTCGTCCATTTCCAGCAAACGCAGATATCAAGATGGTCTGGAGGTTGACGGGATCAGGGCCCTTGCATCTCTTCGCTACCGGAGGTCCGGAGGAGGTCAATCCGCGGCAACTCAGAAAACACCTCTTTCCGGGATTGGAGGGCCCAGGCGACGAATGGGGCAGTGTCCTTAAGTTCCCAACCCCTGGCTGCTACGTAGTGCACGCGCAGCGCACAGGCACCAGCGCTTACATCAAGATCCTCATTCAGTGATCGCAGCCATCCGCGCCTCAGCGTTTCAGTTTGGTAGAGGCCGTCAGGTGATCCCGCTCAAACCCGCAGACTCGATCACGTCCCGGTTACCGATATTAAGGCGAGGGATGACAGGACGCGGTCAGCATTGCCAACGACACCACCAACGGAAAGATCGTATGCCGGTGGGCATTGGCAGACCGGACGGGCATGTCATGGCGGCAGTCGCAATGCCTGCCTAACTGCCATCGGTGGGCTCCCCCGCGTTGACGCAATGGTCCAGCCTTCATCTTAAGAATCCTTGGCGCGAGTAAGCACGCTAACCGCGTGTGGATGCCGTGATCATCTTCGACCTGAGCCCGCTCCAAACCAGAGATCTATCGCGCGTTCGGGGTCGCACTTCTTGCTAAATCATCACCTGCTCTGGCTCCGTAGGAGATCCGCGGCGCGCATCGCGATTTGCGCACTTTGCACCCCTGAAATTCTTTGTCTCTCAGGCACAGCGGCCTCGGCATGGTGACCTTGGTGACCAAGCGCCATTTTCGGCGATTTTCGAGAGCGCGCGAGCGCTCCGAAAAGGGCCTCTGACCTGCGGAAACGCCTTCGTGGGGGCGGCTGGACTCGAACCAGCGACCAACGGATTATGAGTTCACTCCTGCGAAGTTCGCCTACCTGCGTCTTCGAGTTGTTTTCCCTGGTCAAGTGCCCTTTTCGACTGTCACCGAGTGTCGCCGATTATCAACGGTTTCCACCTCGCATGGTGACCAAATGGTGACCAGACTGACGAGTCAAGTTTCGCGTCAGTGAGACCCAGCTCGACACACGCGGGTGTCGCGAGACGATGTCCGCTGTGACGTCTCAGCGCGCCAACCATCGAGCCCACTTTGCAACGGTCTTTGCCCATAGACGTCCATTGTCGACACTAGATCTGGGTTGCAACGTCGTCGGCATGGTTCGGGCGGGATCGGATGTTGGCTTCCTACGCGGCAACGAGCTGCGCGAGGTTGAGACCCCGGGCTGGTTGAGGCTCGCGCTCGTGCCGATGAACATCTCACAGTTGGTGTCTTGTTCGCCAAACCAGCAGGAGTCCGTTCCGCTGCCACCGTCCAAGGCGTCGGTGCCTGAGCTGCCATCGAGTACATCGTTACCGGCAAGCCCGAACAATGAGTCGTTCTTGTTACCTCCGTCTATCCGGTTGTCGCCGGCCGTGCCTCGGATGGTGTTGCCATAGGAGCCGGACCCAGATACGTCTTCGATGTTGCTCAAGGAATCGCTTCCTTCTCCCTGGGCCGTCCCGGCGCTGAGATCGATCGTCATCGGACCGTTGGAGTTGAGGTACTCGACGTTGTCTACCCCGGCGCCTCCATTGACGACATCATTTCCTGGGTCGATGGTCTTGGAACCGGCGGGATCGTCATCAGGGGTCAATTCATCGCTAGCGCCATGTCCGAACATCGAATCGCTGCCGGGACCCCCCTGTATCCGATCGGGGTAAGGACCGCCCGTGAGCCGGTCGTTGCCTGCGCCCCCGACGAGCGTGCCGTTGCCGGTGATCACATCGTTACCTCCCGATCCGTCCATCATCACCCCGTACCCGCGGGTTGCATCGATGACGTCGTCGCCGCTAGAACCCCAGATGTCGGCCGTCCATCTGCCCCCCACCAGCGTGTCGTTGTATTTGCTCCCCACGATCCAGTCGAAGGTGCCACGTACGGTGTCGTGTCCGTAACCGGTGGCGGTGTGGCCGGGAAGGTTGACATCGACCCCCCGGGGGGCTTTCCCATAATCGAGGATGTTCGTCTCCCCCAGACCATGGATAACGTCGTTGCCGGGGCCACCATCTAAGTAGGTGGAGCCCACGATAGCGGTGAGCTTGTCGTTCCCCCGCCCCCCTTGAAGGGTAGGGGTGCCGACGGTAAGGCCGCCGATAAGGGTGTCGTTTCCGCCGCGACCCTTTACCCTCGTGCTGAGCGTGCCGATAAGCAGATTGTCGCCGGCGTTGCCGATCAGGTTGGTGCCGCCCTCAGCCCCCTCGAAACCGGCGAGTTGGTCCACGCCGTAAGCCTTGATCGCTCTTTTGTTGTTGAGCTGGACGTCTTCCGCGCCGAGATTGGTACTCCGCCCGAAGGTCAACGGATACAAGACGAGGTCAAAGCCGCGTCCTCCGACCAGGGTGTCGTTGCCCCAGGAACCGATCAGCACGTTGCGCCCAGAGTTACCCACTAGCCGGTCGTTGCCGGCAGATCCGAACAGTCCTTCGAGGTTCGCTAATCGATCGGAACCTTGGCCGTGGGCGACCCCGGTAGCCAGGCTGGCGTTGACTCCCGGTTCGCGTCCGGCAAACGATGCGACATCCAGTGCGCCGCGGCCCCCGTCGAGGTGATCACTGCCGGTGCCTCCCTGGAGCAGGTCGTTACCCGGCCCGCCTTTGAGCACGTCTCTTCCTGGGCCGCCGATCAAGATGTCACTCTTATTCGATCCATAAAGGTGATCCCTGCCAGAGCCGCCGGCGATGAGATCGACTCCCCCCGAACCTCTGACGCGATCAGAGCCCGATCCAGCTTTGATCGCGTCTAATCCGGCACCGGCGCAGATGAGGTCGTTTCCGCCGCGGCCCGCTATGACGTCATCGCCTCGGAGTCCCACGATCACATCCCTGCCGGAGGTCCCTGTCAGCACATCATTCCCGTCAGTGCCAACGATGGTCGCAGTGGCGCCCAGACACCTTGCTGTCTGCGCGGCGGCCGGTGTGGCGGTGGTGATCGCAGAAGCCACAGTTAAAACAACCGCCAGGAAGCATCCGGCACCTTTGTTCGACCCCCCCATGGGACACTCCTGACGCTGGATGCAGCGGGCCTGGTTTCCAGGAAATGGCAACAGCTTAATCCCGCTCTGGGACTGACTTGACCAGTCCGCGGAGGTAGTTCGCGATGGTGGAGACGTCCAGATCTGGAGTCTGTCGGCAGCCATCCTGCGGCCCATGTAGCGGACAATCACACTGTCCGAGAATGTGGACAGGTGTAGATCAAACCTTCGGAGCCCGCTAGTTGTCCTTCTTCTCCCACTTGGCGCGCTTTAGGAATCGGCTTCTTCCTTCGAACTCGAACCAGCGATCGGGTTCCAATTTCTTCAGAGACTCTCCCTCCTGGGGCCCTAGATCCGTATAAATCTTGTCAGCCGTAATCCGCTGGATCCGATCTGCGGGCAATTCGACGTGGCCTCCCCATCCCTTCAGATCAAGGGCCACACCATGAAAGATGTCGTCCTCTTCGTCTCCCAGCACCGCTTCCACATGTCCGATGTCAGTCCCGTCGCCGTCGACCACTCGTGCGCTTTGGTGGATGGCCATCCATGAGACGGCTCTTT